>NZ_CP108067.1:1204500-1806750 GCF_036178145.1 Streptomyces sp. NBC_00273 | reverse complement strand
CAGGACATCGAATCGGCACGTGCCGAAAGCCGTACCCCCGGCCAGGTGGGGGGCTGGGGGTACCGGCTGAGTGGGTTGGGCACGACGGTCATGCTCCGCAGCGGCGAGTGCCTGGTGATCCACCCCCGGCGGGGGCACGAGTTCGCGGTGAGCGTGGACGACGCCGAACGCGGGGCCGCCCTGCTGAACGCCCTGAGCGCGCAGCGCACCCACTGAGCCGTCGGCGACGCCCGTCTCACACGCGGGCCGGGTTCGCCCGGGCCCTGCTCGCCAGGGCCCGGCCGGTGGCGTGGTGAAGGTATTCGCGGGTCAGCCGGAAGCCGGCCGTCCAGGCGAGGAGCCTGCTGGGCCGGTCGTCGCGCGAGCAGCACCAGCTCGCCGCGCGTCCGCGTGCCCGTACGTCGGCCGTCAGCCCGGCGACGCAGGCCAGTGCGGGGCTCCCGCGGCGGTGATCGGGCACGGTGACGACCCCGATGTCCTCGTAGGCGCTGCCGAGGAAGTAGGTGCAGGCGACGGAGAGGATCCGCCCCTTGGCGAAGGCGGCCCAGGCGTGACCGGAGGCGGCGAGCCCTGCGGGTCCACCCCAACTGGCGTGAATCCAGGCGTTCTCGGAATGCAGATCGGCCAGCGCCGGAACGTCCTCGGGCGTCAGCCGCCGCACGGTCACGCCGCGCGGCGTACGGGGGAGGGACACCGGAGCCTGGGGCTGGTGGACGTACAGCATCCGTTCCCGGGGGACGACGCGTTCGAAGGCGGCGCCGAGGGCGGGCCAGAACCGTGCCGGCGCCTCGACGTACCGGTTCGCGAACCGGGCCAGGGCGTCCGGAGCGAGCGCGCTGGGGTCACCGCGCATCAGCACGTGGTCCGCGCAGGTGACGGCGAGGACGCGGGGCCGGTCGGGGTGGTCGGCCCACCAGCGGCCGGTGCCCGTGGTCAGTACGTGCTCGGCGAGTGCCCCGAGACCGGGCGAGCCGCTGGGGAACCAGCGGATCAGAACGGGCAGTTGCTGCGGTGCGATGTCGATCATCAACTCTCCCCAGTGGTGCGTGGGCCGTTGCACAGGGGAGCGGCGTGCTCCCGGACGGGTCCGCAGGTGAGGCCCGGTGCCGGCCCCGGCGTGGCGGGGCGGGGCCGGCACCGGGTGGAAGCGGCCGCCCGCTTACGGGCGGGGGCGGGCGGCCGCGGATCGGGAACGCTGCCTCAGCGCACCGGCGGGTGAGCAGCGCGCGGGGCCGGGCGCACCGTATGCGGTGGCCGGTCGTCGTGGCGCGGGCCGCTGTTCACCCCCGTCATCCAACTGCCTTGCGGGACGGGGCTCAAGACGGTCGGACGGTCCTTGACGCAGCTCTGATACCGGCACGACCCGGACGGGTGCTGCCGGTATCGGAGCAGGGCGTGCTCACGCCACAGGGCCTTCAGGCGGTGTGGCCGACGAGCAGGTCGGCGAGCTTGGTGAGGCGCTTGACGGTGCGGTCCTCGGTAGCGGCGGCGGCCGGGGCGACGCGGTCGGAGCGGTCGTAGTAGGCGCCGTTGACGATCTCCGTGGCCGGGTCGCAGAGCCTCACGACGTGCTGGGCGCCCTCGGCAGCGGGGGCGCCCTCGTGGCCGTACACCGGCAGGAGACCGGTCTCGCACACACCGGGGTCGACGGAGACGGCGGTGACGCGCGGGTCGGCGGCGAAGACGGTCAGCGCGAGCTGGGACTGGGCGTAGGCGGCGAGGCGGGAGTAGCGCCGCACGCGCTGCGGGTCGTTCCACTGGATGGCGCCGGAGCGGTGGAGCGCGGAGGAGACGTTGACGACGCGCCCGCCCGGGTCGCTGGTCAGGGCGGGCTCCAAGAGGTTGGTGAGGAGGTAGTGGGCCAGGAAGTTGACCTGGAACGAGATCTCGTTGCCGTCGGCGGTGAGCGTGTGGCGCTCCGGGGCCGCGATGGCCGCGTTGTTGACCAGTGTGTCCAGGCGCGGGTGCTCCCGTACGACGGCGTGGGCGAGGTCCTCCACCTCCTCCAGGCGCACGAAGTCGGCGGCGAGCGGCCGCAGACGGGCGCCGTCCGCACCGGCGGTGGCAACGAGCCGGTCGGCGGCGGCCCGGGCCTCCTCGGGCGTGCGGCCGTGGAGGAGGACGGTGGCGCCCCGCTCGGCGAGCTGGCGGGCGGTCTCGTAGCCGATGCCGGAGGTGGCGCCGGTGACGAGGACGGTACGTCCGGACAGGGATGCAGACATGTCGAACTCCCGGAAGAAGGCATGGCCGACGTGCCCGGCGCCCCAGCGCGGGGCGGGGCGTGGGCTCAGGTCATGCGGCGAAGGTGAGGATGCGTACGAAGCCTTGATCAGCGCCGTCCGGGGACGGGCGGCAGGTACGCGGAGGACGCGCGGCCGAGGTCAGAAGGCCGGGCGGACGGCGGGCGCCGTCGGCTGCACCTGATGCGGTGGCCGATCGTCGTGGCGCGGGCCGCTGTTCATGGTGCAATCCCATCGCATCGGGGACACGGGGGCAAGCGCCGGCCGGCTCCTTGACGGCCTCCTGATGCCCGTCCATCAGGACCGCGTCAAAGATCGACTTCCGTGCGGAAGGAACCCGTCAAGGAATGCTCCCAGGGCCGTCGGCCCGGCGCAGACTGGTGTGGCGACGGAGCCGGACGACGGACCGGCGGCACGCGGCTGACGGGCGGTGACCTGAACACCGTCCGGAGCGGCACATGGCCCCACCGTGGGGGTACGGCCCTGTGCGACCGCGTGTCGGTCACCCGTCGCACAACACATGAGCCGTTCGGCTCTCCGGTGTGGGGACACCGGGGCCGGACGGCTCGCGTGCTTCCGTCGTCATCCCGCACCCAGGGCGCTCGTGCTGTCGGCGCGGCCGCGCCGGTCGCTTCGACGTCAGGTGACCGCAGACGTCGGGAGCTCCGGCGATACCGTAGGGCCGTCCCCCGCTATGGGGAGGGTGATGACCATGGTGAGGCCGCCGCCGGGCGTGTCCTCGGCGGTGAGGGTGCCTCCGATGGCCTCGGTGAAGCCGCGGGCGACGGCGAGGCCGAGGCCGACGCCGGCACCGCGCGGAGCGTCGCCGTGGCGCTGGAAGGGTTCGAAGATGCGGTTCTTGGCCTCGTCCGGAACCCCGGGTCCGCGGTCGACGACGCGCAGCTCGACGCGGCTGGCGAGGGCGCTGGCGGAGACGTGGACGGGTTGGCCGGTGGGGCTGTACTTGACGGCGTTCTCGACGATGTTGGCGACGGCCCGCTCCAGCAGGCCGCGGTCGACGGCGACCATGGGCAGGGTCTCGGGGATGTCCAGGTCCACGCTCTCCTCCGGTACGCCGCCCAGCGCCATCGGGACGACCTCGTCGAGGTCGGTCTCCCGGATCAGGGGGACGACGGTGCCGGTGTTGAGGCGGGACATGTCCAGGAGGTTCCCGATCAAGGCGGCGAGGCGGTCGGCGCCGTCCTCGATGCCCTCCAGGAGATCGGCCCTGTCCTCCTCGGACCACTCGACGTCGTCGGAGCGCAGCGAGGTGACGGAGGCCTTGATGCCGGCGAGCGGGGTCCGCAGGTCGTGGCTGACCGCGGCGAGCAGGGCCGTACGGATGCGGTTGGCCTCGGCGAGTTCACGGGACTTCTCCGCCTCGTCGACGAGGCGCTGACGGTCGAGTACGACGGCTGCCTGGGCCGCGAAGGCGCCGAGCACGCGCCGGTCTTCGGCGGGCAGGACCCGGCCGGTCAGGGCGAGGGCCATGGTGTCGCCGATGGGCAGGTCCACGTCCGCGTCCTCGGGGCGGACGACCGTGCCGGTGCCGACGGCTGCCGCCGTCGTCCATGGATCGACCTCGCTCGTGCGCTCCAGGAGTACGACGGACTGCATGGCGAAGGTTTCGCGGAGCCGTTCCAGGAGGGCGTCGAGGGAGTCCTCACCGCGCAGGACGCTGCCGGCGAGGAAGGAGAGGATCTCGGATTCGGCGCGCAGCCGGGCCGCCTGGTGGGTGCGCCGGGCGGCCAGGTCGACCACGGAGGCCACGGACACGGCCACGCCGACGAAGATCGCGATGGCGACGATGTTCTTGGGGTCGGCGATGGTGAGCTTGTGGACCGGCGGGGTGAAGTAGTAGTTCAGGAGCAGGGACCCGAAGGCTGCCGAGGCGAGCGCGGGGAGCAGCCCGCCGAGGAGTGCCGCCGCCACCGTGAAGGTGAGGAAGAGCAGCATGTCGTTCGCGAGCCCGAGCTCGGGGACGAGTTGGCTGAGCAGCACGGTGAGCAGGGCGGGGCCGGCGATGCCGGTGACCCAGCCCCAGATGATGCGAGAACGGCCGAGCCGCGCGCCACGGGCCACGGGCAGACCGCGCCCCTTGGCGGCCTCGTCGTGCGTGACGATGTGGACGTCGAGATCGGGCCCGGATTCGCGGGCGACGGTGGCGCTGACGCCGGGGCTGAAGACGGACTGCCAGGAGCGCCGCCGGCTGACGCCCAGCACGATCTGCGTGGCGTTGCAGCCGCGGGCGAACTCCAGCAGCGCGTCGGGGACGTCGTCGCCTATGACGTGGTGGAAGGTGCCGCCGAGGCCCTCGACCAGGGTGCGCTGGACGGCCAGTTCCTTGGGCGAGGCGGAGGTGAGCCCGTCGCTGCGGGCGATGTAGACGGCCAGGACCTCGCCGCCCGCGCCCTTCTCGGCGAGCCGGGCCGCGCGGCGGATGAGCGTGCGCCCCTCGGGGCCGCCGGTCAGACCGACGACGATCCGCTCGCGCGCCTGCCAGGTGGAGCGGATGTTGTGCTCGCCGCGGTACTCCTGGAGGTACTCGTCCACCCGGTCGGCGACCCACAGCAGGGCCAGCTCGCGCAGCGCGGTCAGGTTTCCGGGCCGGAAGTAGTTCGAGAGGGCCGCGTCGACCTTGTCGGGCTTGTAGACGTTGCCGTGGGCCATGCGGCGGCGCAGGGCCTGCGGGGACATGTCGACGAGCTCGATCTGATCCGCCCGGCGCGCGACCTCGTCGGGTACGGTCTCGCGCTGCCGTACGCCGGTGATGGTCTCGACGACGTCGCCCAGCGATTCGAGGTGCTGGATGTTCACGGTGGAGATGACGTCGATGCCGGCCTGGAGGAGCTCTTCGACGTCTTGCCAGCGCTTGGCGTTGCGCGAGCCGGGAACGTTGGTGTGCGCGAGCTCGTCCACCAGCGCCACGGCGGGGCGCCGGGCGAGGATCGCGTCCACGTCCATCTCGGTGAACGTGGAGCCGCGGTATGCCAGCTCGCGCCGCTCGATGAGCTCGAGGCCGTGCAGCATCACCTCGGTGCGCGGACGGCTGTGGTGCTCGACGAAGCCGACGACGCAGTCGGTGCCCCGCTCGACCCGGCGGTGCGCCTCGGACAGCATGGCGTACGTCTTGCCGACGCCCGGTGCCGCACCGAGGTAGATGCGGAGCTTGCCGCGTCCCATGTTCAGACTTTCTGCTCAGTTGACGATCGGGCGGGTGATCAGGGTTCGAAGCGGTAGCCCATGCCCGGTTCGGTGATCAGGTACCGCGGGTGTGAGGGGTCCGCTTCCAGCTTGCGCCGGAGTTGAGCCATGTAGACGCGCAGGTAGTTGGTGTTCTCCGCGTAGGTCGGTCCCCAGACCTCCAGCAGCAGCCGACTTTGGGTGATCAGCCGTCCCGGGTGGGTGATGAGGATTTCCAGCAGGTGCCACTCGGTCGGGGTCAGCCGTACCGTGCGTTCGCCCCGGTGCACCTTCTTCGCGACCAGGTCGACGGTGAACTCGTCGGTCGTGACCACGGTGACCTTGTCGGCCCGGGAGTCAGCAGTCGGTTCCTGCCTGCGGGCGGCCGCCCGCAGCCGGGCCAGGAGCTCGTCCATGCTGAACGGTTTCGTCACGTAGTCGTCCGCGCCGGCATCCAGCGCTCGGATCTTGTCCTCCGAGGTGTGACGAGCGGAGAGGACCAGGATGGGGACCCGGCTCCAGCCGCGGACGCCCTTGATGACGTCGATGCCGTCCATGTCGGGCAGGCCGAGGTCCAGCACTATGACGTCCGGCTTGCGGGCGGCCGCGAGCCGCAGGGCCGAGCCGCCGTCGGAGGCCTCGTCGACGTCGAACTTGCGTGCCTGGAGATTGATCTTCAGCGCGCGGACGAGCTGAGGGTCGTCCTCCACCACCAGCACCCGGGTCATCGGTGTGCAGCCTTTCCTTCGTCGCGGGCACGGTGAGGAGCCGACAGGGCGCGAGCGTTCCGCGCCTGTCGGCTCCCGGTCCGTGCGATGTGGAACATCAGCTCTTGGTCAGTGCCTTGAGCGCGGTGTTCAGTTCGAGGACGTTGACGCGGGGTTCGCCCATGAAGCCGAGGGTGCGGCCCTCGGTGTGCTTCTCCACCAGCTTCTCCACCTGCTCGGCTTCGAGCCCGTTCTGCTCGGCGACGCGGTGGACCTGGATCTTCGCGTACTGGGGGGAGATGTTCGGGTCGAGGCCGGAGCCGGAGGAGGTGACGGCGTCGGCCGGGACGTCCTGCGGCTTCACCGCGTACGAGGCCGTCGTGTTGTCGGCGATGACCGCGGCCTTGGCGTCCTCGACCAGCTTGACCAGGTCCGGGTTGTCGGCGGCCTTGTTGGTGGCGCCGGAGAGGATCAGCGCGTACTGGGTGTTGACGCTGTTGGAGCCGAGGCCGCCCGAGGGGCGCGGCTGGAACCACTTGAGGTCCGGCTCGGCGGCTTCCTCCGGGTCGTCGGGGTTCTGCTTGGGCAGGTTGTAGGTCTGCCCGATGAGGGACGAGCCGACGACCCGGCCGCCCGCGTCCTTGATCTCGGAGCCGCCCGCCTTGTCGCCGAAGGCGACCTGGGCGATGCCGGTGACGGCCAGCGGGTACAGGACGCCGCAGACGATCGTCAGGACCAGCAGCGCGCGCAGACCGGCCCACAGCAGACGAGCGGTGTTTCCTACGGAGGTGTTCATGGCTCAGCCGATTCCGGGGATGAGGGAGATGAGCATGTCGATGATCTTGATTCCGATGAACGGGGCGATCAGACCGCCCACGCCGTACAGCCCCAGATTGCGGCGGAGCATCTTGTCGGCGCTGGTCGGCCTGTACTGCACGCCCTTCAGGGCGAGCGGTACGAGCGCGATGATGATCAACGCGTTGAAGATGACGGCGGATAGGATCGCCGACTCGGGGGAGGCCAGGCCCATGACGTTGAGCTTGTCGAGGCCCGGGTAGACCACGGCGAACATGGCCGGGATGATCGCGAAGTACTTCGCCACGTCGTTGGCGATGGAGAACGTGGTGAGGGCGCCGCGCGTGATCAGCAGCTGCTTGCCGATCTCGACGATCTCGATGAGTTTGGTGGGGTTGGAGTCCAGGTCCACCATGTTCCCGGCCTCCTTGGCGGCCGAGGTGCCCGTGTTCATGGCCACGCCGACGTCGGCCTGGGCCAGGGCCGGTGCGTCGTTCGTACCGTCACCGGTCATCGCGACGAGCTTGCCGCCGGCCTGTTCCCGCTTGATCAGGGCCATCTTGTCCTCGGGGGTGGCCTCGGCGAGGAAGTCGTCGACGCCCGCCTCCTCCGCGATCGCCTTGGCCGTCAGCGGGTTGTCACCGGTGATCATGATGGTCTTGATGCCCATGCGGCGCAGCTCGTCGAACCGCTCGCGCATGCCCTCCTTGACCACGTCCTTGAGGTGGATGACGCCCAGTACGCGGGCGCCCTTCTCATCCTCGACGGCGACCAGCAGCGGCGTACCGCCAGCTTCGGAGATGCGGTTGGCGAGGAGGTCGGCGTCGTCGGAGACCTGACCGCCCTGCTCCTCCACCCAGGTGATGACCGAACCGGCCGCGCCCTTGCGCGTCTTGCGGCCGTCCACGTCCACACCCGACATCCGGGTCTGGGCGGTGAAAGCGATCCAGTCGGCCTGGGCGAGCTCGCCCTGGTGGCGCTCGCGCAGCCCGTACTTCTCCTTCGCGAGGACCACGATCGAGCGGCCCTCGGGGGTCTCGTCCGCGAGCGACGACAGTTGGGCGGCGTCCGCCAGTTCGGCCTGCGTCGTGCCCTTGACGGGGACGAACTCCGAGGCCTGGCGGTTGCCGAGGGTGATGGTGCCCGTCTTGTCGAGCAGCAGCGTGGACACGTCGCCGGCGGCCTCGACGGCGCGGCCGGACATCGCGAGGACGTTGCGCTGCACGAGCCGGTCCATGCCGGCGATGCCGATCGCGGAGAGCAGGGCGCCGATGGTCGTCGGGATCAGGCAGACCAGCAGAGCCGTCAGTACGATCATCGACTGCTCGGCGCCCGCATAGATCGCAAACGGCTGCAGGGTGACCACGGCCAGCAAGAAGACGATCGTGAGGGACGCGAGCAGGATGTTGAGGGCGATCTCGTTGGGCGTCTTCTGCCGCGCCGCGCCTTCCACGAGCGCGATCATGCGGTCGATGAAGGTCTCGCCGGGCTTCGTCGTGATCTTCACGACGATCCGGTCCGAGAGCACCTTCGTACCGCCGGTCACCGCGGACCGGTCGCCGCCGGACTCACGGATGACCGGCGCGGACTCACCGGTGATGGCGGACTCGTCGACGGAGGCGACGCCCTCGACGACGTCACCGTCGCCGGGGATGGTGTCGCCGGCCTCGCAGACCACCAGGTCGCCGATCCTCAGGTCGGTGCCCGGCACCTGCTCCTCGCCCGTGCCGTCCTTGGTCAGGCGGCGGGCGACGGAGTCGGTCTTGGCCTTGCGCAGGGTGTCGGCCTGGGCCTTGCCGCGGCCCTCGGCCACGGCCTCGGCGAGGTTGGCGAAGATGGTGGTCAGCCACAGCCAGGCGGTGATGGCCCAGCCGAACCAGTTCGTCGGGTCCCCGACGGCCAGCACGGTCGTGACGACCGAGCCGACCAGGACGACGAACATGACCGGGGACTTGATCATGATGCGGGGGTCGAGCTTGCGCACGGCGTCCGGGAAGGACTTCAGCAGCTGTTTCGGATCGAAGAGGCCGCCGCCCACGCGTCCGGCGCCCGGCTTGTGTCCGGTGGGCACGTCCTGGTGCGGAGCCCTGGTGGGTGTGGCGGTGCTCATGATGCGAGCCCTTCGGCGAGCGGACCCAGCGCCAGGGCCGGGAAGTAGGTCAGACCGGTGATGATGAGGATCGTGCCGACGAGCAGGCCCGCGTAGAGCGGCTTGTCGGTACGGAGGGTGCCCGCGGTCTCGGGGACGGGCTTCTGCGCGGCGAGCGAGCCGGCGAGCGCGAGGACGAACACCATGGGCAGGAAGCGGCCGAGCAGCATGGCGATGCCGATGGTGCTGTTGAACCACTGGGTGTCGGCGTTCAGACCGGCGAACGCGGAGCCGTTGTTGTTGGCGCCCGAGGTGTAGGCGTAGAGGATCTCGGAGAAGCCGTGCGCGCCCGGGTTGGCCATCGAGTTGCCCGGGGTGGGCAGGGCCATCGCGGCCGCGGTGAAGCAGAGGACGAGCGCCGGGGTGATGAGGATGTAGCAGGCGGCGAGCTTGATCTCGCGGGTGCTGATCTTCTTGCCGAGGTACTCGGGGGTCCGGCCGACCATCAGGCCGGCGATGAACACCGCGATGATCGCCATGATCAGGATGCCGTAGAGGCCGGAGCCCACACCGCCGGGTGCGATCTCGCCGAGCTGCATCCCCAGCAGCTGGATGCCGCCGCCCAGACCGGTGTAGGAGGAGTGGAAGGAGTTGACCGCGCCGGTCGAGGTGAGCGTGGTGGCGACGGAGAAGATCGCGGAGGCTCCGATGCCGAAGCGGGTCTCCTTGCCCTCCACCGCCCCGCCCGCGGCCTGCAGCGCCGGGCCGTGGTGGGCGAACTCGGTCCACATCATCAGCGCGGTGAAGCCGACCCAGATGACGCCCATGGTGGCGAGGATCGCGTAGCCCTGGCGCAGGTTGCCGACCATCCGGCCGAAGGTGCGGGTCATCGCGAACGGGATGAGCAGGATCAGGAAGATCTCGAAGAGGTTCGAGAAGGGGGTCGGGTTCTCGAAGGGGTGGGCCGAGTTGGCGTTGAAGTAGCCGCCGCCGTTCGTGCCCAGCTCCTTGATGACCTCCTGGGAGGCGACCGCGCCGCCGTTCCACTGCTGCGTGCCGCCCATGAACTGGCCGACCTCGTGGATGCCGGCGAAGTTCTGGATGGCGCCGCAGGCGACCAGGACGATCGCGCCGATCACCGAGATCGGCAGCAGGATGCGTACGGTGCCGCGGACCAGGTCCGCCCAGAAGTTGCCGAGCTCTCCGGTGCGGGAGCGCGCGAAGCCCCGTACGAGGGCCACCGCGACGGTCATGCCCACGGCCGCGGAAACGAAGTTCTGCACCGCCAGGCCGCCGGTCTGCACGACGTGGCCCATGGCCTGCTCGCCGTAGTACGACTGCCAGTTCGTGTTCGCCACGAACGACGCGGCGGTGTTGAAGGCCTGGTCCGGGTCGATCGCGGCGAATCCAAGCGAGCCGGGCAGGATGCCCTGGGCGCGCTGGAGGGCGTAGAGGAAGAGGACGCTGACCGCGGAGAAGGCGAGGACGCCGCGCAGGTAGGCGGGCCAGCGCATCTCGGCCGACGGATTGGCGCCGATGGCCTTGTAGATCCACTTCTCCGGCTTGTAGTGCTTCTCGGAGGAGTAGACGCGGGCCATGTAGTCGCCCAGGGGGCGGTAGGCCAGCGCGAGCGCGGCCATCAGTGCGAGGAGCTGGAGCACACCAGCGAGAACGGGACTCATCGGTGGCTAGAACCTCTCCGGGTACACAAGGGCGAGGACGAGGTATCCGAGCAGGGAGACGGCCACGAGGAGACCGACGATGTCTTCGGCGTTCACAGCTTGGTCACCCCTCGGGCGATGAGAGCCACCAGCGCGAAGACCGCGACCGTGGTGACGACGAAGGCCAGATCGGCCATCGTGAGCTCCTGGATGAAGTGGGAAGAAATGAATCGGCCAGGTGGCCGATGACGAGATAACCGTGTCTTCATCCCGGCGTTAAGACGCTTTGACGGGGTCCATACGGGCGCACGGGGACTCTTAACGCCGCCCTGACGGAAAGCGCGGGAAAAGGCCCGGTCAAGCCTGGTGGGACAGCCCCGCCGGGTCCAGGGCCGAGCCCGCCCGCGCGGTAGGAAGCAGCCGCAGTGGTGTCCGCCGCCGACGCCCCGCACCTCGTACGACCTCCCCGCCCAGGCATCAAGGGCACGTGAAGACTGGAGCGGCGGCCGTATGAAGAGCGCCAAGAACACTGGCGATCCGGCCACGACATTCGGACGCTGTCCTCACTTTGTCCAACGGAGGAACAGCGAAAGATGTCCATAGACATGGGAAAGCCGAGCACGGCAGGACGGGCCCCGGGCGTGGAGGAACCTCCTGATACCGGCGTCGGGACGCCCGCGGCAGGGGACCGTCACCGGCTGACCGCCCTCCAGGGACTGGCAGCGCTCTCGCTGGACGCGATGGCGTCCGTGGCGTACGGGCCGGAGTCGATCGTGTTGGTGCTGGCGGCGGCCGGTGCCTACGGGATGGGCTTCACCCTCCCCGTCACCCTTGCGATCGCCGCGCTGCTGGCGGTGCTGGTGGCCTCGTACCGGCAGGTGATCGCCGCGTTCCCGGACGGCGGCGGCTCGTACGCCGTCGCCAAACGCCATCTGGGCAAGCGTACGAGTCTGGTCGCCGCCGCTTCGCTGATCCTGGACTACGTCCTGAACGTGGCCGTGTCCGTCACGGCCGGTGTGGCCGCCCTGACCTCGGCGTTCCCGGAGCTGTACGGGGAGCGGGTGTGGATCTGCCTGGGCATCCTGGTCCTGGTCACTGCGGTGAACCTGCGCGGGGTCGTGGAGTCCGCCAAGGCCTTCCTCGTCCCCACCGCCGTGTTCGTCGGATCGATCCTCGCGATGGTCGTCGTGGGACTCTTCCGCGAGGGTCCCGTCAGCACCGCGTCCGCCACCGGGCACGCCTCCGCCCTCGGTGAGGGCGCGACCGCCGTCGGTGCGCTCCTGCTGCTGAAGGCCTTCGCCGCCGGCTGCTCGGCGCTGACGGGCGTCGAGGCCGTCGCCAACGCCGTGCCGTCCTTCCGGGCCCCGGCCGCCCGCCGCGCCCAGCGCACCGAGGTCGCCCTCGGCGCGCTCCTGGGCGTGATGTTGATCGGCCTGTCGATCCTCATCGGCCGCTTCCACCTCCAGCCCGTCGAGGGCGTGACCGTCCTCGCCCAACTCGCCGACGCCTCCTTCGGACACAACGCGGCCTTCTACGTGGTCCAGTTCGCCACCATGGTGCTGCTGGCGCTCGCCGCGAACACCTCCTTCGGCGGTCTGCCCGTCCTGATGAGCCTGCTGGCCCGCGACAACCACCTGCCGCACCTCTTCGCCCTCAAGGCCGACCGGCAGGTCCACCGCCACGGCGTGCTGGCGCTGGCCGCCGTCTCCGCGGCCCTGCTCGTCTTCTCCGGCGGCGACACCAACACCCTCGTCCCGCTCTTCGCGATCGGCGTCTTCGTCGGCTTCACCATCTGCCAGGTCGGCATGGTCCGGCACTGGTACGGGGAACGGCCGCGCGGCTGGCAGGCCAAGGCGGCGCTGGGCGGCTTCGGCGCCCTGCTGACCGGGGTCTCGGCCGTCGTCGTCACCGCCACGAAGTTCACCGAAGGGGCTTGGCTGATCGTCCTCGCACTGCCGTTGCTCGTCCTCGGCTTCGAGAAGGTCCACCGCGCGTACACCGAGATCGGTGAACGTCTGGAGCTCGGCCGGATCCCGCAGCCCCCGCAGCGCTCCCGCTCCGTGGTCGTGGTCCCCGTCTCCGGTCTGTCCCGTCTGACCTGCCAGGCCCTCACCGCCGCTCGCTCACTCGGTGATGAAGTCCTCGCCGTGAACGTCATCCACCCGGCCCCGGAAGACCGTCAGACCACTGATGCCCTCAGGCGGGACTGGGAGTTGTGGAAGCCCGGTGTCGAACTGATCGAGGTCTCCTCGGAAAGCCGTTCGCTCGGCCGCCCCGTGTCGACGTACGTGCGGAAGCTGGCGCAGACCCACCCGGACGCCCAGGTGACCGTCCTGATCCCGGAGACCGAACCGGCCCACCTCTGGCAGCGGCTGCTCCAGAACCAGCGCGGCTCCGTGGTCGCCCACGCCGTCCGCCGCGACACCGACGCCGTGATCTGCCGGCTGCGCTTCCGCATCACGGCCGACGCACGCTGAAGCGTGTCCATGCAGTGTGTTGACGCACCTCTGACGGCGGCTTGACGCGTCTCGTCCACCGCCGTCAATACGGTGCCAATTCCTGCGCCCACGTGCGTGCTCCTTGCAGAACGGGCGGTAATTTCCTGCCTGTTGCGCTGCCGGGGACCCCGAACACTCACATGACGGCCGAGGGGGTCCATGGAGACGGTCCCCGGCGGCGACGTCCTCTCCCGCAGCCCGGCCACGAGCCGCCGGGCTGCCACACCTCAACACCCATCCAGAAGGTCGCTTCATGCCTCCCGCCGCCGCGCAGCACGTTCCTCCGGGTCTCGGGACACCTCCGCGGACTCCGACCGACCGACCGTCCCGGAAACGCTCCGGCCAGGTGAAGGTCGTGGATCCCGAGCTCCTCGCCGCCTCTGCACGGGAGGCCGTCGGCAAGCTCCATCCGCGCGAACTGGTCAAGAAACCGGTGCTGTTCGTCGTAGCCGTCGGGTCCGTCCTGACCACGCTCTCGGCGCTCATCCACCCGTCCGTCTTCACCTGGGTGATCAGCGTCTGGCTCTGGCTGACGGTCCTGTTCGCCAACCTCGCCGAGGCCGTCGCCGAGGGCCGGGGCCGGGCTCAGGCGGAGTCGCTGCGCAAGGCGCGTACCGACACCGTCGCGGTCCGGCTGAACCACTGGACGTACGGGGCCAACCTGAACCACGCGGAGACCGAGGTGGTCACGCCGGCCGAGCTCCAGCCCTTCGACTTCGTGCTCGTCGAAGCCGGCGAGCCGGTCCCGGCCGACGGTGACGTGGTCGACGGGGCCGCGATGGTGGACGAGTCGGCCGTCACCGGCGAATCGGCCCCCGTCCTACGGGAATCGGGCGGCGACCGGTCCGGCGTCACCGGCGGCACGACCGTGCTGTCCGACTCGATCGTCGTACGGGTCACCTCGCGTCCGGGCAACAGCTTCATCGACCGGATGATCGCCCTGGTCGAGGGCGCCACCCGGCAGAAGACCCCGAACGAGATCGCGCTGAACATCCTGCTGGCCGCACTCACGGTCATCTTCGTCCTGGTGGTCGTCGCCATCCAGCCGATGGCCGCCCACGCGCACGCCGCACAGTCCACGACCGTCCTGGTCGCCCTCCTGGTCACCCTCATCCCCACCACGATCGGCGCTCTCCTGTCGGCGATCGGCATCGCGGGCATGGACCGGCTCGTCCAGCGGAACGTCATCGCGATGAGCGGACGCGCCGTGGAGGCGGCCGGAGACGTGAACACCCTCCTCCTCGACAAGACCGGCACCATCACGCGCGGGAACCGGGAGGCGGCAGCGTTCATCCCGCTGCCCGGCGTCGACCACATCAAGCTGGCGGACGCCGCCCAGCTGTCCTCGCTCGCCGACGAGACGCCCGAGGGCAGGTCCGTCGTCGCCCTCGCCCAGCAGTACGGGCTCCGGCCGGCCGCCCCGGAGGACCTCAGCAATCCGCGGTTCACCGAGTTCAGCGCCCGCACCCGGATGAGCGGTGTGAACCTGAGCTGGGACAACGGCGCGGGTTGCGCCATCCGCAAGGGCGCGGTGACGCAGGTCTGCGACTGGGTGGCGGCGCGCGGTGGGACCGCACCGCCGCAAGCGGTGCAGTGGTCGGCCACGGTGTCGCAGTCCGGGGGCACGCCCCTGCTGGTGGCGGTCCACGACTGGGACGGCCCGAGGGTGCTCGGGATCATCCATCTCAAGGACGTGGTCAAGGAGGGGATCCGGGAGCGGTTCGAGGAACTGCGGCAGATGGGGATCCGTACGGTCATGGTGACCGGCGACAACGAGCTGACGGCCCGCGCCATCGCCGTCGAGGCGGGCGTCGACGAGTACCTCGCCGAGGCCACTCCCGAGGACAAGATGGCCCTGATCAAGCGGGAGCAGGCCGGCGGCAAGCTCGTCGCGATGACCGGTGACGGTACGAACGACGCACCGGCCCTGGCCCAGGCCGACGTCGGCGTGGCCATGAACACGGGCACCTCGGCCGCCAAGGAGGCCGGGAACATGGTGGACCTGGACTCCAACCCCACCAAACTCATCGAGATCGTCGAGATCGGCAAGCAGCTGCTGATCACACGCGGCGCCCTCACCACGTTCTCGATCACGAATGACGTGGCGAAGTACTTCGCGATCATCCCGGCCATGTTCACCGCGGCCTACCCGGGCCTCGAAGCCCTCAACATCATGGGCCTGAGCAGCCCGACCTCCGCCATCACCTCGGCGATCATCTTCAATGCGCTGATCATCGTCGCCCTCATCCCGCTCGCCCTGCGCGGCGTCCGCTACAAGCCCGCCTCCGCACACGACCTGCTGCGCCGAAACCTCGGCGTCTACGGCCTCGGCGGCCTGATCCTGCCCTTCGTCGGCATCAAACTCATCGATCTCGTGGTGTCCACCGTCCCCGGCCTCGGCTGACATCGGTCAAGGGCCCGACCGGCCACGGATGGCCCCGTTCGCGTTAAGGACACGTCAGGGTTTGCTCGCTCGCCTGCACAAAGGATCAATTTGCATACGCTTGCTCAGCTGTCGATGTCGACGGCTGATTCTTTGCGTACGACAGGAGCACCCACGATGGCCACCCCTGCCCGCACGTCACGCCTGCGCGCGTGGATGCTGGAAGGCTTGACCGCCGAGAACAGTTCGCCCGCAGCCAAGGAGGCGGCCGCCCAGCCGCACGGTCGGCCCTGGTGGCGGGTCATGTGCCTGACGGGTCTCGACTACTTCTCCACCCTCGGCTACCAGCCCGGCATCGCGTTCCTCGCGGCCGGACTGCTCTCGCCGCTGGCGACCATCGTGCTCGTGCTGCTCACCCTCTTCGGCGCGCTGCCCGTGTACCGGCGCGTCGCGGAGGAGAGCCCGCACGGCGAGGGCTCGATCGCGATGCTGGAGCGTCTGCTGACCTTCTGGAAGGGGAAGCTGTTCGTCCTGACCCTGCTCGGGTTCGCGGCGACCGACTTCCTCATCACGATCACCCTCTCCGCGGCGGACGCGACCGCGCACATGGTCGAGAACCCGCACCTCACCAGCACCCTGCACGGCCACGAAGTACTGATCACCCTGATCCTGATCGCCCTGTTGGGCGGGGTGTTCCTGAAGGGGTTCAGCGAGGCCATCGGCGTCGCCGTGGTCCTGGTGGCCACCTATCTCAGCCTGAACGTCGTCGTCGTGGCGGTCGGGCTGTGGAACGTGTTCACGCAGCCGCAGGTCATCACCGACTGGACGACCGCACTGACCGCCGAGCACGGAAATCCGTTCATGATGATCGCCATCGCGCTCGTCGTGTTCCCGAAGCTCGCACTGGGCCTGTCAGGGTTCGAGACGGGCGTGGCGGTCATGCCGCACGTGAAGGGCGACCCGGACGACACCGATGCGAAGCCCGCGGGCCGGATCCGCGGTGCGAAGAAGCTGCTGACCACAGCGGCCGTGATCATGAGCATCTTCCTGATCTGCTCCAGCCTGATCACGACCCTGCTGATCCCGGCCGCCCAGTTCGAGCCGGGCGGCGAGGCCAACGGCCGAGCGCTGGCCTACCTGGCGCACGAGTACCTCGGTTCCGCCTTCGGCACGGTCTACGACGTCTCCACGATCCTGATCCTGTGGTTCGCGGGCGCCTCCGCCATGGCGGGCCTGCTGAACCTGATGCCGCGCTACCTGCCCCGGTACGGCATGGCCCCGCACTGGGCCCGCGCCCTGCGACCGATGGTCATCGTGTTCACCCTCGTCGCGTTCCTCGTCACCTGGATCTTCAACGCCGACGTCGACGCCCAGGGCGGCGCGTACGCCACCGGTGTCCTCGTGCTGATCACCTCGGCCGCGGTCGCCGTGACCATCGCCGCCCGGCGGGCGGGGGAGCGCGGCTGGACCATCGGCTTCGGCATCATTTCCGCCGTCTTCATCTACACGACCGCCATCAACATCGTGGAACGCCCCGACGGCGTGAAGATCGGCGCCTGTTTCATCGCCGGCATCATGGCCCTCTCCCTTCTATCCCGCCTCGCCCGCGTCTTCGAGCTGCGCGTCACGCACGTGGAGCTCGACGACATGGCCCAGCGGTTCATCCGCGACACCGCCAACCGCACGATCCGTTTCATCGCGAACGAGCCCGACAACCGGGACCGCGAGGAGTACCGGCAGAAGAAGGAACAGATCCGCGCGGACAACGACATCCCCGCCGGGGACGACGTGATGTTCGTCGAGGTCACGGTCCTGGACGCGTCCGAGTTCGAATCGGGCATGCGCGTACGCGGCGAAGTGCTGCACGACCGCTACCGCGTCCTGACCCTGGAGAGCTCCAGCATCCCCAACGCGCTGGCCGCGCTCCTGCTCCACGTACGCGACGAGACCGGCCAGCGCCCGCACATCTACTTCGAGTGGACCGAGGGCAACCCCATGGCCAACTTCTTCCGCTTCTTCCTCTTCGGCCAGGGCGAGGTCGCCCCCGTCACCCGCGAGGTCATCCGGGAAGCCGAACCGGACCGCACCCGCCGCCCCCACATCCACGCGGGCTGACTGACCCATTCGCATCAAGATGCCGACAGGAATCCCGCTGGACCCTCGCCACGGCGATGGTCCAGCGGGATCCTCACTACCGTGACCACTCGTTCGCGCCCCGACCGCGGCATCCGCCGGACCGTACTCGCCCTCGGGGCGGCCGGACTGACCGTCATCGCCGCCGGCGCCGCCCTCGACGCCCTGTGGCTGCTCGGCATCGGGGTCTGGGGCGTCATCGCCGCGATGGTGATCGAGCTCGTCTACCGGCCGTAGACCGGCGCTCCACGGCGTGCTCCGCCGGATCGACGAGGCCGGCCCCACCTGCCATCGACGTGGCCTGCCCTACCTGCCGATGTCCCGGCTGCGGAAGTCCTCCAGCGTCTCGCGCCGGACCAGGATCCGGGCCGCGCCCTCGTGGACCGCGATGACCGCGGGCCGGCCGACGAGGTTGTAGCCGGAGGCCATGGACAGCTGGTAGGCGCCGGCCACCGGTACGGCGAGCAGGTCGCCGGGGTGGACGTCGCCGGGCAGATCCACGTCGGCTGCGAGGACGTCACCGGCTTCGCAGTGCCGTCCGACGACCGTGGCCGTACGGGCTCCGGCCGTCGAGCGGCGGCCGATCAGGCGGGGCGCGTAGCGCACCCCGTACAGGGCGGGGCGGGGGTTGTCGCTCATGCCGCCGTCGACGGCGACGAACACCTTCTCCCCGGTGTGCTTGACGGCGAGCACCCGGTACAAGGCCACTGCGGCGGGCCCGACGACGGCTCGTCCGGGCTCGATGAGGAGGCGGGGGACGATCAGCCGGGCGGCGGCGCATCCTTCGATCAGCTCGGCGCGCAGCCGTCGCGCCAGCGCGGTGAGGTCGAGGGCGGGTTCTCCGGGCCGGTAGGCGATGCCGTGGCCGCCACCCATGTCCAGTTCGGGCAGGACGACGCCGTGCGTGTCGCGGATGCGGGCCATCAACCCGACCATGCGGCGCAGGGCCACCAGGTACGGCTTCACTTCGGTGACCTGGGAGCCGATGTGGCAGTGCAGGCCGGTCAGCTCGAGCTGCGGCTGGCTCAGGATCCGGGCGATGGCGTGCTGCGCGCCCCCGTCGGTGAGGGACAGGCCGAACTTCTGGTCGTCCGTACCGGTGCGGATCTTGTCGTGGCCGCCGGCCGAGACGCCCGGCACCACCCGCACCATGACCTTCTGGTGCCCCTCGGGGCCGACGGCGGCCGCGATCCGGGCGATTTCGGACGGACCGTCGATGACGATGCGCCCCACGCCGAGCCGCAGCGCCGCCGCCAGGTCGCGGGGCGACTTTGCGTTGCCGTGCAGCACGATCCGCTCCGGTGGGAAGCCCGCGGTGACGGCGAGCTCCAGCTCCCCGGCGGAGCAGACGTCCAGGCCCAGCCCTTCCTCCTCCACCCAGCGCACCATCGCGCGGCAGAGGAAGGCCTTCGCGGCGTAGTGGACGTCGGCGTCGGGGAAGGCGTTCTGATACGTCCGGCAGCGCCCGCGCACATCGCCCTCGTCCAGGACGTAGACCGGGGTCTCGAACCGCTCGGCGACCTCGGCGAGCGACACCCCGCCGACGGCCAGGTCGCCCTGCGGGAGCCGCTGCGTGGACGCGGGCCATATGGACAGGTCGTCGGCGCCGGTGGCGACCTCGGAGAGTACGGCAGTGGTCATCGGGACTTCCCCTCTCAGAGAGCGCGGACCGCGACGTCAGCCGTTCGAGCCGGCACCGGGGTGACGGCGGGAGCGGTGAAGGTCGGGTCGATCGTCAGCGGGCACGCGCCGAGCGGCGAAGCCAACGCGCGGAGCGCGGACTCGGACAGCCGGATCCAGGGCTGCTCCGCGCCGAGCGTCGCGGCCAGCAGGTCGGGGCGGGTGAATCCGACGGCGGTACGGTCGCCCAGCGGGGTGCGGAACATCCGGAGCACCACCTCCGCGATCCCCGGCCGGACGGGCACGTAGAGGGGTCCGGCCGGGACGCGTTCTTCGGGCTCGGGGTCGTTCTCGTACTGGAACAAACACATGGGGCCCTCCCAGAGGAACCACGAGTGGCAGTGGAGGCCCCGGGTGCGGGGAGGCAGTCCGGGGCGCGACATCGAAGCTATCCCCGGGGTCCCACACCTTCCGCCCTCCCATGACGGGACCTTGACGACGACCCGCCAAGTCCATACGGATCGCTGACGGCCGGCGTCGGTCGGCGTCGGTCGGCGTCAGGAACCCGTCACGGTCATGGACCCCGGCGTGAGAGAGCCGTCAACAGCCGCACCGAATCCCCGGCGGAGCGCTTTCATGTGAATCAGCGAACGAGGACGAGGGGACGGAAGCTGTGCGAAGAGTCGTGGTCGGTGTCACGGGCCGCCCGGGGAGTCTGACCGCCTTGCACAGGGCGGCAGCAGAAGCCCGACTGCGCGATGCGGAACTGAGGGTCGTCCTGGCCTGGCAGTCACCGGGCGGCGAACTCGGGAGCCGGGGCGGCCTCGGGCCCTCCGCCCTGGCCCCATGCCGTGCTGCGGCCGTCGAAAGACTCCGCGAGGTCCTCGACACCGCCTTCGGTCCTGCGGGACCCGGGATCCCCCTCGCGGGCCTCACCGTACGGGGAACCCCGGGCGCCGTCCTCGTGGACACCGCCCACGACCCGGACGGCCTCCTCGTGGTCGGCACGGGGTCCCGCACTGCGCTGCGCCGCCTCGTCCGACCCTCGGTGGCCCGCTACTGCCTCGCGCACGCCACCTGCCCCGTGCTGGCCGTTCCGCCGTCCCCGCTCCAGGCCGAGCTGGAATCCGTGCACCGTCGCAATGCCTGGCGGATTCCGCTGGACCCGCGCGAGCTGGCCCCCTGAGGAGCGGCAGGCGGCGCGCCCCGCTGTCAGCGTGAGATCAGCGGTCCGTCAGCGGGCCCGGGCATCGTCGTGGTCATCGAGAACGTCATCGAGACCGACGTCATCGAGACCGACGACAGCCGATCAGGAGAACCCCATGAACGTCGACGCCACCCAGAAGCCGCAGGGCGAGAAGTTCCGGACCGAGCTGAACGCGTTCGTCGAACAGGCCGCCACGCAGTTCGGTATCCCCGGCGTCACCGTCGGCGTGTGGGCGGACGGCCGCGAGACCTTCGCGAGTCACGGCGTGACCAGCCTCGACAACCCGCTGCCCGTCGACGAGGACACGCTGTTCCAAGTGGGCTCCACGACGAAGACCTTCACGGCGGTGGCGCTCATGCGGCTGGTCGCCGACGGCCGCGTCGAACTCGACGCGCCGGTGCGCCGGTACGTTCCCGAGCTCGTCCTCGCGGACGAGCCGGCCGCGGCCGAGATCACCGTCCTGAACCTGCTCAACCACACCTCGGGTCTGGGCTGGAACATCATCGTCGACACCGGTGACGGTGACGACGCCCTGGCCGCCTTCGTGGCGAGGATGGCCGAGCTGGAGTTCATCGGCGAGCCCGGTGCCCGCGCCTCGTACAGCCAGGCCGCGTACAACCTGCTCGGACGCGTCCTGGAGCACGTCACGGGCCTGACGTACGAGCAGGCCGTCACCTCGCTCGTGCTCGAGCCACTGGGACTGTCGAACAGCTTCTTCGGCACCGCCGACGTCATGACCCGGCGGTTCGCCGTGGGCCACGACCCTGACGAGGACGGCAACCTCGCCGTCGCGAAGGAGTGGCGGCTCATCCGGGGCAACAACCCAGGAGGGGGTCTCGCCTCCTCTGCAGCGGACGTCCTGGCCTGGGCGCGCTTCCAGCTCGGCGACGGCCGAACGGAGAACGGCGAGCAGCTCCTGCCGGCCGAGCTGCTGCACCGAATGCGGGAACGGACCGTCGAGCTGCGCGGCAGCAACCTCGGCGACGGCTTCGGCATCTGCTGGTTCCTGCGCGAGGTGGACGGTGTTCGGACGATCGAGCACGGCGGTTCGGCCAACGGCCAGTTCTGCGAGCTGGTGATCGTGCCCGAGCGGAACTTCGCGGTCGTCGCCATGGCCAATGCCGGCCCGGACGGCATCCCCTTCAACCGGACCGCCGTCCGCTGGGCCCTGGAGCACTACCTCGGCGTCGTGGACGAGGACCCGGAGCCGCTGCCGTACGACGGGGTGCGGGCCGGGGAGGTCGTCGGGGCCTACGAGAACGACGTCATGACGCTCACCGTCGCCCTTGACGGCGCGGCGCTGACCATCGCAGCGGCGATCAAGCCGGAGATCCGCGAGGCGGCCGACTTCGAGATGCCCGCGGACCACGAACCGGCCGCCATGGGCCTGCTGCCCGGCGACGGCGACGAGTTCATCGTCACTGCCGGCGGACTACGGGGACAGCGCGGCTTCTTCTCCCGAGACGCGGGCGGTGCCGTCGCCGGCATCGACCTCGGCGGCCGGATCTTCAACCGGGCACCCACCGCCTCCACGTGACCGGAGTCGTCCCGCTCCCGCCGTACGCGGTCATGGTCGGTGTGACGCGTCGGGGTCGTGCCGCGCAGCCGCCGGCGGGCGTTGCCGGGACTGAACGTGACCGAGTGACGGTCGTGGATCTCCGGTCCCATGCGGAACCACGTGCCCGAGGACGACCCGCCCCGCAGCGGGCCGGATGCCGTGGGCGGTTCTGTGCGTACCGCCGCCCCGCTCGAGACCGCCGAGGAGATCGGCCGGAGCCCGTCCGGGACCGTCTGACGGGACAGTCCGTCCCTAGGGGGGCACGGGGAACGCGCTGAGCGGCTCGCGCGGACCGGGGCGGTGGCAGTGACGGGGCTGCCGAATCTGCGGCTGCCCCGGGTGGCCGCCTTCGGCGCGGGTGGTCGGCCGTTCCCGGTACGGCAGCAGGGCCCGGACCGTGCGTCGCGGTCCGCGCCCTGCCCCGTGCGGTGCCGCCTGTGGCGGTGGTGCGTCAGCTCTGTGCGCCGTCGTCGCTCGCCTGCCCGGCGGCCTCGGCTGCGCGTGCCTTCTCGCGCATCTTGCGCACCAGCTCCGCTTTCTGGTCGGCGGCACCCTGCCGGTCGAGGTTGCGGTGCGGACCGTTGTTCTGCCGTTCGGCGCGGGACAGCCTCTTGCGCTGGCCGCCACCCTGGCCCACGGGATTGTTGATGTTCTTGCTGTCGGTCACGGGTGCTCCCGGTGGTGATGTGAAGTGATCTACGGATTCATCGGTGGGGGACGGGTGCGGCGACGTCGAAGGACGTCAGCGGGGGCCCGGCACGCTCGCACGCGTGAATCGGCGTCTGGAAGAATATGACAAAGACGTTACCCGGTGCCGTCGGCCCCGCGCGCCAAGCATTTCGCCGCCCCGGCGTCGGCCGGGCCGTCGGCGAGCGCTCGGGGTCAGCTTCCTTCCGGACATCCCGGCACGGTGGTCATGTTCGCCCCCGTGACCAGCGACTACCTGCTGCTCATCCCGCTGGGCTGGCTCCTCGGCGTCCGCGCCGGACTCGGCCTGCCGGGGATCTACCTCGCCCGGATCGGCGTCGGCGGACGGCCGATCGGTCCTCAGCATCCGGAGGGTCAGTGAGAGCGGGGGGCGTACATGATCACGGCCATGCCGGCGAGGCAGACCAACGCGCCGATGACGTCGTAGCGGTCGGGACGGTAGCCGTCGGCGACCATGCCCCAAGCGATGGATCCGGCGACGAAGATCCCGCCGTAGGCGGCGAGGATGCGGCCGAAGTGGTCGTCGGACTGGAAGGTGGCCACCACCCCGTAGAGGCCGAGTGCGATGACGCCGGCGCCGATCCAGATCCAGCCCTTGTGCTCGCGGATGCCCTGCCAGACCAGCCATGCGCCGCCGATCTCGAACACGGCGGCGACGACGAAGAGGGCGACGGAACGGGCGACGGTCATATCGGCTGACCCTACCGGCGGCCGGGGCCCGCTACCGTCAGCGGCCGGCGGACGCCTTGCAGCCGCCCCCGTCGTCACCCGCCCCCCCGCCCGTAGGGCTCCGTCAGGTCACTGTGCCGACAGCTGCGGCGTACGCGGCGGCACCGTGCGCCGGCTGCCGGTCTTCTCGAAGGCCGCGGCGAGGGCCAGCAGGGCGTTGTCGTCGTAGGCACGGCCTGCGAAGGTCAGCCCGACGGGCATGCCGGTGTCCGCCATGGCGCCCATCGGTACGGTCACGGTCGGGATGCCGAGGTGGCGGGGGACCAGGTTGCCGTTCGCGACCCAGACGCCGTTGCGCCAGCCGAGGTCGGCGGAGGCCACGGACACGTCCATGTCGGCGGGCCCGACGTCGGCGACCGCGGGGAACACCACCGCGTCCAGGCCCAGTCCGTCCATCCACAGTTCCAGGTCGACCCGGCGCGTCTCCTCGAGCCCGCGCAGTCCCTGCTCGAGGTGCGGCATGTCGGTGAGGGACGCGTACGGGCGCTCGCGCACGAGGCGCGGGTAGTCGCCGATCGTGTCGTCGAAGCCGTCGTAGCGGTCGGGCAGTTCGCCTTCCTGCTTGGGCCAGATGCGGGTGCTGTCGACCTCGGCCAGGGTGGGGAGCGCCGGGTCGCCGTTGGCGCGCAGGAAGTCGTCCCATGCCCAGGCGGACAGGTCTTCGATCTCGAAGGCGAGGTACTCGCGGCTGACCAGTCCGCGGGTGAGCAGCGACGGCGCTCCGGGGCGGTCGGACTCGTAGTTGGTCACGACGGGGAAGTCGACCTCGACGACCTCGGCGCCGGCGGCCTCCAGGTCGCGGCGGGCGGCTTCCCACAGGGCGATCACCGAGGGGCGCGTGTCGATGCGCTGACCGGTCTGGCCGCCGATGCCTCCGTCGGGGTTCGTTCCGGCGCCGGGGTCGGCGTTGACGTACATCCGGGGTACCCCGACGCGCTTGCCGGCGAGCGCGTCGTGTGCGGCCGGGGAGTCGGCGGGTGCGAGTGCCGGGTAGGAGGCGGGGCGGACCTGCGACGGGGAGGGCAGCGGCACCCACGGCTGGGCGCGCCACAGGTCCCCGCGCGTGTGCGGGTCGTCGGTCACGATGACGTCGAGCAGTTCGAGGAGGTCGGCCATGGTGCGGGTGTGCGGGACCACGACGTCCATGGTCGGTACGAGCGGCCAGTTGCCGCGGACCGAGATCACGCCGCGGCTGGGCGTGTAGGCGCACAGCGCGTTGTTCGACGCGGGTGCCCGGCCCGATGACCAGGTCTCCTCGCCGAGGCCGAACGCGCCGAAGGACGCCGCCGTCGCCGTGCCGGAGCCGTTGGACGAGCCGGAGCCGTAGGCGCTGGTGAGCCAGTCGGCGCTGTACGGGCTTTCCGCGCGGCCGTACACACCGCGCTGCATGCCGCCGTTCGCCATCGGCGGCATGTTGGTCAGGCCGATGAGGACGGCCCCGCCCGCGCGCAGCCGCTCGATGGCGAAGGCGTCGCGTTGGGCGACGAGGTGCTCGAACGCGGGGGAGCCGGACGCGGCCGTCAGACCCTTCGCGAGGTAGCTGTCCTTCGCGGTGTACGGGATGCCGTCCAGCGGACCGAGCGTCTCGCCGCGTGCGCGGCGCGCGTCGGAGGCCTCCGCGTCCGCGCGGGCGTCCGGGTTCATCACGACCATCGCGTTCAGAGCGGTGGTCGTACCGGGCCGGTCGTACGCGTCGATCCGGGCGAGGTAGGCGTCGAGCAGGCCGACAGCAGTGGTCTCGCCCTTCTCCAGCGACGCGCGCAGGTCGGCGATACAGGTCTCCACAACATCGAATCCACGCGTCATGAGGGTGTCTCCAGGGTGGTCGGGTCGGACGGGCGAGCCGCTGGGCATCGGGGCGACCGACGGCCGTCGCACTCCCCATCGCCCTGACTAGATTTTCAGTCTAGATTAGGAATCTAATCTCCTGGAAGCGAGGTGAGCGAACTCATGGCGACGTCAGAGACCGGGCCGACCGGTGCCGAGGCCGGCTCCGGGGCCGGCGTCTCTTCCCGGCCTGCCGCTGGGGCCCCGGTCGACCGGAAGCGTCAGCCCAGCGGGGACGAGGCGCGGGGGCGGGCGATGAGGGCCGCCATCAGTGTCATCGCCGAGAAGGGCACCGCAGCGGTTCGGATGTCGGACATCGCCGCGCGGGCCGGGATGAGCACCGGGCACATCCTCTACCACTTCGGAAAGAAGGACCGGCTCCTGCTCGAGGTCCTCGCATGGAGCGAGGCAGACCTCGGGACCCGGTTCCGGCGGGCCGCCGACGAGGCCGCATCCCCTGCCGAGAAGCTGGAGCTGTTCGTCCGTTTCTACCTGCCCCGCCACCAGGGCGACGAGCGCTACGCGCTGTGGACGCAGGTACTGGCCCAGCGCCACGACGAGGCGGGCCGAGAACTCCTCACCACGCTGCTGGACGGCTGGGACGAGCGCTTGGAAGCCATCGTGCGTGAGGGCCGGGACCTGGGACAGTTCGCCGACGTGGACCTTCCCGAGTTCACCATCCGGGCCGTGGCCATGCTGAGCGGGATCTCCGAGGACGTGATGTTCGGACGGTCCCGCTGGCAGCACACCTCCGCGCACGCGTTCGCCCTGTCCGCCCTCGAACGCGAACTGCGTCCGACCGGCCGGGCATGACGACGCACGCGGCCGCCGATCCCGTCCCGACGACCACGGGACAGATCGCGCTCGACATCACGCCCGCCGGGAGCCGGACCCCGCTTCATCGAGAGGGTGAGCCGCACCCGTTCGGTCGCTTCGGCTGCGAGCACCCTTGCAGGAAACGGTGCGGGGAATCCCAGGTGATCGGCGACTCCGACTGCATCGAAAGCGAGTTCCTCGGCTCCGCGGCACTTCGCGCGCCACTCGCTTCGCGCACCGGGGACGAACTTTTTGACGCCGAAGCGTAAGGGGAGTTGGGGAGACGTTGTGCTTGTGTATTGCACATTGGTTCTCCCGTCATCCCGCTGAATAGAGCGGTGCGATCTCGGAGTTGTCCGTTGAGGGTCTTCTCGGCAACGTCGAAGTTGCGGTGCGTGACCGTGTGCGGGCGGTCGAGCGGATGGCTCGCCCTCGCGTATGCGTGAAGCCTCCGATAAAGCGTTGGAAGGCGCCAGGTTGACGACGTCGACAATCGTAGGCCGACTTTCGGCCAGGTCGGCAACTCGCGCATCCACGGGGCGAACCACGCCGGCGGTCAGGAGTTGGCCCGCTGCGGCCTCGGTGAAGACGCGTCCACGGAGCCGGCGGTGATTCTCGGCGAAGTCGGCCGGCACGGTGGCGAGCGGAAGGCCCGCCCCGCTGGCCGGTACGCGTCAGCACTGCGAGGTGTCGCTCTAGACTTCATGGTCAATGGTTCGTAAAGCCAGGTGCGGCGCGGGGCGATCCCCGCACGAAACGATGGGGTAGCCAGTGCTTCTGAAAACGTTCGGCTGGTCGTTCGCGGTCACCGCGCTCGGCCTGATCGCGGCGGTGTTATACGGGGGGTGGGCCGGCTTCGGGATCGTGGCGATCCTGTCCATCCTCGAAATCTCGGTGTCCTTCGACAACGCCGTCGTCAACGCCGGGATCCTGAAGAAGATGAACGCCTTCTGGCAGAGGATCTTCCTCACCGTCGGTGTCCTGATCGCGGTCTTCGGCATGCGCCTCGTCTTCCCCGTCGTCATCGTCGCCGTCAGTGCCAAGATCGGTCCGATCGAAGCGGTACAGCTCGCGCTGGACGACAAGGACAAGTACCAGCAGCTGGTGACCGACGCCCACCCGTCCATCGCCGCCTTCGGCGGCATGTTCCTCCTGATGATCTTCCTTGACTTCATCTTCGAGGACCGCGACTACAAGTGGCTCGCGTGGTTGGAGCGTCCGCTCGCCAAGCTCGGCAAGATCGACATGCTCTCCGTCTGCATCGCGCTCATCGTGCTGCTCGTCTCTGCGATGACCTTCGCCACCCACGCCCACCAGTACGGCGGCATCCACGCGGACAAGGCGCAGACCGTCCTGGTCGCGGGGATTGCGGGCTTGATCACCTACCTGGTCGTCGGCGGCCTCTCCGGTTACTTCGAGAACAAGCTCGAGGAAGAGGAGGAGCGCGAGCACGAGGCCGAGGAAGCGGCCAGGACGAGCGGCACGAGGGTCCCGGCGGTCGTGATGGCCGGCAAGGCCGCGTTCTTCCTGTTCCTCTACCTCGAAGTCCTCGACGCGTCCTTCTCCTTCGACGGCGTCATCGCCGCCTTCGCCATCACCAACGACATCGTCCTGATGTCGCTCGGCCTCGGCATCGGCGCGATGTACGTCCGTTCGCTGACGGTCTACCTGGTCCGCCAGGGCACCCTCGACGACTACGTCTACCTGGAGCACGGCGCGCACTACGCCATCGGCGCCCTCGCCGTGATCCTGCTCGTCACCATCCAGTACGAGATCCACGAGGTCATCACCGGCCTCGTCGGCGTCGTCCTGATCGGCTGGTCCTTCATCTCCTCGGTCCGGCGCAACCGCAGGCTAGCGGCGGCCGAGGCGACGGGCGCGGGGTCCGACGAGAAGGCCGAGGTCCCCTCCGGCGTCTGAGCCGGGCCGGCAGCGCGGGCCGCAGGCCGCCGCCAGGCGCAGTGGTCGTGCTCGGCCCTTGATCCGCGACCCGTGCGGAGCGTCACCGGCCCGGAGTTCGCCGGGGGGCGGCCCGCGAGTTCCGGCGGCGGCGGTGAGGGCCTCGAACTCCTGGTCCTCGAGCCGCACCAGTGCGGCGTTGACGTTCTCCTCCAGATGCGCGGCACTGGACGTACCCGGAATCGGGAGCACCACCGGGGAGCGGCGCAGGGCGGGCGAGTTCGCCCGTGGCGATCGGGAACCAAGGGATGAAGGCCATGTTCTCGGCCTCGGCGTACGTGAGCACGCCTTCGGCGGACCGGTTCGCGAGGTTGTAGAGGTTCTGCACGGAGACGATGTCAGCGTGCCTGCGGGCCTGGCCCCGCGTGATCAGTACGGCCAGGACCAGTCCGCGACGTCCGGCAGGTCGGTGCCGTGTTCGCGGATCCAGTCGTGGTGGCGGATGCGCTGGTCGACCATGGCCTGGCGCAGCACTTCGGCGCGGCGCGCGAGGCCGGGTACGCGGTCGATGACGTCCATGACGAGCCGGTAGCGGTCCATGTCGTTGCGCACGACCATGTCGAAGGGGGTGGTCGTGGTGCCGGACTCCTTATAGCCGCGGACGTGCAGCTGGGAGTGGCCGGTCCGGCGGTAGGCGAGGCGGTGGATGAGCCACGGGTAGCCGTGGTAGGCGAAGACCACCGGCCTGTCGGTGGTGAAGAGGGCGTCGTACTCGGGGTCCGTCAGGCCGTGGGGGTGTTCCTCGTGGGGCATGAGCCGGGCGATGTCGACGACGTTGACGACGCGGACGGCCAGCGAGGGGAGGTGCTCGCGGAGCAGGGCCGCTGCGGCCAGCACCTCCATGGTGGGCACGTCGCCGGCGCAGGCGAGTACGACGTCCGGTTCGCGGGAGCCGTGGTCGGTGCCCGCCCACTCCCAGATCCCGGCGCCGCGCGTCACGTGGGTGCGCGCCTCGTCGATGGGCAGCCAGTCGTAGCAGGGCTGTTTGCCGGCGACGATCACGTTGACCTGGTCACGGCTGCGCAGGGCGTGGTCGGCCACGGCGAGGAGGGTGTTGGCGTCCGGCGGCAGGTAGACCCGTACGACCTCGGGGCTCTTGTTGAGGACGTGATCCACGAATCCGGGGTCCTGGTGCGAGAAGCCGTTGTTGTCCTGGCGCCAGACGTGGGAGGTGAGCAGGTAGTTGAGGGAGGCGATCGGCGCGCGCCAGGACAGTTCGCGTGCGGTCTTCAGCCACTTGATGTGCTGGCCGACCATGGAGTCGACGATGTGGGCGAAGGCCTCGTAGGTGGAGAAGAGGCCGTGGCGGCCGGTGAGGAGGTAGCCCTCCAGCCAGCCCTGGCATACGTGCTCGGAGAGGATCTCCATGACCCGGCCGTCGCGGGACAGGTTCCGGTCCGTGGCCTCCGTGATGCCCTGCCAGGCCTTGCCGGTGGCCCCGTACAGGTCGTCCAGCCGGTTGGAGGCGGTCTCGTCCGGACCGACGACCCTGAAGTCCCTCCGCCCGGCCGTCTCCCGCATGACCTGGGTGAGGAAGCGCCCCAGGACACGGGTCGGTTCGTGCAGGGTGCTGCCCGGCTTCGCGACGGGGACGGCGTGCGCCTCGAGCGCGGGCAGCGGCAGGGGTCGCAGCAGGCGGCCCCCGTTCGCGTACGGCACGGCGCCGAGGCGGCGCTCGCCTTCCGGAACGTAGGCCAGGACCTGCGGCGTCGGGTGGCCGTCGGCGTCGAAGAGCTCCTCCGGCCGGTACGAGCGCAGCCAGTCCTCCAGCTGCCGCAGGTGTGCCGGGTTCTCGCGCACACCGGCGAGCGGGACCTGGTGGGCCCGCCACGTGCCCTCGACCGGGTCGCCGTCGACGGATGCCGGACCGGTCCAGCCCTTGGGCGTACGCAGGACGATCACCGGCCAACGCGCGTACTCCCGTCCCGGGTCGGTGCCCGTCGCCCGTGCCTCCTGCTGGATCGCGGCGATGCGGTCCAGGGCGTGGTCCAGCGCGCGGGCCATGGCGCGGTGCACCTGGGCGGGGTCGCTGCCGGTCACGTACAGCGGGTCGTGCCCGTAACCGCGCAGCAGCGCGTCGAGCTCGGCCTCGGGGATCCGGGACAGCACGGTCGGATTGGCGATCTTGTAGCCGTTCAGGTGCAGGATCGGCAGGACCGCCCCGTCGTGGACCGGGTCGAGGAACTTGTTCGAATGCCAGGACGCGGCGAGCGGTCCGGTCTCCGCCTCGCCGTCGCCGACGACGCAGGCCACCAGCAGGCCGGGGTGGTCGAAGGCGGCTCCGTAGGCGTGGGCGAGGGCGTACCCCAGTTCCCCGCCCTCGTGCACGGAACCGGGGGTCTCCGGCGCCACGTGGCTCGGCACCCCGCCGGGGAAGGAGAACTGCCGGAAGAGCCTGGCTATGCCGTCGGCGTCGCGGCTCACGTCCGGGTAGGTCTCGCTGTACGTGCCCTCCAGCCAGGAGTTGGCGAGGACTGCGGGTCCACCGTGGCCCGGGCCCCAGACGCACAGGGCTTCCAGCGAGCGTTCCCCGATGACGCGGTTGAGGTGGGTGTGCACCAGGTTCAGTCCGGGCGAGGTGCCCCAGTGGCCGAGCAGCCGCGGCTTGATGTGCTCCGGCCTGAGCGGTTCGGCCAGCAGGGGGTTGCCCATGAGGTAGATCTGGCCGACGGCCAGGTAGTTGGCGGCGCGCCAGTGGGCGTCCAGTTCCGAGATCGAATGCGCGCTCAACGCGGTCATGTCCGCTCCTGCGTACGAGGGTCCGGGACGTTCGTCGACTGAGCCGATGCCGACAGCCTGCGCCCTGCCGGGGTACGGCCGGCAGGGGAGGACCGTCCCTCGGGGAGGGACGGTCGGCCCTTATCCGCACCTGTCCCGCCCGAGGACAGTGGATCCCGGTGGCGCCCGGTCCTCCCCGGCCGGCGCCACCCGTTCCAGCCCGTGACCCCGATGCCTAGCGCATCAGTACGGAGGACAGACCTGTGAAGCGCACCCTCGTCGTCGGAGTGGACGGTTCCGCCGAGAGCCGGGCCGCTGCCGACTGGGCCGCGCGGGAAGCCGTGCGCCGCGACATGCACGTGCACGTGGTGCACGCCTGGCTGTGGCAGCCGCTCGCCGTCCCGGTCGTCCAGGACCGCGGCACCGAGGCTCGCCGGGCCCAGGAGATCCTGGAGGAGACGGAGGCCGGGCTCACGCGCCGACACCCGCGGCTCTCGCTCTCCGCGGAAGTGGTGCCGGACGTTCCCGTACCGGCCCTGCTGCACGCCGCCAAGGGCGCGGAGATGCTGGTGCTCGGCACCCGCGGGCACGGCGCGCTGGCAGGCTTCCTGCTGGGCTCCTACGGGCAGCAGCTGATCGCCTCCGCCGAGTGCCCCGTCGTCTCCGTCCGGGCCCGCGACGGCAAGCCGGTGTTCGGGGGCGACGAGGGCGAGGTCGTCGTCGGGCAGCAAGGTGGCGTGCAGGAGTCCGCCGAGGTACTGGGCTTCGCCTTCGAGGCGGCCGCAGCGCGCAAGGTCCCGCTCCGCGCGGTCCGGGCCTGGAGCCCGCCTCCGGTCTACGGCTACAGCCCCGGTTCGATGTGGATCGCCGAGCAGTTCGGCGGACTGGAGCCGTTCGAGCAGGCCGCGCTCGATCAGGCGCTGGAGCCGTGGCGGCTGAGGTTCCCCGAGGTGGAGGTCGTCGCGCACGTGAAGCGGGGTGGCGCCGGCCACGTGCTGTTGTCCGAAGCGTCGGACGCCCGACTGCTCGTCGTGGGCCGCCGGGTCCGCGAGTCGGCGGTGGGCGTGCGGATCGGGTCGGTGGCCCATGCCGTGCTCCACCACTCGGCCTGCCCGGTCGCCGTCGTCCCGCACCACTGACCACCGGGCCGAAGGCGGAGCCGGGCACGCGCCCGTACGGCGTGCCCGGCTCCTCCCGCGGACGGCTCCTACTCGGCGGCCGGGGCCGGGGCCGGGTGCCGGCCGGGCGGGGTCAGCGCGTGACTGGCGATCACCGCGGCCTGGACGCGCCTCTCCACGCCGAGCTTGATGAAGAGCCGCGAGATGATGTTCTTGACGGTCTTCTCCGCGAGGTACAGCCGCCCGCCGATCTCCCGGTTGGTGAGACCCTCGCTGACCATGAGGAGGATCTCCTTCTCCCGGTCCGTGAAACCGGGAAGCCCCGGGGCCTGCTCCTCCTTGGGCACGTCGCCGCGCATGCGGGCCATCAGCCGCGTGGTGGCCCCGGGGTCGAGCATCGACTGTCCGGAGGCCACCGTCCGGACGGCGGTCACGAGGTCGGTGCCGGTGATCTGCTTGAGCACGTAGCCGGAGGCCCCCGCCATCACGGCGTCCAGCAGCGCCTCCTCGTCGTCGAACGACGTGAGCATCAGGCAGGCCAGCTCGGGCATCCGCGAGCGCAACTCCCGGCACACGCTCACCCCGTCGCCGTCCTGGAGCCGTACGTCCAAGATCGCGACCCGGGGGCGCAGCGCGGGGATGCGGATCAACGCCTGTTCCGCCGTGCCCGCTTCACCGACCACGGTCAGGTCGGGCTCGGCGTCCAACAGGTCGTGCACGCCCCGGCGTACGACTTCGTGGTCGTCGAGCAGGAAGACGCTGATGGGCTCCGTCGCGGGGGAGGGGACACCGCTGCCGGTCATGACGCAACTCCTTAGCCTGGGTCCGTCCTTGACGCACGAACACCGGCATCCTGCCTCCCCTACGGCCGGACGGACAGGGCCGATCGGCCCTCATCGGCCGGGCGCCGGGTGCGGCGGGGGCGGTCGAAGCCTCCGGAAGAAGGGACCTTCGGCCCTGTCCGCAGGGCCTGCCGGGCCTTCCCGGGTGCACGCCGCACCGGATGAACTGAGGGCGCACGGGGAACGGCGCGACTCGACGGAGCCGCACGCAGCGCGGAGGACACCATGACGACCGCCTTGATCGACCTGAAGACCGTGGGCCGCGACGACCGCGGTCTGAGAATCGCCCTGGCCGGAGAGCTCGACTTCTTCACGGTCGGGCACGTGGCTCCGCGCCTGCGCGAGCTCGCCGGATCCGGCCACCGCAACATCGTCCTGGACCTGTGCGGCCTCTCCTTCTGCGACAGCGCCGGCATCGACCTCCTCATCCGTCTCCACCGCCGCTGCCGTGCCGAGGGAACGTGCCTCCTGCTGTGCGACGTTCCGCCCCTGGTGGTGAAGTCCATGCGGGTGCTCGCTGCCGACCGCGACCTGCAGTTCGTCGTTCTGTGAGGTGCACACCATGGATCAGGAAGCCTTACGGCGACCCGGCGGTCGGATCGGTGACATGACCGCCGCCCGGCACATGCGGGAGCTGGACAGGGCCGAAGCCCTGCGGCTGCTCTCGACGGTGTCCCTGGGACGCATCGTCTTCACGCAGCACGCGCTGCCCGCCGTCCGGCCGGTCAACCACCTCGTCGAGGGCGAGGACATCATCGTCCGGATCCACGACGGCGGGGCGTTGGCCTCCCTGGCGGCGCCCGCCGACGCCCCCGGCGTGGTGGTGGCCTATGAAGCGGACGACATCGATCCCGTCACCCACCTCGGCTGGAGCGTCGTCATCACCGGCTACGCGAGGGCAGTGGTCGACACCGACGAGGTGGACCGGTACGCGCACTTGCTACGCCCCTGGGTGGCACGCCCGATGACCAGCGCCCTGCGGATCCACCCCGACCTCGTCACCGGGTTTCGGCTGGAGGCGGATCCGACGCGGCTGGTGCCGGCGGCCCGGGGCTGAACCCGGCAGGCGCCCCGGTCCTCAGCTCCCGGTGCGCAGGGGCGCCCGCCAGACGAGCCTGGTGCCCCCCTCATCGGGAGTCTCGTGCGTGAAGGACCCGCCCAGGCTCTGCGCCCGCTCGGTGAGGTTGCGCAAGCCGCTTCTGCGTCCCTGGGCCGGCAGGCCCTTCCCGTCGTCCGAGACGGCCAGCATGATCTCGTCCCGGCCGGCCTTGAGGGTCACGCCGACCCGGGTGGCCTGCGCGTGGCGGGCGACGTTGCTGAGGAGTTCACCCAGTACGGCCATGACGTGGTCGGCTATGTGCGCCGGTACGTCGGTGTCGAGCAGGCCCTCCATGCTCAGGCGCGGCGGGTGACGGAGGGTGGTGGCCGCGTCGCCGACGGCCCGGGCGGCGCGCGCCCGTAAACCGGGTTCGCCCTCGCGGTCCTTGGTGCGGAGTCCGAAGATCGTCGATCGGATGATCTTGATGGTTTCGTCCAGGTCGTCGACCGCGCGGCCGACCCGTTCGGCGGCCCCTTCGTGCTCGACGAGCCGGGCGGCGCTCTGCAAGGTCATGCCGGTGGCGAAGAGCCGCTGGATGGCCAGGTCGTGCAGGTCGCGGGCGATGCGGTCGCGCTCCTCCAGCAGGGCTATCTGCTCGGCGTCCCGGCGCCGCTCCGCCAGTTCCAGGGCGAGCGCGGCCTGACCGGCGAAGGCCACGAGGGGCTCCAGCTCTCCGTCGCCGAAAGCCGGTTCTCCCGCCGCGCGCGCGAGCAGCAGGACGCCCCGGCTCTCGCTGCCCGCGGTGCCCAACGGGACGGCCACGGCGGGCCCCGATCCGTCCTGCGCCTGGGCCTCGGCCGGGTAGCGTTCGTCGGCCGAGGGCAGCACGGCCGTGACGGGCTTGCCGGCCCGGTGCGCCGCTCCCGAGAGCGTGCCGGCGAAGGGGACGACGAGGCCCCGCCGCGCGCTCGCGTCCGTACCGGCCGCGAACTCCACGACCAGGCCGTCGATACCGGCCACGGGCATGGCGATGTCCGCGATGCGTGCCGCGGTGATCTCTTGTGCCCGGCGGGCGATGAGCTCGAGCACCGCCGGGCGCGAACTACCGGACAACAGGCTCTCGGTGATCTCCGCATTCGCCTTCAGCCATCGCTGCTGGCGCTGCGAGCCCTCGTAGAGCCGCGCGTTGTCGATCGCCACGCCCGCCGCCACCGAAAGGGTGGAGATCACGGTCTCGTCCTCGGTGTCGAAGTCGAGACCGCCCCGCTTGTCGGTCAGGTAAAGGTTGCCGAACACCTCGTCGCGGACCCGGATCGGTACGCCCAGGAACGTGCGCATGGGCGGGTGATGGGCCGGAAAGCCGTACGACGAGGAGTGCGCGCCGAGATCGGTGAGGCGCAGGGGCTCCGGGTGGTGGATGACCTCCCCGAGCAGGCCGTGGCCGGCCGGCAGGGGGCCGATCCCGGCGATCTCCCGGTCCGTGAGTCCCACGGTCAGGAACTGGGCGAGCGTGCGGCCGTCGGGGCCGATCACGCCCAGCGCGCCGTACTCGGCGTCGACGAGCAGCGCGGCGGCCTCCACGATCCGCCGGAGCACCTGGGCCAGGTCCAGCTCCCGCCCGACCGACACGACGGCCTCCAGGAGGCTGTGTACCCGGTCACGGGTACCGCGCACCGCGTCGATGCGCACTTGGAGCTCGTCCAGCAGCTCGTCCAGTCGCATCCGCGGTACCCGGGTCAACGGATTCCCCACACCCACGCGCTTTCCCTCCGGCGGCTCGCTCGGTTGCCCGATCCACGGTCAGCGTATCGACACGCCCGGGCCCGATGGGTGTTGTTGCGCACGGATGCCCGCCGTGACTCACTTGATCGCAGCGCCGGACGACGAAGGGGAGGAGACGCCGTGGGTCTGAAGAAGGCGGTGTACGAGGACGAGCTGCTGCGGCTCCAGACGGAGCTGATCAAACTCCAGGAGTGGGTGCGTGTGGAAGGCGCCCGCCTCGTCGTCGTCTTCGAGGGCCGCGACGCAGCGGGCAAGGGAGGCACGATCAAGCGTGTCGCGGAACACCTCAACCCCCGCGTGGCGCGCATCGCGGCGCTGCCGAAGCCCACGGAGCGGGAGCGCACCCAGTGGTACTTCCAGCGCTACGTGGAGCACCTGCCCGCCGCCGGCGAGATCGTCCTGTTCGACCGCAGTTGGTACAACCGCGCCGGGGTCGAGCACGTCATGGGCTTCTGCACGCCAGCGCAACACCGGCTCTTCCTGCGCCAGTGCCCGGTCTTCGAGCACATGCTCGTGGAAGACGGGATCCTGCTCCGCAAGTACTGGTTCTCCGTCAGCGACGCGGTGCAGGAGGAACGCTTCCGCCGCCGCACCGAGGACCCGCTGCGTCGGTGGAAGCTCTCCCCGATGGACCTGGAGTCCCTCACGCGCTGGGAGGCGTACTCCCGGGCCAAGGACGAGATGCTCGTCCACACGGACACGGTGGACTCCCCGTGGTACGTGGTCGAGAGCGACGACAAGCGCAGCGCGAGGCTCAACATGATCGCCCACCTGCTCTCCACGCTCCCGTACGAGGACGTGGCGCTGCCTTCGCTGACCCTGCCGTCCCGGCCCCCTTCGACGGGCTACCAGCGCCCGTCCAAAGGGCTTCAGAACGCCGTTCCCGACCATGCGTCCACGCTCGGGAAGGCCTGAGGCGCGGCAGACCTCGATGCGGAGTTGCCGGAGGGACGGGACGGCCGGTCGTGGCCCGGCCGACCTGCGCGCCGGGACGCACCGGCGCCGGCCGGCGTGGCGGCCCTGATCAGGATGCGCCGCCTCCCGCCGCTCCCCAGTCGGTGATCTCTACTGCTTCCGGCTTCGGGAACGCCATGACCTCCCACCCCAGGGGCCAGCCGTGCGCGCTGCGCCCGCTGGTCTCCGCGTCGAGGCGTCGTGGCACGCGCCGCAGCCACCAGAGTCCTTCTGGGTCATCGTGCCCCGGCCAGTCCACGGTGGCGGAGCGGAACCTTCGGTCGATCTCTTCGAGTTCACGCTGCCGGACGGCACGGACCCGCGGCGGCAGCAGACGCCAAAGGCGGGCCAGCGCGGTGCGACATCCCAGATCGTTCGCGAGCTCCGGAGCCGACCATCCGTACCCCTCCTCCACCTCGTCCACCAACTCGTTCCACTGCTCGAGGAGCGAGTTCGGCGTCCGGGGCTGCCGAGCCCCGCTCGACCCGGCCACGGTGCGGACGGCCTCCCGTACCGCCTCGTACTCCTCCGCCGTCAGGAACGGTTCATCAGCCGACTCCGGGGCAATGGGATCCATGTCTCGACTACTTGTCATCCTGCGTCGCTCCTCGCTCCTCCTGCCGTGACGGCGACGCCCGGGCGCGGCTCGCCCGCCCTCTCGTAGCCGACCTCGTCCTTCGGCCGCGGCACGTCCTCGATGCCCGGGTGGCGGCGGGCCGATACGACGAGGCAGGCGATGGCGCCGAGGAAGACCACGACCGAGGTCCAGCCGTTCAGGCGCAGGCCGAGGAACGTGTGGGACTCGTCGATGCGCAGGTACTCGGTCCAGAACCGGCCGACCGTGTAGGCGGCGACGTACAGGGCGAAGGCCCTGCCGTGCCCGAGCGTGAACCGGCGGGCCGCCCAGAGGACCAGTGCGGCGACGCCGATGTTCCAGAGGGACTCGTAGAGGAAGGTGGGGTGGTACGTCGCGGTGTCGAGCATGGTGGACGGACGGTGCGCGCGGTCGATCTCCAGGCCCCAGGGGAGCGTGGTGGGGCGGCCGTAGAGCTCCTGGTTGAACCAGTTGCCCCAGCGGCCGATCGCCTGGGCCAGGGCTATGCCGGGGGCGACGGCGTCCGCGTAGGCGGGGAAGGGGATGCGGTGGCGGCGGCAGCCGATCCACGCGCCGACACCGCCCAGGGCGATGGCGCCCCAGATGCCGAGCCCGCCTTCCCACACGTACAGGGCGCGGATCGGCTCGCCGTGGTCGCCGAAGTACGCGTCGGGGCTGGTGATCACGTGGTAGAGACGTCCGCCGGCGATGCCGAACGGCACCGCCCAGAGGGTGACGTCCGCGATGACGCCCTGCTGCCCGCCCCGCGCGACCCAGCGCCGGTTGCCGAGCCAGACGGCGACGAATATCCCCAGGATGATGCAGAAGGCGTACGCCCTCAACGGGACCGGGCCGAGGTGAAGGACCCCGGTCGAAGGACTGGGGAGGTACGCAAGATCCATGGTCGCTCCGTGGAGGTCTCGGTCAAGCGGATGGGTGGGCATGGCGTACCGGGAACGGGCCCCTCGGCCATGGCGGTCATCTGGTGTCTTCCGCGGTCCCGTTCCGGATCGTTCGGGCGAACGCTTCGCAGCCGGTGCGCCATGCGGCGTCCAGGTCCGCGTCGTGCGGGAAGCGGCCGTCGAGTTCGAGCACGACCATGCCGTGCGCGAATGCCCAGAACGAGCGCGCGATGTCGATGTCGCCGTGCACCGCGCGGGCCAGCGGCGTCGCCGCGCGGTCTTCGAGCCCCTCGGGGAGTGCATTGCGGGCGAGCGGTCGTCCGTGGGTGATGCGGTAGAGGTGCGGGCTGGCGAGAGCATGCCGTCGGTAGGCGCGGGCGAGCACGAGCAGGGGAGGTTCGACGCCGATCTCGGCTTCGGCCGCCTCCAGCTCCTCTGCCAACCGGGTCATCCCCTGCACCTGGAGTCCGGCCTCGACAGCGGCCTTGTCAGGAAAGTGCTTGTACAAGGAAGGCGCCCGGATGCCGACGCGCTCGGCGATGCGCCGCATCGACAACGCATCCGGCCCTTCGGCGTCGAGCAGCTCCCGGGCGGCGGCCATGATCTGCTGCGCGCGGTCAGGCACGGCAGGCCGTCCGCGCGATCGCGATGCCGGATGCGGCCACCGTGAGACATCGGATTCCAGGGGTGCGCCTTGCGGGGTTACGTGGGAACGGGCCCGGTCCAGTGAGGAACCCGAGCGCGGTGACGGCTGTACCGGTGTTCACTGCGGCCCTCTCGCGTTGCGACCGATCGCAACGGCTAACAGTGTTAGCCGCGCGTGGCCTCACGGTATGGCCACCGGTGTTGGCCGTCAAGGGCGGAGCGTGTCGGACTCCGACCGGCCGCGGCCACGCGACCCCGGCCGCTGCTCTGCGTGGTGGGTCAGAGACGGGAGGCGGGCCTCAGCGGGCCGGTACGGGTCCTGGCGGACGCTACGGCGGCCGTGGGCCACGCCATCGAAAAGTAGGAGATTCCCGATTCGGCCAGTACACGTCTGTTTCGCGCCGGTTGGGCTGGATCAGGGTCTCGGATCGTCCGGCGGGTGTTGTGCTGGAGGGGCTGCGCCCGTCGGGGGCGAGCGTCGGACAGCGCACACAGGGGGTCTTCAGCGATGGCTTCTCTGCACTACGAAGTACTCACCGATCCCGCTCCGCTCCAGGTGCCGGTCGCGGGCGAGGAACGCCAGGGATCGGTCTACATCGTCGTCTCCAACCCGACCATGGACGAGGTGATCTGGTACTCCATCGAGATACGCGTGCCCTGCGGCCAGGCGGACGGTGACCTGACGGCGAATCCGAAGACGATCACCGCGCGGGTCGAGCGGAACACCGCGACGAAGCAGGGGGAGGAGCCGATCGTCGCCTGGGACGACAACACGGGTGTCCTCACCGTGACCGCCCGACCGAACACGCTGTTCCAGGAGGCCGGCTCCATGGCACTGGTCCTGGACGGCTTCCCCGTCTCCAGCGCAGCGGGACTGGTGCTCCTGCGCGTGACGGAGAGGGCGGCGAACGGCGCCAGGGTGCAGAAGAACCCCGTCACCTTGAGCCTGCTGAAGCAGCTGCCCAAGGTTCCGCGCAACTTCCGTGCGAAGCAGTCCCTGGTGGCCGGAGGTCAGGACGTCGTCCTGCAATGGGACGGGCCCGACACCCTCACCTACCGGATCCAGGGTCCGGACGGCCCCCCGGAGGCGGTCGTGCCGACGCAGGGCACGACCGGCTGGCAGTGGTCGCCGGCGGCGGGTCAGGAGCCGAAGCGCGACGCCACGTACACCCTGATCGCCACCTCACCGGGCGGGCAGCAGCCCGGTTACTTCCTCACCACCACCGTCCACCTGCGCAGCCCCGAGTTCGAGAGCGTCACCGCGACGACCGGAATCCACAGCCCGTGGGTCGAGGGCACGACGGACAAGGGCCGGATCGTCTTCACCGCGCAGGGCTCCCTGATCCGCGACGCCGCGGGCGACCTCGGCACCCTCTCCGCCGCCAAGGCCGACGCCGAGACCGTGACCGCCGCGTGGGTCCGGGGGCGCGACAGCGACGCCGGGTGGATCCGGTTCCCGTCCGACGGAATCAGGGTCGGCCACGGCGGTGGAAGTGACTTGGGAACCGTCACGGCCGACAAGATCAGCGTGAACGGAATCAACACCCAGTGGGTGGGGGACCGGGACGCGGGCAAGGGATGGGTCGAGTTCCCGCAGTCGGGAGTGAACGTCCGCAAGGACGGGAAGCAGGACTGGGGGACCGTCGCCGCTGACCTGGCTGACGTGAACGGCATCAACACCAAGTGGGTGCAGGGCCGCACGGCCGCCGACGGATGGATCGAGTTCCCGGCCTCCGGGATGAACGTGTTCCAGGGCTCCGGGACCCGCCAGTGGGGGACCGTCGCCGCCGCCAAGGCGGACCTGAACGACGTGGTCACCGACCGGGCCCAGGTCAAGGAACGTCTCACCCTCCAGGGCGGGCTGAGCGTCGACAACGTGCTGGAGACTCAGGACGGCCCGCCGCGACTGATCGTCCACGGCCGCCTGGACGCCGAGGGCGAGGTGAAGGCCGACCGCACGGTCACCGTCACCGGAGACCTCACCACCCTCGGCATGCTGCGCGTTCAAGGCGAGTCGCGCTTGCAGGGGAAGGTGAACGCCGGCGCGCACCTGTCGGTCCGCAACGCAGGCGACTGGATCATGCACACGAACGACGGAAAGGTAGCGATCAACGGCGACCTGCGCGTCCACGGGGCGTTCCGCGCCGATTCCTGATCAGGGCGTTCGGCCGGCTGCGTGACGGGCGGTCAGGGGTGGCCTCTTGCCCCACCCGCCGTCCGTCGCGTTGCGCCGCACGGGGGTACCGGGCGGGTCGTGCGGCACCCGGCCCGGCCCGGTCGCGGCGAGCGGGGTCCGGCCGGCGGTGGTCTCCTGGGACGGGAGCCGACGGCGCGTGCCGCGGCGGCCCCTGCCGTCCGTGCGCCCCGAGGGAAAGGTCCCCGACCGCTATGCCCGCGCCCCGGGGCCGGTGGACCTGCTGGTCTCAGGGCCACCGGGGGATGCCGGGCGGGCGGATGCGCCGTGTCGCCCGCGTCCTTCGTGACGGTGCCTGAGGCACCGTGCAGCAGGGCGAGGCCGCCAGGGGTGAGCGAGGCCGGGAGGACCTCCGCCCGCGGGCGCACGCACGGCACCGCCGTCATGGGGCGGTGATCTCCATGCACGTCTCGGCGCCGACGATGCGCATCCGGTGCGCCTGGTGCTCCTGGTGCTCCACGAGGGCGATGAGCAGCCGGTCGTCCGGCAGCTCCTGCGGGGCGATGGGGTCGACCAGGTGCCGTTCGGGCCACAGCTGGGCCCGGTTGTCGAGCCCACAGGCGCACCGGCTCGTCAGCACCCGCTGCGGGACCCGGTGTACGGATCCACGAGCGTGATCCGTGACGCCAGACCCGCTACGCCGAGCAGCGTGCGGCTCCGCTCCCGGTGAGCTGATGCGAGAAGCGTGTGCCGATCATTTCCGTTGTGTTGCACATGACCGTGTCCCTATCCTCATCTCAATGCGTTGACGGAGACGAGTAGCCACGGATCACGCGAGGAGAGAGAGCCGCCGGTAGCTGTGAAGGCGGACTCGTGCCCCGTGGTGAAGACCCTCCCGAGCGCGGGGAGGAAAGGCCCTCGGGCCCAATGCCCCGCCGGTTCGCCCCCGTCATCGGGCTGAATGAGGCCGCCGCTGTCCGGCGGTGGCAAAGGCGTGGTGGCACCGCGAGTACCCTTCTCGCCCACGCTTCCAAGGGATCATGACGACGCCCCTGGAGGGCTGCGATGATCCACACCACTAGCCGCGTACTGGCTTCTGACCTACGCGCGCACCTCGACCAGACCGTCACCGTCTCCGGCTGGGTGAACGCGCTCCGGCTGCAACGCACGATGCAGTTCCTCATCTTGCGGGACCACTCCGGCATGGTCCAGGTGACCCACAAGCGCGACGGCGGCGGCCCGCTCGAAGCCGTCATCGAGTCGCTCACCCCCGAGTCCGCCGTCCGGATCACCGGCCGCGTCGTAGCGGCGCCCCAGGTCAAGCTGGGCGGCCTGGAGATCGTCCCCGAGACGGTCGAGGTGCTGAACAGGGCGGAGACGCCCCTGCCGATCGACGAGCACACCGGCCCCGAGCACCGTCTCGACTGGCGCTTCCTCGACGTGCGCAAGCGGGCCACCGCGCAGCTGGTGTTCGCCGCGCAGACGACCCTGGAGCAGGGGCTGCGCGAGTACGCCGTGCGACACGGCTGCACGGAGATGCACACGCCGAAGCTGATGGGCACCGCCTCGGAGTCCGGCGCGGAGGTGTTCAAGCTCGGGTACTTCGACCGCTCGGCCTACCTCGCGCAGTCGCCCCAGTTCTACAAGCAGATGGCCGTGGCCGCCGGCATCGACCGGGTCTTCGAGATCGGCCCCGTCTTCCGCGCCGAGCCGTCGTACACCTCACGCCACGCGACCGAGTTCACCGGCGTGGACGTCGAGCTGTCGTGGATCGACGACGTCGAGGACGTGATGGCCTTCGAGGAGCGGATGCTCGCCCACGCCATCGCGAAGGTCGCCGAGGTCCACGGCGAGGCGATCCGGGAGGTCTTCGGTATCGAGGTCGTGGTGCCGGAGGCTCCGTTCCCCAGGATCACGATGGCCGAGGCGCAGGAGATCCTGCGGGCCGGCGGCTGGGACCCCGAAGGCGTCAAGGAGGACCTGGACCCGGAGGGTGAGCGGGCCGTCGCCGCGCACATGAAGGAGCTCACGGGGCACGAGTTCGTGTTCGTCACGCACTACCCGGCCAGCATCCGGCCCTTCTACCACATGCGTCCGGCGGACCGGCCGGACCTGACGCTCAGCTTCGACCTGCTCTGGAAGGGCCTGGAGATCACCACCGGAGCCCAGCGCGAGCACCGCTCCGACGTGCTGCTCAAGCAGGCGGAGGAGAAGAGCATGAACACCGAGCCGATGCAGGACTACATGAACATCTTCCGCTTCGGCTGCCCGCCGCACGGCGGCCTCGGCGCCGGCCTGGGTCGGATCCTGATGGTCATGCTCGGCCTGGACTCCATCCGCGAGGCCGCGTTCCTGTTCCGCGGCCCGAACCGCCTCACCCCCTGAGCCAGGGGACAACGGTAACGGCGCAGTGCGAGGTGGGGCCCGGGCCGAGGGCCACCGGGCCCGGCCCTGCCCGGCACTACTGCGGCGGGGGTCAGCGAGCGCCGGGACGGCAAGCCAGCCCGTTGCCTCAGCGCGTTGCGGCGCCCAGGCCCTGGGGATCCATGCCCCGGTCCGCCCAGTCGACGAGATCCGCATGAGCCGGCGCCCGATGCTCGATGCCGGTGCCCAGCACGCAGCAGGCGAATCGTCCTTGTCGCGACAGACGGCGGCCCATGTCACAGCCGTAGCCCTTGCCCGCCCGGGTGCGGGCAATCGCGTCCAGGGGCGGATCAGCCCTCCCGTCAGAGCTCGTACGGGTAGAGAGCGATCCTTTCGCGCTCGATGAAGAGCTCGACCCACGTGTCGGCCACACCTTCGGGAAGTGGATCAGCAAGGTCCAGCAGGATCTGCGCTCCATCGAAGTCCAGCACGGCGGCGCCGTCCACGGTTGGGTTCAGCCGTCCTCGCAGGACAACGCAGTGCCCCCCAGGCCGGACACCCGCTCCGAAGCCGACGGCCGGTTTCGCGTTCCGGCCCCAGGCGATGTCCTCGTCGACGGTCCACTCGACGTGGTACTCGCCGGGCTCCGCAGTCGTGTCGCCGCACCAGCGGACCATGGTCTCTCCGAACGGGGTCCGGACCTGGGCCAGCCAGGGACTCCGGGGAAACTTCGCGACCTTCACCAGTTCGACCAGCATCGTTCGATCATGCGGCATCTGGGTTCCGGCCGGAACCCGTGACGCTTCGGCACCGCCTGGCACAGCTCGTTGGAGGCGCAGGCGACGTCGTTCCTCTCCACTCCGTTCGGCCAGGACGTGGAAGCCTCATCGGTCGACCTTCGGTGAGACGGACGGACAGGGGAGTCGCCGGCTGAAAGCCCGCCGGTCAGGCGGCCTCCGGACGCTCGGGTGCCTTCCGCGTCTTCACTCCGACGGCGACGAGCGCCAGCCCCACTCCGTGCCGAAGAAGGTCTGCGAAGCGAAGCCGATGAGCCCCTGGGCTCCTATGACGTAGCCGATCGCCATGAAGCTCCGCAGCACCGCGTCGGTCAACGCCGTGACCTGGGTCGTCAGCTTGGCGTGCGGTGCGCGCGTACCGGACGGTGCTGCTGCACTGACCGTGCACCGGCCTCCCCCGCATGGGGGAGGCGGCCTCATTCTCTGGCCCGAAGTCTTCGACCGCACCGTCCTCCTACGATCGACGGCATGAGACAAGTGGCGCAGCAGGCGCCTCAGATGACGGCGACTGCGGTCGACGAATCCATGGCGCGCTCGGCGGTGGCGGAGCACCCGGACGTCACTTCCACGGTCGGCCCGGAGACCGAGAAGGCGCGCATCGTGGTCGGCTACGGTGCCGCCGTCGCCCCGCTGCCGTATCTGCTCGTCAAGGTCATCTGGGTCTGCGGCAACCTGTTCGCGGCGGCGTTCGTGCGGTACGCCCGGCACCGCTGGAGGGTGGCGTTCCGCGGCCGGTCCGGCGAGATGTTCCCGGGCGCGACCCACCCGGTCCAGGCCTTCCTTGCCGCCCCGTGGGGGAGTTACTGATCTGCCAGGGAACGTCCGGATAAATCATGTCCGGCGATCCGTGCTCCCTATCTTCGCAACTCGGACAAGGTTTCCGATCGAGCGAAATATGAGCGGTCGGGCCATGGCGATTTTCGGCCAATACTCGGCGTATGGCCGCGCGGTGATGGGTGAAATTTGACACCCATTGGGCGAGTTGAAGGAATGCAGGCGCGCAAGGTCCGCACTGTCGGGCAGCGCGAGATCGGCCGAGGTGTGACGTCTCGTCACTTGGGCGCGGTATGTGGGAACCAGCCGTTTTTGAGGCTCGGTTGACCGCTGCCGGCCACCCCTCATGACGGTCTACATGCACTTGATTCGTTCAGCTGTTGAAGCAATAAGGGGAACTCTTGATTCCGGGGAGTGGTGCAGCTAGCTGACAGGGGAGTGTTTAAGCTGGAGGTTATGCGGAGGGCGCTGAATCGTTGAACGTGGGACGGTTTTGCGAGTCAATGTTTTGTTGACTGAGCTCGATCATGCAAACTACTGTCGGTTCGGCTCTGATGAGTCATCGTTTGTTGACGTCAAGAGCATTGCCCGTCAAGTTTTAGCAGAATATTACCGTGGCGCGGCTGGTGCAGGTCTGCGTCGGCCGGAGCGCGCACGGCCTGGATTGACGAGGGAGCGTAAGTGTCAGCTGTGGTCGGGGGTCCACAAGAAATGAAGAAGGTGTCGGAGGAGGCGGATGACGGTGATCATGCCGCACACCTGGAGCAGGCGCTGTTACAGGCCCGCGAACTGATCGAATCCACCGTCTCCCTGCACCGGCGGCGTCCCGTCGCGCCGTCGGCGGTGGTGCGTACCGATGTCGCGATGCTCGGCGACGCCCTGGAGCAGCACATCGGCCGTGCCCGGTACTCGGTGAGCGTGGCGCGGACGGGCACCGGTGAATTCGCCGACGCCGTAATGCGATTACTCCCCACGATCCCGCCCCGTGTGATAGTGCGCGTGCTGTGCACGGACGAGTCATCGGACCCTTCCTTGGCCCGGTATGCCCAAATGTCCAACATTCGGGTGGAAGTTCGGGTTTCGGAAAGTGAACTGCGCGAGATCCTGGTCGTCGACAGCACTGAGGCACTCGTGCGCGCGGCGGGTCATGCGGGCGCGCCGGCCACCGTCGTGAACGACGCCGCCGCCGCACGCGCCCTGGGACTGCTCTTCGCCGGCGTCTGGGCCCGGGGTCGCGGCCTCGACGAGCATCTGCAGATGCGTCCGCGCCTGCGGACCGAACTGGCCCGGAACATCCTGGAGCAGCTCGGTGCGGGCAGCACCGACGAAACCGCCGCCAATGAGCTCAATGTTTCCCTGCGCACCTATCGCCGCTATGTAGCGGAAATCATGCGGGAACTCGATGCGAACTCCAGGTTCCAGGCCGGCGCGCGTGCGGTGGAACTGGGTCTGCTCTCCGCGTAGCGGAGACATCGCGGAGCAAGTCGGAGGCGGTTCGTCGCGGCTTGCGGACCGCAGTGGTAAATACCAATCGGGGGATGGTGTAGTAAGACGTGTCCAGAGTGCCAATGAGCATTTCCCAAAAGCCAGAGGACGACTTGGAGCATGCCCTGCTGGAAGTACGGGCGCTCATCGAGTCGGCCATGGAGATTCACCGCGGTCGCAACCAGCAGGAACAACAGGTCACCGCTGTCGACGGCGGCTACGGCGAGTTGCTCGATGTTGCGGAACAACTGATCGGCCAAGCCGACCACAGCATTGACATCGTGTATGCCCGGATCGTGAATTCCGAGGAACTGTCCGAGCGGGCGAACGTCTTGCAACGGCAGCTGATCCACAAGGCGGCCGGATCGGTCTCGGTGCGGTTGCTGACGACACCCGCTCTGCTCGACGAGTCGTTCGTACGCAATCAACGTGGGACGGACCGGGCAGTGGCCGTCCGGGTGGCCCGGGTCCCCCCGCTCCAGGCGCTGATCGTCGACGGCGCCCAGGGCCTGGTGGTGGCCGAGTCCGCGGTGGGGCGCCGGGCCTCGGTCCTGCGGGTACCCGAGGTGCTGCACAACCTTCGCACCCTCTTCGAGGGCATGTGGAGCCATGCGGCGCCGGCCGGGCGGCGCATCGTCTTCGGCGGCCGTGACCGGGCCGTGCTCGCCCGCCAGATACTCGGCTCCCTGCGTGTCGGGGTCACCGACGAGGTGGCGGCCCGCGAACTCACCGTATCGGTGCGCACCTACCGGCGCTACGTCGCGGAAATCATGCAGCTGCTCGGCGCCAATTCCCGTTTCCAGGCTGGGGTGCGGGCCACCGAATTGGGCCTCCTTCCGCCACCCGGATCGACGGGAACGGTCAGCCGTATGCGGCCGTAGAATTCGCCTGGCAGCTTCCTGAAAGGGCGTTGCCGCCACTGTGCCGGAACGGTTGTACGGGGCACGAGGAAACGACCTCCCGGTCTCCGGGGAGTCATCACCGCGTCGGCGGTCCGCGAGAGCTGGAGCTGGATCACGTTCCGGCGCAGGCGGACCGACTTCCGGCCGACGCGTAACCACGCAACGCGTAACCACGCAACGCGTAACTACGCAACGCGAAACCCGAAGCCGGTGCCGCGCAGTTCAGCGGTGCGCGGCACCGGCTTCTTGCGGTGGGTGCGGCTACAGGCCCGCGAACGTCAGGGCGGTCGCGGTGACCGAGCACGCGATCGTGGCGGCGTACTGCGTGTCGTGGTCCTCGTCGAGGAGGGTGTCGCCGGGCGTGTGGTACTGCCGGGTGCCGGTCGCCGGTCCGCCGTCGGGGCCGAAGAGGTTCTCGGAAACGGCGATGGCCGCCCATCCCCGCTCGTGGAAACTCGCGTGGTCGCTCCGCCCCAAGGCGGGGTCCCCGGCTCCGGTGAGCTGCTGGACCTCGAAGTCGGAGGCGATGGCGGGGACGGTCCGCGCGACCAGGTCACCGAGCCCGTCGGAGGCGGCCACGACCGGCCCGGGTACGGAGGAGCCGGCATGGATCTCCACCGCGGGCGGGCTGCCGTCCTGCAAACCAGCGATCATGTCCATCTGGAAGACGCCCGCGATGCGGTCGTCCGCCGCTGCGGCGGCGCGCGCGTAACGCTTGCTTCCGACGAGCGCCTGCTCCTCGGCATTGAAGAGGACGAAGCGAACGTGGCGCGTCGGCGCCCTGCCCGCTGCGACGAGCGCGTGCAGACATTCCGCCGCGGCCATGACCGCCGCGGTGCCGCACCCGTCGTCGTCCGCGCCGGGTGCCGGGTCCACCGAGGGGTCGTAGGGGCGGGGATCACCGTTCGCATCGACGAAGTGGCCGCTCTGCGCCGTCGAATCCAGATGTCCCGTGATGAGAACGGCGGACTCGGCCCCCTCGACTCGGTGCTCGGCCTCGACGTTGAACAACTGGCGTCCCCGCCATCTGAACGCGTGCCGTCGGACCACCAGCCCCAGATCCTGGAAGTGCCGGACCAGCGCGTCCACCACGAGCCCGTTGTCGGCATGCGCCGCATCACGGCTGCGGACCTTCAGTGGCTCGCCCGGGACCAGCGGTTCGACGCCGGAGATGCGTGCCACGTGGGTACGGAGCGCCTCGGGCGTCACGGTCGCGCGTACGGCCGCGAGCGTCTCGGGGGAGGGAAGGCCGTCGCCCGTCTCGTCGAACCCGGCGGACGGGGCCGCGGCGAATTCCTCGGCCTGCGTTTCACCGGGGCGTGACAGGAGCGCCGGGTCCGGCAGCAGGCGCTCGGTGTGTCCGGGCTTGGCTCCCTGCGTGTGCACTTCCTCGATCGGGACGCCTGCGGGCGAAGCGACGTAGACACCGCCGGGCGCCGGCCCGAGCGACGAGATCTGCCGCGGGTACCCGGTCAGCTCGCCCGAGGCGAAGCAGAACGCGGCCGCTGCGCGCATCGCCCCTTCCGCCGCCTTCCGGGCGCCCTCCGAGGCGCCCGCCAAAGCCTCCGGCACCGGGACCGAGCGGTCGTCCCGGACCAGGAACGCCGCCGTGTCCTCCACCTGTCCCCGTACGTCGGTCGAGAACCCTTCCTGTTGGAGCGTCTCGACTCCGAGTGCGGTCGCCATGGCGAGTACGAGCCGAGGGGAGGCGACGTGTACGGGAACGGCCTCCGTGCCGTTCGCCACCGACTCCAGTGCGCCCAGGGTCCGCCCCTCCGGCACGTCGATCCTCGTCCAGAAGACCGGGCGGTTCTCGATGGCGGCCCGGGTGAACACGGGGTGGGGTGCCACGCGCATGCCCGCCGTGCGGGCGAACGCGCGCTCGTCGTGGTCCTCACCCACGAAGACGCAGTCGTCGGCCGCGCCGTCCGAGCTCGCGACCGCGTCGTCGAAGATCGTGCGGCTGTTCTTGGGGCCGAAGTGAATGAGGTGGTCGTCCGGGAACCGGCCGGGGAACGCCTCATGGAGGGCTTCCGTGATCTGTGCGACCGCATCCTGTTCGGTGCCGGGGTTGGAGATGATGCCTTTGGGTTCCCCTGCGAAAGCATCGAGAACCTGTGAGACGCGGGGGCGAGGACGCAACAGCCAGGATCCGTCCGCCTCGAGACGGCCGTCCGCCAATGTCGCGCCGATGTCGAAGAAGAGCGTGGTCATCTCGGTGCCTCCGTTGATCCGGTCATGTGCGATGCCAACACTCGGACGGGCGTCATCGGCTGCCGTCCGCGCGCCCGTCCGCGCGGCGGTGCTACCGGCGAGATGAGCGTCGGGAACCCGCTCGGGCCGGTCCTCCCGGACAGCGTGACGCAGCCCCGGTGAGTCCTCCCGGGTGAGCCTCTCGGCCAGACGGAACCGCGCATGGAACTGCGCAGCAAACCACCCGAGTTGACCTCCTGCCGGTTCTCTTCACCTCCGGGCGCTGGCACTTCGGGCGCCCCCTCGCACCCCAGGTGCGCGACGCGCACCTCCGGGGCGTCGACAACGTGAAGGCGATGCCTTTCCAAGTCCGACATCGCCGTGACCCCTCTCGACCGCCCCCGACTCCCTGCCCCCCTCCTCGATCGTCACGCACCGTAATGGACGGGGCAACCGGAGGGCGGGCGCGCTCACCGCGTTCACGATCCGGCGGACCGGTCATCTGGCCGTGTCGCACGCCGTGTACGGGGTGCGCGTGGGCTGCGTAGCGGTACCCGGCGGCCGGGCGGTCCGTTACAGATGGTGATTGAACCGTCATCATTGTTCTGCTGGACCGTTGAAGCAGCGATCGACGATGCGGCGGAGGTCGGGCGGGCGGGCGGCCGACGCCGTGGCCGGTGGAGGGATCTGGCCGAAGGCGGCGGGTCGCGGGGCGGAACCATCGGAATGATGCTCCGCCGCCGGTCGTGGGGACGCCCCGCACGCCTCCGGCTCCCCGACGGGCAGGGGCTCTACCGTGCAAGCAACCCGTCCGCGCACAGCGGACCACGTCCCGCCGCTCAGGCGTTCTCTCGGAGGTCATGATGCCCAGTCCAGCCCAGCCGTTCGGCACGGTCGTCAGCAGTAGCGGCGTCAACCTGCGGAGGTATCCGAGTACCGACTCCTCCCTCGTCGGCAACCTGAGCCACGGCGCCCAGGTCGGTCTGCACAGCAAGGTGAACGCGCAGACCATCGACGGCAACAGCATCTGGTACTTGCTGCGCGACCAGGCCGTGTGGGTCGCCGCCCGCCACGTCGACAACACCGGAGAGGTGCCGCTGTCCAAGGACGCCAAGCCCGCCGGCCCCCAGGGCTGACGGCGGGTTTCGCCCTGAGGAAGTCCCAGGCCGTCCGGGGACAGCCCGTGGCTGTCCCCGGGGTCGGATCGATGGTGCGCGCCCCCTGTGCCGTGCGGTCAGCGGGCCTGCGGTGAGGCGCTGGTCAGGAACCTCTCCAGCGCAAGACGCGCCGTCTCGCCCCGCCCCGCGCGGTCCTGTTCGTCCCGTGCCGCATGGATCTCGGTCGTGGCATCGAGGGCCTCCTGGGCCAACTCGATCAAGACGGAATCGCCGCACATGAGGCGAACTCGGCAGAGCGCTGCTGTGGAATCCGCCCGTCGCTGGTAGGACGCTTCGCGCGCACTGATGAACCGAGGGCTGTCCGGGTCGGCCCGCTCCAAGTGCCAGCGGTCGTTCTGGCTCCGGCGGAAGTCGGTGAGTGCCGCCGCGAAAGCGCTGTAAGCGCTGATCCGTTCGTGCCACACCTGTTGATCCCGGGCGAACCGTTCCGCCTGCCGGGCGATGTGCCGCTGGAACAAGAAGGTCAGGGTGGACCCTGCCAGCGTTGCGAACACGGCGACGAGGCTCGTGAGGGCGGCGTTCATGTCGTCAGGATCCCCCGTGCCGGTGGGTCGCATCCGCGCCTCGACCGGGTCCGGGCGGGTGGGGCCCGGCGAACCCCGGGGTGCACGCCGATCGACCTGCTGCCGACGTGCAGCGGCGCGGCGATACTGAAGGTGGGCCGACTGCTCAGCCCTTGGTCTGCGATCACTCTGGGCAGTCGCTGCGGCAATGCCCTCTGTGCGGTCCGTTCGGCAGATCGAAGGGTGGCAGCGATGGACGCACCGGCGCCGGGATCGGGCGAGGTGCCCGAGGACCCGTTCGCGCTGCACAACTCGGCCTCGGCGGTACTGGACGCCCATGGCAGGGTCGTCGGCTGGAGCGAGCGGGCACAGGAGCACCTCGGCTACCCGCCCGACGAGGTGCTGGGCCGCACGGCCGCCGAGTTCCTGCTTGACCCCCGTGATCGTGAGACGGTGCGGAACGCAGTGGCCGCGTGCGAGCGCGACCGGGGCTGGTCCGGCGTCCTGCCCGTCCTGCACCGCAGCGGGCGACGGGTGGAGCTGGGCTTCCGCGCCCGCGCCGTCATCCGCGCCGGCGCGGCCCGCGAGTGGTTCCTCGTCGTCGCCCCGGCGGAGGAGGTCCTCCGGTGGGAGACGGACCGGTCGGTCCTGGACGGTCTGTTCCGGCGCTCCCCGATCGGTCTGTCCGTCCACGCCCCCGACCTGAGCATCCTGCGGATCAACCGGGCGCTGGCCCGGTTCACGCAACTCTCCGCCGCGGAGATCCGGAGCCGGCGCATCGGCGACTTCCTCATCGGTCCGGACCTGAAGACCATCGAAACGCGGCTGCGCCGGGTGCTGGAGACGGGCGCCCCCCTGATCTTCACCGAGCAGCCCTGTCGCCTGAGGAGCGACCCCGACCGCGAGCGGGTGGTCTCGGTCTCGGCGTTTCGGATGGAGGACCCCTCCGGCGGGATCCTCGGAGTCACCCAACTGGTGGAGGACGTCACCGACCGCTACCGGGCCAGGCAGCGGCTCGCCCTGCTCAACCGGGCGAGCATCAGCATCGGGACCACGCTGGATCTCGGGCAGACCACCCGGGAGCTGGCCGGCGTCGCCGTCCCCGACCTCGCGGACGCCGTCTCGGTGGATCTGCTGGAGTCGGTGGCCCGAGGCGACGAAGCCGCCGAGGAGGCGGGCGGGCGGGTCCGCAGAATGGCCGTCCACTCGGTCGTGCCGGAGGCGCTCCAGGTGATGTACCCCGCCGGAGAGGTCTTCCGCTTCGACCCGCGAACCCCGCACGCCAGGTGCCTCGCCGAACAGCAGCCCATCCTCGAACCCGTGCTCCGCAGCAGCCCCGGCTGGTACTTCCAGGATCCGGAGCGCAGCCGGCGCGCCCTCGACCTGGACGCCCACTCGCTGATCGTCGTACCGCTGACGGCCCGCGGCCTGCTCCTCGGCCTGCTCAGCCTGTGGCGGGCCAGGCGGCCCGAACCGTTCGAGGAGGACGACCTCACGCTCGCCGAGGAATTCGCCGCGCGGGCCGCCCTGTGCATCGACAACGCCCGCCGCTACACCCAGCAGCAGCAAGCCGCGTTGACCTTGCAGCGCAGCCTGCTGCCGCAGGAACTGCCCGAATACAGCGCGGTCGAGGTCGCGCACCTCTATCTGCCGGCCGATCCCGCCACCGGTGTCGGTGGCGACTGGTTCGACGTCATTCCCCTCTCCGGAGCGCGCGTCGCCCTCGTCGTGGGCGACGTCGTCGGCCATGGTCTGCACGCCGCGGCCACCATGGGCCGCCTGCGCACGGCCGTGCACACCCTGGCCAGCCTCGACTACGCTCCGGACGAGGTCCTCTCCCACCTGGACGACCTGGTCAACCGCCTGGCGGACGAGCAGGAACCCGCCGTCGGACGTCCGCGGGGCCAGCAGATCGTCGGCGCGACGTGCCTCTACGCGGTCTACGATCCCACCTCCCGGCGCTGCACCCTGGCCCGGGCGGGCCACCTGCCCCCCGCAGTGGTGACCTCCGACGGCACGGTCAGCCTGCCCGACCTTCCCGAGGGGCCGCCGCTGGGCCTGGGCGGACTCCCCTTCGAGTCCGTCGAATTGGAACTCGCCGAGGGAAGTCTCCTGGCGCTGTACACGAACGGCCTGATCAAGGCCCGTGGCCTCGACCTCGACGAGGGACTCGAGCGGCTACGAGCAGCCCTGTCGCGGCCCGGCAGCTCGCTGGAGCAGACCTGCGCGGCAGTGCAGAACGCCCTGCTGCCGGAGCACCCACCGGATGACGTAGCACTGCTCCTCGCCCGCACCCGCGTCTTGGCGCCGGAGCAGGTCGCCTCCTGGGAACTCCCCGCGGAGCCGACCGCCGCCGCCCGTGCTCGGCACCTGACGGAGACCACGCTGACCGGGTGGGGCCTGGAAGAGCTGGCCTTCACCGCCGAACTGGTCGTCAGCGAACTGGTCACCAACGCCTACCGGTACGGAGGTGGCGCGCCGGTCACCTTGCGGCTCATCCGCGACCGCAGCCTGATCTGCGAGGTCTCCGACAGCAGCAGCACCGCTCCCCACCTGCGGCGGGCGCGGACCACCGATGAGGGCGGGCGAGGTCTCTTCCTCGTGGCCCAGCTCACCGAACGATGGGGCGCCCGCTACACCCGGGACGGCAAGACCGTCTGGACGGAGTTCCCCCTCGCCGCAGCGGCGCAGGGGTACTCCGCGGCGCTGGTGGACCCTGCGCTCAACAGGTGACACCGGGGGAGTCGAAGCCGAGCCGGCCCCGTCGGCAGGGGCTCCGTCGGCACGCGAGTCCGACCGGGGATCCACCGCGGATGCCGGGGGGAATCACCACGGGACCTGCTGGTAGTCCTTCAGGAGGACGCCGTGGACGGGTGCGCCGGCCTGCCCTTGCACGATGGGGTGGTAGATGCGGGCGGCGCCGTCGACGACGTCCAGCGGCGGGCGCCAACCGGTGGCGGCGTGCCGCTCCCGGGCGGGGAGGGGCTTCTCGTCGGTGACCCAGCCGGTGTCGACGCTGCAGGTGTGGATGCCGCGGGTGGCCAGGTCGGCGGCGCTGGTGCGGGTGAGCATGTTCAGGGCGGCTTTGGCCATGTTCGTGTGCGGATGGTCGCTGGTCTTGTTGCGCACGGTGAACTGGCCTTCGACCGCCGAGACGTTGATGAGGTAGCGGTCGGGGTGCGGGGAAGCGTCGAGAAGGGGCAGCAGGCGGTCGGCGAGCAGGAACGGCGCGACGGCATTGACCAGCTGGACCTCCAGCAGCTCGGTCGGGTCGATCTGGCCCAGACGTAGGGTCCAGGAGTTGGCCGCGGCCGTCTCGGGCAGCAGACCCGCCTCGTCGACCGCCTCCCGAGGCAGTGGGGTGGCCACCGGGGCGTCACCCGTGTGCGTGCCACCGGCCAGGGCGTGGGACGACCGGAACCGCGGGGCGAGCTCCGCCGTCCACGGCAGGGGTGCGGTGCGCGGGCCGGGTACGGAGAATCCCGGAGCGGTCCAGATCGGTGGCGCGGCGAGTGACGCGGGGGTCGGCGCGGGTTCGGCGGCGGACAGCGCGGTGTACGCCTCGGGAGAGCGGCGCAGGGTTTGGGCCGCATTGTTGATCAGAACGTCCAGGGGGAGCCCCTGGCCGAGCACGTGGTCCGTGAAGGCGAGGACCTGCCGGGGATCGCGCAGGTCCAGGGCGGCGATCCGCAGCCGGTGCCACCAGCCCGCGGCGCCGGGGGCCGCCGCGAACCGGCGCAGCGTGTCCTGCGGGAAGCGACTGGTCACGGTGAGCTCGGCGCCGTCCCGGAGGAGCATCAGCGCGACCTGATAGCCGATCTTGACGCGGCCGCCCGTCAGCAGCGCCCGCCGGCCGGTGAGGTCGGTGCGGGCGGTGCGGCGGGCGAGGTTCTCGCGGGCGCATTCGGGACACAGCAGGTGGTAGAAGTCGTGGACGTGCCGGTAGTGGTTCTTGCAGACGTAGCAGCGCTGGGGACGGTTCAGCAGCCGTGACGGCCCGGGGCTGTCCGGCGTACGGTCCGGCAGCGGCCGCGCCGCGGCCGGACCGGGGCGCAGCTGAACGTATTCGCGCACCGTCAGGCCCCGCTCCGGCGGGGCCGGGGCGGGCAGAGCGGCGTCCATGACGCGGTCGCGGGCGCCCATCGCGGTGGCGGCGAGCAGCTTCGCATCGGCCGCGGCCCGCTCCGCGCGTGCCTCGGCACGGCGTCGAAGGCGGCCGTCGCGGACGAGTTCACCGGCTGCCTGTTCCAGCAGGCGGCGCTGAGCATCGTCGACGGGTAGCTGTCGTGCCTGGTGGATCAGGTCCAGGCAGCTCTGTATGCGCTCACTGTCCATGGGGGTGCCTTTGGTGTGATGGGTCGTTCGCGCCCCTCTCCTCTCACCCCTGGAGATGTGCACGTGGACGACCGGGCCGTGCGAAGTGAAGGGCCGGGCGCCGCCGGGGACGGAGAAGGAGCATGCACGGCGGACGCGCAGCACGGGCCCCGCGTCCGGAGGTGGTGATCACCATAGGCCGTATCCAGCAAAGTCGGGCACCTTTTCCGGCCGGCCCGGCCCCCGTACCGGGCGGTTCTGCGCCCCGAGCGTCGACGTACGGAGCGGTGAGTCGCCGTCGCGGCCGCCGCCCTCGGGTACCAGAACGGCCGGGCGCTCCGACCCCGGCGGGCGGGCCGGCATGCACGGGCGGTCGGCCACCTGGTCCGCGTACTCCGCTGCGCGGGCCGCCAGCGCGGACAGCGGATCGGCGTACCGCTGGTGCCGCATCGTCGCCGTCATCGGCCCCCGACTACGGTGCGTGGCGGCTATGCTCGCCATCGTCACCCCGGCCGTGTCGACCAGGGCCGCGCCCGGTACCGACAGGCGCAGCGAGGAGGCTCCGGCGGTACCCGCGCACGGGGCGCCGCCCCGGGCGCTGACGAACCGGTCGTGTTCGGTGAGGCCCTCCCGCAGTGCGCGCGGCTCCGGGGGCGTGGGCGGGCCAGCGAAGGCCCGCTCCGGGGTCCTGCACCAGGCGTCCCATTCCTGGGCCTCCAACGTCCGTAGCTGTGGCGCCGTGCACCAGCTCTACCAGGGACTTTCCGCCGCAGAGCCCTTACGGGACGGCGGTGCCACCCGACCGGGTCACCGCTTGGCTCCGGCCGCGTCGCCGGGGCCGGGGCTTGACGATCCACGCCCGAAGATATGACACTCGGAGTGCAAGTTGTTTTGTGTGTACTTGTAGCTACTTCTTGCTCTCCGTCACGAAAGGCGAGACATGTCCGTCTACAGCGCCCCAACGTGTTCCCGGCCGAGCCGAACCGGGCCGCGTAGGCGGTCGGCCCCGCCCGCGCGCATGCTCGCCTACGCCGCCGCGGGCGCGGCCGTGGGCGGCATCTGGGCCTTCGGCGCAGACATGCCCGCGTGGGAGCACGCACTGCGCGTTCTCGTGGTGGTGCTCTGCGTCAGCGTGGCCGGACGCTTCGTCGGTCGCCGTCTCGCCCGCGCCGGGAGGACCCCGGTCGACCGCGGTCTGTTCTTCGGCCTGGTGGCGGCGAAGGTGCTCCTCGTGGCCGTGGCCCTGCTCGTCGACTGGCTCGTGGGCCTGTGGTTCCCCGAACCGGCCCTGATCACTGCCGGGTTCCTGTTCGTCCTGGTGGCCGTCGGTGGTCCCGCCCTGCACGACTGGTTGTCGCACGGTACCGGGGGTCGGGGCGAGCGGGCCGTGCGCGCGTAGTACCGCCGGGATCGCCCTCGGTCGTCCTCGGTCGCGAGTCGGGCCTCAGCTTGCCGTTCAACGCTTCCGCCGGGCAGGCAAAGCTGCTGGGGCGGCGATCGACGTCAATCCGGCCGTGGTTGGCGAAGAAGGCCAATGGCCGCACACGGCACATCGTCGTGGACGCGCGGGGGCTCCCGCTGCTCGTCATGGTCACCCCAACCGGCACGACCGACTGCGGCGCAGCCAAGGAAGTCCTCTTCCGTCTCCGGCTCATGCACCCTGAGATCACCGTTGTCCGGGCCGACTCCGCCTACGCTGGCCAGCTCGTCACTTGGGCACCCCGAGGCCTTCGTCGCAGCCTGAGCCGGCGTCACCGGCCCGGATCACTTCCACCCTCAACCGGAGGTGCGCTCCCACCAGCCCCCACGTGCGTGATGGCCGTTCTTCCGGGCTGATCCACATCTCTGGCATGCCCAGATGCCATGAACCCCTCTCCGCGTTGCACGGCGCTGATGAAGACTCCCTGTCCGGTTGTCGTGAACGGGTCACAGATAGGTGCTCAGAGGAATTCGACGAGGGGGAACGCCCGGTGGCGACGCGGCGGCGTGAGGAAGTTCTGGCGCCGTGTCGCCGTCAGGAACCGCTCCAGCCCGTCGATCGCCGCGGGCCGGTACGCCGTGCGCGCTCCTCTAGGAGCCCGTCCCGGGCCGGTCGGTGGTGGCGAGCAGGGCGTGTACGGCCGTCTCCATGGTGCTGGCAGCAGCCTCGGCACTCAGGCCACTGCTGCGCCAGTGGTACCAGGCGCCCCAGGTCGTCACCGCGTCCAGCCCGTAGAGCACTTCGGCCCTGCGTGCGGCGGGCAGGTGCTCGAGTTCCTCCGCGAAGATCTCCGCCAGTCGCGCCCGGGCCAGGTCCAGCACCTCGCGCGTGACCTCGGCAACGCGGCCCCCCGGGGTTTCCAGGCGCATCAGGGTCAGCTGGGCCGGCGTGATCCACTCCAGGATGCGGGCCCGCTGTTCCGTCAGGGCCGCTACCCGGGTATCGCGCGGCCCGGCGGTCGGAAGCGGCCTGATCTGCTCGATCAGCTGCTCCAGTCGGCGGGTGATGGCCGTCTCCACCAGTTCGGACATGTCGGCGAAGTGGTGGAACACGAGGCGCCGGGACACGCCCGCACGCTCGGCGACCCGCTCTGCGGGAAAGCTGGATTCCCCCTCGTCGAGCAGGGACAGTACGGCCTCGGCGATCTTCACCCGGGACTGGCGGCCGCGCTCGGCGCGACCGTCCGGGGCGCGACCGTCCGTGGCACGGTCTTCGGACCGCGGCCGTCGGGCCGACTGGTTCACGGCGCCCCTCCCCACTTCGCAGGGTGTCATTGTCGCAAACCAGCAGGAGCAACTCCCCCTGGCGGCGCGCGGACGCTCCTCCGGGAGCGGGTCGTGCGGGGGCGACGGAACGGTTCCGGGCGCGTCGTCGCCTTCCACGTGCCGACCGTACGGGTGGCGGAGCGCGACCGTCCCGGGGAGCCGCCTGGCGCGCCCGTTTGGAGATGCCGCCACCGGTGTCGAAGGCGGTGTTGTGCTTGATGCTGCCGCCGTTGATGGTGAGCGTGCCGGGTGAGTGTCCGATGCCGCCGCCGACACGCGCACGGTTGCCGGTGACGTGGGTGTTGGTGAGGGTGACCCGTCCATCAGATTGCAGCCCGCCTCCGCCGCTCGCCCCACCGCTGGCGAGGTTGTCCGAGATGCGGCTGTCGGTCAGGGTTCCGGTGCTCGTGGCCCGGAACCTGATGCCGCCGCCGAGGTTCGCCGTTCCTCCCTGGAAGGCGACGTTGGTCCCGGCGAAGGTGCTTGCCTCCCTGACCAGCACGGCGCCGCCCCCGAGGCCGCCGGAGGGCTGACCGTTCATGACGGTCAGGTCGTTGAGCGTCAGACTGCCCTGGGTGACGGGGGCCGGAAAGCCCGTACCGACCTCGAACAGGCGGAAGGGCGCGGTGCCGACCCGCTTGATGGTCGCGTGGTGGCCGTTGACGGTCACGCCGCCGGTGTTGTTGGTGATGGGCGGGAGCCCGCTGTCGGTCGAGTAGGCAGCCGTGACCTCGTAGAGGCAGTAGGGCGCCAGGTCGATGACCGTGTCCGTGCCCGCGTTCGCGTTCTCGATGGCGGTGATCAATGCCGCGGTGTCGCACGGCACCGTGACCGCGTGGGCCGGGACCATCGCGGTCGTGACCGCCACGCCGGTCAGGGCGAGGGTGACAAGGGAACTTAGTACCCGGGGACGCGTGCTGCGCCGTCTCATCGTCGTACCTTTCGTCAAGCCGTTGGTGGAGCCGTCCGGGGTGCGGTACGCGGACCGACGCGATGCCGTCAGGCCATGCCGCGCTCTGCCGAGCACAGCGCCGAGGACGCTGGGACCCGGGGAAGGGGTAACCGTGAGGGGCGCGGTTCATGCCCCGTACCGCGGCGCGGCCGCGGTCTGTCACCACGTCCGGTCCCAGCGTGCGACCCGGACGGCGGGTCAGGCGGCGGACCAGGCGGTGGGTCAGACAGCGGGTCAGGCGGCGGACCAGGCGGTGGGTCAGACAGCGGGTCAGGCGGCGGACCAGGCGGTGGGTCAGACAGCGGGTCAGGCGGTGCGTCAGGCGGTGGGTCGGACGGCCCGCCCGTCCGGGTCAGGAGTCCGTGATCCTGACCAGGCCGCCGACCACGCCGACGTAGGCGGAGCCGTCCCCGCCCAGGGTCACCGGCGCGTAGTGGTTGTTGAACAGGGGGCCGGCGCCGACCAGCCGGCTCCACACCCGCTCGCCGGTCCGCACGTCCAGCGCCGTGAGGTACCAGGCGTCGGGCATCGCAGCGGTGCCCGTGCGGCGGGCGGCCCGCAGTTCGTCGGCGGTGGGGTGCGTGAAGGTGTACAAGAGGCCCGTCGCGAGGGAGACCTTGCTGACGACGCTGGGAACCCGTTCGCTGCTGTCGGACCAGGCCAGGGAACAGGTACGGGTGGTGTAGTCGACGTGGACCCGGGCCAGGCCGGGCTCGGTGTCGACCTGGCGCCCTCCGAGCATTCCCTTCAGGAGGGCGTGGTCCTCGACGACGTAACCGTAGTTGTTCTCCACGACGAGGTCACCGCCCACGGCGACGAGGCTGTTCTCGTCGGCACCCCTTCCCGGGGCGAAGACCGGCTGTTCGCACACCTTCTCGGGCCCGGCCTTCCCGCGCGCCATCACGAGCACCTTCATCCGGGGGTCGGCGTTGTCGGTGATGGCGACGTACCCTCCGCCCGGGCCGGCCGCCGGACCGATGAGCGTGGGCGTGGTCCCGCTGCCCCGGCTGAGCTGACCGGGCTTCTGCCGCGACCCCCTGTCGTACGCGGCCCGCCAGGTGACGACGGGTCGGCCCTCGGCAGACGCGTCGGAGTCGAAGTCGAAGCGGTAGAGGGCGTGGTCGCTGACGACGAAGACGCCGCCGGACTCGTCGACCGCGATGCTGTTGGCGATCGTCTCCCCCCGCAGTACGTGGGTGGAGACCGTGCCGGTCGCCGGATCGAGGACGCCGACCACCCCGCTGCCGGTCACGAACCACATCCTCCCCGACCAGTCGGGGAGGACGGACACGATGCCGCTGGTGCCGATCACCGGCTTGAGGTCGTAGCGCGCCTGTGTCACGAGCGCGTCGCGCCGGACGGCCACGACCTGAATGGTGCCGTCCTTCGTGGGGACGACGGCACGGTCGAGCTGGTCGAGGTAGAAGTAGCCGCCTCCGGAGACTTCCGTGGGGCTGGTGCCCGCCGTCCCGGGCAGCGTGAGGGAGGAAACCGCTGCGAGGTCGTGCGGATCGAGCAGCATCAGCCGGGGCGAGAGCCCGGGGGTCATGCAGACGGTGACGATCCGTCCCCGCGAGTCGAAGGTGACCGAGCCGCAGAGCCCGCCCTGCAGCCTGCTGCGCACGGCGAGATCGCGGCCGGTGGGACCGGGTCCTTCGTACGTGTCGCTCTGATAGGCGTCGCCGTGCACGTTGCTGGAGCCGTTGGCTGCCATGAACGGGTGCTGCGGGACCGGGGGGACGGCGACCGGTCGCGGTGCGACGGCGCGACCGGTGAACCGGGGCAGAGCGGCTCCGCGCGGATCCCCGGGTATGGACAGGGCGGGCAGGGCGGGCAGGGCGGGCAGGGTCACTGCCCCGGCCGGGGCGGCGGCGGTGAGGGGCGGTAACACGGCGGCTGCCACCATGACGGCCAGGACACGGAGGAACGTGCGCATGCGGAGGCCTTTCATTCGCTGACCTGTGAGGACGCGGCGGGGAGCGTGAGCCCATCCGGAATGCTTGCACTTCTAGTGCAAGCATGATGATGCGGCAGGGCTCGGCGAGCTGTCGAGGGGCGGGAGGGCCCGGTGCCGCGCCCCGAACGGCGACGTGCGGCTCGCGGTGTGCGCACTGAGGGTGTGACCTGCGGTTTCCTTGTCCGGCAGGCGTTCCCCGGGGCCTCCGTGCATGCTGGGAAAGCCGGGGACCGGAGTCGGCCGGAGACCGGTGTCGGAACGACGAAGGAGGGGCCCCGATCAGCCGATCCCGCGAGCCGCACAAGGACGCACCATGAGCCAAGCCATGCTCCGGCAGATCCTCGACTACTCCACCCGCGCCGACCCGTACCCGCTGTACGAGGAGCTGCGCAAGACGCCGGTCTTCCACGACGAGGACGGCCCGTACGTCGTCAGCACCTACTACGAGATACAGAGCCTGCTGCACGATCCGCGCATCAGTTCCGACCCCCGCAACCTGACGCTGCCGTCGAGCGATCCGCTGGCGCAGGAGGACGGTGACGACTCGGCACTGCCCCCGGTGTTCCTCAAGCTCGACCCGCCGGACCACGACCGGCTGCGCCGCATCACGAACCGGCCGTTCGGGCCGCCGCACTCCCCGCACAAGATCCACGACATGCGCGGCGAGCTCGACGGCATCGTCTCCGGCCTCATCGACGGCATCGTCGACGCGGGTTCCCCGGAGCGGATCGACCTGGTCGACCAGTTCTCCTACCCCTTCCCGGTGACCGTGATCTGTCGGCTGCTGGGCGTGCCCCCCGAGGACGAGCCCCGCTTCCACGGCTGGGCCGACACCATCGCCGCCAGCCTCGACCCCGATCCGGACGCCGACCCCACCGAGAGGCCGAAGGCCGCGGCCGACGCACAGATGGAGCTCGGCATGTACCTGGCCGGGCTGATCGAGGAGCGGCGCAAGGAGCCGGGCGAGGACATGCTGTCCCAGCTGGCGGCCGCCACCGACGAACCGGACGGTTCCATGAGCGCGCTGGAGGCCATCAGCACCGCGGCGCTGCTGCTGATCGCGGGTCACGAGACCACGGTCAACCTGATCACGAACGGCATGCTGACCCTCCTGCGCCACCCGGACGTCCTCCAGCGACTGCGCGAGGACCCGCAGCTGTCCGTGCCGATCGTCGAGGAACTGCTGCGCTACGAGCCCCCCGTGCAGCTGTTGCCGCGGCGCAGCACGATCGACGACATCGAGGTGGGCGGGGTCAACATCCCCAAGGGCGCCACGGTCTCGCTGATCCTGGCCTCCGGGAACCGCGACCCGAAGCGGTTCGAGAACGCGGACCGCTTCGACCCCGACCGCGGGGACATCCAGCACCTCGGCCTCGGCAGCGGCATCCACAGCTGCTTCGGCGCTCCGCTGGCACGCCTGGAGGCCCAGCTGGCCCTGAGCGAACTGGCCCGCAGGCTGGAGAATCCGCGGCTGCTGGAGGACCCGCCCCCGTACCGCCAGAACGCGGTGCTCCGCGGCCCCCGCCACCTGCCGATCGCCTGCGACGGAATCCGCCCCTGATTCCGGGGGCGCCGGCGCACCGCCACGCGACCTGACCCGCCCGTCCGCCGTACGGTCCGTTCGACCGGCGCGGCGGGCGGACTCATGCCCGGCGAAGTGGCTGACCGCGCCGGGGTGTCCGGGGGTTCTGGGTGCTACCCGGGAGCCGCAGGGGCTCGCGGCGAGAGGAGCAGCATGCTGGAAGCGCACAGCATCTCCACAGGATTTATCGAAGGGTGATAACTTCCCGCAACACGTCTCGACACATCCAAGAATCCGGAAGGTCTCCTTCCGACGGGTTCATGACAGGCAACGCCCTGGCTGCCACCCCCAGATCCCAACGACAGCAACGAGGCACGGCTGAGGCAGAACAGCAGCAACCGAAGCCTTCATCAGGCGCGACCGAGGCATTAACCCGCCCATGTGGCAAGGAGATTGACGATAGCGACGCCCCGCGGCCGGCTTCCTGCCTTCCGCGGGCAGGCCTCACCCCGGCATGAACGAGGAAAACGATGTGCGAACTCCTGAACCGCATCTGGTCCCGCCCCCGAGGCGAGTGGACCCGCATCCTGCGCAGGGAGCTGCCCGTGCTGGCCGACGAGATAGTGAAGGAGCTCCTGCACGGGACTCCCACATTCACGGCACTCGTCGACGACTACGAGACCATCGACGAAGAATCGCTCAGGCACTCGGTGGAGAACGCGCTGTGCAACTTCCTCGGCTACCGGCAACCCGATGACCGGGAGCCGAGCGGCGGCCGCCCCCGCTCCGAGCGGGCGAGCGATGACGGACATGACAGTAGACAGGAGGAAACCCCCGGTTTCACCCGGGAGGTGATACGGAGCACCGGCCTCGTGCCCAGGCAGCGCGACCGCCGCAGCGCCACAGTCGCTGCCGCGAACACCGCCAAGGACACCGACGCGGACGCCGTCGCGAACACCGCAGCGGACCGGTACGCGTCTGCCGCACCGCGCGAGCGGGCCCGCGAGGAGCTGTTCAAGGTGCTCACCGACGACAGGGCTGATTCGAAGCAGTCCCTCGCCGAGCTGGCCGAGGCGGCCGGCTGGCCGCTGCCACCAGCCGTACGCGGCGTCGTACTGGCCACCCCCGGCGAGACGCAGCAGCTGGCGGCCGTACTGGACAACCCCCTCGCCGGCGTCTTCGCGGGCCAGCCCTGCCTCCTGGTGCCGAGTGCGGACCCGGACACCCGCGCCGCGCTGGAACTCCCGCTGCGCGGCCGCTTCGCAGCCGTGGGCCACGCGGTTCCCCTGACGGACACCGCGTCCTCCCTGCGTTGGGCCCTGCGCCTGCTCGCGCTCACCCCGGCCCGCCCCAGTGCCGAGACCCGGCCGGTCTTCGTCGACGACCACCTCTCCACGCTGCTCCTCCTCCAGGACCAGCCGCTGGCCCATGCGTTGGCCGCCCATTGGCTGCGGCCCTTGGCCGGCTTGACCCCACGCCAGAGCGAGCGGCTGGAGGTGACCCTCCTCGCCTGGTTCGAAGGCGGCGGCGCCCCGGAGGCCGCGAAGGCCTTGAGCGTGCATCCCCAGACCGTGCGGTACCGCATGCGGCAGCTGGAGAAGCTCTTCGGGCCGGGGCTGCGTGACCCCCGCACCCGTTTCGAGCTGGAGATGGCCCTGCGCAGCCGCCGGCTGATGGCGCAGGTACGACTCCAGCATTCCCGGATGGGACGCAGAACGGGCCGGGCCATCACGACGAACTTCCCGCCGCTCGTCGCGGAGAGGATGGCCCGGGTCAACGGTCTGTGACCCGAGCGGACAGGGCCTGGAGCGGCCCGGCCGCCCCTTCGCGGGGCGGCCGGGCCGCTCCATGGTGTGCGACCGCCCCTGCGGCCGGGGCTGCGGCCAAGGTCCGGACCCGCACCCGCTCCCGGTTCCAACACGTCGGTGTGAGCGATGTTGGTGGCCCGTTGGGGCCGTCGGACACGATGCACGGCGAGCCGCGAATCGACCTCGTCATCCGCCCGACCGGCTCGAGACCACAACCCGGAAGGAACGACATGTTGAGGACCCTTGCCCGCCGGACCGCTCTCGCGGCGGTGGCGACCGCCCTGGCCGCCACCGCGATGAGCGGCACCGCGAACGCCTCCACCAGCGCCCCGTACATCGGCAACGGCCGTGCGAACAACACCCACGCGGTGTGGTGCGTCCAGCGCATGATCAACTACGCGATCGACCGGGGTCGTTACTGGGGCGTGGCCAAGGTCGCCGAGGACGGTGCCTGGGGCCCGAAGACCCGCCAGGCCGTCATCGACGTCCAGAACGGTACGGGCGGCAGCCTGAAGGCCGATGGCATCGTGGGCCCCCAGACCGGCGACATGCTGATGTTCGAGGGCGACCCGTACTACAGCGGCGGCGGCGCGGGCAACGGCTACTGCCACACCTACCTGCCGACCACGTACTAGACCGGCGTTCCGTCCCGGCAAGGAACAGTCGACTGCCGGGACGGACAGCGGCCGGTGGTACGGGTGCGGGCGGGGCGGGAGGCCGCCCCGCCGCGCCCGCCGAAATCCCTGGATCTTGCGCCCCCCGAGCGGCTTACGATCTGCCCTAGCCGGTCCCGCCGACACGCGGATGCCGACCGTTGACGCTCGGGGGGCGAGATGTTGAGGTTCGGGTTGCTCGGACCGCTGGTGGTGCACGACGGTACGGCGCTGGCGCCGGTCGCGGGTCTGAAGGTTCGCGTCCTGCTGGCAGCCCTGCTCCTCCAAGCCAACCGGGTGGTGCCCAAGGACGCCCTCAAAGAGGCCATGTGGGGCGAGCGGCTCCCGTCCAGCGTCGAAGCGTCCTTCGCGAACCATGCGACCCGCCTGCGCAGGATCCTCTCCGCCACCGGGGACAAGCGCCTGCTCGCCGTGGCCCCGGGCTACCGACTCCTCGTACGGGACGGCGAACTGGACATCGAGGTGTTCGAGGCCCGGGCGCGTGCCGCAGGCCTCGCCCACCACGCGGGGGACTGGCACACGGTCCGCACGGAGAGCGAGGCGGCGCTGGCCCTGTGGCGCGGTGAGCCCCTCGTCGATCTCTCCCCGTTCTCCGAGCACCGGGCCCCGTCCCTACGCGTCCACCAGCTCGACGAGGCGCGCCTCCAAGTCCACGAGTGGGCCTTCGACGCCGACCTCCACCTCGGGCGGCACCGCGAGATCTGCACCGAACTCGCCGCCCTGGCGGCCGAGAACCCGCTGCGCGAGGCGCTCCACCGCCAGCTCATGCTCGCGCTGCACCGCAGCGGACGCCAAGCCGAGGCGTTCGAGGTCTTCCACGCGCTGAGACGGTCGCTGGTCGACGAACTCGGTACGGAACCCGGTGCCGCCGTCCACCAGGCGTACCGGGAACTGCTCGATCGGGACCCGGAACCGCGCCCGGCTCCGCCGACGGCTTCCTCTCCCCATCAACTCCCTTCTTCCGTACCTGAATTCACTGGTCGTGAAGCCGAGGCGGCGGCCGTCCTGGGGCTGCTGCGTCGACCGGCGCCGGTCCCGGACGAAGACCAAGACGAAAGCGATGGCGACACCGACACCGACACCGACACCGACACCGACAGCGACGGCCGCGCACGCGGCAGCGATGGCCACCGGACGGCGGAGCCCCTGCGGCCCGTCGTCATCTCGGGCATGGGCGGCATCGGCAAGACCGCCCTCGCCGTCCACGTGGCGCGCCTGGCGCGTGCGGAGTTCCCCGACGGCGTGCTCTACGCGGACTTACGGGGGTTCAGCAGCGGGGGCGCGCGCAGTGCCCACGACGTGCTCGCCCGGTTCCTGGCCGACCTCGGGGTGCGCCCCGACGTACTGCCCGACGACACCGATGACCGGGCCGCCCTGTTCCGGGCCGCGCTCGAAGGCCGACGCACACTGCTGGTCCTGGACAATGCGCGGGACGCGACCCAGGTCGCCCCGCTGCTACCGTCCGACGGCCCCGGTGCGGCCCTGATCACGAGCCGCCACCTGCTGGCAGAGCTTCCCGGCGTCTTGATGGTGACCCTCGGGCCGCTCGGCCCCGACGAGCAGCGGATCCTGCTGTCCAGGCTCTGCGGAGCCGATCGGATCACGGACGAGCCGGCTGCCCTGGCCGACATCCTGGCTGCATGCGGCGGCCTCCCGCTGGCCCTGCGGATCGTCGGCGGCAGGCTCGCGTCCCGGCCGTCCTGGCCGCTGGCACTGCTGGCCGAGCGCCTCACTCCGCACCGGGGGCGCCTCCAGGCCCTGGCCATGGGCTCGGTCGCCGTACGGCACACCTTCGACATGAGCTACCTGGCGATGCGCGCGAGCGACAACGACCTGGAACGAGAAGCGGCCCGCGCCTTCCGGCTGCTGGGTCTGTGGCAGCCCCACGCCGTGACCACCCGCTCGGCCGCCGCCCTGCTGGGCGCGACGGAGTACGACGCGGCCGCCGCACTGGAACTGCTGGTCGACGCGAACCTCGTGCACAGCCCCGAGCCCGACGCGTACGCGCTCCACGACCTCCTCGGCGAGTACGCGGCACAGCGGGCGGCGCAGGACGTCACCGCGTCGGAGCGGGAGAGCGCCACCCTGAGGCTGCTCACCTGGTACGCACGGGCCGTCGCGACGGCTTGCGCAGTGGCCAGCCACGAGACGCAGTCCCCACCGCCGCTCGACGGCCCCGAGGACCCGGCGGTGCCCGCGTTCGCCGAAGAAGCGGACGCCTTGGCGTGGACCAAGCGGGAACTGCCCGCGATCCGCGAGGCGATCACCAGGGCCGGGGCGCTGGGACGCTCCGACATCGCCTGGCGCCTGGCCGTCGGACTGTTCGGGTACGCGACCACGCACTGGTGGACCGGCGAGTGGGACGCCTGCCTGCGACAGGCCATGGACACCGCGACGGCCCACGACGACACGCTCGGGCGCGCCTGGCTCCACCGCAGGATCGCGGTTGCCCACGGGATGGCGAACCGCAACGACCAGTGCCTGGAGCATCTGAACGCGTCGCTCGGATTCTTCACGGACGCCGGCGACGAACTGGCCCGGGCCTCGATCCTGGGCAACGTGTCGAGCCTCTACGTCCAGATCGGGGACGCCGAGCGGGGACTCGCCCACGCCGAGCGGTCGTACGAGCTGTACCGGAACGTCGGCAACGCAGCCAGCGAGGCGCTGGCCCTGAGCCGGATCGCGGACGCCCAGGAGATGCGGGGCGAACACGCCCTGGCGGCGACGTACTACCAAAAGGTCATCGAGGCGCTTCGCGAGCAGCGGCACGGGGTCTTCCTGGCCACCAGCCTGACCAAGCTCGGCGACATCCACCGACAACTCGGCCGCCGCGAAGCGGCATTGGAGGCACAGACGGAGGCGCTGACCATCCGGCAGCGGATGAACGACCTCGGCGGTACGGCCGACTGCCTGGCCTTCATGGCCCGGACGCACCACCAGTTCGGCGAGTGGGACGCCGCACGGGCCTGCTGGGACCAGTGCCTGGAGCTGGGGCTGCGCCACGGCATGACGCAGCACATCGAGCGGAGCCGCGCGGGCCTGGCCGCGCTGCCGTAGCACCCCGCGCCTTCGGGCGGTGGCCCTGAGCACTCGCTCGGGGCCACCACCCGGAACGCCGAAGCGCGTCAGCTGACCCAGGCGGTGCACGCCAGCTTGACGCCCTCGACGTTCACGCAGGCGCGCAGCCAGGTGCCGTCCGGCCAGTACTGCATGGACGTGTACGCCTCGCCCCCGTCACGGTGTTCGTATCCGCGCGTTCCGTCCCACGTCTTGCCGCCGTCCGTGGACCGGTCGATCCACACCCCGTACTTGTAGTAGCGCGTGGCCGTCTTCGCCCAGCCGTACCATCTGCCGTCCTTCTTGCCGGAGCGCAGCGCCACGGTGGCGTAACCGTCGATGGTCGCCGTCGAGTCGGTGCTCGGGCCGGAGTCCCAGCTGACCGGGCCGGGGTCCCAGCCGTCACAGGCGTACTCGCTGCACCCCAGTCCGGCGGCCGAGGCGGGATTGCCCGTGGTCACCAGCGTGGCGAGGGCCATGGCCGCGACCGGCAGAGCCCGGGTGAGTATCCGACTTCCCTTGATGCGCATGATCCGTCCCGTCTTCGTCGAGTGCTGGGCGGGGAGACCCGCACCGGGCCCCCGTCGACGGCCGGGGGCCCGGTGTCCGGAGCCCCTCGGTCGACGTGGGAAGAGTGCACGCGGCACCCAACACGTGCCCAACGCGCTGCCAACGGGGCCGCCGCAGCGATCTCAGCCGGTCACCGCCGCACGTCGGAGTCGAGTCGACCTCCTGAAGGCCGTCCGGTCCGGTGGTCTCGAGGCACGGTGACGAAGGCGCCGAGCCAGCCGCTCGCGCCGTCGGGGACGGTCCGGGAGCGCTGTTCGGTCTGCTGGACCCGGCCAGAATCCCGGCCAGCGCCCCACGGGCGGTGCGGAAGCTGCTCGTCTCCAGCATTCGGCTCGAACCGCCCGGCGGAGGGTCCGTCACCCGGACGGGTGATGGCCGTGGTGCGACTGTCGTTGAACCTGCCGGAACATCCCCCCGGCCCACCACCACACGGCCCCGGGCAGACCGTGGCGCGGGTGAGGAGACCGCAGGACGGGCCCGGGCGGGGCCGCCCTTTCCGGTACCCTGCCGGGGTAATCCAGCAGGTGCGGGCCGAGAGCCCGGTGGGATGGAGATCGGCCATGGCCCTTCGATATGACTGCTCCACGGCTTCCGGCCGGACCGACGGGCTGAGCACGGCCGCCCGGGCGGTACGCCGGGGCGAGCTCGTGGTGCTCCCGACGGACACCGTCTACGGCATCGGTGCGGACGCCTTCAACGCGGACGCGGTGGACAGCCTGCTGGGAGCCAAGGGGCGGGACCGTGCGATGCCCTCGCCGGTGCTGGTCGCCTCCCCGGACGCCCTGCACGACCTGGTCGCCGAATTGCCCAAGCAGGGGTGGGCCTTGGTGGAGGCGTTCTGGCCGGGCGGGCTGACCCTGGTCGCCCGTCATCTGCCCTCGCTGACCTGGGACCTCGGGGAGACCCACGGCACGGTCGCGGTCCGGATGCCGTCCCATCCCGTGGCGCTCGAGCTGCTCGCCGAGACCGGACCGATGGCGGTCTCCAGTGCCAATCTGACCGGCCGCCCCTCTCCGCAGGACTGCGACGCCGCGCAGGACATGCTGGGCGACTCCGTCGCCGTCTACCTCGACGGCGGGCGCACCGAGGCCGCCGTCGCCTCCTCGATCGTGGACCTCACCGGCCCGGTACCGGTCCTCAGGCGTGCCGGCGCCATCAGCGCCCACGCCTTGCGCGGCGTCGTGCCCGACCTGCTGGAGCCGTGACCCCCGGCAGGTGGCATCGCGGAGTGCCGGCGCGAAGCCGGGCCGCCGTCGCACCTCGGTCCTTCGCCGGACCCCGCAGTGTGGCGGTCCGGGCGGGGTCGTAGCCTGCGGTCATGAGTACCTCGCTGTCACCGACTCCGTCCGAGGCCTTCGAGCTGCTGCTGGCCGGCAACCGGCGTTTCATCGCGGGCGCACCCGAGCACCCGAACCAGGACGCCGCCCGCCGCACCGAGACCGCACCGGCTCAGAGTCCCTTCGCGGTGTTCTTCGGCTGCTCCGACTCGCGACTGGCCGCCGAGATCATCTTCGACCGCGGGCTGGGGGACCTGTTCGTCGTCCGCACCGCGGGCCACGTCGCGGGTCCGGAGGTCCTGGGCAGCATCGAGTACGCGGTGAGCGTGCTGGAGAGCCCGCTGGTCGTCGTGCTGGGCCACGACAAGTGCGGTGCGGTCGCCGCGACCCGCGCCGCCCTGACCGACGGCGTCAGCGCGACCGGATACGTGCGCGACGTCATCGAACGCGTCACCCCCAGCGTGCTGGCCGCCCGCGCCGCCGGACTCACCGACGAGGACGACATCATCGCCGAGCACATACGGCACACCGTCGACCTCCTCATGGACCGCTCCCGCGTCCTCGCCGACCAGGTCACGGCAGGGCGCACCGCCGTGGTGGGCCTGTCCTACCGACTGGCCGACGGCAGCGCCCGGGTCATCACCACCCGCGGCCTCCCGAGCGAGGTGTCGGCCTGAGCGCCCGTTGACGGGCCGGGCGCCGCACGACGGCAGCGTTGGGGCGGGCGGGGGTCCTCCGTCGTCGCCGTGTGCGCCAGGACTCAGGACCTGACGGCCGTCCGCGCCACGGAGGCCACCGGTCGGAGGGTCAGTGCGTCCTCGAAGGCGCGGGCGGCGCCGAGGCCGCGGGCGGGTGGGGTCGTACATGGGCGATGACGAGGGCGACGTCGTCGGTCGCGTCGTGGTGTCGCAGTGCGTCCAGGAGCCGGTCGCAGGTCGCCTCCGGCGGGAGGCCGGGATCGGCGAGCAGGCGCAGGAGCAGGTCGAGGCGGTCGTCCAGGGCGTCGTCGCGGGTTTCGACGAGGCCGTCGGTGTAGAGGACCAACCGGTCCCCGGGGAGCAGGTCGAGGACGGTGTTCTCGAAGTCTGCACGGCCGAGGTCTCCCGTGCCGAGCGGCACGCCGGTGGGGAGGGCGAGCAGGCGGGGGGCCTGCCCCGACCGGATGACGACGGGGGGCGGGTGGCCGGCGAGGGCGACGCGGCAGCGGGAGCGGTGCGGGTCCCAGGTGGCGTAGACGCAGGTCGCGATGGTCCCGTCCAGCTCGGCGGTGATGTGGTCGAGGTGGCGCAGCACCCGGGCCGGGTCGAGGCCGAGGTCCGCCAGGGTACGGGTGGCCGTGCGCAGTTGTCCCATGGTGGCGGCGGCATGGACACCGTGCCCCATGACGTCGCCGACCACGAGAGCGGTCTTGTCCCGTGGCTGGGGGATCGCGTCGAACCAGTCGCCGCCGATGCCGCTGGCCGCTGCCGCGGGCTGGTAGCGGTAGGCGATCTGCAGGCCGGCCGACCGGGGCGGGGGGTGGGGGAGGAGGTGGCGCTGGAGCGTCAGGGCGGTGTCGGTGGCGTGCTGGTACCAGCGGGCGTTGTCGATGGCGATGGCGGCGCGGGTGGCCAGCTCACCGGCCAGGGTGACGTCGTCGTGGTCGAAGGGGAGCGGATTGCGGGTGCGCAGGAGGCCGAGGGCGCCGAGGACCTGGCCCCGGGCGGTCAGGGGTACGGCCAGGTAGGAGTGCGCACCCTCGTGGGCGAGGAGGTCCGCGGCGGCTGCGTCGCGCGCGATGTGCGCCAGGTCCGCGCCGGTGACGTGCGACACGAGGACGGGGCGCCCGGTGCTCACGCAGCGGGTGACCAGGCGTTCGGCCGGATACGTGATGCGTTCGCCCACCGGGTCGGTGACGCGGACCGAGGTCGTTTCGTAGGCCGTCGCCACTGCCAGGGCCATGAAGAGCGCCTGCCCCGTCCGGGGGCCGGGCGCCGTGGCGACGCTGCCCTCCAGGACGGAGTCGAGGACGTCGACCGAGGCGATGTCGGCCAGGTCGGCCACGACGAGGTGGGCGAGCTCGCGGGCCGTGCGCTCCAGGTCCAGGGTGGTCCCGACGGTCACCGACGCACGGGCGATGACGTCGAGGCGCCTACGGGCTTCGGCGGCCTCTTTGGCCGCACGGTAGCTGTCGGTGACGTCCACCACCATGAGGGCCACACCGATCACCCGTCCGCGCGGGTCCTCCAGCCGGTAGTACGAGCCCGACCAGGCGTGCTCCTGGTCCGGGTCGGCGGGGGTGCGCCCGGTGCCGTACTGGTCCAGCAGGGGCACGCCGGTGACCAGGACCTGGCGCATGGCGGCTTCGATCGCGTCCGTGTCCAGGAACGGCAGGGCCTCACCGGGTGTACGGCCCAGGTGGCTTTCGGCGGGCAGGCCGTTGATCCGCTGGAGCGTCGGGTTGACCAGGACGTAGCGCAGGTCGGTGTCGAGCACCGCCAGCCCGAGCGGGGACTGCGCCACCAGGGGCACCGACAGCGCCAGGTCGCGCTCCACGCCCCGTAGTACGGCCTCGTCGCAGGCGATCCCCAGGGCGTACACGCCGCCGTGCTCGTCCTGCAGCCGCATGTTGCGGAACTCCACCAGCCGTGTGGAGCCGTCCTTGCGCCGTACGGGGAACACGCCCGCCCAGGCGCCGCCGCCGGCCATGACCTTGCCGAACCGTTCGAGGACCAGGTCCACGTACTCTTCGACGACCAGCAGTTTCGCCGCGTAGCTGCCGAGCGCTTCCTCGGCCGACCAGCCGAACAGGTCCTGTGCCTGGGGGCTCCACAACGTGATCCGCCCGTCGGCGTCCAGGACCACCGCGGCCACGCTCAGAACGTCCAGCAGTCCGCCGGGCTCGGAGGGGACCACTTTCGCCGGGCCGGGCCCGGCCCGGAACGTCTCGGACATGACCACGACCGGACCTCCTCCTTCACCCCGTGCGGCGGGCACGGGACCCGATGATCCGGTCCCCTGCGCGCCCCGCGGCCCTCATCTCATCCTCCTCCCCTCCCGTGCGGGCGGCACTCTCCAACCCGGGTACCATCCAGCATTGCATCTGTGGCCGATATGGCCGAAGAAACTGGCATTTGCCGGGCATTTCCGCCCGTCGTTCACGTCCGGGAGAGCGCCGAGCGACCCGCGAAGCGCGCCGAGTCGCCCAGCTCCTCTTCGATCCGGATCAGTTGGTTGTACTTCGCGGTGCGGTCGGAACGGGAGAGCGACCCGGTCTTGATCTGACCGCAGCCGGTCGCCACCGCCAGGTCCGCGATCGTGGTGTCCTCCGTCTCGCCAGAGCGGTGCGACATGACGGCCGTCCAGCCCGCCCGGTGGGCCGTGGCCACCGTGGCGAGCGCCTCGGTCAGGGTCCCGATCTGGTTGACCTTGACCAGGACCGAGTTGCCGACGCCGGTGCGGATGCCCTCGCGCAGCAGCGTCTCGTTGGTGCAGAACACGTCGTCGCCGGTGAGCTGGCAGCGGTCGCCCACGCGGGCGGTCAGCTCGCGCCAGCCGTCCGGGTCGTTCTCCGCCATCGGGTCCTCGATGGAGACGATCGGGTAGGCGTCGATGAGCTTGGCCAGGTAGTCGACGTTGTCGGAGGGAGTGCGCCGCACGCCCTCGCCCGCGTACTCGTACACCCCGTCGCGGAAGAACTCCGACGACGCCGGGTCCATGACCAGGCCGATGTCCGTGCCGGGGCGGTAGCCGGTGCGCTCGATGGCGGCCATCACGAAGTCGAGCGCCTCTTCGGCGCTGCGCAGCGCCGGCGCGAAGCCGAATCACGCGCCGGCCGCACCCCACGGACGGCCGCAAGGCGCTGGTCGAACTGTCGGACGCGGGCCGGGCCGCGCTGGAAGCGGAGCGCGGCCGCAGGGCCGGCTGGCTCGCGCAAGCCATCGAGGCCGAACTCACCGAGGAGGAGCGGGCGCTGCTGGCACGGAGCGCCGCCCTACTGGAGCGGCTCGCCACGCGCTAGCACTCCGACGGGCGACGTTCGCCTCCCAGGCGGCCGATCGGTCGGGGGTTCTCGCGACCGACCGCTTCGGTGGGCCCGTGGCCGATAGGGTCCGGCCATGCCCACGCACGAACGTGAGATCGTCGCGCCCGTCGACCTGTGCGGCACCGACGGAAGGATCGCCCCGGACGCGATCGGCTGGTCGCGCCGACCGCTGCACCGCTGCCGGATTCCCGGCTGGGGGCGGACGAAGCGGTGGGAGTACTGGTGCGTCACCACGCCCACGCACCTGGTGGCCCTGACCGTGAGCGACCTCGACTACCTGGCCCTTAACTCGGTCTACGTCCTGGAATACGGTTCGACCGTAAGGGAATTCGAGCGCACCGCGATCCTGCCCGGCGGATTCGGCGTCCGTCTCCCCGACACCATCGCCGGAGCTCCGGATCCGGGGTCTCCTGCGCTCGTGGTCGGACCGCCGCGGCCGGCCGGGAGCCGGGTAAGGATCGAGATCCGGGGCGAGGGCTCCGGGACCCGCTTGCGGGCGCGCTGTCTGAGCCCGCAGGGCCTCCCGGTGGAGGTGGACCTCCACGTCGAGATGCCCGCCGGGCACGAGACCCTCTCCGTGGTGGTCCCCTGGGACGAACGTCGTTTCCAGTACACCTCCAAGCACACGGCCCGGCCCGCGTCCGGGACGGTGCGCATCGGCGGCGACGTGCTGGCGTTCGGCGACGACGCCTGGGGCACCCTCGACCACGGGCGCGGCCGGTGGCCCCGCTCGGTGGTGTGGAACTGGGGCGCCGCGTCCGGGCGTACCGACGGCCGCACCGTCGGGCTGCAGTTCGGCGGCCGCTGGACCCGCGGCACCGGAGCGACCGAGAACGCGGTGTGCGTGGACGGCCGGATCAGCAAGATCGGCCAGGAGCTGGAGTGGCACTGGTCCCCGGGCGACCACCTGGCACCGTGGTCGATCCGCAGCCCCGGATCGGACCGGGTGGACCTGGTGTTCACCCCGTTCCACAACCGGTCCACCCGCACCGACATCGGGCTCCTCGCCAACCGCACGGACCAGTGCTTCGGCCACTACACGGGCTCGATCCGCACGGACGACGGCGAGCGGATCGCGGTGGACCGGCTGTTGGGCTGGGCCGAGGACGTCCGCATGCGCTGGTAGGCCGTCACACCGCAGGCCGCACCCGGACGCACGCCCGACTCCGACTCGCGGCGTCGCTCCGACTCGCGGCGTCGCTCCGACTCGCGGCGCCGCCCCGGCCCGTGGCGGGTCAGCCGGTCGTCGCGGCGAAGGGGCCGTCGCCCGTGAACGCCAGCCGCGCGAAGTTCTCGGCGATGCGGCGGTGCCCTTCGGGGCAGGGGTGGACCGCGTCCGGCAGCGGGAGTTCGGCGTGGTCGCTCTCGCCGTACAGGTCGCGTCCGTCGAGGTGGTGGAGGTTCGGGTCGTCGGCCGTCCGCTGTTGCACGACGGCCGCGAGCGCGTCGCGGATGACGTTGAGGGTGAGCCGCCCGGCAGCGCGCTCGGCCGGATCGCCCGTGGCCTTGAACCGCAGGGTCCCGCCGTCGAAGTCCGGCGCGAGCGGGCCGGGCGTGTCCTCCTGGACCGGGCACAGAAGGGGGGAGACCACCAGCAGCGGTGTCGTGGGACGGCCCTCGCGGATGGTGTCGAGGAAGCCGTGGACGGCGGGGACGAAGGCGCGCAGGCGCATCGTGTCACCGTTGACGACATTGATGCCGATCTTGAGGCTGATCAGGTCCGCGGGGGTGTCCCGCATCGCACGCGCCGTGAACGGGTCCAGTAGCGCGCTCCCGCCGAACCCCATGTTGACCAGCTCCACTCCGCCCCGGGCAGCGGCCAGGGCGGGCCAGATGGCGCTCGGGCGGACGGCGTTCGACCCGTGGCTGATGGAACTGCCGTGGTGCAGCCACACCCTGCGCCCGCTGCTGCGCGCCGGCTCGACGGGGGCTTCGGTGCGCAGGGCGATCAACTCGGTGACCTCCGTGTGCGGAAGCCAGATCTCGATGTCCTTGTCACCCGCCGGGAGACCGGCGAACCGGGCGGTCCCCGCGGGCCCTTCGGTCAGCTCCGCGGTCTGGCTGACCATGTCGGTGACCGTACGGACGTTGCCGCCGGCCACCGTGGCCCGGGCGGTGAGGCGGCCGTCCACCAGCAGGTCGTACACGCCGTCCGGCGGGGGCGGGAACCCCTTGTAGACCCGCTTGGTGGGCAGCGTGTCGAGCTCGATGACGGTGGACCGGGTGCGGAAGGCCAGTCGTACGCCGGAGGGTTGGGCCTCGGCCACGGCCAGCAGGTCGTCGGGGATCTGCTGCCGCGCCCGGGCAGGCAGTCGGTGCGGCAGCAGACCGCGCGCGGTCCGCTCCACGTCGAGGTGCCCGCGCAGGATGTCCGCGGTGACGGGTGTGGTGATCCAGCCCTGTTCGCTGCTCATTGCCTCAGCCTGCTGATCCGGGTGTAGGGGGGGACATAGGTACGGGACACGGGTACGGCACGTAGGTGCGGGAGTGGGTCCTGGGCGGCGCGCGGGGCGCCGCTGCTCAAGGGGTGTTCCGGTGCCGCAGCATGGCGTCGAGCGATTCCAGGGTCCAGGCCCAGGACTCCTGCGAGTCGACGGCCGTGTGGCTGAAGCCGCCGGCTGCCTCCAGGCTGACGTAGCCGTGGAACACGCTGCCCAACATGCGGACCGCGTGCGTCTGGTCCGGCTCCGCCAGGTCGTAGCCGCGCAGGATCGCCCGCGTCATCTGAGCGTGCCGCACCCCTGCGCTGGCGGCAGCCGTCTGCGGGTCGAGCCTGAGCCGGGCGGCGTCGTAGCGCCCGGGATGCGCCCGCGCGTAGTCGCGGTAGGCGTTCGCGAAGGCGATCAGGGCGTCCTTGCCCGCACGGCCGGCCACGGCGGCGGCGACCAGGTCGGCCAGTTCCTCCAGCGCGAGCAGGGCGATCCTGGTCTTGAGCTCGTGGGAGCTCTTCAGGTGCGAGTACAGGCTCGCGACCTTGACGTCGAACCGCCGGGCGAGCGCCGAAAGGGTCACCTGGTCGAATCCGGCCTCGTCGGCCATCTCGGCCCCCGCCAGGGTCAGCCGCTCCGGGGTCAGTCCCACCCTCACCATGACCTTCACCTTCCCTCGATCTGACGACAGCCATTATGTATTTACCTAAAAGCTATAGGCAAATCAACCTTCCTTATGGGATCTGCGCCGTACGAGTGACGTACGTCGTGGGGTCCGGCTCGGCGGGACGGTGCAGCGGGCCCGGCATACGCTGGTTCGGGGGGCCGAGAGCCGGGCGGCGACGCATTCCGGAAGGGACGCCCTGATGGACGAGTACCCGCTGATCGAGAACCACGGCCTGATAGGCGATCTGCAGACCGCGGCGCTGGTCACCTCCGACGGGGTGGTCGACTGGTTCTGCTGCCCGCGCTTCGACTCGCCCAGCGTGTTCGGAGCCCTGCTGGACAAGGACAAGGGCGGCCACTGCACGGTCCGCCCGGCCCACGCGACGTACGCGACCAAGCAGTTGTACCTGCCCGACACCGCGGTGCTGGTGACCCGCTTCATGACCGAGGCCGGCGCCGGCGAGGTGGTCGACTTCATGCCCCTGACCGGCACCACGATCACGCCCCGGCACCGACTCGTCCGCATGGTCCGCTGCGTGCGCGGCAGCATGACCTTCGACGTCGACATCGCGCCCCGGTTCGACTACGGGCGCAAGTCGCACGACCTGAACCTCACGCAGAACGGGGCGGTGTTCACCGCCGACGGCGCCACCCTGACCGTGCACACCATCCGGGAACCGGAGGACGAGCGGCTGGGTCAACTCCTGAGCGCCGGCGAGCGCGACCTGCACCTCACCCTGCGCCTCACGGCGGGGCAACAGCGCGGCCTGATCCTGGAGTCGGCCGCCGACGGGCCGCCCCGGCAGGTCCGTCTCACCGAGTACGAGGAGCTCTTCCAGGCCACCATCGGCTACTGGCGGACCTGGCTGAGCACCTCCCGCTACACCGGCCGCTGGCGCGAGGCGGTGGAGCGCTCCGCCGTGACCTTGAAGCTGATGACCTACGCCCCCACCGGCGCCGTCGTCGCCGCCCCCACCGCGGGACTGCCCGAGCAGCTCGGCGGCGAGCGCAACTGGGACTACCGCTACACGTGGATCCGGGACGCCTCGTTCTCCGTGTACGCCCTGCTCGGCATGGGCTTCACGGAAGAGGCGAAGGCCTTCATCGGGTGGCTCGACGACCGCATCAAGGAACGGGCGGGCGGCGAGAGCGAATCGGGACCGCTGAACATCATGTACGCGGTCGACGGCTCCTCCGACCTGAAGGAGGAGACCCTGGACCACTGGGAGGGCTACGAACGCTCGGCCCCCGTCCGCATCGGCAACGGGGCCGCCACCCAGCTCCAGATGGACATCTACGGCGAGGCGCTGGACAGCATCTCCTTCGCGCACGGACACGACATCCACCTCGGCTACCACGGATGGACCGGCATGGTCCACGTCCTGGACTGGCTGGCCGACCACTGGGACCAGGCCGACGAGGGCCTGTGGGAGACCCGCGGCGGGGCCAAGGACTTCACCTACGGCCGGGTGATGTCATGGGTGGCCTTCGACCGCGCGCTGCGGCTCGCCGCGGCCGGCGGCCGTCCCGCGCCCATGCAGCGCTGGAACTCCACCCGGGACCGGATCTTCCAACAGGTCATGGAGAAGGGGTGGAACGAGGGCCGCGGCGCCTTCGTCCAGCACTACGGCAGCGAGGTGCTCGACTCGTCCCTCCTGCGCATGCCGACCGTCGGCTTCCTCACCCCCCAGGACCCGATGTGGGCCTCCACCCTCGACGCGATGGAGCAGGAACTGGTCAGCGACAGCCTGGTGTACCGCTACAACCCCGAAGCGTCTCCGGACGGCCTGCGCGGCTCCGAGGGCACCTTCTCGCTGTGCACCTTCATGTACGTCGACGCACTCGCCCGGGCCGGCCGGATCGACCAGGCCCGCCTCGTCCTGGAGAAGATGCTGGGCTATGCAAACCACCTGGGCCTGTACTCCGAGGAGATCGACCTGACCGGGCGCCAACTGGGCAACTTCCCGCAGGCGTTCACCCACCTCGCCCTCATCGACGCGGCGATCACGCTCGACGCGGCCCTGAACCGGGGCCCCATCCGGTAGGGGTGCCCGTAGGTTGGGCACGTGACGACTACTGCATCGCAAGAAGCATTCCTCCAGGCGTTCCACGCGGAGTACCCGGCAGTGACCGCGGAAGCGCTCGGGCGTGGCCGCGCTCCCGACGGCCGGTCCAGCTACGAGATCCTGTGCGATCGGGTGACCGGAAGCACGCGCGTGCTGGATCTCGGCTGCGGCGACGGCCACCTGCTCGAGTTACTGGCCCGAAAGGGCGGGAGGGAACTCGCCGGGGTGGACCTGTCGGCGCACTCCCTGGCCCTGGCACGACGTCGACCGGCGCTGTCCGCAGCGAAGTTGGAGGAAGGCCGGGCCCAAGAGCTTCCCTTCGCCGACGACAGCTTCGACGCGTGCGTTTCCCACATGGCGCTGATGTTGATGGGCGAGATCGAGCACGTCGTGGCCGAAGTTGCGCGCGTGCTGTCTCCGGGAGGGGTTCTGGCATGCGTAGTGGGGGGTGGGGCCGTGGGCGGAGAGGCTTATGAACGGTTCCTCGCATTGCTGCGGGCCACGATCGAGGAGGCACCGGCCGCACAGCGCATCCCGGCGTTGGGGGACCGGAGGGCACGCAGCCGCGAAGGGCTCGACGAAGTCCTCGGACCGGCAGGCTTCACGGCGGTCGACTGGGAGACCGTTCCCCTCGACCTGAGCGGACCGGTGGAGCAGGTATGGACCGCCGTGTCCGGTCTCTACGATCTCGGCCCGCTCGATCGGGCGACGGTGGAGCGTCTGCGCCGAGCCTTCCTCGCCGAGGTGAGGGCCATGACGACATCGGACGGGCACGTCCCCTGCGCCTTCAACATCCACGTGGCCACGGCCCGCCTGCGCTAGGCCCTGTCGTCATTGGGTCGTTCGCCGGTCCGCACTGTTCCGTGCCCTTGGGCCCGCCTCCGATACGCCGCGGCATCTGGCAGCACTCCTGGTCTGCTACCTGTCAGCCGATGTCGATGCTCGGGCCCGGATGTGGCAGGACGGCACGGAGCCGGGCGAACCCGTCCTCGACCGGGCGGCACTCAGCCCTGGCACCCGGCCTCGGCGGCGCGACGCAGCGGACCGGGTACTGCCGGAACTGGCACGGTCTCCGCACGCGTTCGCCGAGTCCTTCGACGACGTCGTACGCCCCGTCCGCTCACGCTCGGGGTGCGGCCTTCTCCAGGTCGTGGACGGTGCCCGACATGACGGTCCGGATGTGCGCGGTCAGGTGCGCTGCCGGCCAGTCCCACCAGGCGATCGACAGCAGGCGGGCGATGTCGTCGTCGGAGTAGCGGGTGCGGATGAGTCCGGCCGGGTTGCCGCCGACGACGGCGTAGTCGGGGACGTCGTCGACCACGACGGCACCCGAGGCGATGACGGCGCCGTGCCCGATGCGCACTCCGGGCATGACCGTCGTGCCGTAGCCGAACCAGACGTCGTTGCCGACGACGGTGTCCCCCCTGCCGGGCAGGTCGGTCAGCAGGTCGAAGTGCTCGGCCCAGGAACCGCCCATGATGGGGAAGGGGAACGTGGAGGGGCCGTCCATCCGGTGGTTGGCCCCGTTCATGATGAACCGGACCCCGGTGCCCAGCGCGCAGAACTTCCCGATGACCAGCCTCTCCGGCCCGTAGTGGTAGAGGACGTTCCTGGTCTCGAACGCGGTCGGATCCTCCGGGTCGTCGTAGTACGAGTACTCACCCGCCTCGATCAGCGGTGACGTCAGCAGTGGCTTCAGCAGCACCACGCGCGGCTGGTCCGGAAACGGGTGGAGCACGGTCGGATCCGCGGGAAGACGGTTCACGGCGGTCGCTTTCGGTGCGGTGACGGCTGGCGGGAGCTCCATTCTGCGCGTGCCGTACGGGGTTCCGGTGTTCTGGGGACGGTCGACGGGCTCCGTCAGGCCCCGGGTTCCGGGTCGCCGCCGCGGCGCAGGTCGGCATCGGTGAGGGGTTCCAGGTCGCCGCGGGTGTCGAGCCGGTACAGGAAGGCCACGGCGGGGAAGACCAGGACCGCGGCCACCACCGTCACGATGATCAGCCAGTGCAGGGTGCTGGGCGCCCCCGCCGCCTCGGCCACCGTCAGCCGGCCGGGGATGAGGTACGGGCGCTGCGCCGCGCCCCACGCGATCACGGACGAGGCCATGAGGACGACGGCCGCCGGCCGGGACCACGCCCCGGAGGTGCGCAGCAGCAGCCATGCCGTGACGACGGTGGCCAGCACGGCCACGATGATGAGGACGAGCCCGGCGCCGTGGGTGAGGCCGTGCCACAGGTGGGGGGCGTCGGCATGGGCCACGATCAGGGTGACCGCCCCCAGCACGGCGAAGGCGCCGAGGGTGGCCAGTGCCCGCCGCCGGAAGTAGGCGTGCAGGTCGGGGGCTTCGTATCGGACGGCGTCCGCGGCCAGGAACACCGCTCCGAGCAGCGCCGTGCCGACGACGGCCAGCAGGCCGAAGAAGACGGAGGTCGGGTTGAACCAGGCGTGCGCCGTCGGCTCGGTGCCCGGCCCCACGCGCCCCGAGGCGATCCCGCCGGCGGCGGCACCGAGGAAGAACGGGGTCAGGAGCGAGGAGACCGCGAACACGGCGCCGTAGACGCGCCGTCCGGCGATCTTGCGGGTCGGCTTGCGCAGCGCGAAGCCGGCGCCGCGCAGCACGATGCCGATGGCGGCGAGGGCCAGGGGCAGCCACATCGCGGAGAACACGGTCTGGAAGAACTCCGGGAACCCGGTCCACATGATGACCAGGACGAAGATGAGCCAGACGTTGTTGACTTCCCAGACCGGGGCCATGGCGTGGTCGATGAGCCACCGGGGTCGCTTCCCGCGTTCCGCGCCGCCCGCCGTCAGGTCCCAGAAGCCCGCCCCGTAGTCGGTGCCGCCGGCGCAGGTGTAGGCGGCCACCGCGAGGAGCAGGACGGCGGCGATCACACCGGCGGCGGTCACGGCTTGCCGTCCTCGGTCGATGCCGTGACGGCGGAACGGGGGCCGTAGGGGGTATCGGTCTCCGGTGTCGCGGTCGTGCCCGTCTCACGGCTCCGTTCGTCGTCCAGGCGCCATCGGGTGCGCATCTTCAGGAGCACGGCCAGGAAGGAGCCGAAGATGAGGACGTACACGACGACGACCACGGCGAACATGGTCCACAAGGAGTCGGCGCGGGCCCCGGTCACCGCTTCGGCGACCCGCATGTTCTCGTAGACGATCCACGGCTGGCGGCCCACCTCGGTGGTGATCCAGCCGCATTCGACGGCGATGACGCTGGCCACGCCGGCGCAAGCGGCGCTGCGGTAGAACCACGGCGAGGCGGGCAGCCGGCGGCGGCGCCACCAGACGAACGCGTACCAGACGACGAGCAGCAGGAGCACCGAGCCGATGCCCACCATGATGTCGAAGGTCCAGTGGATGAGGGTGGCCTGGGTGACGGTGGGCCGGTTCTCCGCCGGTACGGACGTCAGTCCGTGCACCTCGGTGTCGGGGCTGAAGCCGGCCAGGATGGAGTCGAGTTGCGGGATCTTGATTCCGCCGGTGACGGTCCCGTCGGGGTGGAGGCGCCCGAAGAGGTACTCCGGGACGTGCGTGTCGGTGTTCCAGACGATCTCCATCGCCGCGAACTTGACCGGCTGCTTCTGGAACACCGCCCGGGCGATGGCGTCGCCCAGCATGAACTGGACGGGAGTGAACACGGCCGCCACCGTGAACGGAACGGTGAAGCCGAGCCGGTGGTAGCGGTCTCGGCGTCCGCGCAGCCAGCCGACGGCGTAGACGCCGGCCACGACGTATCCGGCGGTGAGCAGCATCGCCACGACGAAGTGCCAGTACTGCGGCCCGAACATCGGCGTGAAGATCGCCTTCCAGACGTTCACGTCGACGGGATTGCCCTCGGAGTCGAGGGAGAAGCCCCGCGGGGTGTTCATCCAGGAGTTGGCCGCCAGGATGCCGAACGCGCCCAGCAGGGCCGTCGCCGGCAGCGGCAGTCCGAGGAGGAAGTGGGTACGGGCGGGCAGCCGGCGCCACCCGTAGAGGTAGATGGCGATGAGGACGGCCTCCAGGAAGAAGGCCCACGCCTCGACGCCGAAGCCGATCCCGAACACATCGCCCCACCGGCCCATCAGCCCCGGCCACAACAGGCCGAACTCGAAGGACAGGACGGTGCCCGTGACGACGCCGATGGCGAACTGCACCGCCATGACCGCCGACCAGCGGCGCGCCAGCAGCAGGGCGGTCGCGTCGCCGCGCCGCAGGCCGTAGCCGTGCATGATCAGGGTGATCAGCGGCAGCGCCACGCCCATGGGCACCAGGATGATGTGCGTGGCGAGGGTGAAGGCCATGAGCGAGCGGGCCGGCAGCATCTGAGGTGGTGCCTCTGCCAGCAGGTGGAGCGTGGTGTGCATGCGTCCCTCCCCGGGGCCGAGCGGATGGAGGGTCAGCCGCCGGTGGCGAAGCCCGGGAAGAGGGTCATTCCGCCGTCCACGTAGAGCGTGGCGCCCACGACGTAGTCCATGAGGTCGGAGGCGAGGCCGACGGCTGCGTGGGCGATGTCCTCGGGGTCACCGACCCGGCCGTACGGGATCAGCTTGAGCAGGTCCTGCTCGGCCTGCTCGGTGTCCCAGGCACTGCGGTTGATGGGCGTGCGGATCGCGCCGGGGGCGATCGCGTTGACGCGGACCTTCTTCGGGGCGAGTTCCTGGGCGAGGGTCTCCATCATCATCTGCACGCCGCCCTTGGAGGAGGCGTAGTTCACGTGCCCGGCCCAGGGGATGATCTGGTGCACCGAGCTCATGCAAATGATCTTGCCCGCGGAGCTGGAGACCTCCGGGACGACCCCGCGCCGCAAGAACTCCTTCGTCGCCTCGCGGGCGCACAGGAACTGTCCCGTCAGGTTGACGTCGATGACCTTCTGCCACTGGGCGAGCGTCATCTCGGTGAAGGCGGAGTCCCGCTGGAGGCCGGCGTTGGCGACGAGGATGTCGATGGTCCCGAACTCCTCGACCATGCGTTCCGTCATGGCCACGACCTGGCCCTCGTCGGACACGTCCGCCTCGTACGCCGCCGCGCGCACCCCGAAGGAGGCGATCTCCGCGACGACCTTCTCGGCCTCCTCCCGGCCGGCCACGTAGTTCACGACCACGTCCGCCCCGGCCCGGCCCATGCCGATCGCCGTGGCCTTCCCGATTCCGGAGTTCGCACCCGTCACCAGCGCCTTCTGGCCCCGGAGCAGGTGCGCGGGGATCACACCCCGGGGTACGCCCTCGGTCGAACTCACGGCGGACTGCCTCCTTCGCACCGCCACCCCGTGCCGTCGGGGGTGACGGCACCCCGGCGGGTCCGGCGTCACCCAATCACCGCCTCCGGGGCGCGGCAGCCCGCTGCGCCCCGCGTTGCGCCACCCGGCGCAGGATCTTCGCCCGGTCGGCGGTGTCGCCGTCGCGGGTCAGCCCATCCGTTCGAGGAGGTGGTCGCCCACCCGCAGGGCGTTCGCAATGGCCGTCAGGGACGGGTTGACCGCGCCGATGCTCGGGAAGAAGCTCGTGTCGACCACGTACAGGTTGTCCAGTTCGTGCGCCTTGCAGTTCAGGTCCAGGGCCGACGACGCCGGGTCGGTGCCGAACCGCACGGTGCCCGCCTGGTGTGCGGTGGCCCCGATCGGCATGCCCTTGTGCAGGTACAGGCTGTGGTCCAACAGGTGGTGCTCGTGCATGCCGAGGCGGCCCAGCATGCTCTGGAGCTTGTGCCGCAGCCGCTTCAGCCCGGCCGTGTTGTGGGACTCGTCGAGCGCGAGGTGGATGCGGCCGTCGCCGTCCAGCGTGACGCGGTTGTCGGGCAGCGGCAGGTCCTCCCCGCACAGCCAGAAGTCCACCGCGTGGTGGGCCATGACCTCGAACGGCATGTTCGGGGTCACCGCGCCGGCCCAGCGCGGGGCCTCGCCGTGGATCTGTTCGGCGTCCGACTTGCCGAGCATCTGGATCCCGCCGAGGGGGTAGTCCCAGTCGTCGGCGCCCAGGTACCAGTCGTGCAGGGCGAGGGTCTTTTGGAACTGCGTGTCGTTCGGCTCCCGGGAGACGGCCATCAGGGCCAGGTTGTTGTGGCGCATGTAGAACCGCCCGACCACGTCCGAGCCGTTCGCGAGGCCCCGCGGATGCCGGTCGTTCGCCGAAGCGAGCAGCAGCGCGGCCGAGTTGACCGCGCCGCAGGCCACGACCACGAGGTCGGCGGAGAACCGGGCCTCCTCGCCGCCGGCGAGGCGGGCGACGACCGCGCTGACCGTGCGTCCCGTCGGATCCGTCTCCAGCCGCAGCACGTGGGCGTGGGTGACGAGCTCGACGCCGGGGTGCTGCAGCGCGGGCTCCACGCAGATCACCTGGGCGTCGGACTTGCCGCGCACCAGGCACGGGAAGCCGTCGACCCGGTTGCAGCGGATGCAGACGCTGGACGGGGTCGCCCGGCCTGCCGCGTCCTGGTCCAGGTCGACCCCGATGGGCAGGTGGAAGGGGTGCAGGCCCTGCTTCTCCAGGTCGTCGCTCAACTGCTGGATCCGCGGCTCGTGTTCCACCGGCGGGTGGGCGTACTGGGCGCTCGCCGGCCCCTCGAAGGGGTCCTCGCCGTGCCGGCCGTGCACCCGGTAGAGGTGCTCCGCCTGGGTGTAGTGCGGCTCCAGGTCCTCGTAACGGATCGGCCAGGCGGGCGAGATCCCGTCGTGGTGGCGCAGCTCCCCGAAGTCCTCGGGGCGCAGCCGGAACAGCGCCGCGCCGTAGAACTTGGTGTTGCCGCCGACGTAGTAGTTGACCTCGGGAGGGAACTCGCGGCCGTGTCGGTCGAACCAGAACTCGGGCGCGCGGTACTTCCCCTTGACGAACACCGCCGTGGAGTCCCAGTTGTCGCGTTCGCGGGGGAGGAAGCCGCCGCGTTCGAGGATCAGCACCCGCTTGCCGGACGGGGCGAGCCGGTGGGCGAGCGTGCCGCCGCCCGCGCCCGTTCCGATGACGATGACGTCGTAGTGCGGAGCGTCGTTCAACCGGATCACCGTCCTCGGCTTGCGGTGCCGCCGCCCCGGCGGGTCCGTCGCGGCAGGGTCCCCCTTCGAACGTATACGCCCCCCGCCGGTGCGGCACCCGGGGATGCGGCGGGGCCGGCAATGTCGGGGCCGACGACCGGGCCCCCGACGGTGCGGGTCACAGGACGGCGATCGGGTTCACCGGCGAGCCGGTGGCCCCCGGCAGCCGCAGCGGTGCCACCGTGCACAGGAACCGCCAGCGCCCGAGCTCCGCGCACGCGTCGGCCAGTTCGTCCAGGTCCAGGTAGTCCATCAGGTGCATGCCCAGGGCGTGCAGAGCCAGGACGTGCACGGGGAAGGAGACCCCGGGCACCGGACTCGGGGCCGTGTCGTTGTTGCCGTCCGAGCCGAGGACGGCGACCTGCCGCTCGGCCAGCAGCCGCATGCACGCAGGATGCAGGCCCGCCCGGGCGTGCGCCGCGTCCCACGCGCCGCTCTCCCGGCGCCGGCGCCGGTGCCCGACCCGTACGAGCAGCAGGTCGCCCGGCCCGATCCGGACGCCCTGGGCCTCCTCGGCCGCCGTCAGCTCTTCGGCGCCCACGAAGTCCCCGGGCTCCAGCCAGGGGACCCCGCGCAGCCGCGGGACGTCCAACAGGACCCCGGGACCGACGATCCCGTCGTGCACCAGGTCCAGGGTGATCCCGAGGGCGGCGCCGGCCGCCAGACGGCTCTCCGGGACGCCGCCGTGGAGCTCGCCGTCGAACACGACGTGACACAGGGCGTCGAGATGGCTGTGGGCGTCCCCGTGGACGTTCATGGCGAACCGGTCCAGGGCGAAGTGCACCCCCGGAGTTCCGGTCTCCGGTGCGGTCGGCGCCGTCAGCCGGTAGACGGCGGGCTGCGGATCGTCGGGACCCGGCTGCGTCTCGATGGGCGCGGCCAACGACACGGTGCGCCCGTGGCGCACGTCGGCCGCGGCCGCGGCCACGCGCGCGGGGGTCAGGTGGGCGAGGGTGCCGCGCCGGTGCTCGGGGCCGGTGGGCGTACGCCGGCACAGCTCGGCGTGCAGGGACCGGAAGGCCGCCTCCGTCATGAAAGGCGAAACCGTCCGGTCGGGCGTCGGGTCGTCGTCCGTCACGCGGGTCTCCCGGTCTGCCGAAGGCCCCGCCTCCACTGTCCGTCGCCGCGGCGTCCCGTGCATCCCGGCGGGCCGGCGCCGGCCCCGCGGCCCGCCGGACCGCGGCGCACGGCTTCCTCAGGGGCGGTGTCCGGCGACCGACCGGTACGTGACGGGGAAGTCGAAGTAGGTGTCGGGGAACAGCTCCGGCTTGTGCGTGAAGTGCCACCACTCCTCGGGCAGGTTGACGAACCCCTCCGCCGTCAGCGTCGACCTCAGCAGGTCCCGGTTGGCGCGCTGTGCCCCCTGGACGCGCGGGTCATCGGTGTGCGACAGCGTGTCGAAGCAGTCGAAACCCGTGCCCATGTCCACCGAGTTGTCCGGGTAGCGCTCCGCCCGGGGCGCGTAGCAGGGCACCGATTCCTGCCCCGGCCGCGGGCGGGGCGCCGGCAGTGCCGGCAGCCGCACCAGCGTCACGTCCGTGGTGCTGCCCCGGCTGTGTCCCGACTTCTTCGCGATGTAGCCGTCCTCGAACAGCCGGGACTTGTCGACGCGCGGATAGAACTCCGCCTTCCGCCGCTCGTCGCCGAGGTCCTCGGCCCACCGTACGAAGTGGTCGACGGCCCGCTGCGGCCGGTAGCAGTCGTACACCTTGAGCGAGTAGCCCTGGCGCAGCAGGCGCACCTGGGCCCGGTGCAGGGCCTCGGCGGCCGGGCGGGTCAGGATGCAGACGGGCTGCCGGTAGCCGTCGACCGGCTCGCCGACGAAATTGTGCGGGCGCACGTACCGCATGTCCTGCAAGATCGTCGGGTCGACCGAGCTCAGTGCCACGAACGCGCGCGGAGCCTTCGCCCCGGGTGGCGGTGCGCTCGCCCCGGCGGGGGCGGCGGCCACGGCCGTCGTCAGAGCGGCGGCGAGGGCCGTCACGGTCAGGGCGAGGCGTGCCCTCATCGGCGGTAAGGACGTGGAACCGGTCATCCGGGCCTCCAGCGGCGGTGCAGTGGGAACGTGATCGGGCACCATGCTGCCCGACGCCGGGCCCGTCCCGTCCGGATCCGGCCGGACCCGCCCGGACTGCGCCCGCCGCGGTGCGGACCTACGCTGATCAGGTGACCCGGCTGCGCCGGAGGAGCGGTGATGCCGGCCGCCGTCCGCACGCAGCACGAGGGAGGTGATGCCCGATGTCCGCACCCCGGGCAGCAGCGGCCCGCTGCGCGACCGCCGGAGCCGCCTGCTTGCTGGCGTTCACGGGCGGGGGCGTGGCCCGAGCCGATGACAACGGCATCGCCGACGACAGCGCCCAGGCCATCGCCCAGGCCTCGCGCAAGGCCATGGCCGAGCTCACCTCCATGCGCATGGTGGGCAAGGTGACCGACACCTCGGGCACCACCACGCTCGACCTGCGCTTCGACGATCAGGGCGACTGCGTCGGCACCGTCACACCCCCCGGCGGCGCGGGCACGGCCGCCATCGTCAAGCGCGGCGACGACGTCTGGATGAAGCTCGACGACGCCCTGCTCAAGGCCCAGGTACCGGGCCCCGCGGCCGACGACGCGATCGCGCTCATCAACGGCCGCTACCTGCACGGCACCACGGACAGCCCCCTGCTGAGCGATTTCGCCCAGGTCTGCGACCTGGACTTCTTCAAGAAGGAGTTCTCCTCGAAGCCGCCGAGCGAACAACTGGTCAAGGGCCCCCGGACCACCGTCGACGGCGTGCCCGCCATCACGGTCACCAGCCGGCGCGACAGCGGCGCGACGGGCACCTACCAGGTCTCCACCGAGGACGAGCCGTACCTCCTCCAGGTGCGGGGCACCGATGAGTCCGGCCGGAAGGTGGACGCCTCCTTCTCCGACTTCGACGAGCCCGTCACGCCCAAGCCCCCGGCGCCGGCCGACTCGGTCGACCTGTCCGAGCTCCAGTAGCGTCAACGCAGTTGCCGGCGGACCAGGCCGTGGAAGAGGCCGGTCGTGTCGGCGAGCAGTTCGGCGGGCGGGCCCTGCTGGACGATCCGGCCGTCCGACATGACGATCACGCGGTCGGCGTCCATGACCGTGGAGAGCCGGTGGGCGATCACGAGGCGGGTGGTCCGCAGGGCACCGGTGGATTCGGTGACCACGCGCTGGGCCTCGTTGTCCAGCGCGCTGGTGGCCTCGTCGAGGAACAGGACGCGCGGCTTGCGGATGAGGGCCTGGGCGATCATCAGCCGTTGGCGCTGACCGCCCGAGACGGTCCCGCCGCCGTCGGACAGGATGGTGTGCATGCCCATCGGCATGGCCTCGATGTCCGCCGCCAGCCCCGCCATCGCGGCGGCCTCCCACGCCTCCTCCGGCGAGAACGTCCCGGTGCCGCGGATGCAGTCGAGGATCGAGCCGGAGAGCGGCTGGGCGTTCTGCAGCACGACGCCGCACTGGCGGCGTACGGCCGCCCGGTCGAGCGCCGCCAGGTCCTGACCGTCGTAGAGCACACTGCCCGAGAGGGGCCTGTCGAAGCCGATGAGCAGCCGCAACAGCGTCGACTTGCCGCAGCCACTGGCCCCGACGACCGCGACGAACTCGCCCGGTCCGATCCGGAGGCTGACGTCGTCGAGGACGAGCGGGCCGTCGTCGGCGTAGCGGTAGGACAGGTTCTTGGCCTCGATGGCACCGGTCAGCCGTCCCGGGCGGGTACTGGAGCGGTCCACCTCGGGGACCTCCCGCAGGAGCGGCCGGATCTGCTCGAACATCGGCAGGACCGCGGCGGCCGAGACGAGCGCCCCGGTCACCTGCGTGACCGACGACAGCAGCATCGTCAGCGCGGTGCTGAAGGTGAGGAACTCACTGGCGGACATGGCGCCGCGTGCCGGACCGGCCAGCAGCACGAACATCACCAGCGTGCACAGCGGCAGGTAGACGGCGCCGAGGACCGTGCTGACGTTCTGGGTCCGGCCGATGCGCTGCTGCAGGTCGCGGGTACGGGCGAACTCCCGCGCCCAGGCTGCGTACGCGAAGCTCTCGGCCGCGGCGACACGGAGCTTGGGCAGGCCCCGCAGGGTCTGGAAGGCCTGGTTGCCCAGCCGGTGTCCGAGCGCGTTCAGCCGGCGCTCGTACCGCAGCTGCCACAGCCCCAGGCCCAGGAAGATCCCCGCGATGACGACCAGCATGGCCAGCGCCGCCATCGCCAGCGGCACGCTGTGGACGAACAGCAGCACGAAGCTCACCGCGCCGACCGCGCCCGCCTGCACGCAGACCGGTCCGATGCCGGACAGCACGCGGCGCATCGCACTGATGCCCATCGCCGCGCCGGCCAGTTCGCCGGTCGAGCGACCGGTGAAGAACGTCGCCGGCAGGCGCAGCAGCCGGTCCCACACGGCCGGTTGCAAGGTGGCCTCGATGCGGCCCTCCACGCGCAGGAGGGACGTGTTCTGCAGGAGCATGAAGGCGGCCGCGACCACGGCGGTCGCGGCCAGCGCCAGTCCGGTCTGCACGATGAGGCCGGTCTCGCCCTGCGGGACGTAGCGGCCGAGGACCTGGCCGGTGGCGACCGGCACCAGTGCCCCCAGCACCACCGCGACCAGCCCGCCCAGCAGCAGGCTGCGCAGCTCTGGGAGGGTGCCGCGCACGCTGAAGCGGAGCAGGGCGGGCAGGCCCACCCGTCCCTCGGGCAAGGGGCGGTACAGCATGACGGCGCGCGGTTCGAAGGCGGCCCGGTTGGCCCGGCCGACCCGCTCGCGCTCGCCGGTGGCGGGGTCGACCGCCTCGTAGCCGCCGCGCCGCCACAGCAGGGCGACCGGCGTGCCGTCCTTCTCGCGCCGGCCCACCAACGGTCCGCTGTTCTCCCGCCACCAGTGCCCGCCGAGACCGACCGTGCGGGTGCGGATCCGCGAGGCGAGCGCGATGTGTTCGACGGGATCCAGCTGCGCGGACGCGGTGCCCGCCCCGTTCGGTGGGGACAGGGCGATGCCGGCCGCGCCCGCGACGAGGCGGCACGCCGCGAAGGTCGCGTCGACGTCCGCGCTGCGGTGCTGGTCCCGGCCGCCGGCGCGGACGATGGACGCCAGCAGCGTCCGGTCCGCCTGGGTACGGGCCGCCCGGCCCGCCTCGATCCCGGCGGCCGTGCGGTCCTCGTGGGCGCGCTCCAGCTGTTCGATCCAGCCGTCCAGGGCGTACAGCAGCCGGTACTGCTGGTCGACCATGCCCTGCCACACCGTCGCGTCGACGAGGAGGGTGCCGACCGCCTCCGCCTCGTACACGGCGCCGTACCGCACGCTGCCGGGGGCGATCCGCATCCACAGGATGTCGTCGTCGGCGCCGCCGTGCCCGGTGGTGGCGGTGCCGGCCAGCGGTGCCTCGTAGAGCACGCGCAGACCACGGCCGATGCCGCGCGCGAAGGCGTCCTCCAGCGGGCTCGGCCCTTCTGCGGCAGCGGCGCCGTGCTGCGCCGCGTCGGCGTACTGCGGGTACTGCGGGTACGGCGCGTACGGGGGGTGGTCCGGGTACGGCGCGTACTCCGAGGGGTGAAGCTCCCGCAGTTCGATGCGGCGCAGCCGGCACCCCTGCAGGGGCCGGCCGACCAGGGTGTGATCAGGGCCCTCGGCCGGACCGAGCAGCAGCGTGCCCGACTCCAGCCGACCCAGGAAGTGCCAGTGCCCGGACTGCGCGGCGTCCACGGCGAACAGGTCCAGCTCGCCCTCCACGACCAGCCACAGGACGAGCGGCCCTTCCAGGGACAGGCTGCCCGCGCCCGCGCAGTCGACGGGCGTACCCAGCGCGCCCAGGGCCGCGACGACCGGGTCCGGCGCCCCGCCCGACGGGCGGACGGCGGCGGAGGCGGTGGTGGTGGTCGCATGGTCCGCGTACGTCACCTCAGTGCTCCCTGACCAGTGCGGCGTACGGGCCCTGCGCGGCGACCAGCCGTTCGTGCCGCCCTCGTTCCACGACCGTGCCCCGGTCGAGCACGACGATCTCGTCACTGTCGCGCACCGTGCTCAGCCGGTGGGCGATGACCACACAGGCACAGCCGCGGCGGCGCAGGTTGTCGATGATGACCTGCTCGGTCACCGCGTCCAGGGCGCTGGTCACTTCGTCGAGCACCATGACGCTGGGGCGGCGCACGAGCGCCCGTGCGATCTCCAGGCGCTGGCGCTGGCCGCCGGAGAAGTTGCGGCCGTCCTGCTCGACGCGGCTGTGGATGCCACCGGGGCGGCGGGCCACCACCTCGTGCACGGCGGCGTCCTCCAGTGCGGCGATCACGGCCTCGTCCGTGATGGAGGGGTCCCACAGCGTGACGTTGTCGCGGACGGTGCCCTCGAAGAGGAAGACGTCCTGGTCGACGAAGGAGACGGAAGCGGCCAGCGCCCCGCGCGGTATGTCCTCCAGCCGCATCCCGTCGATGCGTACGGCCCCGGCCCAGGGGGCGTGGAGGCCGGAGACGAGCCGGGAGACGGTGGACTTGCCGCTGCCGGAGCCCCCGACGAGCGCGACCTGCTGCCCGGGTCCGACCGTCAGCGAGAAGTCCTCGAGCAGCGGGGCGTCCAGAGGGTTGTAGCCGAACGTGATGCGGTCCAGCTCCACGTGGCCCTTGAGGCGTCGGGTGGAGGCCGCGGGCTCGCGGCGTGAGTAGACCCGGTCGACCGGGAAGTTCTCCACGTCGCCCAGCCGGGCGACGTCGGCCGCGAAGTCCTGGATCCGGCCGGCGACGCCGCCCAGCCGGGAGATCGGGGCGGTGAAGCTGGTCACCAGGGCTTGGAAGGCGACGAGCAGGCCCACGGTGAGGTGGCCCTCCACCGCCCGCAGGCCGCCGATCGTCAGGATCAGCGCGCTGTTGAACGCCGCGAGCGTGGGCGCGACGATCGCCAGCCAGGCGCTGGGCACGCCGAGCCGCTGCTGCACGTCGAGGGTGACGGCGTGCTGTCCGGCCCAACGGCGGAAGAACCCGTTCTCGCCGCCCGTCGCCTTCATCGTCTCGATGAGCTGGAGACCGCTGTACGCGGTGTTGGTCAGCCGGGCGCTCTCGGCGCGCAGCTTCCTGGTACCGGTGGCCCTCAGCCGGATCGCGATCCGCAGGGCGACCACGTTGAGCAGCGCCACGGCCACGCCGACGAGGGTGAGCTGCGGATCGTAGGTCCACAACAGCACCGCGTAGAGCACGACCACCACGGCGTCCACGGCCGCGGCGGACAGGTCCCGGGCGAGGGTCTCGGCGACGGCGTCGTTGGACTGCAGGCGCTGGACCAGGTCGGCCGGGTTGCGCTGGGAGTAGAAGGTGACCGGAAGCCTGAGCAGGTGCCGGAAGAAGCGGGCGCTGCTCAGGGTCGAGGCGATGATGCGCCCGCGCAGCAGGTTGGCCTGCAGCAGTGCGGTGAGGGTCGCGGTGAGGACGAGGGCGACGGCCATCGAGGCGAACAGCACACCGAGCAGGGAGGTCTGCTCGCCGATGAGGAACATGTCGATGTAGGTGCGGCTCAGGGCCGGTACCGCCGCGCCGACGACGACCAGGAGGAGGCTGGCGGCCACGGCGGCGGCCATGGTGCCCGAGGTGCCCCGCAGACGGGCCGGCACGGCCCCGAGGACGCCCGGTCCGCGGCCACCGCGGCGGAACCCGTCGCCGGGCTCGAAGGTGAGGACGACCCCGGTGAAGCTGGTGTCGAACTCGTCCATGGGGACGAACCGGCGGCCCTTGGCGGGGTCGTTGACGTACATGCCCGTGCGGCCGAGCCGCCGGGCCGTGCCCTCGTAGACGACGTAGTGGTTGAACTCCCAGAAGAGGACGGCCGGGGCGCTCACTTCGGCGAGCGCGGCCAGGTCCATCTGCATGCCCTTGGCCGTCAGGCCGTACCCACGGGCGGCCTTGAGGAGGTTGCTGGCGCGGGAGCCGTCCCGGGAGACACCGCACGCGATGCGCAGCTCTTCCAGCGGTACGAAGCGGCCGTGGTGGCCGAGCACCATGGCCAGGGCGGCGGCGCCGCACTCCACCGCCTCCATCTGCAGCACGGTGGGGGTGCGTACGGGGCGGGGCGTCCTGCCCCGCCGTACGGGCGCGGGTACGGACGCGGGCCTGCGGCGGGAGCCGCCCTTCGGCTCGGGCCGGTGGCGCCGGCGCCCGGCGGGAGGGAGGTGCGGCGCGGTCACGGCAGCAGCCAGTCGACCGGGCGCTGCGCGGCGAGGTGGACGGCTCCGGTGACCGGCGTCCTCGAATCGACGGCGTACGGGGGCCCGTCGGCGGAGGACCACCGGTAGCCGGAGGGGGTGGCGGAGGAGCGTTCGAGGCGTACGACCACGGCCACCGGGCTGCCCTGGCGGGAGAACTGTTCGGCGAGCCCGCCGTCGCCGAGGAAGCCGCCGATCTGCGCCCGCGTCAGGGGTGCGCGGCCGACCGCGGTGACGCGCCCGCGCAGCATGCCGAACCGCTGCTGCGGGACGGACTGCACGCTCAGGTCGACCGGGGCGCCCACGGCGATCGCGGAGCCGCTGCCGCCCGGCACGTACAGCACGGCCACCAGCGGGTCCTGCGGCCCCTTCGCACGTTCTACGGTGGCCACGTCCGCACCCGTGGAGATGACCGAACCCACCTTGGCCACCAGGGTCGTCAACCGGCCGCCGGTCACCACGCGCACGGGTCGTTCCCCCTGCTCCGTACGGACGTTGAGCAGGGGCGCACCGGCCGCCAGCAGCTGGCCTTCCTCGGCGAGGACCCCGGTCACCTGTCCCGCGACGGGCGTCTGCAGCACGTAGCTGCCCTCCGCCCGGGTGAGGATGCCGGATGCGCTCAGCTTGGAGGACACGGTGCCGGTGAAGGCCCAGTAGGTCGCGGCCGCCATGACGGCGACCGTGACGGCCAGGACGAGTCGCCCCTGCGGGCGGGCCAGGCGGACGGGCAGGTCCAATTCCTCGGGCGATTGCAGCTTGGAAAGAGCCTTTTGGCGAAACTGCACGGACTGTTCCTTCGGCTGCATTCGTATCGTCGGGCGGAAACGCGGACGGCCGTGAACCCCGGAACCGTGGGGGATGATCCGGGGTTCACGGGCTATTTCCGATCAGAGACCGGCGCGACCGGAGTTCACCGAAACACCGGTGATGCCCGTGACGAGACCGGGGACGTGGGAAACGATGCCGGTTGCGGCCTGGACGGTGTTGAGGGAGCCCACGACGCCCACGACGTTGTTGACATCGCTGGTCACGGCGCCTGCCAGGCCGCCGGACACGCTGATGATGCCGCCGGACACGCCGTCCAGCTCGGTGTCGTCGATCTCGCGGGTCTCAAGGTCGTTACGCATGGCGCGCACCTTTCATTGGGGGGAGGAATTCATCGCCGCGCGGCGGGCGGCGCGAAACTCGGCCGCCGTTCCTGACTGCTGCGATGGGCAAGATGAAAGCACGCGAACGAGCCCCCCACCGAATCCCGTTGACTTCCCGTCACGTGCGGACGGCCACCTATGCCGACGGACGTGCAGCATGATTCACGGAATGCTGGCGACTTCTTCACAAGATCGAGTAACAGATCAGGGTAGGGGGTTGCTTACAAGGAACTGAACGGGAGCAAGTGCAATCAAACGGACAGGGCATATGCGGACAAATCGCCGCGCGGGGGAGGTGTGCTGTCGAGATCGCGAACGCCCTGTGCAGGTTTCCCGGGGGAGCGCGGGGTGACGGGCCCCTCACACCGGGTCGCCGGACGCCCATGGGCCGGATGCCCATGGGCGTGGGGTGCCGCCACCCCGACTCCCCGTGCGACCGGAGCGGTTACTGCCAGTCGTCCCAGGGCGGCGGAGCCATCTCGTCCAGGTCGAAGGGCGGCTCGTCGAAGTCCGGTGCCGACGCCGCGGGCCGTGCCGCGGGCGGAGTCGCCGGGTGAGCCGGAGCGGCGGACTCGGCCGGCGGTGTGGAGGCGGCGGCCGGGACCGTGGCGGCGCACTGCGCCAGGGTGTCGAGGACGCCCTCGGCGTACTTGGTGAGCTTGGCCTCGCCGACGCCGCCGATGGTGCCCAGTTCCTCCGTCGTGGTGGGCAACCGCGTCGCGATCTCCCGCAGCGTCGCGTCGTGGAAGACGACGTACGCCGGTACGCCCTGCTCCTTCGCCGTCTCGGCCCGCCAGGCGCGCAGGGCCAGGAAGACCGGTTCGGCCGCGGCCGGCAGGTCGACCGGTACGCGGGCGCCCTTGCCCGAGCGCGATCCGGACTCCTTGCGGGCGGTTGGGGCGGGCGCCTTCTCCTTCCGCATGGAGACGCTGCGGCGTCCGCCCAGCACCTCGCCGCTGTCCTCCGTCAGCACCAGCGTCCCGTACTCGCCCTCCACCGCCAGCAGCCGCTGCGCCAGCAGCTGGCGTACGACGCCCCGCCACTCCGCGGTGCCCAGGTCCGCCCCGACGCCGAACACCGAGAGCCCGTCGTGGTCGAACTGGATGACCTTGGCCGTCTTCTTGCCCTGGAGGATGTCGATGATCTGGCCGGCGCCGAACTTCTGCCGCCGTTCGTTCGCCAGTCGCCACACGGTCGACAGCAGCTTCTGCGAGGCGACCGTCGCGTCCCAGGACTCGCCCGGCGTCAGGCACGTGTCGCAGTTGCCGCACGGTGCGCCCGACTGCCCGAAGTACTCCAGCAGCCGCACCCGGCGGCAGTCGACCGTCTCGCACAGCGCGAGCATGGCGTCCAGGTGCATGCTCAGGGACCGGCGGTGCGTCTCGTCGCCCTCGGAACCCTCGATGAGCTTGCGCTGCTGCACCACGTCCTGCAGGCCGTACGCCAGCCACGCCGTGGCCGGCTCGCCGTCGCGGCCGGCCCTGCCGGTCTCCTGGTAATAGCCCTCGACCGACTTCGGCAGGTCGAGGTGCGCCACGAAGCGCACGTCCGGCTTGTCGATGCCCATGCCGAAGGCGATCGTGGCCACCACCACGACCCCGTCCTCCCGCAGGAAGCGCGCCTGGTTCGCCGCGCGCGCCCGGGCGTCCATGCCGGCGTGGTACGCCACGGCGTCGATGCCCTGCTCCACCAGGAAGGCAGCGGTCTTCTCCACGGAGGCCCGCGAGAGGCAGTAGACGACTCCGGCGTCACCGGCGTGCTCGCTGCGGATCAGCTCCAGCACCTGCTTGAGCGGGTTGTTCTTCGGGGCGATCCGGTACTGGATGTTCGGCCGGTCGAAACTCGCGACGAAGTGCCGGGCCTCCTCCAGGCCCAGCCGCGCCACGATCTCGGCATGGGTGGCCTCGGTGGCCGTCGCGGTCAGCGCGATCCGCGGCACCTTCGGCCAGCGCTCGTGCAGCATCGACAGCGCGAGGTAGTCGGGCCGGAAGTCGTGACCCCACTGGGCGACGCAGTGCGCCTCGTCGATCGCGAAGAGCGAGACCGTCCCCCGGTCGAGCAGCCGCTGGGTGCTCTCGGTGCGCAGCCGCTCGGGGGCCAGGTAGAGCAGGTCCAGCTCGCCGGCGAGGAACGCCTGCTCGACCGTCTGCCGCTCGTACGGGTCCTGCGTCGAGTTGAGGAATCCGGCCCGCACCCCGAGGGCGGTCAGCGCGTTCACCTGGTCCTGCATCAGCGCGATGAGCGGCGAGATGACGATGCCCGTGCCCTCTCTGACGAGCGCCGGGATCTGGTAGCAGAGCGACTTGCCGCCGCCGGTCGGCATCAGCACGAGGGCGTCACCACCGCCGACGACCTGCTCGATGATCTCCTGCTGCTCACCGCGGAAGGAGCTGTAGCCGAACACGCGGTGCAGTACCTGCAGTGCGTCGGAGGTCTCGGAGGTCTCGGGGGAAGCGTCGGGGAGTGCCATCCACGAAGCCTATCGACACCCACCGACACCGGATCCCGTTCGCCCGGACCCGGAAAACGGGAGGGCCCGGCCCGGCGGCGCCCAGTAGCATCCCGGGATGGCGAAGACGATCAAGAAGCTGACCCCGGAAGCCGGGCGGACCGACACCGCGGGCCTGCGCGCGTGCGACGCGGACGCCCTCGCGAAGTGCGCGGCCGACGCGGCCCAGCCGTGGTGGCGCCGCAAAGCCTGCGCGCAGGCCCTGGCCGGACGGGTGCCGGAGCGGCAGGTGGCCCGGTTGATCGCCTGCGTCCAGGACACCGGCGATGTGGGCGAAGTGCGCATCGCCCTGCTGGGCCTGCTCGCGGACCGCCCCGAGCTGCTGCCCTGGCTGCGGCACGAGGACCGGCAGCAGGAGGGCGCGTACGGCATGGCCGAGGCGGTCCTGGGGGCCCGCGGCGCGCTCGGCGACCTGACGGCGGTGGGCGCCCTGGCGACGCTCGCCTTCAGTCCGTGGCGTCACCGGCGGGAGGCCGGCGAGGCGGGGCTGGACGCACTGGCCGCCCGGCACGGGGCCCGGGCGGTGCTGGCCGAACTCGACGGGGCCCGGCCCGAGGACCGCTCCACCGGCGTTCGCATGCGCCACCGAGCCGGCGAGGACGTCACCGATGCGCTCGCCGACCCCGACCGGGCGGTCGCGTACCGCGCCCAGGAGTTCCTGACCGACCCCGAACGGCTGCGCGGCTACCTCACCGGGGCGCCGACCGAGGAGGCGAAGCTGTGGGCCCTGTACGCGCTGCACCGGCTGACCGATGACACCGCCGAGACCCGGCGGCTGTACGAGGAGCTGGGACGGCCCCGCGTCGAGGTGGCCGGCCTGGACGAGGAACTGCGCGCGGCGATCGTCCACGAGTACGGGCCGTGGGCCGAGGAGCGGACCGATCCGCGGTGGCGGATCGAGGCCGTGTGCACGCGGCCGCCGCCGGCCACCGATACGGCCGAGCAGCTGCGGCGGGCCGTGGCCGCCCTCACCGCCGCGGGCCTCGCACCGAAGCCGCCGGTCTCCTGCGGAGAGGACAACCGACAGGGGGACGGTACGTACCACGTGATCGGCTACGGCCCGAGCGACAGCAAGGTGTTCATCAGCACGCTCGGCCGGTTCGCCACCGATCACGACGACGACCCGGACGTGCACCGCGCCCTCGAATCCGCCGGCTTCCGCTGGATCGACCAAGCCGTCGGCTCCCTCCGGGTCACCGACCTCGGGGTGTACTACTTCGGCAGCCGCGACCCGTTGGACGTCCACACCCTGCTCTTCTACTGGCAGGACTAGCAGGACCGGGCCCGGACGGCCCGGTACGCGCCCTGCCGTCACGGTTGCGTTCCGCCCTATGATCGTCACTCCGCGTACGAGGGGGGCTGGTATGGGGGCAGGCGGGGCGGCATCGCAGCGGGCGCAGGACGCGCGGCGGCAGGAGCGGTTGCTCCGGGAACAATGGGAGGCCGCCCGCCGGCAGGCCCTGCGGTGGAGCGCGGTCGGGGAGGGCGAACAGCGCGTCCTCGCCCAGCTGTTGGTACTGACCGCGCGCGGATGGCGGTTGCTCGTCGACCGGCAGTGGTCCGGGACGCGGACCGCTGCCGCGGACATGCTGCTGGTGGGGCCCGGCGGTGTCTTCGTCATCGACGTCACCGCCGGCGGCGAGCCGGGCGACGAACACGCGACCGGGCTGCTCGCCGCCACGAAGGCCGCCGAGAGCGCGGTGGCGTCCCTCGGCATGTCACCGGTGGCGGTCCAGCCGCTCATGGTGTTGGCCGGTCAGCGTGTCGATGCGAGCCGCGGCCGGATACGGCTCCTGGGCGAACACGAGATCGGCCCGGTGCTGCTCTCCGAGCGGCACCGGCTGCGCGCGGAGTCGGTACGGGCGATCGCCGATCACCTCGAGCGGGTGTTCCCGGGCTACGCCGCGTCGACCGTCCACCTGCAGCCGCCGCCGGCGCCCGAGCGCCACCGACCGAGCTCCCCGGACGGGCTGTTCGACCTGGAAGGGCTGCGCGACGCGGCCTTGAAGGGGGCGCTGGAGGGGCCGATCGAGCAGTGGATGACCTTCCTCCACCCCGATCAGGTGGCGCTGGTGCGCCGCAACTGGGCGGGCCCGGCCCGCATCAGCGGACCGGCGGGTACCGGCAAGACGGTCGTCGCCCTGCACCGTGCGGCCCACCTGGCCCGGCGGACGACCGGCCGCATCCTGTACGTCACCTTCGCCAACAACCTGCCCCGCGTGCAGAGCACCTTCCTCAAGGCCATGGCCCCGGCCGTCGCCGACCGGGTGGACTTCAGCAGCCTCCACTCCTGGGCGCAGGAGTTCCTACAGGAGCGGGGCGTACCGGTACGGCTGCACAAGGACAAGGCCGAGACCGCCTTCAGCCTGGCCTGGAAGAACGTCGGCCGCGGGAGCCGCCTGGCCGAGCTCGACCCGGCCCCCGCCTACTGGCGCGAAGAGATCGACTACGTCATCAAGGGGCGGGGCCTCACCCGCTTCGAGGAGTACGTGACCGTCCCCAGGCGGCGGCGGAAGGCGCGTCTGCACCGTGCGCACCGGCAGTCGATGTGGGAGCTGTACGAGGCGTACGAAGCGCTGCGCTGCGAGCGCGGCGTCCACGACTTCAACGACGTCCTCTCCCTGGCCCTGGCCGAAGCGGTCCGCCGGCGCGAGCGGCCCCCGTACGCGGCCGTCGTCGTGGACGAGGTACAGGACCTCACGCTCGTCGGCGTGCGCCTGCTGCACGCACTCGTCGGTGACGCTCCGAACGGTCTGCTGCTCGTCGGCGACGGCCAGCAGACCGTGTACCCGGGAGGCTTCCGGCTCAGCGACGCGGGCATCGACATCCGCGGCGACCGCGGCCAAGTGCTGCGCACCAACTACCGCAACAGCAAGCAGATCCTGGACGCGGCCCTCACCGTCGTGGCCGACGACGCCTTCGAGGACCTCGACGGCGAGCGCACCCCGGGCCGCCGCGACGTCGACCTCACCTACCACGACGGGGACGTCGTACGCGTCACCAGGCCCACGGTGGAAGCCCACGACAGGGAACTCCTGGACGCCCTGCGTTCCCTGCCCGCCGGCGCGCCGGCCGACACCGCCCTGCTGTGCCCCTCCATGCGCGCCGTCGGCCACTACCAGCGGCTGCTCACCCAGGCGGGCATCGCGGTCCGCCTGTTGGAGCACTACGACGGCCGCGCGGTCGACGCGGTGAAGCTGGGCACCTACCGCAGGGCCAAGGGCCTGGAGTTCAAGAACGTCCTCCTGCCCCAGTACGACGCGGTGTTCGCGCACGGGACCCCGACCGGCACGGCGAGCGGTACGGCGGGTGGTACGGAGACGTCGGAGACGGCCCGGGAGCGCGAGGAACTGCTCCGCAGCCGGCTCTTCGTGGCGATGACCCGGGCCCGCGACCTGCTCTGGCTCGGCCGCGTCACCACGTAGCGGCAGCGTCTCCACGTAGCGCAAGAGGGCCGCAGCCTAGGCCCTGTCGTCAAAGTCCCGTCGGGCCCGCGACGCCCGGCACCGCACCTGGCCGCGTTGTCGGGGCACCCGAGTACGTCCAGTACACGGGCGCCCCTCCGTCTTGCCATGCACGGCACCGGACGCCGCGGGCTCGGCCGACGCCACTTTGACGGCAGGACCTAGGGCGCGGGGAGGCGTACTGCCAGGGTGCGGTGCGTCCTGGTCGGTCGACTGCGGCTTGTCCAGACTCGGTCGGGCGGGGTCATCCGCTTCGAACGAGGAGTAGGGCAGGCATCAGGGATGAGGAACGAAGCCAAGGTGGTGGCCATCACCGGAGCCAGCAGCGGGATCGGTGAGGCGACGGCTCGGCGGCTGGCCGCCGACGGCCACCGGTTGCTCCTGGGCGCGCGGCGCGGCGATCGGCTCGCTGCGCTCAGCCGGGAGATCAACGAGGCAGGCGGTACGGCGGCCTTCCGGCGGCTGGACGTCACTGACGCCGCCGACGTGCAGGCCTTCGTGGCCGCCGCCCGGGAGCACTACGGCCGATTGGACGTCATGGTCAACAACGCCGGGGTGATGCCGCTCTCGCCGCTGGCCGCGCTGAAGGTCGACGAGTGGGACCGGACGATCGACGTGAACGTCAAGGGCGTGCTGCACGGGATCGCCGCCGCCCTGCCGGTGATGCGCGCCCAGGGCGGCGGGCACTTCGTGAACGTCGCCTCCGTCGGCGCGTACGAGGTGTCGCCCACCGCGGCCGTCTACTGCGCCACCAAGTTCGCCGTCCGCGCCCTGTCCGAAGGGCTGCGCCAGGAGTCGGACGGCTCCGTCCGGGTCACCCTGGTCTCTCCGGGCGTGACCGAGTCGGAGCTGGCCGAAGGGATCTCCGATCCTGCCGCGCGCGAGGCCATGAAGGCCTATCGCGCCGTGGCGCTGCCGGCGTCCGCCATCGCCGGAGCCGTTGCCTATGCCGTCGCCCAGCCGGCCGAGGTCGACGTCAACGAGATCGTCGTACGCCCTGCTGCGAGCGCGCAGTGACCACGGGGACCGAAGTGGCGTACGAGGACCTGCTGCGCCGACTGCGGGTCCTGGAGGACAAGGAAGCGTTGCGGCGGCTCATGATCCGCGGTTGGCGGGCGCTGGACCGCAAGGACTGGCGGACCTGGATCGAGTGCTGGGCCGAGGACGCGGTACTGGAGTTCGGGCCGTGGGGAGAGATCCGCGGGAGGGAGGCGGTCCGGGCGAAGGTGGAGGAGGCGGAGGCGCACTTCCCGAGCATGCAGCACCACATCCTGAACATGGACTTCCAGGTGGAGGAGGACCGGGCGACGGGCGTGGGGTACATGTGGTTCGTCGCCGTGACGGGGAGCGGGCAGAGCTCTTCGCCCTACTCCATGGGCGGTCCGTACGACTGGGACTTCCGCCGGGGCCCCGAGGGCGGCTGGTACCTGGTCCGCCAGAGACTGGGCGTCTGGTGGACCGACGGGGAGGAGACTCCCCAGGGCCTCGGCTAGGCCGTGTCGGACGCCGAGGACTCCCGGTGGGGCCACCGATGGTGGTACGTCCGGGGGTTGCGCGGTGTGTCTGCGCGGCCGGTGGAGGGGGAGTCCCCTTCAATGGCGCCGCATGACCTCCTCCGCACTGCACCAGCCGTCGGCGCGCGCCGCGGCCCCGTACACCCGCCGGTCGGTCCTCAGGGGAGCCTTCGCCCTGACCGCCGCCGCGGCACTGCCGCTCGCCACGGCGGGGCGGGCGTACTCCGCCGCCGGCCCGGACATCATCGGCTGCGCCGCCTGGGGTGCGCGGGCGGCGTCCGAACCCGTCGTCGTCCTGGCTAACGGCCCGGAGCGGATCATCGTCCACCACACGGCGACTGCGAACGTGACGGACTACTCGCAGCAGCGCGCCTTCGCCCTCGCCCGCGCCATCCAGACGTACCACATGGACGCGCAGGGCTGGATCGACACGGGTCAGCACTTCACCGTCAGCCGCGGGGCCTTCGTGCTGGAGGGGCGCCACAACAGCCTGGCCGAGCTGCGCACCGGCACCCGCCAGGTGCGGGCGGCACACTGCGTCGGCCAGAACACCGTGTCGATCGGCATCGAGAACGAGGGCACGTACACCTCGCAGGACCCGCCGGCGGCGCAGTACGCGGCCCTGGCCGACCTGTGCGCACACGTCTGCGACCAGTACGGCCTGCCCGCGTCGGAGATCTACGGCCACCGCGACTTCAACGCCACGTCCTGCCCCGGCGACCGCCTCTACGCCATGCTCCCGACCCTGCGCAAGGACGTCGCCGCCCGACTCGGCAGGCCCCTGTCGGAGGAGGCGGTCGACCCCATCGAGGACCTGGTCCGCCAGGCCACCGGTCGGCCGGCTTCGGAGTACGCGGAATACCTCCCGGCGGGTCTCCTGCACTGACGGTTCCCCGCCGCCCCGGCTACAGCCGCCAGTACGTACCGGCACCGGAATCGACGTGCACCACGTGGCGGCCGACGCGCACCACGTGGTGGTCCGGGCCCGACCAGGAGCCGCACGCGCCGTCGGCAGCGGGCAGTGGGGCCCAGATCTCCAGGAAGGTGCTGCCGTCCGGGTTGGTGCCCCGTTCGACGAGGTTCGCACCGTCCCACCGGAAGGTGCCGGCGTCTTCGCCGGGCTCGCCCGTGAGGTGGTGGAAGTGCACCTGGGAGCCGTCGAAGGACGTCTCGCCGGCGAAGCCCCGGCTGTCGGCGTAGTACGACCCGGCCTGCAGCCACACCACTTCGCGGTCCTCGACGAGGGGCCCGCCGTCGCGGCTGATGCCGCGCCGCAGCCAGGCGCCGTGCTCGGGCACGGGAACGCCGGGGCCGTCCGGGAGGTGCCCGCCCGGCCCGGACTCAGGCGCGGTCATCGGCGGCGGGCTCGACGGACTCGACCGCCTCGGGCTCGGCGGGCTCGTCCAGGGCCAGGAGCGTCAGCGGTACGTTGCCGCGCACGGCCTGGGAGTACGGGCAGACCGCGTCCGCCCGGTGCAGCAGGGGCTGGAGGTCCACGGCCCGCCACCCGGGCAGGCCGACGGTGAGCGTCACCGCGAGGCCGTACCCGGCGGGCGTGTCCGTGGTGCCGAGCTGGACCTCGCAGGCCACGCGTGCGGTGGAGGCGTCCGCCCCGAACTCGGCGGCGACCTCCGCGAGCGCGGAAGTGAAGCAGGCGGCGAAACCGGCCGCGAACAGCTGCTCGGGGTTGGTGGTGCCGGGCACCTTCTTGCGCGGCGGGGCGAGGCGGACGTCCAGGCGTCCGTCGTCCGTGCGGACGGATCCGGTACGTCCCCCCGCGGCGTGCGCGGTCGTCCGGTACAGGCTGCGGGTGAGTGGCACGGTCATGGCGTACGCCCATCTTGCTCGACGAGGACGCTGCCCGGGTGCGGACAGCGGACGGCGCTGCTCGTGCAGCACCTCGCGCGTCGTCGTGCGTAACCGGGTACGGCGCATCTCGTCCGGGGCCTTGGACCGGCCGCCGGACAATCTAGCAACGCGGGCCGCGGTCGGGGACGTCCCTCGCGGTGAAGTTCCTCACGGGGCCGCGGCGCCGGACCGATCGCCGGCGCCCCGGCCCCGCTGCCTACACTCGGCCCGTGGACGCGATGAGATGTACGTACTGCGGTGGCGTCGGCCTGGAGCCGGGTTTCGTCGAGGACGCCGGCGAGGGGGCCCGGGGGTACGCGCGCTGGATCGCCGGGGAGCTGGAACGCGGTCTGTTCGGCGGTGCCAAACGGCTGGGAAAGCCCCGGCGGCGCATCGAGGCGTTTCGCTGCCCGCACTGCGCCCACCTGGAGCTCTTCGCCACCGAAGCCGTCTGACGGCCGGCTGCCCTGCCCGGGTCAGGGCGCGTGGTGCTGGATGCCCCGCTGACCGGGTACCTGGGTCGACCGGGGAGCGCCCGAGCGGCGGCGGTCGGCCCGCTGTCGCCGGCCCGGGAACGGGTTGCGCCGCACGGTGGCGCTGGGGGCTGCGATCAGAAGGCCGACAAGTGCGAGGACCGCGACGAGGATGAGCACGTTGACGAGGTTCATGGTCCTGCCTTTCGTCGAGTGGTGACTGCCTGTCACTACATCTTGTTACCGAATTGCGGGCCGTTAAACACAGAGGGTGACAAGATGCGTCATTGAGGGGCGTGTTGGTGCCGTGTCGGCAAAGGCCGCCGGAAGCAGGTCACTTGGCGAATCGCCCGCACCTGCCGCCCTCACGTGGCCAGGTCGACGCGTACGGTTTCCACCCAGGACGGGGGCGGGGGCGGTGCGTTCCCGACCAGTGCGGCGATCAGCCGGCAGGACGGCGTCTCGTCCGGCCAGGGCGTGAACCCGTCGGTCAGCACGACCACGATGTTCGGCCGGTCGGGCAGGGCCAGGGCCGCGCCGATGCCGACCCGCATGTCCGTCCCCCCGCCACCGGCCAGGGTCACCTCGCCGGCACTGCGCACCCGGGTCACGGCGTGCACGTCGGCGTCGCACGCGAGGACGGCGACCCGGTTGCCGCCGACGCCCACCTCCCGCAGGACGCCCGTGACTTCGGCGAGCGCGGCCGCGAGCTCGTCCGGGCCCATCGATCCCGAGGTGTCGATGACGACGGCCACCCGCGGCAGCGGCCTGCGCAGACTGGGCAGCACCACCCGGCCGCCGAGCGCGGGTGTCCGGCGCGAGGGGCGGCGGTACGTGTAGTCCACCGCGCCGGCCGCCCAGGCGGCGGCCTCGCGGACCGCTCCCGCCAGAGCCCGGCGCCAGTCGACGGAGGGCTCCAGGACCTCCTCGGCCCACCGGGCCCAGCCCTCGGGGACCCGACCCCGGGTGCGCCGGTGGGCCCGTACGGCCTCGGCGGTCTGCCGGCGCAGGGCCTCGGCCTCCACCGGTCCGACCCGGGCGGGGCCGCCGTCCCCGCCCAGCTCCCAGGGCACGGGGGTGCCGTGCGCACCGGAGCCGCAGTCCGGCCCGTGGGGCGTCGGGGGAATCGCCGGCAGGTACGTCTCGAACAGGCCGCCCGTGGGCAGGCCGTAGAGCCTGGGCTCCATCCGGCCCTCGGGCAGCGCCAGCCCGTCGGCCAGCAGGTCGTCGTTGATCTCGCAGTCCTGGGCGATGTTGACCCGGACGTGGTCGCGCTGGTCGGCGGCGGGCAGCCGCTCCGCCCGGCCGTGGTGGTCGCGCAGCAGGTGCGCCACCTCGTGGATCCACACCCCGGCCAGCTGGGCCACCGGGGTCGCCTCGACGAAGGCGGGCGAGACGTAGCAGCGCCAGTGCCGGTCGACGCCCATGGTGCGCACCCCGGCCGAAGGGACGACGGTCAGGGCGTACAGGGCGGAAGCGAGGTACGGACGGGTCTCGGCGGCCCTGTAACGGGCCGCCAGCAGCTTCGCGCGGTCCAACTCCGGGCGCACGGCGCAGGACCGGGCTCAGTTGCCGCCCGGCAGCGAGCCGGACAGCTGGAGCAGTTGCGCGAAGGCGTCGATGCCGGCGGGCACCGGCCAGTCGAGGTCGCGCATCGCGGCGAGGTCGGCGGCGGCGCGGGCCGCGACGTCGGGCACGCCCGCGTCCACGGCCTTGGCGAGGACCGCCCAGCCCGCCTCCCACCGGGGACGGGTGAGCTCGCTCTGCACGGCCGCGACCACGGCGATGAGGAAGGCCAGCTGCCGGTCGCCGCGCTCGGGCAGGGCGAAGGCGTCGGGGTCGGCCAGCACCCGGTCCGGGTCGGGCAGGTCGAGGTGTTCGAGGTACGAGAGCAGTTCGATCCCGGCGGCTTCGCCCACGGCGCCGGTGAGCGCGGCAGCCAGCGCTTCCCGGCCCGTCGATGCCGCGTACCCCGTGGCCAGCAGCCGCAGGGCCATCTCCCAGGTACGCGGGGAGGGCCAGCCGCGGCCCCGTCCGGCGGCCTCGGCCGGCATGTGGTGGACCAGGCCCGGACGGGCGGTGAGGAAGCCGGAGACGGCGCCGCGGGCCCGGGCGACCGAACCGGAGGCCTTGGCGGGATCGACGGCCGGGATCGCCACCTCGGGCCAGGTGCCGGCCATGCCGCGGGCCACGGTGCGCGGATTGTGCGTCCAGTCGAGGTGGACGAAGCGGTTCGCGAGCGGCGGGCTGAGGTGCCAGCCGTCCGCGGCGCTGGCGGGCGGATTGGCCGCGGCGACGATCCGTACCGCCGCCGGCAGTTCCAGGCTGCCGACCCGGCGCTCCAGGACCACGCGCAGCAGGGCCGCCTGCACGGCCGGCGGGGCGGAGGACAGCTCGTCGAAGAACAGCAGCCCGTGGCCGGTGCGGGCGAGTCGTACCGCCCAGTCCGGCGGGGCCATGGGGACGCCCGTGGTGGCCGGGTCCTCGCCGACGATGGGCAGCCCCGCGAAGTCGGAGGGCTCGTGGACGCTGGCGATGACGGTCTCCAGCCGCACGCCGAGCGCGGTGGCGAGCTGCTCCATGCCGGCGGACTTGCCGATGCCGGGCTCACCCCACAGGAGCACCGGCTGATTGGCCGTCACGGCGAGCGCCAATGCTTCCAGTTGGGGGTTGGTGGCGGGCTCGGTGCGGGTGGCGCCCAGCCGGGCGCCCAGGGCGTCGGCGGCGGCCAGGGCGCGGGCGGGCTGGGGCTGGGTCGCACTCATGCGTCGTCGTCCTCGTCGTCCTCGTCCGCGTCGTCCTCGCGGTACGCCAAGTGATCGTCGTACCAGTCGGCGCCGATGCCGGGGAACTCCTCGTTGACGCGGTCCCGCAGGAAGGTGAGGTCGGTGCGCTTGTAGCGGAGAACCTCCTGGGACAGCGACAGTTCCAGCTCGTCGACGACGTCGATCCGGGCGCCCGCCGCCAGCAGGGCCCTGACCAGGTCGGCCGAACCGCCCCAGTGCACGGCGGACAGCAGCGGGGTGCGTTCGTTCTTGTCCCGTGCCTCCAGATCGAGCCCGGCCGCCAGCAGCCGGGGCAGCAGCACCTCGTGGTCGAGCAGGTGGAGCGCGTGCAGCAGGCCGCGGCCGCGGGCGTCGCGGATCCGCGGGTCCATACCCGCGTCCAGCAGCGCCACCACACCCGGGGTGTCACCGTGCTGGGCGTACAGGAAGAGTTCCTGCCGCTGGACTTGGAGGGCGCGCGGCAGCCGCCCCTCGCCCGTGGTCCAGCTCTGCTGCACGGCGAAGCACCCGGAGACCGCGCCGCCGAACGCCCGCATGGCACGCTCACGTTGTTGCTCTTCGGGGGTGTGCGGAACGTCGAGTACGCCGCCCCGCGAGTGCACCTCGTGCCACCCGCCACGGCACCGCACCCGGGCCGACCCGCCCGTGCCGGGGCCGGGCGGACCCGCGGCGGGGCCGGCGCCGGGGAACAGCGCTGCGGCCACCAGCGGATGCAGCTCGCGCGGGGAGACCAGTCCGGTCCGGACCAGTTCGAGGTCGGGCAGCCGCTGCCAGACGTACCCGGGCAGGGCCGGGACGTCGAGTGCCTCGGCCTGTTCGACGACGCGTGCCCGCAGTCCGTGCGGTCCGGTGTGTTCGAAGAGGAGGTACGTACGCCAGCCGGCCGCGAGCCGGTACCGGTCTCCCGCTCCCGCCGCCACGAGCCGCGCCACCTCCGGCGCGAGCCGGGTGAGGTCGAAGGTCATCCCCGCGAGGACCGCCTCCGGGTCGATCTGTCGCCGGTGCTGCTGCGGAGCGGGGACGGTCAGGTCACACGCGACGCCTGCCGCCGCGAAGGCCCCGACCACGTCCTTGCGGGCCCACAGCGCGGCGATCCGCTCGGCGAGGCCGTCCGGGTCGGCGAAGCGCGCGCCCAACTCGGACACGTGGCGGGCGTCCCAGAACGGCCGGACCGCGGTCCAGTTCTGGGAGGTGAAGCCGCTGCCTGTGTACAGGTTCCACTTCTTCCCGGTGACCGGCGCGCAGTGCAGGCGCAGCCGCTGCGGGCCTTCGCTCATGTGGGGTGTGGTGACCGACAGGGTCGGCCCCCCGGGGCCGCCGTAGGAGGCGAGCAGGATCCGCCGATCGGTGGCGATGGTGGTGCGGCCGCCCAAGTACCGCGGCAGGTGCCAGCGGAGCAGGTCCGGGGCGAAGTGCCGCAGGTCCTCCGCCACCGCCTCGGCCACGGCGGCGCCGTACCGGGCCTCCACCGCGGGCAGCTCGAACTCGACGTCCACGGCGGCGGCCGCGCAGGCTGCACGCCAGTCACCGGCCAGCCGGTGCGCGGTGGCCTGCTCGATCATCCAGCCGGGCACGGCGTAGCGGCGGATCCGCCGCCAGGCCGGGCGGTCCTCCGGCTGCAGGCCGCCGGGCAGTTCGGCGTTCTCCACGCTCACCGGTACACGCTGCCGATGGCGCGCAGGTCCGGATGGGCCGCCCGGGCGGGGCGGAGACGTGCGGTGAAGGAGCGCTTCACTCGGCGGGGCAGGCCGGGGCCGAGGCCCACGTACTCCAGCGGGCTGTCCGCGGGCACCGCCGCGAGCAGGCTCTTCGCACCGCGCCCGGTGAGGCCGGTGTGGCGCAGTTCCAGGCGGTGCAGCGGGCTGCCGGGAAGTGCCGCGGCCAGGGCGTACGCGCCTTCGTCGCCGGGGTTGTTGCCGGGGCACCCGAGGCTGCGCTCCGACATGGTCCGCCCGAGGTCGAGCGCTTCGATGCCGCCGAGGGAGGCGGCCAGGCTACGCGCTCCGGCGGCGCCGATGCCGTTGCCGCCGAGCCCGAGACGGACCGGGCGGGCGGAGTCGGCCGCGGCGCGGGCGAGGGTCGCGGCGCCCTCGTCGCCGAGGTGGTTGGCGGGGACGTACAGCTCGCGCACCCCGGCCTCCCGGATCAGGGCGGCCAGCAGCGGGGCGGCGTCCGGGCCGAGGCCGTTGCCGCCGAGGAAGAGCCGTTCCAGGGGCTGTTCGCGCTCCAGCAGGGCTTCGAGCAGGAGGCGTACGCCGTCGGTGCCGATCCCGGTGTTGACCAGGTCGAGGGTGCGCAGGGCGGTGTTGCGGCGCAGCAGCGCGGCCAGGGTGCGGGCGCCGTCCCCGAAGAGCGGATTGCGCTTGAGCCAGAGGGCGCGGACGGTCGTGTCGTTGCCGAGGGCGCCGGCGAGGGAGCCCACCCCGTCGGGGCCGATCCGGTTGCAGCCGAGGTAGAGGGTGTGCAGCCCGTGGTCGCCCGTGAGGGCCCCGGCCAGGGTGGCGGCGCCCGCGTCACCGATGGCGTTGGTGCCGAGGAGCAGGTGCCTGGCGTGCGCGGAGGCGGTGGCGGCCGGCAGCAGGCGGGCCGCTCCGGCCGGGCCGAGCCCCTGCTTGCAGAGATCGACGCGGCCGTCGGTGCGCAGGGTGCCGAGGGGGAAGGTCTCGTCGGTCTCGACGGGCCGGTCCGCAGCGAGGCGGGCGAGCAGCGGGTCGAGGCGGGCCGGGTCGGCCGGCGGCAGGTCGGGGTGCTCGATCGCGGGGCACCGTACGGGTGTCGGCTGTGTCATCACCACTCCACCGGTTTCATTCGCCGGTGCCCGGCGTCCATCACGACTTGAAGCGAGAACTGCAGAAGTAGACGCAAGACCGGTCGGATTCGAACCGACGTCCTCCAGCTCGAAGCGTGGGCGCGACGACCTCTGCGCTACGGCCTTGCTGCCGGCGATCATACCCGTCCGGCGGCCAGAAATCGATCAACAGTTTGGCCGATTGGTTCCGCGCGGACCCGCCCTCGGAGGCGTCGGGGTCCCGTCCCACTCACGCCCCGCGAGGTGGACCGAGTGGTTCCGGACAGGTTTTCGAGGGCGTCGGCACCTCGGAGGAGAGGGGGAGGCGTGGATTCTGCTCGATGTCGCGGCGGTGGCGAGTGGCGACAGGTGGCCGATATTCGACCATATGTTCCTGATTTGCGAAGCCCTGACACATCGTCGACATCTCCGTACGCTACGGTAACTTGACTGTCCGTTATTCCCCGGACGCCCTTTGAATCCCTCTGTCAACCACCGCCCTGGCACTCCCATGCCCCGGGCGGACCGCTACGGAGAGCGACACACATGAGCACCACCACGCACAGCCGAATAGAAGCCTTAGGCGTCTGCCTTCCGGCAGCAGTCCAAACCACTCCTCAACTCGCCGCCCTGGTCCCGGGGCTGGGGGAGGTGGACATCGAGAAGATCACCGGGATCACCGAGCGGCGCGTGTACGACCCCGAACCGGCGGCCGGCGAGGACTCGTTCGGGCTGGCCCTGGCGGCCGCCCGGGACGCGCTGGACTCCTCCCGCTACCGGGCCGAGGACCTCGACATCGTCATCTCCGCCTCGATCACCCGCTTCAAGGACGGCAGTCGCTTCGCCTTCGAGCCGTCCTTCGCCGCGATGCTGGCCGGGGAGCTGGGTGCCCGCTCCGCCATCCACTTCGACGTCTCCAACGCCTGCGCCGGAATGATGACGGGCGTCTGGCTGCTCGACCGGATGATCCGCTCCGGTGCCGTGCGGCGCGGCCTGGTCGTCAGCGGTGAGCAGGCGACCCGCGTCGCGCAGACGGCCGCGCGCGAGATGGCCGACTCCTACGACCCGCAGTTCGCCTCGCTCTCCGTCGGGGACTCGGCGGCCGCGGTGGTCCTGGACGTCTCCGCCGACCCCGCCGACCGCATCCACTACATCGAGCTGATGACCTGCTCCGAGTACTCCCACCTGTGCATGGGCATGCCCAGCGATCGCACCCCGGGCATCTCCCTCTACACGGACAACAAGAAGATGCACAACCGGGACCGGCTCAAACTGTGGCCGCGGTTCCACGGGGACTTCCTGGCCAAGAGGGGGCGGGAGTTCGCCGGTGAGGAGTTCGACTACGTGATCCAGCACCAGGTCGGCACCCGCTTCATCGACTACGTCAACCAGACGGCCGAGGCCGAGTTCGGAGCCCCCATGCCCACCTCGCTCTCCGTGGTGGAGCGGTACGGGAACACCGCCACGACCTCGCACTTCCTGACGCTGTGCGAGCACCTCAGGACGGGCGGCGCCCGCCCCGGGGCCAAGTACCTGATGGTGCCGGCCGCCTCCGGCGTGGTCACCGGTGCCCTGTCCGCGACGCTCACGAACGTGGGGGTGTGAGCCATGGGCATGGTCATCACCGCAGCTGCAACCGCCCTGCCCGACGCGTCCGCCCCGGCTTCCGTCGTGGACCTGGCGGGCCGGGCCGCCCGAGGCGCCCTGGCCCGGGCCGGGGTGCCGGCCTCTTCGATCGGCACCCTCATCAACGTCGGTGTCTACCGGGAGCACAACACCTTCGAACCGGCCATGGCGGCCCTGGTCCAGAAGGAGGTCGGCATCAACCTCGACTACATCGCCGACCCCGAACCGGCCGCGGGCTTCTCCTTCGACCTGATGAACGGAGCCTGCGGCGTGCTGAACGCCGTCCAGGTGGGCCGGTCGCTGCTGGAGACGGGAACCACCGAACGGCTGCTGATCACCGCTGCCGACGTCCACCCCGGCGGCGACGCGGACCGCGACGCCGACTACCCGTACGCGGACCTGGCCGGCGCCCTCCTGCTGGAGCGCAGCGCCGACCCCGGCGCCGGGTTCGGGCCGGTGCGCCACTACACCGCCGACCGGCCCACCGACGTCGAGGGCTACCTCGACACCAGCACCATGGGCCGGCACGGGCGGACCACGATCACCGTCCGGCGCGAGCCGGGCCACGCGGAGCGGCTGAGCGCGTTCGCGGAACGTGCCGCCGCCGACTACGCACAGGAGATCGGCATCGACCTCGACAGGACCCTGGTCATCGGCCCGTCCACGGCCGCCGACGACACAGCGGGCCGGGGAGAGCCGCACACCGCGGCGCCGGTCCTCGGCTACCTCCGGGCGATGGACGGCGCACACCGCGACGACCACGACCAGTTCCTGTTCGTGTCGGTCGGCGCCGGCCCCAGCGCGGCGTGCGCCCTCTACCGGCCCGAGGGGTGGTGAGCACCGTGCCGCAGACGGGGTTCACCGGCGAGCCGGCCGTAGAGCAACCGGCCGCCGTCACGGGCGGCGTGGCCGCGTGGCTCGAACGGAACGCCCGCGCGTTCCCCGGCAAGCCGGCCGTCATCCACCCCGACGGCCGGGGCTCCGGCAGCTACGCCACCCTCACCTACGGCGAGTTGCAGGAGAAGGTCGAGGAACTGGCCCGCGGATTCCGGCGCGCCGGAATCACCCGGGGCACCAGGACGGTGCTGATGGCCCCACCCGGGCCGGAGCTGTTCGCCCTCTGCTTCGCGCTGTTCCGGGTCGGGGCCGTGCCCGTCGTCGTGGATCCCGGCATGGGCGTACGGCGCATGCTGCACTGCTACCGGGCCGTGGGCGCCGAGGCGTTCATCGGGCCGCCCCTCGCCCACCTCGTGCGCGTCCTGGGCCGCCGTACCTTCGCCGGGGTGCGCGTACCCGTCACCCTGGGACGGCGCCGGCTCGGCCGCGGCCACACGCTGGCCGAGCTGCGCGCCACCTCCGCGACCGGGCGGTACGCGGACGAGACCGCGCAGCCCGGCGGGGACGACCTGCTGATGATCGGCTTCACCACCGGAAGCACGGGTCCCGCCAAGGGAGTCGAATACACCCACCGCATGGCGCTGTCCATCGCCGGTCAGATAGAAGCCGTCCACGGCCGCACCCGCGACGACGTCTCCCTGGTCACCCTGCCCTTCTACGGCGTGCTCGACCTGGTCTACGGATCCACCCTGGTCCTCGCGCCGCTGGCCCCCGCCAAGGTCGCCCAGGCGGACCCGGCGCTGCTCGTGGACGCGCTGGAACGATTCCGCGTCACCACGATGTTCGCCTCGCCCGCCCTGCTGCGGAACCTGGCCGGGCACCTCACCGGCGCCGCCCGCGGCCGCCACCCGCTGTCCGACCTGCGCTGCGTCGTATCCGGCGGGGCCCCGGTGCCCGACGCGGTGGTGGCCGCGCTCCGCTCCGTCCTCGACGAGAAGGCACGGATCCACGTGACCTACGGGGCCACGGAAGTCCTGCCGATCACCTCGATCGAGGCGGCCGAGATCCTCGGCGACGACGGGGCCGACACCGGTCGCGAAGACGGCGGTACCGCGGCCCGAGCCGCCGCCGGCGAAGGGACCTGCGTCGGCCGGCCCGTCCCCGGCACCCGACTGGCCATCGCCCCCGTCACCGACGGGCCGCTCGCCCGCTTCGACCCCGCGACCGGCCTGGCGCCCGGGCGCGTCGGCGAGATCCTGGTGCAGGGCGACTCCGTCAGCCGGCGCTACCACCGCGCACCCCGGTCCGACGCCGCGCACAAGGCGACCGAGGAACGCCCCGGCGGCGAAGCCCCGCGGATCTGGCACCGGACCGGCGACCTGGGCCACCTCGACGCCGAAGGCCGGCTCTGGTTCTGCGGGCGCGCCACCCAGCGGGTCCGCACCGGCCACCGCGACCTGCACACCGTGCGCTGCGAGGGAGTCTTCAACGCCCATCCGCTGGTCCGGCGCGCCGCCCTGGTCGGCGTCGGGCCGGCCGGCGCACAACGGCCCGTCGTCTGCGTGGAGACCGAGACCGGGGCGGACGGGGCGGCGCTCGACGAAGGCGCGTGGACGGAGCTCGTCGTCGAGCTGCGCACGATGGCCGAGGAGCACGCCGCGACCACCGGCCTCCAGGAGTTCCTGCGCCACCCCGGCTTCCCCGTGGACATCCGGCACAACGCCAAGATCGGCCGCGAGGAGCTGGCCCGCTGGGCCGAGCGGCAACAGGCCCGGCCCGCGTCGTCCGCGGGCCGGCGGGCGGCCCGGATCGTGCCGCTCGCCGGATGGGCGTACCTCGTCGGCGGGGCGGTGTGGGCCGCGGCCGGGGGAGTCCCCGACGTCCCGGTGCTGCGCTGGCTGTGGTGGATCGACGCCTTCCTCAGCATCGGCGTGCACGCCGCGCAGATCCCGCTCGCGCTGCCGCGCGGCCGGGCGGCCGGACACGGGACCGCCTCGGTGGTCGGGCGCACCATGCTCTACGGCGCGACCTGGTGGCGGACGCTGTGAAGATCCTGGTCACCGGAGCATCCGGATTCCTGGGCGGGCACCTGGTCGACGGCGTCCTGCACCAGGGACATCAGGTCCGCGCCCTGGTCCGCCCCGGCAGCGATGCCGTACGGCTGCGTTCCCTGCCCGGCGTCGAGGTCGTCACCGGCGACCTCACCGACGAAGGTTCGCTCGGGCGGGCGGCAGCCGGCTGCCAGGCGGTCCTGCACAGCGCGGCACGGGTCGTCGACCACGGCAGCCGCGCCCAGTTCGAGGCCGCCAACGTCACCGGCACGCAGCGGCTGCTCGCGGCGGCCCGGTCGGCGGGGGCACGGCGGTTCGTGTTCGTATCCAGCCCGAGCGCCCTGATGCGGGTCCGGGAGGGCGACCGGCTCGGCATCGACGAGAGCACCCCGTACCCGCAGCGCTGGTTCAACTTCTACTGCGAGACGAAGGCGATCGCCGAACAGCACGTACGAGCGGCCGACACCCCGGAGTTCACCACCTGCGCCGTTCGGCCGCGCGGCATCTGGGGGCCCCGCGACCACGCCGGATTCCTGCCGCGCATGGTCGACGCCATGCGCGCGGGCCGGCTGCCCGACCTGTCGGGCGGCAAACGGGTCCTGGTCTCGCTCTGCCACGTCGACAACGCGGTGGACGCCTGCCTGCGGGCCGCTCTCGCCCCCGCCGGGCGGGTCGGCGGCAAGGCCTACTTCGTCGCGGACCGAGAGGAGACGGACCTGTGGCCGTTCCTGGCCCGGGTCGGCGCACTCTTCGACTGCCCGCCGCCCGCGCCGCGCATCCCGCTCCTCCTCGGCCGCGGGATGGCCGCGGCGGTCGAGACCGGCTGGCGCCTGCGCCACCGGTCCGCAGCCGGCGGCGCAGCCGAGGCGACTCCGCCGCTGAGCCGCTACATGATGGCGCTGCTGACCCGCTCGGCGACGTACGACACCGCTGCCGCCCGGCACGACCTCGGCTACGCGGCTCCGCGCAGCCAGGCCGACGGGCTGCGAGCCCTGCAGGAGTGGGTGACCGGGGTGGGCGGCGTCGCCGCCTGGACCGCCGGCACGGCCGCCTCCACCGGCACCGCCGCACCGGCCCGCCCCACCCCCGACCGCACCGAACAAGGGAACACGAAGTCATGACATCCCACCAGGTCGACGCCGGTGTCGAAACCGGCGTCGGTGCCGGTGGCGGCACCGACGTCCATTACCGGCGTCCGGTGTCGCCCACCGAACGCCTCTACCTCTCCGCCGGAGACCCCCGCGGGGCCATGGCCCTGCGCATCGTCGTCGAGGGCGACGGCGTACCCGACCCCCAGGCCTTACGAGCAGCCCTGGCACGGGCCGCCGAGTCGTGCCCGGGGTCACGGCTCGTGCGCGCCGGGGCGACGTGGAGCGCCGGGGGGCCGCCGCCGCAGGTGCGGTACGACGTACCGCGCGCCGGCGCGTACGCAGACTCGGCTCCGGGGACGGTCGCGTTGCCCGCCGGGCCGTCGCGGCGGACCGAGCCGCCGGGCTGCGAGGTGCTCATCGTGCCCGGGGCGGACGGGAAGACGGCGGACGGGAAGACTGCGGACGGGAAGACGACCACCACGATCGTCTTCAGCGCCTCGCACGCCGTGATGGACGGTCACGGCGCCCTGACCTGGGTACGGGAGGTCTTCCGAGCCCTGCGCGGCGAGCCCGCCCGGCCCGCCCTCGACGGTGACACCGACGCCGGGCTGCTGCGCCGGCTCGGCAGCACCGGGCCGCGGCCCACGCCGGGGCCTCCCCGGCGTTCTCCGCTCGGCCCGGCCGTCGGCGGCGGCCGCCCGCTCCGGACGCTGTGGCTGCGCCGCACCCTGCCCGGCCGCCGTCCCGCGCTCACCGCCCGCCTCGCGCAGGCCCTGGCCGACGCCGCAGGGCTGGAGACCCGTGTCATGGTCCCCGTCGACCTGCGCCGCCACCGCCCCGGGATCGCGGCCACGGGCAACCTGAGCCTGCCACTGTTCCTGGACCTGCGCCCCGGGGAGGACTGGACGGCCGCACACACCCGCCTGCTGACCGACCTGGCCGGGAACCGCGAACTCGCCGCCGGCTTCGAAACGGCCCTCGCGCCGCTGCCGCGGCCCGTGACCGCCGGCCTGCTGCGCACCGCACAGGCGGTGGCGTCACGTACCGACCGGCACCTGGCTTCGGCCGTCGTCTCCCACCTGGGCCGTCTGGACCTGGCGGAATTCTCCGGCGGCGGCTTCACGGCGGCCACGGCCTACGCCCTGCCGGTGCACGCCCCGCTGGTCCCGCTCTCCTTCGTCGCCGCCGAGAGCGGCACGGCGACCGAGATCACCCTGGGCGTCCGGGGCGGGGGCCCGGATCTCGGCGCCCGCGCCGCGCGCTTGCTGGACGCGGTCCTGGCCGGCCTCGAACCGATCGCGGAGCACGGCCTAGTCGAAGCGGAGGCCGCGGTCACGGGCCCCGTACTCCGGGCGGCGCACCCGGCTCCGGCCGTCCCGGACCCGGCCGTCCCCGAGCTCACCGTCGTGGACGCCTTCCGCGCCCAGGCCGCCCGTACCCCCGACGCGCCCGCGCTCGACGGGCCCGAGGGCGTGGTCACGTACGCCGAACTCGACCGGCGCTCCGACACGGTTGCGGACGGGCTCCGGCGCCGCGGCGTGGGACGCGAGGACCTGGTGGGACTGGTCGTCGACCGCACGCCCGCCGGAGTGTGCGCCCTGTGGGGCATCCTCAAGGCGGGCGCCGCCTACGTGCCGCTCGACCCCGGCCATCCCGGCGTACGGATCAGAGAGGTCCTCGCGGGTTCCGCCACCGGTCTGTGCCTGACCGGACGACACCTGGTGGAGGAACTCGCCCCCTTCGTGCCGGGAACCCTGCTCGCCGTCGAAGACCTCCTCGACGGCGCCCCCGGCCCGGACGCGCCCGCCGCCGGATCCGCCGCAGCGGCGGACGTACGGCCCGCCGACCTCGCGTACGTCATCCACACCTCCGGTTCCACCGGTCGGCCCAAGGGCGTGCAGATCGAGCACGGCAGCCTCATGGGATTCGTCCGCTGGATGACCGGCGTCTGCCAGGTCACCGGTCGCACGCGCTTCGGCTTCGCCTCCTCCTACGCCTTCGACATCTCGTGCTTCCCCCTCTTCCTGCCGCTGCTGGCCGGCGGTACGGCCGTCCTCGCCCCCGGCTCGCCCTCGCCCGCCGCCCTGCGCGACCTCGTCGCCGAGCACCGCGCCGACACCCTCGCGCTCACGCCCTCCCACCTCGCCCTCCTCGGTGCCGGGGGCAACGGTCCCGCGGGCAGCGGTTCCACGCACCGCCTGCGCACCCTGCTGCTGGGCGGCGAGCCCCTCACCCCCACCGCCGTACGGTCCGCGCGCGCCGCCTTCGGGGCCGATTGCCGTGTCGTCAACGGGTACGGGCCCACGGAGGCGACCGTCGCCGTACTCGCCCACACCGTGGACGGTGGCGAGAGCGGCGCCACGGTCCCGATCGGCCTCCCCGGCCCGTACGCCCGCGTCGACCTCGTCACCGAGGACGGCGAGAGCATCGGCAGCGGACCGGGCGACACCGGCCGCACGGGCGAGATCGTCGTACGCGGGGTCCAGGTGGCCCGCGGTTACCTCGGTCCGTCCGACGGCCGTCCCTCACCCTTCAGCACCGGCCCCGACGGCGTCCGCGCCTATCGCACCGGCGACCTCGGACGCCGACTGGCCGACGGAGCCGTCGAGTTCGCCGGGCGCATCGACGAACAGGTGAAGATCGCCGGGCACCGGGTCGACCCCGCCGAGGTCGTCGCCGCCCTCGAAGTCCACCCGGCCGTGCACCGCGCCGTCGTCGTGCCCCGCCGCCGCCCGAACTCCACGGCGGCCGTGCTCTGTGCGTACGTACTGCCGGCCGTCGACGACCCCGCCGTCCGCGCGGATCTGCCCCGCACCGTGCGGGCCGAGCTCACCCGGACGCTGCCGACGTACCTCGTCCCCGCCCATGTCGTCGTGATCGACACCCTGCCCAGCACGGTCAGCGGCAAGACCGATCTCGACGCCTTCCCCGACCCCTTCGCCCACGCCGCACCCACGCCGCCGGGCGGACCCGAACCCGCCGCTTTGGAGGCAACGGTCAGGCACCACTGGGCGGAGGTCCTCGGAGTCGACGGCGCGCTGCTGTCTTCGGACTCCGAATTCCACGCCCTCGGCGGTGATTCCCTGGCCCTGGTCGAGATGCTCACCGCAGTCTCCTCGGACCTGCTGACCCCCGGTCAGGCCACGTGGTTCACGGGCCGTCTCGACTGCCTCGTACGCAACCTGACGCTGGAACAGGTCTGCGAGCACCTGGCCGCCGCCCGCGAGGAGGTGTCCGCATGATCTTCGTCGGAGAGGGAGCGCTGCTCCGCCGCGCCGTCACCCACGCGGCCACCCGGGGTCACCCGGTCGACCTGGTCTGCTCCGCCGACCCGCTGGACGCCGCGGCCGCCGATGCGCCCCACCTCGCGGCGGCGGACGTCAACGCCCATGCCGACACGCTGGCCCGGGCCAGCACCGACGGCATCGTCTGGTCCCTCAACAACCGGCAGATCTTCCGGGAGCCCCTGCTCCGGACGGACGGCCTGCGCATCCTCAACATCCACAACGGACTGCTGCCGCGCCATCGCGGACTGCCCTCCGTCGCCGTCCTGTTCGCCCTGCTGCACGGTGACACGGAGTACGGCGCCACGGCCCACGAGGTCGACGCCGGCATCGACACCGGTCCGGTCCTGGCCGAACACCGCTTCCCCGTCGGGCCCGAGGACCGCTACCACCAGGTCATGCTCCGCGGCATCCGGGCCTGCCAGGCCCTGTTCGAGCAGATCCTCCCGGCGGTCACCACCGCAACCGCCCTCCCCGCACGCGCAGCGTCGGCACAACCGTCCGCGTACTACGGCCTGCGCGCCCTGGACCGGCTCGACACCTATCGCGACCACCCCGCCTACCCCCGCGCCACCGACCTCGGTCCCTTCGCCGCCCACGCCCCGGAGCTCACCCGGGCGCTGCTCCGCCCGCCCTCGCTCAGGCCTCCTGGGCGGTGTTCAGACGGGTGATCTCGGCGGCGTACGCGGCGGTGCGGACCGCCGAAGTGCCGGAGACGTACAGGCCGGTGCCGACCGTGGCCAGGGGGAGGGAGAGGAGCAGCGCGGCGAGCACCGGGCCCAGGTCGCGCTCGGCGTCACAGCGTTCGCCTTCGTCCCTCTGGTAGGTCACCTTGAAGTCGGTGTCCTGGTGGAAGGCGCGGGAGTCGCACTCGATGGGCTCGGTGTCCTCGCCGCGGTCGATGCTGAAGGGGAAGACGAGCAGGTAGGCCACCCAGAGCCAGATGAGGGCGGCCGCGGCCACCAGTCCCCGGCCCCACCCCTGCTCGCGCAGGCCGCGCACACGGAATTCCCTGTCGTACACCTGTGCCTGTGAATTCATAGGGGTGAAGCTAACGCAGACCGACCGGCCGACCCACCAACCGGCCGACCGACCGGCCGCCCGGCCGCGACGAAGGCCGCCTTCCGGTCCGCCGGGCCTCCGGCCGGGGCTCAGGTCCGGGGCGGAAGGGGAGGCCCGGGCCGTAGATATCGGTCCCAGATCTGGGCCTTGCGGTACGGGCCGCCCCCGTCGCTGTCGTACTGCGGCGCGTCGAAGGCGACCCAGTAGGCCATCTCCCCGGGACGGGCATGGACGTTCTCCACGAGCTCGGGCGCCCCCATGTCGTCGATCGTGCCCGGGAACTCGTTCCGCCAGGGGCCGTCCCAGTCCGGATCGTGGACGACCGTGACCCGGCTGCCGGCAGCCAGCGCGACGGCCGGCCGGTCCTGGCTCAGGGGCCGGCCCCTGATGTGTTCGACGACCCGTCGGTCGTCCGGGCCCGCCGAGGCGGAGGAGGAAGGAGCAACCATGCGTCCAGCTTGCCGGCAGCGGATGGCTGAAGCCACGGGTTAAGCAAGGGGCGACCCGAGCGGCTGTTACCGACGGCGTCCGGCTCTGAGCCCGCAACGAGTGGACCAGTCGCCTTCCGGCGTCACCCGCTCTCCGCCGGCTCGCACGACGACAAGTACGTCGCCGTCGAAGCCGATGCGGTCACCAACGGCCAGGAAGAGCGGGCCCGCCAGCTCGAAGGCGTAGCCGTTGTCGGTCTCCAGGTCCTCCACCAGCGCCAATCGGGGGATCGGCGTGGCTCCGTCAGCTACTAGGCGCATGCCGAGATGCTCCCACGTGGCCCCAAGGCCACCACGACCGCGGTGGGCAGCCTACCGATGGCCCGGAGGCCGGGGCGCGGGCTCAGCCGCGTACGTGCAGCCCGAAACCAGTGCGGCCCGCGGGCTCCAGGCCCTCCTTCAGGTGCAGGGAGGGGATCTCGTAGTCGCCGAAGTTCTGCCGCCGGAACGCGATCGGCTCGGTCGACTCCAGGGTGAGCAGGCGCTGCTGCCAGGCCTCGGCGGCGTCCGCGTAGTCCTCGGCGGTCATCCGGTCGGTGCCGTGCAGCACGAACGGCGGTAGCACCTCGACGCCCGGGTAGTAGAGGATGCCGTGCTGGAACGGGAACAGCAGGTCCTCGATGGGGCCGTTGATCCCGCGAGCCGAGTAGTGCGACTCCGGGCCGCCGACGGTCACCGACAGCAGGGCCTTCCGGCCCGCGAGGGTGCCCTCGCCGAAGCGCTCGCCGTACTTGGTGTCGCTGTGCTCGCCGACGCCGTAGGCGAAGCGGTAGGTGAACACCCGGTCCACCCAGCCCTTGAGGATCGCGGGCATGGTGTACCACCACAGCGGGAACTGGAAGATGATCGTGTCGGCCCACAGCAGCTTCTCCTGCTCGGCGAGGACGTCCGGGGTGAGCGCCCCGGCGTCGAAGGCCCGGCCCGAATCCAGGGCGACCTTCAGCGGACTCGACGCGTGGGGACCGTAGTCCGCGGAGTCCACGACCGCCTTCCAGTTCATCGCGTACAGATCGCTCACCCGTACCTCGTGCCCGGCGGCCTCCAGGGTGGACACCGCGAGGTCCTTCAGCGAGCTGTTGAGCGACTTCGGCTCCGGGTGGGCGTGGACGATCAGCGTCTTCACGGGAACTCCTTGGGATCGGATGCCTCGATCCTGGACGCGGCGGCGTCCGGCGTTCAGGGGCGCCCCTTCCGTCGGACCGGACTTCCTGGTACCGGCAGGACCACCCTCACGGGCGTCACCCGGGCCATACTGGGACGCATGGACGATCTTGCTGGCTTCCTGCGGACCCGGCGCTCCCGGGTCGACCCGGGAGCCGTCGGCATCCCCACCGACAGCCGCCGCAGGGTGGCCGGGCTGCGCCGCGAGGAGGTCGCGCACCTGTCCGGCGTCAGCGTCGACTACTACGTACGCCTGGAGCAGGGCCGCGCGACCCAACCCTCCGAGCAGGTCCTCGACGCGCTCGCCGGCGTCCTCGACCTCGACGAAACCGAACGCGGTCACCTCTACCGGCTCGCCAGGCAGCGGCGCCGCCGGACGAAGGCGCCGGGCAACGGGGTCCCGCCGGCCGGGGGTCGGGGGAGGGTCCGGCCGGAGGTGCTGCGCGTCCTCGACCTGGTCGCCGACGCGCCCGCGCTGATCATGGACCACTGCTTGGACGTGCTGGCCGGGAACCGCCTCGCAGGGCTCCTCTACGGACGGTCGGTGCCGGGCCTGAACACCGCCCGGCACATCTTCCTGGAGGAGGCGGAGCGCGGCCTCTACGCGGACTGGGAGACGTGCACCCTCGACGTGGTCGGGCACCTGCGTCTGGCCGCCGGCCAACACCCCGACGACCCCCGACTGGCCTCGCTCATCGGCGAGTTGGCGATGGGCAGCGAGCGCTTCCGTCGCCTCTGGGCCCGCGCGGACGTGCGCGCCCGCACCCACGGACGCAAGGCGTACCGGCACTCGCTGGTGGGACTGCTGGAACTGCACCAGGAGAACTTCGCGCTACCGGGTGAATCGGGCATGGAGCTGCTGGTGTTGTCCGCGGCTCCGGGCAGTCCCGCCGAAGACGGTCTGCGCCTGCTCGCGGGCCTGGCTGCGGACAGCGGCGCCGAGCGGGTGTCACCGCCCGCACCAGCCCCGGCTTCCACCCGCACCTCGATGTGATGGCCGGCCCGGACCGGAACGGCCCGGGCGGGGTGGGGCGGGCGGTCGGCGGGCCGGGGTCAGACGCCGACGCCCGCTCGCGCCGGCGCGGGAACGGGGCCGTCCGACATGGCGCGGGCCATCCACGCGGAGGAGCGCAGGGTCTGTGCGACGAAGGTGCCGCGGCCCACCCCGAGGGCCCGCAAGGCCGGACCGTGGTCCACCGCGACCAGGCCGGCGGCGCCGACCAGCAGTCCGCGCCACCCGGCCGTCACCGCCCGGCGGGCCGGCCGGGGCAGCCCGGCGAGCCCCTCCCGCAGGCGCAGGCAGTGGAAGGGGACGTGCCGCTCCTCGTCCGCCAGGATCCGGCCCGCGACCTCGGTGGTCAGGGGATCGGTGGCCCCGTCGCGCAGGGCCCGGTAGTACCCCAGGGCCACCACCTCGGCGACCATCAGCACCAGCAGTTCCACCCGCAGTCCGAGGAGCCGCCGGAACCGGACGAAGGCCGCGTCGCTCCAATGCCCGTCGAGGGTGCCGGCCCCGCCGGCCGCCAACAGCAGCTTCAGCATCCGCGCGTGGTTCTGTTCCTCGGCGATGAAGAGCCGGACCGCCTCGGAGTAGACCGGGTCACCGGCGAGGTCGGCCTTGCCGGAGAGCGCGGAGCCGTCGCCGTCCTCGCCGACCTGGAACTTCTGGATGCTGCGGACGATTTCGGCCGGCAGCTGCGCGCCCTTCCCCCAGTCGGGGTCGCCGAGGGCCGCCCGGCGTTCCCGCTCGGCCTCGAACTCGCTCACCCATGCCTCGTACTCACTTTTGATCATGTTCAATAATCTAGCGATTGTTGATCGTGTTCAAAAGCATCGGAATGTCATGGCCGAGTAACAGAACCACGCGGACCGGCGGTCGCCCGGAAGGAGATCACCGCGCCGAGCGACGGCCGCTCCGACAGCGGCCCCCCTGACCCGACCCAACAGATGTATCTCCCCTGGACATCCCACAGGAAGGTTCGCCCCCCCGGCGTTACGAGGACCCTACGACGTGCGGGCCTGCCCTGATGGCCATCTTGGCCCGTGGACTCAACAGGACCGGCCCCCCGTGCGCGGGTCGACCGGGGTGAGGACGCCGAGCCGGTCCTCGATCGCCTGCGCCGCGCCCAGGCACAGGTCCTCCCGGAACGCCCGTCCGACGATCTGGACCCCGCAGGGGAGCCCGTCGGCCGTCCCGGTCGGCACGGCCACACCGGGTACGCCCACGAAGCTGGTCACGGTGCACAGGCGCATCCCCGATCCGACCCGGTCCCTGCCCGGCCTGTCGCGCGACTCCAGCCCCGGCTCGACCGGCGGCTCGGTGAAGACGGGGCCGAGCAACAGCGGGTACTCGTCGAGGAATTCGGCCCACGAGCGGCGGATGCTCAGCCAACTGCCCATCAGCTTCATGAAGACGTCCGCGCTCGCGGGTGGGGTCTTTTCCATCGCCATCTCGATGTAGCGGTCCCCGCCCTTGCCGAGCAGCTTGCGCACCACCGGCCAGCTCGGGGCGAACTCGGTCACGGTGATCCGGCCGTAGGCGTCGAGGGCCTCGTCCAGTCGCGGTACGTCCCCCACCTCGCGCACGTCGTACCCGGCGTCGCGGAGCGCGTCGGCCGCCGTCGCGACGGCTCCGCGCACCGTCGGGTGGACGCCGTGCCCGCCCGGGTCCGCCACGACCGCGACCTTCACGGGGCCGGGGAGCGGTTCGCCGTAGGCGGGTACCGGGACGGCGCGCGGGTCTCGCGGATCGGTTCCGGCCAGCACCTCGTAAGCGAGCCTCAGATCGCCCACGCTCCGGGCCAGCGGGCCGTCGGTGACCAGCATCTGGGACGCCGGGCCGGGGTCGTCCGGGCCGAGGACGCGGTGGTCGGCGGGGAACCGGCCCGTGGACGGCTTCAGGCCGGCCACACCGCAGAACTGGGCCGGGATGCGCACCGACCCGCCGGAGTCGTTGCCGAGCCCGAGCGCCGCCATGCCCGTGGCGACGGCCACCGCATCGCCCCCGCTGGAGCCGCCCGGCGTCCGGCTGCTGTCCCACGGGTTGACCGTGTCGCCGAACAGCTCGCTGCGCGTGTGCATCCCCGCAAGGATCAGGGTGGGGATGTTGCTGTGCCCGATGGGGATGGCGCCGGCCGCGCGCAGCCGGGCCACCGGCGGTGCGTCGGCGGACGCGACCAGGTCGCGGAAGCGCTCCGTGCCGAACGTGGTCGGCACGCCTTCGACGGCGGTGCTCTCCTTCACCGTGAAGGGCACGCCCGCGAGCGGCCCCGGCGCTTCGCCGGCGGCCCGCCGGCGGTCCAGCTGCGCCGCGGCCTCGCGAGCGCGCTCCGCGAGGAGCTGTGTGACCGCGTTCACCTGCGGGTTGACCTCGGCGATGCGATCGAGGTGACTGTCGATCAGTTCGACCGCCGAGACCTCCGCGGTGCGCACGGCCTCCGCCTGCGCGGCGGCCGTCATCTTCCACAGGGCGTCCTGCATGGCCCCACCTTCCTCGTCCACGTACCGATGCGCTTGCATCGGAATCGAACCGTACCCCTGGATTCGATACGACCGCATCGAATAAACTGTGCGGCGAAGCGGAGCACCGGGGACCAGGGAGGCGACGGGCATGCCCCGACAGGTGGATCACGAGGGTCGACGTCGTCTCATCGCCGAGGCCGTCTGCCATCTCGCCGACGAGCGCGGGCTGGAGGGCGTGACCCTGCGCGACGTCGCCGCCTGCGCGCAGGTGTCCATGGGTGCCGTCCAGCGGTGCTTCCGCACCAAGGAAGAGATGCTCGTGTTCGCTCTCGGGCACATCGGCGAGCGGATCGACGAGCGCGTACGGGCCCGACTGGTCCGGAGCCCGGCCCAGTCGGCCGGCACCGCCCTGGGTCACGCGGCCGCCGAGATCTCACTGCTCCGGGAGGAGCACCGCGCCGAGGCCAGGGTCTGGCTCGCCTTCGTCGCGCAGGCGGCTGTCAGCGAGGCGCTGGCGAGGACGCTGAAGGCGAACTACGCAGCCCTGCAAGAGGCGTTCACCCGCCTCATCTCGGAGGCCCGTGAAGGCTCCGGCCGCGCGGCGCCCCTCGATCCGCAACGCGAGGCCCGCACGCTCCTCGCCCTGGCGGACGGCCTCACCGCGCACGTCCTCATCGGCCACCTCACCCCGCGCGAGGCACACGAAGTCCTCGACGCGCACCTGGCCGGTCTCTGGGAGTGACCGCAACGGTGCCGGCGATCGCTCAGACCGTCCCGGCAGGGGGCGCATTGACCGCGCCGAAGGGTACGTGGACGCTCGGAGTGCCCGGTGCGGTGCCGTTGAGATTGGCGACCTGGTCGTCGAAGAAGAGGTGCGGGTCGAGGGCCTTCAGGACCGCGGCCTTGTCGATGCCGCCGAGGAAGAAGGCGTCGTTGACCCGCAGTCCCCACCGTTTGAGGCTCAGCAGGGCGCGTTCATGAGCGGGGGCGTCCCGAGCGGTGACCAGCGATACGCGCAGACGGGGCTGGTACGCGGAGTCCTTGCGCCGCCGCTCCTCCTCCAGGCGTTGGACGCGGTTGATGCCGGCCAGGAAGTCCCGTAGCGGTCCCGGATCGTGCGGGGTGGTGGCGTGGCCGACTTCGTACGCGCGGAACTCGTCGATGCCACCCCTCTGGTAGACCTGCTCGGCCGCGTCGCCCGCCACCACCCCGTCGAAGTCGAACGCGATGCGGAGTTCGGGGTCGCTCTCGTCGTCGATCCGCCCGGTCTTGAGGACGTGCCCCGCAGGCAGCCCGGCCGCGACGGCGTCCCGAACGTCAGGTCCGTCGGCCGACAGGAACAGCGACATGTTGAGCGCCGGCATGAACTGGTGCGAGGGGCGGCCCTGCCGGAACACCGCACGGCTGATCGGGAGGCCGTGCGCTCTGATCGAACGCATCAGACGCATCCCGGTGTCAGGATCGTTGCGGGAGAGGATGATGACCTCGACCAGGGGGTCGGCCTGATCCGCCAGGTCGTTCAACGACAGCAGGCGTCTGACGAAGGGGAACGCCACGCCCTTGGCCAGTAGTTCGTCGAGATGGGCCTCCTGGTAGCTCCGGTAGGCGTCCTCGCCCCGCTCCCGGAACACCGCGTCGCAGTCGGTCAGGTCGAACAGGGCGCTGGAGGCGACCCCCACCACCAGGCGATCGGACAGGTCGTACCTCATCGCGCTCCCCCTGCCGGCACATGTGCAACGTCGGGAGGCTTATCACCCTTTGGCGCGGGCCGGAAACGCCTCCCGGTCCACCGTCAGCGTGCCTGGCGGTCGCGGATAGTGTCGGTGGCCGGATGCGAGGACTGGGGAGTACGAGGTGGGGATGAAGATCCATCGTCCGGGGCGGCCGGAGGACCTTCCGGAAGCGAGTGTGCTGTGGGCGCGCTGGGCCGCGCTCGCCGTGGCGACTTGGGACGCCGAGGAGGAGAAGGAGCGCTTCCGGCACGGGTACTGGTTCGACGGCAGCGGCAGCGACGCGTTGCGGTACGACGACGGCGCGTGCAGCCGGTGGGCGTTGATCCGGGCCGACGACGGCCGCGCCGTTCTCTTCGGGCAGGACGATTCCAGCAGGGTCGCGCAGTACGAGCCGCCGATCGATCTCCTCGCCGGGGCGCCCGGGTGGGTGCGCGATGAACGCCTGCACGACCTTCTGGGGCAGGGAAGGGGCGAGTGCGTCTACTGGTTCGAGGACGGTTCCTGGCGCCGTGCACCGTACCCCGACGACCTTCACGATGACGGACTCGACTGCGGGATCGGCCATCTGACCTCGCGCGAGTTCGCCGTCGACGCGATCTGTGCGCTGTTCGAGTTCGACGAAGACTGCGAAGGCGCCGTGGCGGCCTGTGAGCAGTTCTTCGAGCACGTGGAGCGGGGCACGGTCACCGACGAGGTGGTGCGCTCCTTCGCCGATGCGGTCTTCCGGATCCAGACCGAGTACGAACTGCTCTGGCCCAAGGTCCCGGTCGCCCGTTCGCAGAGGGACCTCGCCGCGATGACGGCGCTCGCCCGCCGCTGCTGACACCGCGGCGGGCGGCCGGTCGGCGTACGGCTCGCGGGCCCCTGGGCCCGATTCAGACCGTGGGCGGTTCGGGCAGCCAGTCGCGGGTCGGGTCGTACTCCAGCCATCGGCTCCGCCCCGCCTCCTCGGCGCAGGCGGCGGCGAGGCCGTCCAGCGCCGGGTGCCCGTGTCCCGAGCGCCACACCAGTGACCAGGCGTACAGCGGCGTGGGATCGACCAGGGGGACGGAGCGCAATCCGGGGACCCGCGGCAGTGGCACATCGGCCGGTACCAGCGAGAAGCGTCGCGGGTCCTGTGCCACCTCGGCGAGGAAGTGGGAGAGCCCGAGGTTGACGCCCGTGGCCCTGTTCCGAATGCCGAACCGGTCGGCGAACCCGTGGAGGAAGTCGAGCCGGTCCAGCGCGCCGGGTGCCCACAGCACGCTGCCCTGCAACTGGTCCGGCCGCAGAGCCGGTTCGGCTGCGAGCGGATGGTCCGCGCTCAGTACGGCGTCCACCGGTTCGAGGCGGACGAGTCGGTGCACCAGCCCGGCGGGCAGCGGCGGGTGAACCCGGCCGAAGGCCGCGTCGATGTCGCCGTGCAGCAGCGCCGTCGTCACCGAGGGCAGATCACGCCCGTGGCCCAGGGTCAGCTCCCCGGCTCGGCCGGCGACCTGGGCCAGCGTCCGCATCGGCGCGTAGAGGTGCCCCCAGACGTCCACCCGCAGCGGATGTTCCGTCCCGAGCACCGCCGCGACCGCGGCGTCGGCGGCGGCCAGGGTCTGCCGGGCCGGTGCGAGAAAGCGCTGCCCGGCCTCGGTGAGGCGTACCCCGCTGCCGCCGCGCCGGAACAGCGCGGTGCCGAGCAGGGATTCCAGCCGCGCGATCCGCTTGGACAGCGCTTGCTGGGAGACCGCGAGCGTCCCGGCCGCCCGGCCGAAGTGCAGTTCCTCGGCGGTGCGCACGAAGGCACGTACCTGCGCCAAGTCGAGATCCATGCCTCTCACCATAGGTGACAACCAGAAGTTGTCGGCCTTGCGCGTTCGTTGTTGGATCGCGGGGCCGCCGTGGGGGTTGTCTACTTTCCATGCAACGACTGATTCCCACAGGAGAAGCGGCGCGCCCGGTGGCCTTCGCCGAGGTCTCCCAGCCCGTGCCGGAGCCCGGTGAGGCACTGATCAAGGTAGAGGCGTTCGCCCCGAACCGGGGCGAGACGTTCCTTCTCGAACACCCCCGGCCGGAGCTGCTGCCCGGCAAGGACATCGCGGGGCTCGTCGTACAGGCGGCGGCCGACGGCTCCGGCCCCGGCATCGGCACCCGCGTGGTCGGCCACCCGGCGCAGGGCGGCTGGGCCGAGTACGCCGCCGTGCCCACGCACTCGCTCGCGGTTCTTCCGGACGGCATCGACAGCGCACGGGCGGCGGCGCTGCCCCTGGCCGGGATCACTGCGCTGCGGCTGCTGCGTACGGCAGGTTCCCTGGCCGGCCGACGGGTGCTGCTGACCGGTGCCTCGGGGGGCGTCGGCCACTACGTCACCGAGCTCGCCGTGGGGGCCGGAGCCGAGCTGACCGCAGTGACGGCCACTCCGGTGCGCGGCGAACGGCTCGCGGAACTGGGTGCGAAGGTGGTGCACGAGGTCGCGGCGGCCGGGGGGCCGTTCGACGTCGTGCTCGAGTCCACGGGTGGGCCGGATCTGGCGGTCGCCCTGTCGAAGACCCGCCCGGGCGGCTTGCTCGTCTGGTTCGGCCAGGCGAGCCGCACCCCGGCGTCCCTCGACTTCTTCCAGCTCCTCGGCGGGCCCGAGCGCGTCACGATCCAGCACTTCCACTATGCCGGCGCCCCGTACGGCTCCGATCTCTCGACGCTGGTGCGCCTCGTGGAACAGGGCCGGCTGCATCCGGAGATCGGTCGCACCGCCGACTGGGCGCGGACCGCCGAAACCCTGGTCGACCTGCGCGAGCGCCGGATACGAGGCAAGGCCGTCCTGCTGACCGGAGGAGCACGATGAGCGCCGTCGAATTCACCGCCGCCCAGTGGACCCGTGCCACGGGTGCGGGCGTGGACCCGCACGAGTACCGGCGCGTCACCGACGGCCTGACCTCGGTAGCCGACTGGGGGCCGGCCTTCCTGCGCACCGGACACGGCTACCTCCGGCGCGCGGAGGGCGCGGGATCGTCCCGCTCCGCGGGTGAGTACCTGCTGACGGCGGCCCGGTGGTTCCACCTGGCCACGCTGGCGCCGCACCCGGAAGCGCATCGCGCCGCCGTCGAGGCGGATCGCGCCCTGGGCGGAGCTCTCACCGTGCTGGAGCCCGGTGCCCGGCGGGTGAGCGGCGAGGGATTCACCGGCTGGCTGCGCGGCCCCGCCGACGCGCCCGGGACCGTGGTCGTCGTCCCCGGCCTGGACTCGGCCAAGGAGGAGTTCCTCGATCTCGTGTCCGCGCTCCTGGCCAGAGGGCTGGCGGTGTTCGCGATGGACGGGCCCGGCCAGGGTGTGCTCGCGGCCACCACGACCTTCGTGCCGGACTACGAGCGGATCGTGGGCCGGGCCGTCGACGCCCTCGGCGCCGCCCGCGTCGGGCTCGTCGGCCTGAGCCTGGGCGGCTATTTCGCGGCCCGGACCGCGGCGCTGGAACCGCGCGTGGCGGCCGTCGCCACCGTCAGCGGGCCCTTCCGCCTCGACTGGGAGGAACTGCCTCCGCCGGTACGGGACATCATGGCCCGACGTGCCGGAGGAGCCGACGCCGCACGCGAGTTCGTACGCCAGGTGGACCTCGCCGCCCTGGCACCTCGTATCGCGGCCCCACTGCTGGTCGTGGACGGCGGCCAGGACGTCATCCCCGGCGTGACGAACGGCGAGCCCTTGGCCCGGCTGGCGCCGAACGGCACCTATCTGTCCGTCCCGCACGGGGACCATCTCCTCGGCAATGCCCGGCCGGACTGGCTGCCCCACCTCGGCGACCACCTCACGCACGCCCTGAGGGGAACGCCCGCACCGGCGGGATGCTGAGGGCCGCGATCGCGGGCGAGCGCAGGGCCGCGCACGGGCGGCCCTGCGCGTCAGACCGTCTCAGGCGGTGGCCGGAGCAGGGGTCTCGGGGGACTTCGGGGGCTCAGGGGTTTCGGCGGGGGCCTCGGCGCCCGCTTCGGCGTCGGGGTGGGGGATGCGGTGCAGCCCCTTGCGGTCGTAGAGGCGGGTGACGGCGAAGCCGAAGAGCAGCGCGGCGACGAGGGCGACACCCATCGAGCCCCAGGCCCGGGTCAGGCCCGCGTCGGCCTGGGCCCCGTAGTAGAGGAGGGACCGCAGCCCCTCGGTGATCTGGCGCAGCGGCTCGAACTCGGCGAGGGCGCGGAAGAACCCGGGGAGTGCCTGGACCGGCACGGTGGCGCCGGAGGAGGGCACGGCCATCGCCACGAAGACGATGGTGGCCAGGAGCATGCCGGGCGTGCCGAAGGCGGCGAACAGGGCCAGGCTTCCGATGCCGACCACCGCGATGGTGGCGACCGAGTAGAGCCACAGCAGGCCGAGGTGGGAGGCGTCCATGTCGAGGATGCCGACCGTGGCGACCTCGACCAGGGTGCCCATCACCAGGGACAGGCCGAGCATGAGCGCGATGCCGATGGCCAGGGTGCGGACGCGGCTGGTGTGCTGGACGGGTTTGCGCTTGCGGACCGGGCCGTAGTCGGTGTGCAGGTAGCCGAGCGCGGTGTCGACCTGGGAGTTGACCACGTTGGCGCCGAGCATGCCGCAGACGACCAGGACCAGTGCGTAGTAGAAGGCGCTCAGGCCCATGGCGCTGCGCGCGCCGACCGGGTGGCCGTCGGCGACCGTCACGGTCACCGGGTCGGCCAGCTTGAGCTGGGCGGCCGTCGGCAGCGGGGTCTTCTGGGCGGCGGCCTGCTTGAGGAGTTCCTGGCCGAGCTGGGCCGAGGCGGCGTGGGCGGCCTTCTGGGCGGCCTGGGAGGACATGGAGGAGCCGATGCTGCCGGCCGCCTGGTTGGTCAGCACGGTCATGGTCGGCGGGGCGGCCTTGCCCTGGGGTGCGGGCTGCGGGGCGGTGAGCCCGGCCACCGTGGCGGAGTAGTCGGCGGGTATGACGAGGGCGCCGAAGACCTTGCCCCGGCCCAGCCGCTTGTCGGCCTCCTCGCGGCTGACGACCTGCCAGTCGATGCTCTTGTCGCCCTGGGCGGCCTTCTGGATGCCGGAGACGACCTGCTCGCCCAGGTTGACGTGGCGGCCGTTGACGTCCGCGCCGCCGTCGCTGTTGACCAGGGCCACGGGCAGGTCGCGCAGGTTGCCCTTGGGGTTGACGTTGCCACCCACGTAGAGCAGGGCGAACACCATCGAGACCACTGCTGCGATGAGTCCCGTTCCGATCCACAGTGCGGGTCGGCGGAGCACGGAGGGGGGCGTGGGATGAGGCATCGATTCTCCGGTGCGGCTGCGTTCCTAGGGCTGGATACTTATGGTATCCAGTCACTGGATAGTGGCAGTATCTTGCTGTGGTGTCCAATCGCCGATGCCGGATACCGGACCGCATGACCAGCAGGGAAGCCGCATGAAGATCTCGGAGCTCAGCCGGCGGACCGGCGTGCCGGTCGCCAGCATCAAGTACTTCCTGCGGCAGGGACTGCTGCCCGCAGGGCGGGCGACGGCCGCGACCCTCGCCGAGTACGGGGAGGAGCACGCGCAGCGGCTGCGGCTGATCAAGGCACTGACCACGCTCGGCGGCCTGTCCATCGCCGCCACCCGGGAGGTGCTCGGGGCCGTCGACCAGGCCCACAGCTCCGAGAGCGCCCTCGGCGCGGTCAGCTACGCGCTCCCGGTGCCGGTGGCGGCCCAGGGCGCCGCGGGCCACGGGGAAGAGGCCGGGGCCGACGTGACCGCCGGCGCCGAGGTGGCAGAGCTCCTCACGGCGCTGGATTGGCAGGCCCCCGGTACTTCACCGCACGTGAAGGGGCTGACGGCGGCCCTGGAGGAGCTGCGCCGGCTGGACGCCCAGTACGCCCCGGGAGAGCTCGCCGCCTACGCGAGGCTTGCCGAGTCCGTGGCCCGGCTGGACCTGGAGCGGGCGGCCGGTCTGGACGACCCGGTGGCCCTGGCCGAGCGGGCCGTCATCGTCTTCGCGATCTGCGCCCCGGTGTTCGAGCTGTTGCGGCGCCTTGCCCAGGAGGACCAGGTCCGGCGCCGGGTCGCGGGCGCCGCCCGGGGCGGTGGCGGTGGGGACGCGGCGCCGCGGTCCTGAGCTTCACTCAGCCGGTCGCCACCGCCAAGGCCACCGCCCCGAACTACGACCGGCGCCTCCACACCGTCCTCGACCACCCCTCCACGAGCCTCCGACCGGATCTACCAGCGCACCGGCCCCCGCCGCGGCGCGGCGGGCGGACAGCGCTCACGGGGCGTGCCCGCGTTCCACGGGCCGACCGGCACGGCGGACTTCGGGGACCACGGTGACCTGCGGGATCCCGGTGCCCGGATGCCGGGACACCTCCGCCTCGACACGGTAGACCTCGGCCAGCAGGTCCCGGGTGAGGACCTCCCGCGGTGTTCCGGTCGCGACCACGCGGCCGCCGTCCAGCACGCAGATCCGGTCGCAGAAGGACGCGGCGAGGTTGAGGTCGTGCAGGGCGATCACCGCGGTGACCCCGACCCTCCGGACGAGCCGGAGCGCGTCGAGCTGGTGGCGCAGGTCCAGGTGGTTCGTCGGCTCGTCCAGCACCATCGTCCCGGTGCGTTGGGCCAGCGCACGGGCGATCAGCACCCGCTGCTTCTCCCCGCCCGAGAGGCGGTCGAACGGCGCGTGCGCCAGGGCGGCGACATCGAGTTCCTCCAACGAGCCCGTGATGATCTCGCGGTCGTGGGCGTCGTCGCCCGCGAAGGCGCGTTTGTGCGGGGTGCGTCCCATCGCCACCACTTCGTAGACGCTGAGTTCGAAGTCGCCGGCCGTCTCTTGCAGTACGGCCGAGAGGCGCCGCGCGAGCCGCTTGCCGGGCATCCGCCACACGTCCTCGCCGTCCAGCAGGACGCGTCCGGACGTGGGGCGCAGCACCCGGTAGAACGTGCGCAACAGCGTCGACTTGCCCGCGCCGTTGGGGCCTACGAGCGCCAGCACCTCCCCGGGTGCCACGTGCAGGGAGACGCGGTCGACCAGGGTCCGGCCGTTCACCACGACCGTGACGTCCTCGGCGTCGAGCGCGCCGGGCTCGGGGATCGGTCCGTCGGTCATCGCGCCGCCTTCCGTCGCATCAGCCAGAGGAAGAACGGGCCGCCGACGAGGGCGGTGAGGATGCCGACGGGTATCTCCTCCGGGCTCATGAGCGTGCGCGCGCCCAGGTCGGCGGCGATCAGGAAGCTCGCGCCGAGGAGGGCGGCGGCGGGCAGCGCGCGGCGGTGGTCGGCGCCCACCAGGAGGCGTACGACGTGCGGCAGGATCAGCCCGACGAAGCCGATCTGGCCGCTGACCGCGACGATGGTGCCGATCATCAGGGCGACCAGGACGAACAGGGCGCCGCGGAAGCGGTGGACGTCCAGCCCCAGCGCCGCGGCGGCTTCCTCCCCGGCCAGCAGCAGGTTGAGGGACCGGCACACCCCCAGCAGGACGGCCGTGCCGAGGAGCACGGCACCGACGGGGATCCACACCGTCGTCCAGGTGGTGCCGGCCAGCCCCCCGAGCATCCAGCGCAAGGCCGATTGCGTCTTCTGCGGGTCGTTGGAGGTGACGATCAGGAAGCTGGCCACGGCGGAGAGGACCTCGGCCATGGCCACACCCGCCAGCACCAGCCGTACGGTGGTCATCCGCCCGCCGGAGCGCGCCAGGAAGTACACCGCGACCAGCGCGGCGAGGGCTCCGCAGAACGCCGCCACGGGCAGGGAGAACATCCCGAACAGGGTCACGTGGAAGACGAGGACCAGCACTGCGCCGACCGACGCGCCGGACGAGACCCCGAGCAGCATCGGATCGGCCAGCGGATTGCGGACCAGGGCCTGCAGCGCCATGCCCGACACCGACAGGCCCGCGCCCACCACGCCGGCCAGCAGCACCCGGGGGAGCCGGACGTCGACGACGATCGTCTCGCGGACCGGCGTCCAGGCCGGTTCGGCGAGGACCGGGTGGATCCGGTGGAGCAGGATCCCCCAGACCTGGCCGGCCGGGACGTTGATCGAACCGATCGCGATACCGGCCGTCACGAGGGCGGCGAGCAGGACGCCCAGGGCCACGAGTAGTAGGGGGTAGGGAACGGCCCGGCGGCGGGCCGCGGCCGCCGGGGCGCTCGGCGGAGCGAGGAGCGCCCGGCCCGCGTCCGTCGTCTCGGTCACCGGAAGCGGTCCGGGTGGATCTGGTGGGCCAGTGACTCCACGGCCGCCGGGACGCGGACACCGAGCACGGTCGACGACAGCGGAAGCACCGCGAACCGCTCGTTCTTGATCGCGGGTACGTCCTTCAGCGCCGGGTTCGCGAGGAGGAACTTCTTCTTGTCCTCGACGCTCTGGTCGCCGTAGTCGTAGATGACGACGACCTCGGGCGCACGCTCGGCCACCTGCTCGAACGACACGTCCGCGAAGGCCTTGTCGACGTCGGCGAAGAGGTTGGCCCCGCCGGCCCGCTCGATCAGCTCGTTGCCGATGCCCTTGCCGCCCGCGGTGAAGGCGGTCTTGTCCCCGCTGTCGTAGACGAAGAGCTTGGTCGGCGCGACACCGGCCAGTTTGCCGTCGACCCGGTCGAGGGTGCCGTGCAGTTCGTCCACCTGCTGCTCGGCCCGGTCCGGTACGCCGAAGATCTTGGCGACGGTGCGGATCTCCTCGTCGACGGTGGCCATGGTCACCGGTCCGGCCGGGCACTCCTCGATGTTGAGGTGCGTGTTGATCCCGGCCTTGGTGAAGGCCGGACGGCCACGACCCTCCTTCTCGGCGAAGGTGGAGCCGAATCCGCCGTAGACGAAGTCCGGTTCGGCGGCCAGCAGGGTCTCGAAGGACGGGTACTCCTTCGACAGCACCTTCACCGAGTCGAAGGCGGCCTGGTACTCCGGCAGGATCTTGTCGTCGAGGTAGCCCGTGCCCACCATCGACTTCTCCAGCCCGAGCGCCAACATGACCTCCGTGGCGTGCTGGTTCAGGGACACCGCGCGCTGCGGCGGCCGCTGGTAGGTGCTCTCCACCCCGCAGTTGGACACGGTGACGGGGAACCCTTCGGCCCCGGGTCCCGGTGCGGCGGTGCGGTCCTCGGCCTTGCCGCAGGCCGGGACGAGCAGTGCGGCGGCCACGGCCAGGAGCGCGGACAGCGGGCGTATGCCCCTCATGTGGTGTTTCCTCTCGATGGTTCTGTCGGATGGTCGCGTGCCGAACGCACCCGTCGGCAGCGGACCGGTCGGGGCGCGGGTCGGTGGTGGGGGTCCGTCAGGGGATCTTGACCGGCGGGGCGGGGAGCGGGGTCAGGGAGGCGTACTCCAGCGGCGCCGACGGGTCGACGGACACGTTCAGCGGGGCCGGCTCCGCCCCGGAGCGGACCAGCAGGTCACCGACGGCCGCGATCATGGCGCCGTTGTCCGTGCACAGGGTCATGGGCGGAACGCGCAGTTCGATGCCGGCCGAGGCGCATCGGCGTTCCGCGAGGGCCCTGACCCGCGAGTTCGCGGCCACGCCGCCGACCACGATCAGCGTCTTCACGTCGTAGTCGCGGCAGGCGGCCAGCGCCTTGCGGGTCAGTACGTCCGCGACCGCCTCCTGCAGCGCGGCGGCCCCGTCGGCCACCGGCGGCTCCTCGCCGCGCTGCCGGTGCTTCTCGGCCCAGCGCGCCGCGGCCGTCTTCAGGCCGGAGAAGGAGAAGGCGTACGGGTCGTCCCCGGGCCTGGTCAGCGGGCGCGGGAAGGCCACGGCCTTCGGGTCGCCGTCGCGGGCGGCCCGGTCGATGGCGGGACCGCCCGGATACGGCAGGCCCAGGATCCGGGCGACCTTGTCGAAGCACTCGCCCGCCGCGTCGTCGAGGGTGTCCCCGAGGTGCAGGATCGGCTCGCGGACCAGGTCGCGGACCAACAGGAGCGAGGTGTGGCCGCCGGAGACGATCAGCACCACGCAGGGGTCGGGCAACGGTCCGTGCTCCAGGGTGTCGGCGGCGACGTGCCCGGCCAGGTGGTGGACGCCGTACAGCGGCACGCCGGCCGCGTACGCCAGCGTCTTCGCGCCGGCCAGGCCCACCTGAAGCGCGCCCGACAGGCCGGGCCCGGTGGTGACGGCGACCGCGTCGATCTGCTTCAGCCGCAGTCCGGCCCGGTCCAGGGCCTGCCGGACGACCGGGTTGAAGGAGTACAGGTGCGCCCGGGCGGCGATCTCGGGCACGACGCCGCCGAAGCGGGCGTGCTCGTCCATGCTCGAGGCCACCACGTGTGCGAGCAGCTTGCCGTCCTGCACGATTCCCGCGCCGGTCTCGTCGCACGACGACTCGATCCCCAGCACCACTGGTCCGCTCACTGCTCTCCACCTTCTTTTGCGCATTTTCTGCAACTGCAATCTATATGCAATAGAGGAGGGTGTGGATCCGGTCAGGGGCGTGCGCCGGTCCGGAAGTGGACCGGAGCCTGGAAGCGGGCCTTGCGGGCCGCGCGGCGGAAGGTGGTCAGGACGGCCGGTCCCGCGAGGGTGATGCAGATGAAGTTGGTGACGGCGCGGCCCGTGTCCCAGCCCAGGGACGTGGCGAGGTCGAAGGCGAGGTAGCGCTGGAACTGCTCGGTGAAGGGGAGGCCGGGCAGGTACGCGACGGAGCTGTTGGGGTCGAGGGAGAAGGGCCAGAAGGAGAGGTTGAGGAGGAATCCGAAGAGGTAGCCGGAGACGGAACCGTAGAGGGCGAGCACGGCGATCTCGCGGCGCCCGGAGGCCTTCGGGAGGAAGCCGGCGAGCATGCCGACGAAGGCGCAGCCGAACATCTGGTACGGCATCCAGGGCCCGACCCCGCCCGTGATGAGGGCGGAGGCGAACAGCGAGGTGCAGCCCAGGGTGAAGCCGAAGCCCGGACCGTAGACCCGGCCGGCCAGGACGAGGATGAAGAACACCGTCTCGATGCCGGCCGTACCCGCGCCCAGCGGACGGATCGCCGCGTTGACGGCGGACAGGACCCCCAGCATCGCCAGGGCCTTGGAGTTGATCCCGCCCTCCGCGATCTCGGAGATCACCACGCACAGCACGATCACGAGCAGGACGCCGAAGATCAGCGGAGGGGCGTAGTTCGAGCCGAACTTCCCGGGTGCGACGAGGAACGGCCAGAAGAAGGCGACGATGCCGAGGAAGGCGGCCATGGCGATGACGACGCCGGCCCGCGCGTTGATGCGGATCGCTGCCGTGCGTGCGGCGGTGGTCATGAGGCCCGGTCCGTCTCGTCGTCGGGGAGGGCGGAGGCCACCTGGGCGACCGTGAGGTAGGGGAGCGGAGCGAGGATCTTCGCGGTCTGCGGCGCGAAGACGGGGGAGGCGACGATGATCTCGCCGGTCGGGCCGTCCGCGACGATGTCGCCCTCGGCCATGACCACGACGCGGTCGGCGGCGCGGGCGACGAACTCGACGTCGTGGGTGGAAATGACGACGGCGCGGCCCTCGGCCGCCAGGTCGTCGACGATGCGGATCAGCTCCGCCTTGGCGCGGTAGTCGAGGCCGCGGGTGGGTTCGTCGAGGAGCAGGACCTTGGGCGCGGCGGACAGCTGGATGGCGAGGACGAGGGCGAGCTTCTGCCCCTCGGACAGGTCGCGGGGATGGGTGGCGTCGTCGATCCCGGGCGCGAGGCGGTCGAGGATCCCGCGCGCCGTGGGGGCGTCCGCGCCGACAGCGGACTCGGAGTCGGCCTGGTCGAGTTCCTGCTGCACGCTCTCCAGGTACAGCAGGTCGGTGGGCGTCTGCGGGACCAGGCCGACGAGGCGGCGGGCCTCCGCGGCGGACAGCTTCTGCGGGTCGGCGTCCTTGCCGCCGTCGGCGGCGGCGGGAATGGACACGGTGCCGGCCTTGCGGGGACCGGATCCCTGGAGGGCCCACAGGAGGGAGGACTTGCCGGAACCGTTGCGGCCCATGAGGGCGGTGATTTCGCCGCCGCGCAGGTGCAGGGCGACCTCGCGGACGGCCGGGACGCCCTGATAGGTCACCGTCACCCCGCGGGCCTTCAACAGCTCGGCCGGGGCCGCGGCGGGATCGGGCCGTACCGGTGGCGGAGTCGTACCGGCGAGCCGGGTCCGTACGGGCGCGGCCGCCCGGCGGGCGTCACGGATCGAGAGGGGGAGCGGGTCCCAGCCGGCGGCACGGCCGAGTTCCACGATGGGCGGCGCGATGGACGACGTACGGAAGACCTCGGCGGGCGGGCCGCAGACGACGCGCCCGTCGCCGGGGAGGTGGATGACGCGGTCGGCGTACTGGACCACGCGCTCCAGACGGTGCTCGGCGAGCAGGACGGTCACGCCGAGGTCGTGCACCAGGCGGGTGACGGCGGCCAGCACCTCCTCCGCGGCCGTCGGGTCCAGCGCGGAGGTCGGCTCGTCGAGGACCAGGATCCGGGGGTGGGCGGTGAGCACCGAGCCGATGGCCACACGCTGCTGCTGGCCGCCCGAGAGCTCGTGCAGGGCGCGGTGGCGGAGGTCGGCGAGGCCGAGGAGGTCGAGGGTCTCCTCGACGCGCTTGCGCATGGTGGCCGGCGGGATCGCCAACTGCTCCATCGCGTAGGCGAGTTCCTCCTCCACGGTATCGGTGACGAAGCCGTCGAGCGGGTCCTGTCCCACGACGCCCACGACATCGGCGAGTTCGCGGGGCGGGTGCTCGGCGGTGTCCCGGCCGTCGACGACGACGCGTCCGTAGAGGGTGCCGCCGGTGAAGTGCGGGACGAGTCCGTTGACCGCGCCGAGGAGGGTGGACTTGCCGACGCCGGTGTGGCCGACGACGAGGCAGAGTTCGCCCTCCTCGACGGTGAGGTCGACGTCGCGCAGGACCGGTTCGGCCGTGTCCTCGTACTGGACGGTGACCTGGTCGAAGTGGATCACTTGGGTTCCTCGGTGCGTGGTGCCGGTACCGCCGGGCGGGCGGGAGCGGTCGGGGGCGGAGCAAGGAAGCCGGCCGTGCCGGCGAGCAGGATCGCGGCGGCCGGGACCAGCGGCAGGGTCGGCCAGCTGAGGGGGTAGATCGACGGGTTCAACTCGGCCGCGTTGAAACCGACGTGGGTGAAGAGCAGGACCGCGGACAGCACCCCGCAGCCGGCCACGGCCCACTCCGCGGCCCGCCAGGGATCGGGCCGGTAGGTGGTCCGGGTGATCCGTCGCCCGCCGAGCTTGAGTCCCGCGAAGCACAGCGACGCCCCCACGGCCATGGCCGGCAGGCCCAGCAGTTTCGGCGCGGTGGCGTCCAGGAGGCCGTAGGCCCCGGCGCACAGGCCGCACATGCCGAGCAGCATGAGGGCCCCGGTCAGTCGGCGGGAGCGGCGGGTGGCGGTTCCGGCCCGCCCGTAGCCGCGCGAGTCCATGGCGGCGGCGAGCCGTAGGGACCGGTCCAGGGCGTCCTCGAGGACGGGGACGATGATCCCGCGCAGGGCGCGCAGGCCCTTCGTACGACCGGCCCGCAAACGCCTCGCACGGTGGACGCGCTGGACGCTCGAGACCAGTTGGGGCGCGACGCTGATGGACACCGTGACGGCGACCCCGAGTTCGTAGAGGGCGCCGGGCAGGACCCGCAGGGCCCGCTTGGGGTTGGCGAGGGTGTTGGCCGCGCCGATGCAGCACAGCATGCAGGCGAGCCGCAGCCCGTCGGTGGCGGCCGACAGCAGGGCTTCGAGGGAGACGGGGCCGCCGAGCTGGATGCCCGCGTACCAGTCGGGGGTGGGGACGTGGGGCAGGGAGAAGAGGAAGTGGTCCCGCGGGGTGATGCCGGTGGCGAAGACGGCGCGGAACAGCACACGGATCGTCACGACCGTGAGCGCCAGGTAGAGGTAGTACTTGAAGCCGCGCGCCCAGGGGGCCTCGGTACGGCGCATGGTGATCACGTAGCCGAGGACCGCGAGGACGAGGAAGAGCAGCAGCGGATTGTTGGTGCGGCTCACCGCGGTGGCCAGGGCCAGCGCCCAGATCCACCAGGCGACCGGGTGCAGGGTACGGGGCAGCCGACGGCCGCCCGCGTCCGGCGCGGGGCCGGACGCGGGCGGGTTCGCCGCCTTCTCCGTCTTGTCCGAGGCGGTGGTGCGTGACACGCGGCTACTCCGTACGACGGCGGCGCCTGGCCGCGAACACGGCGGCGGCGCCGATCAGCAGCACCAGCGCTCCGGTGGCGACGGCGGGCAGGAAGGAGCCCGCGTCGTGCTGCGCGTCGGCTGCGGGCGCGGCCTCGACGACCTGGGGGCCGGGAGGCTGCGCGGCGAGCGCCGGCTCGCCGGAGGCGGGGGGCGCGGAGGGCGTCGGCGCGGCGCTCGTGGCGGGGCTCTCCGGGGTCGTGGTCGGGGGCGAGGGGCTGGGCGGCGGTGTCGTGGGGGAGGGCGCCGCGCTCGGCGGCGGGTTCTCCGGCCTGGGCCCGGTGTTGACGTTCGGCGGCAGCGGGGCCGCCGTGCGGGTGTCCTTCGGCGCGGGCCCGCCGGTGGGCCTGGCGTTCTTGGCGCGCAGCTGGTCGGGGGTGACCGTGGGCTTCCCCTCGGTGCCCTCGACGTTCGTCCCGCCGAAGATCCACAGGTCTACGCTGCCGGGCTTCGGCTTGTAGAGCATGGCACCGAGCTGGCTGTACTCCCAGGTGTTCTGGCCGGGGTTCGCGTGCCAGTACGACCAGTAGGCGGAGGCGGGCGGGGTCAGGACGCAGTCGTCCTGCTGCGGGGTCGGGAACTGCTTGCCGCCCTGGTAACCGCTGTAGCCGATCCGACAGATGAAGGCGGGCCCGTCGTGGCCGGTGCCGGTCGTGGCCCACCCGCCCTGGTTGAGCAGCTCGTAGCCGGTGGTGGGGGTCGTACCGCAGGAGCGGTAGACGGGTCCGCCCCAGCGGCTGAAGTCCACCGCGAGGACGACCCCGGACGAGGTGGTGCACTGCCCCATGGGCTGCGGGACGGCCCCCGCCGGGGCCGCGGTGGCGGCGAAGGCCGCCACCGTCAACCCCAGCGCGGCCGCCGTACGGGCCAGGGCCCGCAGGACGTGCACGCGCATCACGCCCGGCCTCCGGTCGTCTGGTGGTGGCGCCGGCGGCGGCGGGCGACGCGGGTCGTACCCCAGCCGCCGAACACCAGGGCCACGGCCGCGGCGGCGATGCCGGCGACCTGGGTTCCGGTGGAGGCGAGACCGCCGCCCGACCCCGAGCCGCCGCCGGCGGAAGAGGCCGTCTCCCCGCCCGGGGTCACGATGACGGGAACGCCGGTCGTGCCGGTGGGGACGGGCTGCGGGACGGTGCCCGCCAGGCTGCGGGTGAGGGTGGCGAAGGAGATGCCCGTGGCGCCACCGACGGCCTGGGTGGAGGCACGGACGTCGGAACCGGGCTGGCCGCCCTTCGCCACGTCGAATCCGCCGTCGCCGTTCTGCTGGGTGGCCAGGAACTTACGGGCCTTGGCGATCTGCGTGCGGTACTTGGGCGCGTCCAGGGCCATGCCCTGGACGGCGAGGGCGGCGGAGTTGACGGAGTTGCCGGAGGCGCCGGGGAATCCGCCGTCGTCCTTCTGCTGCGCGGCCAGCCAGACCAGCGCCTTGTCCACGGCCGCCTGTGCCTTGGCGTCCGGAAGCAGGTCGAGGGCCATGGCCGCCATGGCGGTGGAGTCGACCTCGGCGCCGCTGGGCGTCCCGATCAGGCTGGGCCAGGCGCCCGAGGGCTCCTGGAGGCTCTCCAAGTACGCGATCGGATCGGCCGCCGCGGCGCTCTCACCCGCGCGGACCTGGGCGATGACGGCGAGGGACTGGGAGAACACGGACGGGGCGTTGGTGTACGCGCCCTTGGCGGCGCAGCTCCGGTCGGGCGCGGTGCTCGGGGCCGGGCAGACGGCCTTGGCGAGGGCGGCGATCAGGTCCTGGCCGCCGAAGGCGCGCGGATCGCGGCCCACCACCTCGGCGAGCAGGGCGGTCTTGCCGAGGGAACCGCCGCCGGCGTGCTTGGTGCCGATCAGGGTCCAGTCGTGGACGCCGCGGCCCTTGCCGTCCTTGCCGCCCTTGTCGAGGAAATCGACGATGTTGCGCAGGACGGAGTCGTTCTCGCCGGTGGCGGCCAGGGCGTAGGCCCCGTCGATGGTCAGACCGTAGTCGGCGAAGCCGCTGCCGGGGGTGTTCTCGTAGTAGCGGCCCTGGATCAGACGGGCGGTGTCGGTGAGGTACGCGGTGCCCTTCTTCAGGTCCGGCCCGTCGCCCGGGGGAGTGGTGGGAGGTGAAGGCGTGGTCGGAGGTGAAGGAGTGGTCGGAGGTGTGGGCGGATCCACCTTCTTGGTGGTCAGCTTCACCAGATCGCTCTTGGCGGCCGCGACGACGGCCGGGGCGGTCGGGTACAACTGCGGGTCGGTCAGCCCCTCTTCGAAGCCGAAGGCCCCGCCGGGCAGCTGCTGCTTGGAGAGCCAGAACAGACCCGCGTCGGCGTAGGGGGTGTCGCCGAGGGCGCGCATGGCCTGGGCCGCCCAGCCGGTGGATGCCGCGTTGCCGGTGGTCATGTAGGCGGCGGCGGGCCAGGCGCCGGTGGGCAGCTGGGACTTCCGCAGGTGGGCGCGGGCCTTCTCGACGACGGCGTCGTGGCCGCCGGCCCGCTTGAGGGCCAGGGCGATCAGTGCTGTGGCGTTCGCGTCGCTGTCGCACCATCCGCCGGAGCGGATGAGGATGCTGGTGAACCCGCCGTCCTCGCACTGGAGGGCGGTCAGCCGCTTCACGGCGTCGGCCGGAGGCGTCACGCCGCCGTTCAGCAGGGCGATGACGGCCATGGCCTGGGCATCGGACTGGCCGGTGGTGCGGAAGTCGCCCTTGGTGAGGCAGCCCTCGATCGTCTCGCCGTCGCCGATGTCCCTCGGGCAGACGTACCTGACCAGGTCGCCGAGCAGGTCGTGCCCGCCGAAGGCGCGGGGATCCTTCCCGGTGGCCTCGGCGACCAGCGCGAGTCGTGCGGCGGCGGTCGCGTCGGGGATCCCGGCCTTGCCGGCCGGGTAGGCGTACGCGTCCGTGTGCGCGGGTGCGGCCAGGAAGTCGGCGGCCTTGCGGGCCGCGGCGCTCTTGGGATCGGCGCCGGCCAGGGCGTACACGGCCTCCGTGGTGAGCAGGTAGTTCGGGGTGGTGGCGCCCTCGTCGACGACCCGCTCGCCGTCGGTCAGCTTCCCGGTGATCCAGCGGGTGGCGGCGGGTACGTCGACGGTGCCCGGCGGCACGGGGGGCGGGCCCGTCGGGTCCGGGTCGGGCGTGCCGCCCGCGGCGCGCACGTCGTCGGGGGAGAAGGCGGGCTTGCCCGAGGTGCCACCGATGTCCGTGCTGCCGAACACCCAGGCGTCCACGTCACCGGCCTTCGGGATCCGGGCCATCGCGCCGAGCGAGCTGTAGGTCCAGGTCTTCTGGCCGGGGGACGCGGTCCAGTACGACCAGTACGCGGTCGCCTGCGGGGTCAGGACGCAGGGCTCCTTGTCCGCAGTGGGGTACTGGGTACCGGAGTTGAAGGATCCGCTGCCGATGCGGCAGATGAAGGCGGGGCCGTCGTGTTGGGTGCCCTCCGTGGTGAAACCGCCGGCGTGGAGCAACTCGTAGCCCGTGGTCGGGGTGGTGTCGCAGCCCCGTTCGACCTTCCCGCCGAACGGCCCGAAGTCGACGGCGACGATGGCGCCGGTGGTGGCCGTGCACCCCTCGATCGGGTCGGCCGCCGCGGACGTCGTACCGGTGACGAAGGCCACGCTCGTGCCGAAGGTCAGCAGCGCCGCCGACAGCAGCGACACCAGCCTCTTCCGCCCCGTGCGTCGCTCTGCTTGCTCTGCGGTCCCCACCACGGCCCCTCGTGTCGGCCGGGCGGACCAGTGCGTGGCACAGGGCTTCTCGTACCCGCACGGGCACGGCACGGGGCGCAGGGCGCCGGGCGCGGCGCAGAACGCAGGGCGCGGAAGAAGCCTTCGAACCACGCCGTAGTCCGCGACGGCGTTTCTCGCTGCAAAAACCAGGCTCCAGGCATTCCGGCTCGCCCGGTGGGACCGGGCCTACGGTTGCGGGTCAGCGCCGGATTCCGACCGGCTTCCCCTGGAGCTGAGTGCTTATCAGTCGGAGTGGAACACGCCGATAAAGACAGCGTCAAGGTGGCCTCCGTCTCATGGGACACGCCCCGGACGGCTCCGTCGGACCGCTCCCGACTGGCTGGCGGACCCTTGATCACTCGGGTAGCGTCCAGGGCTGCCAGATGGGGGAATCCGGTGGGAAGCCGGAGCTGACGCGCAGCGGTGTGGGACGGCGGGGGCCGTCTCCGAGCCCGAATGCCCATGCGGCGATGCAGTACAGGAAGCCGTACCACGCGTTCCGGACGGCGGCCCTCCGGCATGCCCGGCCGTGCGTCCGTACGGTGGCAGGGGCGCCGGGAGCGGTCGGCGTCCGCCGATTCCAGGAGCAGGCCATGTCCCGTCCCCGCACCTCCCGCGGCCTCGCGCTCGCGGCGCCCGCCGCGCTCGGTGCCCTCGCCCTCACCGCGCTGCCCGCGTTCGCGACCTCGTCGCCCGCACAGATCGCCACCTCCAAGACCAACGGCGTCGCTTACCTCAAGTCCCTCCAGGCGGCGGACGGTTCGTACGCCGGTGCGGGCCTCTCCAACGAGTGGGCCTTCAGCGCCTTCGCCGCGACCGGTACGGCCGTCGTGGACGTCTACCCCGGTGGTGACACGACGAAGAACGCCCGCACCGTCTACCGCAACCTGCTCTCGACGGCGGCCTGGCCGTCGGCCTCCCCGGTGGTCACCGACTACGAGCGCGGCACCCTGAACGCGTACGCCGCCGGCATCGACCCGGCCCGCGTCTCCGCCTCCCGCAACCTTGTGGCGAACGTCTACTCCTACTGGCAGACGGCGGAGACGGGCTACTTCGGCTCCTCCGGAAACTTCAACGGCACGGTGTTCGCGGCCCTTTCGCTCGGCGGCGCCAAGACGCAGGCCGGCGGCGCCCGCATTCCGCAGGCGCTGACCGATTCGATCGTCACCCGGATCCGCGCCAACCAGCACGTGGACGGCGGCTGGACCTACCAGAAGGCCGAGGGCAACCCGACCGTCCTCAACTCCGCGAGCGACGTCGACATGACCGGCGCGGCCATGGCGGCCCTCTGCGTCTCCGGCGTCCCCAACACCGACACGGACGTCGTCCAGGCGAAGAACTTCCTCAAGAGCACGCTGGTCCCCTCCACCGGCGCCTTCAACTCCCTCTACGGGGTCAACACCAGCTCCAACGGCTGGGGCGTCGCGGGCCTGAACGCCTGCGGCTTCAACCCGCAGACCGGTGACTTCCTCACGGTCACCGGGAAGACCCCGATCGACTTCCTGATAGCCAACCAGTACAACCCGGCGGGCGGCTTCAAGTACAAGCCCTCCGACACCGTCCCCTCCGCCTACTCCTCCATCGACGCCCTGCGTGCCGTCGCGGGCGGTGGCTTCACCACGGCCCCGCCCGTCCCGGTCACCCCCGGCGCCCCGCAGTGGGTCGCCCAGTCCACCTTCACCGCCGGTACGGCCACCAAGCTGGCGCTGACCGTCGACGACGGCGCCGGCAACCTCAAGGCCTGCTCGGTGGCCTTCACCCCGACCGGCACGACGACCACCCTCGGCGACGTCCTGAACGCGGCCACCACCGGGGCGACTCCGGCCGGTTGCGTCACGAGCGTGACCCCCTCGTCGGGCACGGGCACCGTCACGGCCGTCAACGGCAAGGCCAACAGCGGCTCCAACACCTGGAAGGTCAGCGTCGACGGCTCCGCGTTCGCCGGCGCGGTCCGCAACAAGGTCATCAACGTGGGCGACACCATCGCCCTGCGCTGGGGCGCCTGACCACCGAATGCCGGTGGGGCTGCGGACCTGCGGGCCCGCAGCCCGTCCCGGGCCCGCGCGTCGGGGCGCTCCGCCGGGGGCCGCGGGACAACCCGTAGGCTCTGGCGGATCAGCAGTGTCCGATACGAAGTGGGTGGGATTGCGCATGAAGGTTCTGATCGCCGGCGGTGCCGGATTCATCGGCAGCACGGTGGCGTCGGCCTGCTCGGACGCCGGGATCACTCCGGTGATCCTCGACAACCTCGTCACCGGAAGGCGCGAATTCGCCCGGGGCAAGGCCTTCTACGAAGGTGACATCGCGGACGGGGCGCTGATCGACCGGGTCTTCGAGGAACACCCCGACATCGAAGCCGTGGTCCACTGCGCCGCGCTCATCGTCGTGCCCGACTCCGTCGGTGACCCGGTGGGCTACTACCGGGCCAACGTGGCCAAGAGCCTGGAGTTCGTCGCCCACCTGCTGCGCAACGGCTGTAGCCGCATGATCTTCAGCTCCTCGGCCTCGATCTACCGGGAGGGCGACGACCTGACCGTGGACGAGAGCTCTCCGATCGACGCGAAGAGCCCCTACGCCCGGACGAAGGCCGTCTGCGAGGCCATGTTCGCCGACATCGCCGCCAGCCAGCCGATCAAGATCCTTTCCCTGCGGTACTTCAACCCGATCGGGGCGGATCCCAAGATGCGTACGGGTCTGCAGCTCCGCCACCCCAGCCACGCCCTCGGCAAGATGATCCAGGCGATGGAGAACGGAAGCGAGTTCTGCGTCACGGGCACGACGTACGGCACGCGGGACGGTTCGGGCATCCGTGACTACGTCCATGTCTGGGACCTGGCGTCCGCGCACGTTGCTGCTCTCACCCGGTTCGACAGCCTGCTGACCGACGAGGACCCCTCCCTGGCGATCAACCTCGGCACGGGCACCGGGACGACCGTCAAGGAGCTCGTCGAGGCCTTCAACTCCGTGGCCGACACGCCGATCTCCGCGATCGAGACCGATGCGCGCCCGGGCGACGTCGTGGGCGCCTACACCCGCAGCGACCGTGCAGAACGCCTCCTGGGCTGGCGGGCCGAGTACTCGATCGTCGACGGCATCCGCCATTCGCTGCAATGGGCGACCGTCCGCGACACCCTTCTCGCGGACTCCGGGCAGTCCCGGTAGCGCTCGGTCAGGATGCTCGACGCGGAGCGTGTCCCGCCGGTGCCGTACCGGTGCCGTACCGGCCGCCGGTCGGGCCGGTACGGCACCGCCCGGCCCGCGGCCGGGCCGTACCCGGCTAGAAGGACGTCCAGGTGAAGGAGACCCGGTCGCCGGCGTTGAGCTTGAACTGGCAGCCGCCGACCGGGGTCGGGGTGCCGTTGACGGCGATGCTCCAGTAGGCGGAGCCGCCGCCGCTGACGTTCTTTATGGTGTCGACGGAGAAGTCGTCGAACGACGCGTACCAGGTGCCGTCCCAGGTGAAGCCCTTCTTGTGGGCGGCGTCGTCGAGGGCGGCCGTCGGGGTGGGGACCTTCGACGGGTTGGCGCCGCCGTTGGTGCCGTCGCACTTGTGGGTGCCACCGGTCGCGGTGGTGACGTCGTGGCCCTTGGTCTTGACCTTGCCCTTGAACAGCAGCCCGTCGGGTCCCTGGACGGTGAGGTCCACCTTGACGGCCGCGTTCGTGTTCGGCTTCGGCTTGGCCTCGGCCGGAGCCGTGGCGAGGGCGAGGCCGAGGGCGAGCGTGGTGACCACGGAGCGTCGGACGAGGGTCTGGCGCATGGAGTGCCTTCCTGAGCGGATCTTCGGGTCTGCTCGCGCGAACCCTCCGACCCGCACCCGCGCACACCCCCTGCGGGCGTCCCTGAGGAGGGCGCACGGGGGTGCCGGGCCAGGCTGGGGCTTCGTACTGCAGACCGTGACAGTGGGAAGCGGTGCACATCGCACCCCGGGTTCTCCGACTCACGGCGTTTCGGACGCCGCTCACGGTTGCAGGTCAGCGCCGGATTCCCACCGGCTTCCCCCAGTTGTGCATGCATTCGGTTGTGGCTCGGGCCGCGGTGGGCCGGAGCAGAACGCATCGTACGGCTTGGGGAGAGGGGAGCGGGAGCGAACCCCGAATTCGGGCCCGCCGTCAGCCGCGGCCGAGTCGGCGGGCTTCCGCCGGGCTCACCGGGGCACCCGCCCCGACCCCGTGCAGGACGTGCGCCAGCACCTCAGCGCCGCGTACGACGCGGGGGCCCGGGCGGTTGAAGTGGGCGGGCCGGTCCAGCACCCACACCTCGCCCGCGCGCACCGCGGGCAGCTCCTCCCACCCCGGCAGCGAGGTCAACAGCTCCCGCTCGCGCAGGGTGCGTTCCGGGCCGAACCCGCAGGGCATGACCAGGAGCACGTCCGGGCGGGCGGCTCGGACCGCCTCCCATTCCATCGGCCGGGTGTGCTCGCCCGGCGAGGCGATCAGCGCCTCGCCGCCCGCGCACGCGATCTGCTCCGGCACCCAGTGCCCGGCCGGCCAGAGCGGATCGAGCCATTCGATCGCCACCACCTTGGGCCGCTGCAGCCCGGCCGTCCGCGCCCGTACGGCCTCCAGCCGTGCGGCGAGGGCCTGCCGCCGCTCCCGCGCGCGTTCCGCCACGCCGAGCAGCTCGCCCACCGTGACCAGGCAGTCCAGTACGTCGCCCAGCGTGCGCGGCTCCAGACTCAGCACGCGGGGTCCGCCGCCCCGGACGCGCACCGCCCGGCTCACCCCCGCGTAGGACACCGCGCAGACGTCGCACAGGTCCTGGGTCAGGACCACGTCGGGAGCCAGTGCGCCGAGGGCCTCGGTGTCGAGGGCGTAGAGCGAGGAGCCGCTGTGCGCGGCGCCGCCGACGGCGTCGGAGATCTCCCGGCTGCTCAGGGCGTCCGCCGAGAGCTCGGCCGAGGTCACCACGGGCACACCGGCCACCGCCCCCGGCGGCCAGTCGCACTCGTGCGTACGGCCCACCAGATCGGCGGCCAGACCGAGCTCCGCCACGATGTCGGTGGCCGCGGGCAGCAGGGAGACGATGCGCATCCTCCGAGCCTAGGGGGCCTGGTCCGGGGCCGGGGCCGGGGCCGGTGGTGGTGTCGGAGCCGGAGTCAGCGGTCCGCGATCACCGGGTACGGGACATGGGTGCGCAGGTCGGGATCGACGGCGAGGATCCCGCCGGCCGGGGGCCGGGCCCGCTGGGCACAGTCCTGCCGTTCGCAGATTCGGCAGCCCAGCCCGATGGGCGTGGCGGCGCGCGCGTCCTGCAGGGCGATGCCCTGCGCGTAGACCAGGCGCGGGGCGTGGCGCAGCTCGCAGCCCAGGGCGACGGCGAAGTCGGCCCGGGGCGCGTGATGGCCGAAGCCGCCGCGGGTGACCGTGCGGGCGATCCAGAAGTACTTCTTGCCGTCGGGCATCTCGGCGACCTGCGTGAGGACGCGGCCGGGGGAGGAGAAGGCTTCGTAGACGGTCCAGAGCGGGCAGGTGCCGCCCAGCCGGGAGAAGTGGAAGTCGGTGGCGGACTGGCGTTTGGAGATGTTGCCCGCGCGGTCGGCCCGCAGGAAGGAGAAGGGCACCCCCCGGTTCCCGGTGCGCTGGAGGGTCGACAGGCGGTGGCAGACGGTCTCGAAGCCGACGCCGAAGCGGGCCTGCAACAGCTCGATGTCGTAGCGGAGCCGCTCGGCGGCCGCGTGGAAGGCGGTGTACGGCATGAGGAGCGCGCCCGCGAAGTAGTTGGCGAGCCCGATGCGGGCGAGGCCCTCCGCCTGCGGCGAGGACAGGTCTGCCGCATCGACCAGTCCGGTCAGCAGGGGGCCGTGCTCCAGCAGCGCGAGCTGCGTGGCCAGTTGGAAGGCCCGCTGTCCCTCGCTGAGCCAGGGGGAGAGCAGGAGCAGTCCGCTGTCGGGGTCGAAGCGCCGTGCGTCGGCGGAGCGTTCAGGGCCCGCCTGGAGCACTTTGATCCCGTGCCGGGTCGCGAGGCGGCCCGTGAGAGCGTCCGCGGCGCGGCCGACCCGGCCGGGGCCGAGCGCTTCGGCGGTCTGCTCGGCCTCCGTTTCCAGGGCGGCGAAGTGGTTGTGGTGGGCGTAGAAGAAGTCCCGCACCTCGTCGTGGGGTTCGGCCGGCAACAGGCCCGCGGTGTCCTCGGGGGAGGCCAGCGCGACGACCCGCTCGGAGGCGTCCCGGTAGCGCTGGTGGAGGGCGACGAGGGCCCGGGCCACCTCGGGGTGGTCGCGGGCCACGTCGGCGATCTCGTCCCCCGGGACCGGGCTTCCGCACGCCTCGTCCCCGAGCGCCGCCCGTAGATCGGTGGCCAGACGTTCCTCGCCGGCCTCGGAGAAGAACTCCGGATCGACGCCGAAGACCTCGGCGATCCGCAGCAGCACCGGAGCGGTCAGCGGCCGCCGGCTGTGTTCGATCTGGTTGAGGTAGCTGGTGGACAGCCCCAGCGCGCGGGCCAGTTCGACCTGGTTCATGCCCCGCTCACGGCGCAGCCTGCGCAGTTTCGCGTGTGCGTAGATCCGTCCGGCAGGCCGTCCCATGGGGATCGCGAGCTCCTCTCCACCCGTCCTCACCTGTGAAGTTAGCATCCGCACCGTTCGCAGAATTCGCAGATTCGCACGATCGGCAGGGACGGATTACGCAGTGTGGAGCCGTCGCCCCGGCCCTCCCGGAGGGGAAGACTCACCCTCGTACGACGACGCACCCACCATCCCACCGCACGCTGCGAGGAGCCCCGTGATCGACCATCAGGTACGTGTCCACCCCAGCGCCGACCGCCTGCCCCGAGAGGAGCAGCTCGCCTGGAAGCTGGCCGCCGTGGCCACCGGCACCCAGGACGCCCCGGACCTCGACCCCGGGGCCGCGGGGACGGCGGTCGACCGGATCATCGACAACGCCTCGGTGGCCGTCGCCTCGCTGCGCCGCCGCCCCGTCGCCGTCGCGCGGGCCCAGGCCCTCAGCCACCGGACCCCCGCCGGCGCATCGGTCTTCGGAGTCGCCGCCGGGACCCGCGTGTCGCCGGAGTGGGCGGCCTGGGCCAACGGCACGGCCGTGCGCGAGCTGGACTTCCACGACACCTACCTCGCCGCCGACTACTCCCACCCCGGGGACAACATTCCGCCCCTGCTGGCCGTGGCCCAGCGCACCGGGCGCTCCGGCGCGGACCTGCTGCGGGGCATCATCGCCGCCTACGAGATCCACGTCGCCCTGGTCAAGGGCATCTGCCTGCACGCGCACCGCATCGACCACGTCGCCCACCTCGGCGCCGCGACGGCGTGCGGCATCGGAGCGATGCTGCGGCTGGACACCGGAACCGTGTACCAGGCGGTACAGCAGGCGGTGCACACCACCACGTCGACCCGGCAGTCGCGCAAGGGCGAGATCTCCAGCTGGAAGGCGTTCGCGCCGGCCTTCGCCGGCAAGGCCGCCGTGGAAGCGGTGGACCGGGCCATGCGCGGCGAGGGATCCCCCTCGCCGATCTACGAGGGGGAGGACGGCTTCCTCGCCTGGATGCTGGACGGCCCGGACGCCTCGTACACCGTGTCACTGCCCGGGCCCGGCGAGGCGCGCCGCGCGATCCTCGACACGTACACCAAGGAGCACTCCGCCGAGTACCAGGCGCAGGCGATCATCGACCTCGCCCGCACCCTGCGGGAGAAGGCCGGCCCGCTGGAGAAGGTCCGCTCGATCGTCCTGTACACGAGCCACCACACCCACCACGTCATCGGCTCCGGCTCCGGCGACCCGCAGAAGTACGATCCGGCCGCCGGCCGCGAGACCCTCGACCACTCGGTGCCGTACGTCTTCGCCGTCGCCCTCGAGGACGGCGGCTGGCACCACGAGCGCTCCTACGCCCCCGAGCGCGCGGGGCGGCCCGCCACCGTCGAGCTGTGGAGGAAGATCTCCACCGCCGAAGACCCCGAGTGGACCCGGCGGTACCACGACCCGGACCCCTCCCGTCGGGCCTTCGGTGGCCGCGCCGTGATCACCTTCGAGGACGGCTCCGTCGTCGAGGACCAGCTCGCCGTCGCCGACGCACACCCCGCCGGAGCCCGCCCGTTCGACCGGGCCGGCTACACCGCCAAGTTCCGCACCCTGACCGAGGGGATCGTCACCGGCGCGGCCCAGGACCACTTCCTGCAGGCCGCGGACCGGTTGGCGGAGCTGGGCACCGCAGGCCTCGCCGACCTCTTCCCCGCCGTCGACACCAATGCCGTCGCCGCGGAAGACGCCCGGCTCCCGAAGGGCCTGCTCTGATGCTCCACACCCGCACCACTGCCGCGTCCCGCCGCCGCACCTTCCGCGAACAGCTCGCCTCCGGGCGGCTGCTGAGGATCCCGGGCGCGATCAACCCGTACTCGGCCCGACTCGTCCAGGAGGCGGGGTTCGACGCCGTGTACCTCTCGGGGGCCGTGCTCGCCGCCGACCTGGGCCTGCCCGACATCGGCCTGACCACCTCCACCGAGATCGCCGCCCGCGCCCAGCAGATCACCCGCGTCACCGACCTGCCCGCCCTCATCGACGCCGACACCGGCTTCGGCGGGCCGATGAACGCCGCCCGCACCCTCCAGCTCATGGAGGACGCGGGGCTGGCCGGACTCCACCTGGAGGACCAGGTCAACCCCAAACGGTGCGGCCACCTCGACGGCAAGGGCGTCGTCGCGCGCGAGGAGATGGCCCGCAGGGTCCGCGCCGCCGCCGACGCCCGCCGCGACCCCGACTTCCTCCTCATGGCCCGCACCGACGCCCGCGCCGTCGAAGGCCTGGCCGCCGCGATCGACCGCGCCAAGGCGTACGTGGACGCGGGCGCCGACGCCGTCTTTCCCGAAGCGCTCGCGGACGAGGCCGAGTTCGATGCCTTCCGCAAGGCCGTCGACGTCCCCCTCCTCGCGAACATGACGGAATTCGGCAAGAGCAGGCTGCTCGACGCACGCACGTTGGAGAACCTCGGCTACAACATCGCGCTGTACCCCGTCACCCTCTTCCGCCTCGCCATGGGCGCGGTCGAGGACGGCCTGCGCACCCTCGCCGCCGAGGGCACCCAGGAGTCACTGCTGCCCCGCATGCAGACCCGCTCCCGGCTCTACGAGGTGCTCGGCTACGAGGACTACGCCGCCTTCGACTCGACCGTCGCCGACTTCACGCTCCCGCCCGGCAACTGACCGACCACCCGCACCGGAGGCCACCCATGACCGCCACCACGCCCGAGATCCACCGCGGTCTCACCGGCGTCGTCGTCGACACCACCGCCATCTCCACCGTCATCCAGGAGACCAACTCCCTCACCTACCGCGGATATCCGGTCCAGGACCTGGCCGCCCGCTGCTCCTTCGAGGAGGTCGCGCACCTCCTCTGGTACGGCGAACTCCCGGACGCGGACCAACTGCGCGAGTTCCAGGCCCGCGAGCGCGCCCTGCGGCCCCTGGACCGGACCACCGCCGAACTGCTCGCCCGGCTGCCGGAGACCTGCCACCCGATGGACGTGCTGCGCACCGCCGTCAGTGTCTTCGGCTCGCAGGACCCCACGGAGGACGACGGCAGCACCGAAGCCAACCGCACCAAGTCCCTCGCGCTGCTGGCGAAGCTGCCGGTCGTGGTCGCGGCGGACCACCGACGGCGGCACGGGCTCGCCGCCGTCCAGCCGGACCGGTCGCTCGGATACGCGGAGAACTTCTTCCGGATGTGCTTCGGCAGGGTGCCGGCCCCCGAGGTCGTCCGGTGCTTCGAGATCTCGCTCATCCTCTACGCGGAGCACAGCTTCAACGCCTCGACGTTCACCGCGCGGGTGGTCACGTCCACCCTCTCCGACCTCTACAGCGCGGTCACCGCGGCCATCGGCGCCCTCAAGGGTCCGCTCCACGGCGGCGCCAACGAGGCCGTGATGCACATGCTGGGCGAGATCGGCGACCCGGAGCGGGCCGGGCAGTGGCTGGACGGGGCGCTGGCCGCCCGCAGGAAGATCATGGGCTTCGGGCACCGCGTCTACAAGAACGGCGACTCCCGAGTGCCGATCATGCAGGAGGCCACCGACCGTCTCGTCGCCCGCGCCGCGGACCCCGATGCGACCCGGCTCGCCACCCTGCACGCCTCGCTCCGGCACGCCGTGATCAGCCGCAAGGGGATCCACCCGAACCTCGACTATCCCGCCGCGCTGGCGTACCACCTGATGGGGTTCGACGTCCCGACCTTCACCCCGCTGTTCGTGATGAGCCGGATCACCGGCTGGACGGCCCACATCACCGAACAGCTGGAGCACAACGCCCTGATCCGCCCCCTCGGCTCCTACACCGGCCCCTCCCAGCGCCCCCTCCCGGCCCGCGGCTGAGCACCGCCCGCGGGAGCGCCCGCGGGAGCCGCCCGCGCAACGTGTCAGGAACCGCGGCGCCAGGGGATCTCGGCCCACACCTGCTTGCCGCTGCTGAGCGGTACCGAGCCCCAGGCCGTCGCCGTCGCCTCGACGATGAGCAGCCCGCGACCGCCGGTCGACTCCCAGCTCACCCAGACCGGTTTCACGGGGCTGCGCGGCGACGCGTCGTTCACGGCGATCCGCAGCCGGTCCGCCGACAGGGTCAGATCCATCCCCACCTCGCCCTGAGTGTGCGCGATGGCGTTGGTGACCAGCTCGGACACGACCAGCAGGGCTTCGTCGAGTTCCTCCACCACCCCCCAGGACCGCAGGATGCGCGCGGTGAAGCGGCGCGCGTGCAGGACCGCGTTGGGCACCCGCCACACCGTCCAGTGGCTCCGCATCGGCCGGTCCCCCTGGCCGTCGTAGCGCAGCACCAGCAACGCCACGTCGTCGTCGCGACGGCCCACGCCGACGACCAACTCGTCGGCGATCCCACCGACGTCGACCGGGTCGGCCACCGCGAGCACGTCGCACACCCGCCGTACGCCCTCCTCCAGGGGCAGTCTGGCCGACTCGACCAGGCCGTCGGTGAGCAGCACGAGCAGGGTGCCGGGGACCAGCCCCGCCTCGGTCATGGGGAACTCCGCTTCCGCGAGCACGCCCAGCGGAGGACCGCCCTCGACCACCATCTCCTCGGCGACGCCGTCGGGGAAACGCAAGATCGGCGGCAGGTGGCCGGCCCGGACGACCCTGGCGATGCCCTCCTCCATGTCCAGGTCCACGTACCCGCAGGTGGCGAACAGGTCCGTCTCCATGCCGGCGAGCAGACGGTTGGCCCGTGCGACCACCACATCGGGAGGGTGTCCCTCCACCGCGTAGGCCCTGACCGCCGTGCGCATCTGGCCCATGATGGTGGCGGCTCCCGCGCTGTGCCCCTGTACGTCCCCGATGACGAAGGCCACATGACCGTCACGGAGCGGAATGACGTCGTACCAGTCGCCGCCGACCTCGAGTCCGGCGGTCGCGGGCAGGTAGCGGGCGACAGCGACCCCGCCCGGCAGTTCCGGGAGCTTACGGGGCAGCAGACTGCGCTGGAGCATGGTGGCGAGTTCGTGGCCCGCGTCCAGGGCGTGGGCGCGCACCAGCGCCTGTCCCACCAGCCCCGCGGTCGCGGTCAGCAGCGACCGCTCCTCCGGTCCGAACCGGTGCTCCGCGTCCCACCCCACCAGACACACCCCGACCATCCGGCCGTCGGCGGGCAACGGCAGCACCGCGAGACCACCGGGCCCGACGCCCAGCAGGCCGGGCTCCAGAGCCGCCCCCGGCGGCCACAGGCTCATGTGGCCGCCGCGCAGCGCGCTCTGCAGGGTGGGCAGGTCGCTCAGCGCGACGTCGGGCCATTCGGACCGCCACTCCGAGCGCCACACCTCGGGCCAGGCATCGGGCTCCGGAGGATCGAGGGCGGTGACGATGAGCCGTTCGGGTTCCAGCTCGCCGACCGCGACCCGGGAGGCACCGAGCGGCTCGCGCAGGGCGGCGACCACCAGCCGGCTGACCTCCCGGATGGTCGCCGCCCCCGCCAGGGTGGCCGACAGTCGCTGTACGAGGGAGACCTCGTCGGCGCTGGGGCGCAGATAGGTGGCATCGGCCACCACACCCAGGACGCGCCGCGGCGTACCGTCCGGGTCCACCTCCACGCGGCAGCGCAGCCCCAGCCAGCGCAGTTCGCCGTTCGGGCGGCGGATGCGGAAGGCCAGCTGCTGTCCGGCGGCCGCCAGCCGGTTCGGCTCCACGAGCGCCATCAGGGCCGGCATGTCGTCGGGCACGGCGCAGGCGAGCACGGTTTCCACCTGCCCGTCGAACTGCCCGGGAGGCAGACCGAGCAGTTCCAGCACGTGCGCGTCGGCCTCCATACGGCCGGTGGCCAGCTCCAGGATGAACGCGCCGCCCTGGTCGGGCACCAGCGACTGGCCCAGATGGGCCTGCGGGGACTTGCGTCCGGCGAAGCGTCCGGCGACCGATTCGAGTCCCGTGGCCACCTGGTCGGCGTAGAGCTCCAGGAGGCTGCGGTCGTCTGCGCTGAAGCCGTCCCCGGCCTGCCCGGCGACGATCAGGCAGCCGAGCTCCTGGTCGTCGTAGCCCAGCGGCAGCGCGCCCAGCGAGATCCTGGCCGGTGCGTGGGGCGCGCCGTCCCGCACCCGGGTGGGGAAGTGGTGGGGGTCCTCCTCGATGAACGTGGCGAGTTCCTTGGGAGCCAGCCACAGCGGGCGGCCCGAGCGGAAGGCGTTGGCGGCGGGCGAATGGCCGGCCACGGCGAGGATCGCCGGCAGCCCGTAGAGGACGCCGCGGTTTCCGGTCAGCTCGGCGAGATGGAGTTCCCTGCCCTGGTCGGCGACCACGTAGACAGCGGCGAGCTCGGCCCCGCAGAACGAGAAGCGATGAGCGTTCACTGTTCCGTATCGCCTCCTTTCGGGGGCATCGCGCCGACGGCTTCCCCTCCATGCTGTCGCGTCCCGGACCGTCCGGGCGAGTTCAGGGGCGCTACGTCGGACCTCCGTCCGTCCGGTGTACCTCGTCCGCGCTCCGGTCCACGACGACGACCGCCGCGTCGTCGGCCAGGCGGTCATGGGTGTGGCGGAGCAATGCCTGGTGCAGGCCCTCCAGGAACGCCTTCCGGCTGTGGTCGCGCAGGGTCACCATCGCTCCCGCCAGGTCGAAGAAGGTCTTGTCCTGGTCGCGGGCCTCGATGACACCGTCGGTGTAGAGCAGCAGCCGGTCCCCGGGCGCGAAGTGATAGCGGTCCGCCCGCCCGGGAGGACCGCTGATGAATTCCTCCAGGCCGAGCGGCGGCAGGGGGGTGGTGGGCATCAGGGGACGGACCGCGCCGTCGCACAGCAGCAGCGGTGGCGGATGGCCACGGTTGATCACGTCGATGTGGGGGCCGTCCGGGATCTGGGCCACGAGCGCGGTGACGAACCCCTCCAGGATGGCGTCCGCATTGCCGGCGCCCGAGACGGCGGCGTCCCGCAGCAGGGCCGCCTCGCAGCGGTCGACGACCTCCATCAGGTCGTCCTCGTAGTGCACGGCCTCCCGGAAGGCGCCCAGCACGATCGCGGCGGCCCGCACGGCGGGCAGGCCCTTGCCCCGGACGTCCCCGACGATCATCCGGACCCCGTACCGGGTCTGGACCACGTCGTACAGATCGCCGCCGATCTGCGCGCCCGTCTCGGCCGCCAGGTACATGCTGGCCGCCCGTACGGAGCCCAGCCGGTCCGGCACCGGCCGCAGCAGGACGTCCTGGGCAGCGGTGGCGATCCGCTGGACCTGGTTGAGTTCGTTCTCCGTGCGCGTGCGTGCGGAGCGGCTCGTCAGGAAACTCGCCACCGAGACCAGGAACAGGGCGAGGAAGTTGGTGTAGACCTGTTGGGTCCCCCAGGCGCTGTTGTAGCTGGCGGTGGCCACGCTGACACCGACGGCCACCCCCGCCGCCGCGAGCGTGCCCTTGGGGCCCATCGTCACGGCCGCCAGAGCGGGTGTCGCGACCAACAGGGGGCCGGTGTACAGGACGTGCAGGGGCGTGAACTCGACGAGCAGCACCAGCAGGGCGATCGCGAAGGGCACGCACTTCGCCAAGACGAAGAGGACCTGGTGGTGGCCGTCGGCTCGCGGTCCATGAGGCGAGCGCGCGGGCGCTCTCATGAGTACAGACTGCCCCGCCCGCACCCGTGGCCGCCACTCCGGTGCACCGCGACCGGGGCCGTCCGGCGTGCGCACCACGAAGTCGGCGTTCGCAGGGTCTGGGCAGGTGGTCCGGGCAGGGCGGTTGCCGCCCTCAGTCGGTGTCCGTCACCGCCAGTACCGCGATCCGGCGGCGGTCGGGGGAGAGGGCGGCGATCCCGTAGTCGTAGATCTCGTTCTGGAACCACTCCGAGTCGCACTCGAAATGGAACCAGGTGCTCTCTTTCGCCCAGCGCTTCACCTCCTGCGCGCTCGCGTCCGAGGGCGCGCCGCTGAGGCCCCCCAGCGACTGCCAGGTCCAGCGCCGGCCCCACGCGCCGTGCGCCCCGCCGCCGTACGAGCCGTCCATCGACGCGGCGCTGAAGAGGATCTTCCAGATGTCGTCGAGCGAGCGGAGCGCGATCTCGAAACGGGCCGTGGGACCGAGTCCCGCCACGCAGCCCATGGGCAGGCTGGGGACCAGCGCGGGCACCAGAGCCGGATCCTGCGGCGCGTCCAGCGCGAAGGCCCAGGCCGCGCAGTGACCGACGTCGCCGGATTCGGGTGCCGAGACGATGCGCTCGTGCAGCTCGCGGGTGGCGATGTCCGTCAGCGCAGCGCGATCGCCGGTGCGGGGTGTCGGCGGGTCCAGGCGGCCCTCGGAGGGAAGTCCCGACCAGGACCGGCCCCTGCCGCCGCGGATCGACCGGCTGGGGAAGGGGGAACCGGTCTCGAAGGGGCGGAGGTCCGACGGCAACCAGGACAGCGTGTGCCATGCCGGCCGCACCACGGGCCAACTGCTGAGCCCCCGTGGGGCCGACACGTCGACGCCCCGCAGGAGCAGTTCGTGGAACAGGCAGGCGCGGACCTCGTCGAGCCGGTCCCGCTCGCTGCGGTCGTAGAAGAGCTCGGCGAGGTCGGCGGGCTGCTGCGCCTCGGCGAGGAGGGAGGCGATGAAACGGTCGTCCGCGCCGGAACACCCGAACGGACCGTGCTCGTCGAGGAGCCGGACCAGCTGCACCACGCTGTTCCGTCCTGGGGTGAGGGCGAGCGCGCGGACGACCTGCGCGAGGCTGCGCTCGTACGTCCGCGCCTGTTGGCGCGCCGCGTCGAGTCCTACGGAGGCCCGCGAGCCCAGCTCCCGTAGGTACTCCACGTCGCCCTGCTCGCCCTGCGGTTCGGTCTGTTCCCCTACGAGCCTGTCGAGCTCGCGCGCCTCGTCGTTCACGGTCCGTCACTCTATGGCCCTGGGCGCCGGATCCGTTGGATCCCGGGTACGGTCCGCGCGGTCACGGGCTCCGGCGGCGGCGCAGGACGGCTGCCCCGGTCAGGGTCGCCACCGCGGCGAGGAACGCGGCCGACAAGCCGTAGACCATCGGCGTACCGACGTCGAGCCCGCTGCGCGCGACGGCGCGCGCGGTAACGGTGCGCGGCGTCGCGGGCGGCGCCGCGGGCGGCGGCGGGGGGTCGAGCGATCCGACCGGATCCACACGTCCCGCCGCGGCGAATCCCCAGTCCAGCAGGGACCGGGCTTCCTCGTACACGGCGTTCGCGCCGCCCCACTGGGGGTTCATCACCGTCGCCAGCAGCGTGCGACCGTCCCGACGGGCGGCCGCGATCAGCGTGAAGCCCGCCTGGGAGGTGTAGCCGTTCTTGACGCCGATGATCCCCGGGTACCGGCCCATCCCGTCCTGACCGGTCACCAGCCGGTTGGTGTTCTCGATCCCGTACGTCCAGGTGGGACTGCCGTCGGCGTTGGTGCCGCCGGGGAAGCGGGCGTCGGCGGTCGCCGCGTACTCGGCGAAGGCGGGGTCGGCGAGGCCCGTACGGCCGAAGACGGCGAGATCGTAGGCCGAGGAAGCCTGGCCGTCCGCGTCGAAGCCGTCCGGGGAGACGACGGTGGTGTCCCGCGCCCCCAGCGCGCGCGCCTTGGCCTGCATCTGTGCCGACGTGACGTCCCAGCCGCCGTTCATCGCGGCCAGCACGTGCACGGCGTCGTTGCCCGAGCTGAGGAAGACGCCCCGCCACAGGTCGGCCACCCGGTAGGTGTGGTCCGCGGACAGACCCACCGTGCTGCTCCCCTCCGGTACCTCGTCCAGCTCGGCCTCGGTGACCGTGTGCCGGCCCGAGCCGGGCAGACGGGGCAGAGCGGTGAGGGCGAAGAGGGTCTTGAGGGTGCTGGCAGGAGGCAGCCGGCGGTGTGCGTCGTGGGCCGCGAGCACCGCACCCGTACCGGCGTCCGCCACCAGCCACGACAGGGCGGACACGTCGTCCGGCAGTGCGGGCGCCCCCTGCCGCGCCCGTACGTGGGTCCCGGCCCGGTGCAACAGCGCGGCGTCGACGGCCGGGGCGGGTCGCGGTGGCAGCGGCTCGGCCCGCACGGTGCCGGCCGCCGTCGGCACGAGGAGGACCGATGCGCCGATGGCGAGAGCCGCGGCGCCCGCGCCGGTCCTGCGCCCAGAGGATCTGATGCTCATTCATCCAGCGTAGGAATGCATCGGGCCGCGCGCAGCGAGGCGTACGCCGACCGGTGGTGGGCCGGAGCGCGGACGCGGACGCGCCTCGGGGCGGGGCCTACGCGCGGAAGGCCTTCCGCAGGAGTTCACCGAATCCGGCGGGGTGCGTCGTCAGGCCGGTGTGTCCGCCGGGGAACCGCAGGAGTTCCGTGCCGAACCGCTCGGCCAGGAAGGCGGCCGGACGGTAGGGCAGTTCTCCGCGGGAGTCCTGGCCGCAGGCGAGCGTGAGCCGGTCCGCCAGCGTCTCCAGCCGGTCGATGTCCGGGACGTAGGACATGAAGCCGGGCACGATGCGGCCGACGAAGTACGGCAGGTCGGCCATCGTCTGCTCGGCCCGTGCCGCCGCCCGGGGCGGAAGCCTGACCTCGGCCCCCGGCCCGGCCGTGTCGCCGTCCTTGCGCAGGCCGGCGGCGAACACGGCCATCGCCGGCATGAGCCCCTCGGTGCGGAGCGTCTCCTGCACACGGGCGATGAGCAGTCGGTGATCGGGGGCGTCCGGCAGGACCTCCACCACCGGTGGCTCGTGCGCCACGACGCGCACGAGGCGTTCGGGACGGACCGTGAGCAGGTGCAGGGCGACGATCGCGCCCGAGCTGCTGCCGAACACCCGAGCGGGCTCACGGGGCGACAGCAGGTCCGCGATCCGCGCCGCGTCCTCGGCGTGCTCGGCCACGTGCTGCTCGGCGTCCGGGTCGTCCAGCGTGCTCCGGGACATGCCGCGCGGATCGTAGGTCGCGACGGTGTACTCGGCGGCCAGGTCGTCGGCCACGCCGTCGAAGGAGGCCGCGCCGCCCGTCCCGCCGGGGACCAGCAGCAGGAGCGGGCCCCGGCCGCGCACCTCGTAGTGCAAGGTGGCGCCGTTCACGCGCAGGTTGCCGATGTCAGGGTCGGTCATGAGGGGTCTCCCTCTCGGGTCGGGGGCCAGTGCTCCAGGAGGGTGTGGAGGGCGTCCAGGGCGCGGATCCAGGAGAGCTGCGGTGAACGCTCGTGCGCGAACCCGCCCGCAGCCTCCAGGGCGACGAACCCGTGGAACGTGCTGCGCAACAGCCGGACCGCGTCGGTCAGGTCGGGCTCCGTCAGGTCGTAGCCGCGCAGCACTCCGTAAGTGAGCTCGACCGCGCGGCGCGGTCCGGGCGCCCGTGCGGCCAGTTCGGGGTCGATCCGGATCGGGGTCTGGGTCGCCGCGTAGCGGCCCGGATGCTCGTGGGCGTACTCCCGCCAGGCGTCGGCGAACGCGACCAGCGCGTCCTTGCCGGCCCGCCCGGCCGTGGCCCGGGCGATGCGCAGGGTCTTCTCGTCCGCCGCCAGCAGTGCGATCCGTCCGCGCAGGTCCTCCAGGCTGCGCACGTGCGCGTAGAGGCTCGCGTCCTTCACCCCGAGCCGCCGCGCCACCTGCGACATGGTCACCCGGTCGAGCCCGACCTCGTCCGCCAGCTCGGCGCCCGCGACCGTCACCCGCTCCGCCGTCAGACCTGCCCGTGCCATGCGCCCTCCGTTCCTAGGGGTCCTAGTTTTAACCTAGGACCCCTAGGAACGCAACGGCGTATCGGCTGCCGTCCCCTCACGACACGAGGGTCTGCTCCTCCAACTCGGTCAGCCGCACCGTGCACAGGCCGCCGCGCTCGGTCTTCAGCTCCGCCACGGCGGAGAACAGCAGCCGCAGGTACGGGAGGTAGGGGACGAGCCGGGCGCGGTCCGGGGAGCGCAGGACGGCGTTGATCTCCCGGTAGAACGCGGACTCGCAGGTGTAGAGGTGGAGCGCGGCGATCGCGTCGGCGGACAGGCCGCCGACCGCTCCGTCCGCCCGCCCCGTGCCGAACTCGTGGGACAGCTTGACGTGCCGGTCCAGGCCGGACAGCACCTCCACGACCGGAGCGGCGGCGTCCTGGAAACCCATCAGCGGGGGTGTCGAACACACCGCTGATCGCGGGGAGGACGAGCCCCTCGTCCTCCCCGCTCGCCAGACGGTCGAGGTACAGCTGGTGCAGTTCCATGGTGGACGCGATGAAGGCGCCCATGCGCTCGGCGACGCCGTCGCCCGCGCCGCCGGCCTGCGGCCCCGCCGCGTTCCACCCCGTGCTCGGCAGCCAGTCGATCTCATCCGCGCCCAGCGACGCGAGGGCGTCGTTCACCGTGCCGAAGTGGTCGCCGTCGCAGAAGACGTCGCCCTGCGCAGCCGGGTTGGGGTGGTCGATGTGCCGTACTTCCACCTCGGGGTACTTCTCCTGGAGCCGCAGGACGACCTTCTTCAGGGACCGGGCGTGGGCCCCCCACCAGGCGAAGACGACGCCGCGGTCCTCCTCGGCGGCGTCCTGCTTGGCCCGGAGGACCTCCTCGACGATCCGCTCGGCGACCGGACGCCAGAACGCGGTGTGCCGGTCGACGGCCGCCGAACCGTCGCTGCTGGCGGTGAGCGCCGCGTTCAGCAGCAGCACGCCCTGTGTGACCATCGCCTGGAACCACTCCGGCGGCTGGACGGTCTCCCGCTCCTTCAGCAGCGCCCGGACGTCGGCGATGGGGGTCTTCTTGGGGATGCCGTACTTCCACATCGCCGCCGCCTTGATGATGCAGCGGATGCTGACGACCCTCCGGTCGGGTGCCGGCCCGGGTGTGCGCCAACCTGATGTGGACCGGCTACACGCTGTTCCACGACTTCCGCTTCGACGACTACGACGACCTGCGCAGCACGATCGTCGCGCAACTCGACGACCTCGATGACGGGCCCGCCGAGGAGCGGGTGCGCATCGCGCCCCCGCAGCGGCGCACGGCCGGCCGCCGCTGACCGGCCGTGCACACCCCGGTCGTCCGTCGACCGGATGCAGGCGCGGCGGGCCGGGGCGGCCGGGCCGGATCAGACGATGTCTTCGGCGATCTCCGCCTGCTCGCGGGCGTTGCCGTAGGCCGACGGGGTGCCGTACGAGCGGCGGGCGACGTACCACCAGACGCTGGCCAGGACCAGGACCACCGCGAGGGCGATCACGGCGTAGTTCATCGAGTCGATTGTGACGGGGGACTTCTGCGGCAGGCAGAAGAGGACGGTGACGAGCGCCACCCACAGGACGGCGGTCCAGCCGATCGGCTTGCTCCAGCGGCCCAGGTTCCAGGGGCCGGGCTCGAAGCGGTTGCCGGCGCGCAGGCGCAGGTAGATCGGGATGGCGTAGGCCGGGGTGATGCCGATGACGTTGATGGCGGTCACGGCCCCGTAGGCGGTGGCGGAGTACAGGGAGGGGAGGGCCAGTACGGCCGCGACGGCGACGGAGAGCCATACGGCGGGCACCGGCGTCTGGGTCCGGCCGCTGACCTTGCGCCACAGGGCGGATCCGGGAAGCGCGTTGTCACGGCTGAACGCGAAGACCATGCGGCTCGCGGCGGCGACCTCGGCGTTGCCGCAGAAGAGCTGCGCGACGATGACGACGAGGAGCAGGGCGGTGGCGCCGCCGGAGCCCAGCGCGTCGATGAAGATCTGGGCGGGCGGAACGCCGGTGGCGCTGTTCTGGACGGCCGCGTAGTCCTGGATGGCGAAGGTCAGGCCGGCGAGCAGGGCGAAGCCGGCGATCCAGGAGACCCAGATGGCCCGGACGATGCCCTTGGCGGCGGAGACGGAGGCGTTGCTGGTCTCTTCCGAGAGGTGCGCGGAGGCGTCGTAGCCGGAGAAGGTGTACTGGGCGAGCAGCAGGCCGACCGCCGCCACGTAGAACGGGTTGGCCCAGCCGGTGTCGTTGACGAATTCGGTGAAGACGAACGACGCCGACTGGTGGTTGTCGGGGATGAAGGCCAGGGCGCCGACGATCACGGCGACGCCGCCCAGGTGCCACCAGACGCTGATGGAGTTGAGCACGCTGACGAGGCGGACCCCGAAGAGGTTGAGCGCGGCGTGCAGCAGCAGGATGCACAGGAAGATCAGGAAGGTGGAGCCGGGAGTGGGCACGAACCCGAAGCGGAGGTTGAGGAAGGCACCGGTGAACAGGGCCGCGCCGTAGTCGATGCCGGCGATGGCGCCGAGCAGGCCGAGCAGGTTCAGCCAGCCCGTGTACCAGCCCCAGCGGCGGCCGCCGAGCCGGTCGGCCATGTAGTAGAGCGCACCGGAGGTGGGGTAGGCGCTCGTGACCTCGGCCAGGGCGAGACCCACGCAGAGCACGAAGAGGCCCACGCCGACCCAGCCCCACAGCATCACGGACGGGCCGCCGGAGCCCATGCCGAATCCGTACAGCGTCATGCAGCCGGAGAGGACGGATATGACGGAGAAGCTGATGGCGAAGTTGCCGAAGCCGCCCATCCGGCGCGCGAGGACGGGCTGGTAGCCGAGTTCCCTGAGGCGCTGTTCCTCGTCCTGCAGGGGTGGAGCCTTGCGGTCCTGGCGGGCTGCCCATTCGGTTCTGGACACGGCGGTACCTCCGGGGGTCTGTGAAGTACGGGGACGGTGGAGCCTGGGGGTGCGGGTGGAGCCTGGGTCGAGCGGTGGGAGCGTGGGGTCGGCGCCGTGGGGGAGGGCGGCGGGGGTCAGTTCCGGCCGGCCAGGCTGCGGGACCTGGCCTGCAGGAACACCTCCTCGGCCAGGGCGCGGTCGGCCGGGTCGCGGGTCCGGTGGGCCCACGGCAGGGTCGTCCAGTACGGGCCGATGGTGTCGAACACCCGGGCCGCCTCCTCGAACTGGAGGGCCCCCCACAGGGCGTGGGCGAGCTGGTTCAGATCGAGCGGGGAGGCGTGCGGCAGATCGGCGTGGAGGAACCAGGTGTCCAGGGCGCGGAGGGCGTCGCGGACGGCGTCCTCGGCGACCCAGTGCAGGTCGAGGGCCCGCTCCTGGCCGCGTTCGCGACGGTAGCGCTCGACCCGTACGTAGAGCGGCAGGACGTGTACGGGCGATCCCGGCGGGGCGGCGCTGGCGGCCCAGTGGACGAAGTTGGCGGCCTCGGAGAGCGGTCCGGGCGCGCCCGCGTACACGAACTGGAGCATGCGGTGGTAGGCCTCGCGGTTGTGCGGGTCGCGCTTGTCGACCTCCGCGAGGATGCCCCAAGGGCCGGGTGGCAGCATCGGGGCGGGTGGCGCGATCCGGTGCTCGGCCATCTGGCGCTGTTCGTCGAGGAGGGCGAGGGCGAGCAGGCAGACCCAGGGCACGGGGTCGGCAGGGTTGATGCGGGCGGCCTCCCGGCAGGTCGACCAGGCTTCCTGCCACAGCTCGCCGGTGCGGGCGTGTCCGGCGCGGTGGGCGCGAACGGCCCGTTCGACGCAGACGCGCGTGTGCATCACGAGCGCGGCGACGCTGTCCGGTTGCTCGGCCCGCCAGGCCTGGACCACGTCGGATCCGGCGGAGACGGCGGCGAGCACCTGGGTGCGCTGGGTCCACAGGCCCCAGTTGTCGGTGCGTTCGAGCAAGCGCGCCATGGAGACCCAGCGACCGGTGCGCAGGTCCTGGGCGGCGGAACGCAGCTCCTTGTCGTGGCCGGCCGGGTGGTAGACGGGCCGGAAATCGCTGCCCGCCATCACCTCGTCCCGGTCGACGGGCGGCGGCCCGGGCGGGCGCGTTCTACGGTGGTCGTGATCATCAGTCCTCGGATCGCATGGAAGGTGGGTCCATCCGGCCGCCGACTGCCGTGGTGCAGCCGTGCCCGGTGCCAGGGATGCGTGAACCATGCGAGAACTGTCCGTCGAACCCCCGCCGTTGACCCACGGTCGATGTCGCTGCCCGTTGATCGGCGATCACTATATGGCGATCAGGAGCATACGCATCCAGTTCTATGTTCGAACGTAAGTATCAAGCCACGATCAACATATGAGGATGCGTCAGTGGACCGCGGCGGCCTCGGACGGATCTTGACGGGCGACGTCGGCTGGGGAAGGCTTCCGACCGACGTTCGATCAAGGCGACACCAGGGACGGAGTGGTGATGACGGGCCCGGTGCTCGCTGTCGATCAAGGCACCTCGGGGACCAAGGCGCTGGTCGTCTGTCCGGTACGCGGAGTCATCGGATCCGGATCCGCCGCCGTACGGCCCCGCTACCTGCCGGGCGGCCGGGTCGAGGTCACCCCCGGCGAACTGCTGGACTCGGTCGTCGACGCAGGACGCGCCGCGCTGGCGGCGGCGGGCGAGCCGGTGGTGGCGGTGGGCCTCGCCAACCAGGGCGAGACCGTTCTCGCCTGGGACCCCGCGACCGGCGAACCACTGACCGACGCGATCGTCTGGCAGGACCGGCGCGCCGAAGGGCTCTGCACCGAACTGGCCCCCCGCGCCGCCTTCTTGCGGGAGACGACCGGCCTGCCGCTCGACCCGTACTTCGCCGCCCCCAAGATGGCCTGGATACGCCGCCACCTGACCCGGCGCGGAGTCGTGACGACCAGCGACGCATGGCTCGTGCACCGCCTCACCGGCGCGTTCGTCACCGACGCGGCGACCGCCGGCCGCACCCAGCTGCTCGACCTCGACACCACCCGCTGGTCGGACGCGGCACTCGACGCCTTCGGCCTCGCGGGCGAGCGGCTGCCGGAGGTCGTCGACGCGGACACCCACGTCGGCACCACCACCGCGTTCGGTCCCGCGCTGCCGCTGACGGGACTGCTCGTGGACCAGCAGGCCGCGCTGCTCGCCCAGAGCGTCACCGAACCCGGCACCGCCAAGTGCACCTACGGCACGGGCGCGTTCCTCCTGGCACAGACCGGCCCGCGCCCCCTGCGCAGCACCTCCGGACTGGTCGGCTGCGTGGCCTGGCGGCTCGCCGGCCGGACCAGCTACTGCCTGGACGGGCAGGTGTACACGGCCGCCTCCGCCGTGCGCTGGCTCACCGATCTCGGGGTGATCTCCGGCGCCGCCGACATCGACACCGTCGGCGGGCGCGTCCCGGACGCCGGCGGCGTCACCTTCGTCCCCGCGCTCGCCGGGCTCGCCGCCCCGTGGTGGCGGGGCGACCTGCGGGGCTCGGTCACCGGTCTGGGCCTCGACACCACCGCCGGGCACCTGGTACGCGCCCTGTGCGACGGCATCGCCGCCCAGGTGGCGGAGCTCGCGGACGCGGTCGCCGCCGACCTGGGCGCCCCGCTCGCCGCCCTGCGCGTCGACGGCGGGCTGACCCGGTCCGCGCTGCTCATGCAGGCCCAGGCCGACCTCCTCGGGATCCCCGTGGAGGTCTCGGCGCTGCCGGACGTCACCGCGCTCGGCGTCGGCGCCGTCGCCCGGCTCGGGCTCGACCCCTCGCTCACCGTCGCCGAGGCCGTCCCGCAGTGGAAGCCGTCCGCCGTCTACGAGCCGCGGGCCGACGCGACGGAGGCGACGGAGCGCCGCACGCGCTTCCGCGCGGCGGTCTCGGCCCTGCTCGGCGACGCACCGGCATGACCGTCACCGCCACCACCGCCGTCACCACCGGCGGCGCCCTGCCCGGTGGGGAGTACGACGTGACGGTCGTCGGCGCCGGCGTGGTGGGCGCGGCGATCGCCCGCGAACTGGCCCGGTTCCCGCTACGGATCGCGCTGGTCGACGCGTCCGACGACGTCGGTGACGGCACCTCGAAGGCCAACACCGCCATCCTGCACACCGGATTCGACGCGGTGCCCGGCTCCCTGGAGTCCCGGCTCGTCCGGGAGGGCCATCGACTGCTCGCCGCGTACGCCGCCGAGAGCGGCATCCCGGTGGAGCCGCTCGGGGCGCTCCTCGTCGCCTGGGACGACGAGCAGCTGGCCGCACTGCCGGGGCTCGCGGAGAAGGCCGTGCGCAACGGCTACCGCGCGGCCCGGATCATCGCGGCCGACGAGGTCCGGGCCCGTGAGCCGGAGCTCGGACCCGGGGTGCTGGGAGCCCTCGACGTGCCGGGGGAGTCCATCATCTGCCCCTGGACGACCACGCTCGCGTACGCCACGCAGGCCGTGCGCGCAGGCGTCGACCTCCACCTCAACTGCCGCGTGCAGAAGGTCACGTCGGGCGAAACGCACGCCTTGGCCACGAGCCGGGGTCCGCTGCGCACCCGGTACCTGGTCAACGCGGCCGGTCTGTACGCCGACGAGATCGATCGGCTCCTCGGTCACGCGGACTTCGCCGTGACGCCCCGGCGCGGCCAGCTGATCGTCTTCGACGAGCTCGCCCGAGGCCTGGTACGGCACGTCCTGCTGCCCGTACCGAGCGCCCTCGGCAAGGGGGTGCTGGTGTCGCCGACGGTGTACGGGAACGTCATGCTCGGGCCGACCGCCGAAGACCTGGACGACAAGACGGACACCGGATCGACCGCCGAGGGGATCGCGCTGCTGCGCGAGAAGGGCCGCCGGATCCTGCCGGCCCTCCTGGAGGAGGAGGTCACCGCCGTGTACGCAGGCCTACGGGCCGCCACCGGCGACGACGACTACGCGATCCGGGCCCACCCCGCGCAGCGGTACGTCACCGTGGGCGGGATCCGCTCGACGGGACTGACGGCCTCGATGGCGATCGCCGCCCACGTCGTGGAACTGCTCGCCGACGGCGGCCTGCCGGTGGCGGGGGCCCGGGAGCTGGAACCGGTGCGGATGCCGAACCTGGGCGAGGCGTTCCTGCGGCCCTACCGCGACGCCGAGTTGATCGCACGGGACCCGGAGTACGGCCGGATCGTCTGCCACTGCGAGCGCGTGACGCGCGGGGAGATCCGCGACGCGCTGGCCTCGGCCGTCCCGCCCGGCTCGCCGGACGGTCTGCGGCGGCGCACGCGCGCACGGGGCGGCCGCTGCCAGGGCTTCCACTGCGGGGCCGCCGTCCGCGCGCTGTTCGAGGAGGCCCGCAGGTGAGCCGCGACCGCACGGTCGACGTCCTGGTCATCGGCGCCGGTCCCGCCGGGCTGGCCCTGGCCGCCCGCCTCGCGGGCGCGGGGGCGGGCCGCGTCGAGGTCCTGGAGCGCGAGCAGGACGCGGGCGGAGTTCCGCGCCACTGCCACCACGGCGGATTCGGGGGGCCCGTACGCCCCTGGCTCACCGGACCGGCGTACGCGCGCCGCGCCGTGCGGGCGGCGACGGCGGCCGGGGCGACGGTCCGTACCGGTGTCAGCGCCACCGGCTGGGCCGGCCCGCTGACCCTGGAGACCACGAGCCCGGCGGGCCTGGAGCGGATCGCGGCCCGGGCCGTCGTCCTCGCCACGGGCGCCCGCGAGCGCCCGCGCAGCGCCCGGCTGGTACCGGGCTCCCGGCCGGCGGGCGTGCTGACCACCGGGGAGCTACAGCAGTCGGTCCACCTGTACGGCCAGGACATCGGCCGGAGGGCCGTCGTAGTGGGCGCCGAGCCGGTGGCCCGCCACGCCGTACGCACCCTGCGCCGGGCGGGAGCGGAGGTGGTGGCCGTGATCACGGAGCGCTCCCGCGGCACCGCCGTGCCGGGAGTCCCGCTGCTCACGGCCACGACGGTGGCCGAACTGCGCGGCCGGGGCCGTCTGTCGGGCGTGGCCCTGCGCCACGAGGACGGCCGCTGCGGGCTCCTCGCGTGCGACACGGTGGTCTTCACCGGCGACTGGATCCCCGACCACGAGCTGGCGCGCCGCGGTGGCGTCGCCCTGGACCCCGGCACCCGCGGCCCTTGCACGGACGCGTCCTTCCGCACGTCGGTGCCGGGGGTCTTCGCGGTCGGCAACGCCCTCCACGGCGTCGAACGCGCCGCCACCGCGGCCGGGGAGGGCGACGCCGCCGCGGACCCGGTCCTGGCCCGACTGGCGGGCGCGCCGTGGCCGGACCCCGGCCCACCGCTGGTCGTCCGGGCCCCGCTGCTGTGGGTGACGCCGAACCGGCTCACGGACGTCGTGGGGCGGCCGCTGCTGCTGCGGTCGGCGGAACCGCTGACCGCCCCGGTGTTGACGGCGGCCCAGGACGGCCGGCTGCTGTGGCGCCGGCGGGTCCCGGCCCGGGCGACGTCGTCGCGGTCGCTGACGCTGCCGCCGGGTTGGACGGACCGGGTCGACCGGTCGGGCGGTCCGGTCGTGTTGGCCATCGGCTGACGGTCCCGCCCCCCGAGCCCGGAGGGCGATGCCGGGCGCGCCATTGACTACTTTCCGTGAACGCATCGGATACTCTGCGTCACGACCCTCGTCGCTCGCGACGTCACCTACGGGGTTGCGCCCCGTCAGGAGGTACCGACGTGCCGTTCTCCGTCCCCGGACTGGCCGACGACCTGACCCCCGATCTCCTGGACCGCTGGAACAAGGAGATCGACCGCCAGTTCAGGCGCCTGGAGCCTGACCTGGGCAGCCAGTACTTCACCCTGGAGCCCGACGATCCGGCCGCCGACCGGGTGGCCGTCACCTGGTTCGGCAATCCGGCCGAGCCGGAGTTCTGCCTCGACGCCGCCACGGCCCGCACGTTGTCCGACTGGGGTGTGCGCGGCCGACGCGCCCTGCACAACGAGTACTGCGAGTACGCGGTCATCAGCGCGACCGACACCGAGGGACGGGTCCGCCCCAAGCGGGTGCAGGTCACCACCGAGCTCCCCGAGTACTACCTGATGCTCGCCGAGCACGCCCCGGCCCGCCTGCGGGAGATCCTCACCGAGACGCTCGGCACCGAACCCCGCTGGCAGGAACTCTACGGACCGGCCGTCGCGGACCCGCAGCTGCTCGCCCCGACCCAACGCCGCGTGGCCTTCGCCCGCCACCTGACCGGCCACGGACAGCACCCCGACCTGATCGACGCCGACGTCCCGGCCGAACCGGCGGGCTCGCTCAACGCGGTCAACGCCCTCTTCATGGCCCACCCCATCAACGGGCTGGACGACCTGATCTACATCGTGATGTTCGGCGCGAAGCCCTACGCCCGCCGGAACTCCGCGGGCGGCTTCGAACCAGCCGGACGGGACCAGATCTTCCGCCAACAGCCCGGGCTCGAAGCCCTGTCCTGCCGCCATGCCGACCCGGCCGCCGCACTGGCCGCGGCGGACGCCGCCTTCCACGGCCGGACCGTGTCCTTCGCCGATCCACTGGGCATGTACATCCAGCAGTTCACCTCCGAGGTCTTCCTCTTCGAGGGCGGCCCCGTCCCGGACCCGTGGATCCGGCTGGGCCGCGGGCAGCAGGGGCTGGCCCAGCGGCTGGAGTTCGGCCCGTCGGACGACGACCCGCACTTCCTCGACGAGATCACGGTGGTGGAGGGCGACACGGAGGAACCCCTGACCGGTGGCTACGAAGTCGTACGCCAGGTACAGGTCGGCCCGATCGTCGCGCTCGGCGCACCGGCGCAAGTACCACCCGGTGACTTCGTGGTCCTCGCCGACTCGACCGGGCCCATCCGCTGCCGGGACGCGCGCGTGTGCACCGACACGGTGGGGCCGCTGAAGGAAGCCTTCGACGCCGAGGCCCTACGGCCCGGACTCCTGGGCAGCCGCCCCCGGGGCGTGAGATGAGCGTCCTCCAGGACGGGATCTACCACGGGCCCGGCCGGCGCGCACCCGGCCATCTCGCGCTCGTCTTCCTGCGGGCCGACCCGGAGGCCGACGCCGCGGCCGTCGACGGCGCGCTGCGCGAGGTGACCACGATGCTGCGCGGCCTCGCCGACGGCATCGTGGCGGAACTGCCGGGCCACCCGGTGCCGAGTGCCGGCCTGGAGTTCCTGCTCGGCTTCGGCCCGAAGGCGTTCGACATCGTGGGCGCGAAACTCCCCTGTCCGGCCGCACTCGGCCCGCGGCTGCGGTTCCGTTCGCCCCGCCCCACCGGAGGCGGGCCGCTGCTGGTCGGCGGGGGCCTGTCTTACGCGGCGGACGTCACCCGCAACGACGCCACGGAGGAGTTCTGCCTCCAGCTCACCGCGGACACCCAGCTCGCGGCCTCGCGCGCCGTGGTGGAGCTGTGGAAGCTGCTGCGCGGCGCGCGCACCGGCGATTCGCGGACGGCCCCGCTGGAGATCGCGGGCATCCACACCGGATTCCAGCGCGACGACAGGCGCAGCTGGATCGGCTTCCACGACGGCGTGTCCAACCTGGACAGCGCCGACCGGGAAAGGGTCATCAGCATCGGAGCGGCCGACGCGGGCCCGGACCCGTGGACGATCGGCGGTACCTGCCTGGTCTTCGCCCGCCTCGCCGTCGACCTCGACCAGTGGCACCTCCTGCCGCGCGTGCAGCAGGAGCTCCTCGTCGGCCGGGACAAGCTCACCGGAGCCCCCCTCACCGGCCGTGACGGCGAAGGGCTGCCCGTACCGGCCGCGGGCTGTCCGGTGGCGGGGACCACCGAGGTGACGCAACCGGGCAACGAGGACTTCCTGGAGCCACGGCCCACCGCCGATCCGGTGCTGCTCACCAGCCATGTGCGGCGGTCCAATCTGACCGGCACCGCCGACCCCGACCAGAGCGGCTCGCTGCGGGTGTTCCGGCAGGGGTACGAGTTCTTCGAGCCGGTCGCGGCCGCCCCCGGCTTCCGGGCCGGGCTGAACTTCGTCGGCTTCCAGGACAGCCCCGAACGGGTGCTGCGCATCCTCACCCAGCGCGGCTGGCTGGGTGGCGTCAACTTCGGCGGGCAGCCCGGTCCGGACGGACCGGCCGGACGGCTGCTGACGGTACGGGCGGCAGGCACGTATCTGGTTCCGCCCGTTCGGGACGGGGCCCCCTACCCGGGGGCCGAGGTGTTCGGCTGAACCACCGCCCCCGCCCGGGCGTTCCGCTCCGCCCGCACCGGCCGGTCCGGCGGGACCTCGGCAGCAACCACCGCTTCCACCAGGAAGGTTCGCTTCCGGGGCTGTCCGCTGGATCAATGACCAGAGGTCATATCGTGCCCGGGGAAGCCGTTTTGTAGATCTGTACGAAGAGTAGGTTTCAGCCAGCAGACGTTTTCATGTCTTCCGTCCCTGCCTGACTGTGCTCGGTTGCCTGTGTACTCCTTCACACACGATGCAACGAAGCGGGGGAGAGGGAGCCTTGAGCGAGACGTTGTCCGGCCGGCCGCTCGCCATGGCCGGGCTCGACCCAGGCGTCACCGTCACCGCGGAACTCGCCGTCCGCACTGCGCCGGGGGCGGACCTGACCCGCAGCCCGGTCGCACCCGAGCACCTCGCCGGCGTCCAGCCGTAGCGAGCTCCCGCGGGTGCCGCCGACCGTGCCGATCCCCGGACGCCGGCCTCGAAGCGGCACCCGCGAGCCCCACCTGTCGCCCCTGGTGCGCCTCCCCCACGGGCAGGACACCAGGGAAATCCCCCACCGTCTCCTAAGGAGTGACCGTGACCGCGCACACCCAAGAAGCGAACGTCCAGGACCTCGAGCGCACCTGGCTGGACGAGGCGATCAGACTCGCCACGAACAGCGTGGCGAACGGCGGCGGGCCGTTCGGCGCCCTGGTCGTCAAGGGCGGCGAGATCGTCGCGCTCGGGAACAACCGGGTCACCTCCACCCTGGACCCGACCGCCCACGCCGAGGTGAGCGCGATGCGCGCCGCCTGCAAGGAGCTCGACACGTTCTCGCTCGAAGGCTGCGTGTTGGTGACCTCGTGCGAACCGTGTCCGATGTGTCTTTCCTCGGCGCTGTGGGCGCGGGTCGACCGGATCGTCTACGCCGCCGACCGGCACGACGCCGCGGTGGCCGGCTTCGACGACCGCAAGTTCTACGACCTGTTCGAAAAGCAGCCCGCATCGAAGTGGCCGCTGGCGATAGAGCAGCTGGACCTGCCCAACCGTACGGCGCCGTTCGACGCGTGGGTGGCCAAGACCGACCGCATCGACTACTGAGGCAGCGGTCCGGTCCACAGCGGTCCGGCGATCCCGGGGTTGCGGCCGTCGAGTTCCGCGGTGACGGTGCAAGATGAGGCCGACTGACCTGTCGTCATGACCGAGGTGGGTTCTCATGCCCCGCAGCACCGCCGATGACGCCGGGCGGCGACACGATCGACGTCCGCGACGCATCGGTACCTGGCCGGCCGTGGGGGTCACGGTGGCCGTCATCGGCGCCGCCAACCTGGCCCTGCACCGCTGGACCGGTGCGTGGGCCCTGGTGACGGCCGTCGTGGTCAGCGGCCTGCTGCTCGGTGTGCTCCGGTGGGCCGGCGGTACCCTCGCGGACGCGGGGCTGGCCCGGGGCACGCTGGCCCGCGGTGCCCGTTGGGCGCTGGTCCTGATCGGCCTGGTCGGCGTCGTCTACCTGGCCGGGGCCCTGCTGCCGGCCACCAGGGAGCTGTTCGAGGACCGGCGGTACGAGGCGATGGACGGCGGCGAGGTGCTGCTCCGCGTGTTCGTGCTGGTCCCCGTCGGCACGGTCCTGGTGGAGGAGATCGCCTTCCGCGGCGTGCTCTACGGCCTCGTGTACCGCGTCCGCGGGGCGGTCTGGGCGACCGCCGTGTCGAGCCTGCTGTTCGGGCTGTGGCACGTGCTGCCGTCGCTGCACCTGGCGACGGCGAAACCGGCCGTGGGTTCGGTCGTCGGCCAGTCGGCGTTCGGGGCGGTGCTGGGCGCCGTGCTGTTCACGGCGGCGGCCGGCGTCCTGTTCTGCGAACTGCGCCGCCGCAGCGGCAGCCTGCTGGCTCCCATGGGCCTGCACTGGGCGGTCAACGCGTTCGGCTACTTCGTCGGGTACCTGCTGCGCTGACCGGCGGTGGGACGGGCTCAGCGTGGGACGGGCTCAGTGCTGCGGCGAGACGATGCCCTTCAGCTGGTTCAGGTCCTGCGCGGTGAAACCCTCCGGCCGCATGATGTCGTTCCAGGCGTCGACGTACGCGGCCTTGTACGTGTGGCCGTGGCCGTCCGGTACTCCGGTCGAGAACGGCAGGTCGGCGGTGACCTGCCAGAAGGTCACGAACGGAATCCAGACCATGGCTTCGAGCACGTCCGAGCCGGGCCGCTCCCCGATCCAGTCGGGCTCGGTGAGCGCCAGGTTCGGGCTCCACCAGACGATCGGATCGGACGGGTGCATCAGGTAGACCACCCGCGGGCCGTCCCACGGCCGGTCCGCCGGAGGCGTCCCGGCGGCCGGGTCGTCGGTGAAGCGGACGGTCCGTCCGTCCCGGTAGACGGGCTCGATCTCGGGGCTGCCCGCGTCGCGGTGGTCGCTGAACTCGCGGAACAGCGTGTTGAAGTTGGGCGGACCGGCGAACACGGTGCCGGCGGTGCGGTTGCGCAGGTCGGCCTCCCCGCTGAAGGCCGTCTCACCGCCGAACGACCCCAGGCTCTCACCCGCCACGAACAGCCGCGGGCGCTGGTCCTGAGGCAACTTGGACCACTTGTCGTAGACCGCGTCGAAGAGGTCGCGGCCGGCCGCGCGCGCCTTGGACTGGTCCACCAGGTACGACATCCACGACGGCAGGTACGAGTACTGGATCGCCACGGTGGCCGCGTCGCCGTTGCCCAGGTACTCGAACGAGTCCACAGCGGCGGGATCGACCCAGCCGCTGCCCGTGGTGGTCATCACGAGCAGGTTCTCGCGCGTGAAGCCGCCCGCCCGTTCGAGGTCCGCGACCGCCTTGGCCGCCCGGGTCTCCGTGTCGTCGGAGGTCTCCAGTCCGGCGTAGGCGCGGACGGGCTCCTGCGCCGTACGGTGGGTGAACGCGCCGATCTCCTGGGCCGATGGTCCTCCGTCGGCGAACGCCCGGCCCTCCCGGCCCAGCGAGTCCCACGGCACCAGCGAGCCGGGCCCGCCCGAACGCAGCGCCGACGTGGGCTGGTGGACGCCTTCCGGGGTCTCGGTGTCACGCAGTGAGAAGGCCTCGTTGGACGCGTTCACGAAGCCGTTCAGCAGCAGCCCGGAGAACGCGGCCCATGCCAGGCCCGCCACCAGGAGCCAGCCGACCACCCGCGCCGCTCGGCCGCCGATCCAGCGGTCCAGCAGGTCGGCGGCCCGGTGGTACAGCGCCCGGAGCCCCCGCCCGGCCAGGAGCAGGAGCAGGAAGACGAGGGCCGCGACGAAGGGGCAGGCGACGGTGAACAGGACGTTGTAGTCGGTGACCCCCATGAGCAGCCGGATCTCGTGCTGCCAGTACTGGCCGAGGCCGAACGAGACGCCGAAGAGCACGATCGCGCTGACGACCAGGACGAGCCACGACCGGCGCGAGGGGATCCGCGCGTCCCGGTCGGCGAAGGCGCGCCACACATAGGCCGCGACCACGCCCAGCCCGTAGCCGATGGCTGCGCTGATGCCGCAGACCAAGCCCTGGAGTACGCCCCCGCGGGGGAGCAGTGACGGGGTGAAGGACAGACAGGCCAGCAGGAGCGCGCCCCAGCAGCCGGGCAGTGTCAGACGGGGCCACCGGCGGTGTTCGGGTACCGGCTCGTCCTGTGCGGGAGGTTCCGGCGGGTCCTGGTTCATGGCGTCCTCCACGGCCATGGTGCCCTCGCCGCGTCGGTCGTGCCATCCGGGGCGCGGACGGTCATTGCGGGCCGGTGGGCGGGGGCCCGGCGGACCCGTCGGGGCCCGGTGCGGTCCACTCGGCTCCGGTGCGCAGGCGGAAGGCGGCGACCGCGGCCTCCACGGTGGGGAAGAAGTGCCGGGGGTCGATGGTCCGGGTGAGTTCGTACCGCTCGATCTTCCGCCGCACCGGGTCCTTGAGCTCGGCGAACACCAGGTGCACACCGTCGGCGTTGAGCGCCTCGTCGAGCTCCTCCAGGACGTCCGCGGCAGTGGTGTCCACGTCCGTCATGGGCTCCGCCGCGACCACGATCCAGCTCGGCCGCGGATCCGCGCCGGCCAGCCGCCTGACCTCGTCCCGGAAGGTCTTGGCGTTGGCGAAGAAGAGCGGGGCGTCGAACCGGTAGATCACCAGGCCCGGCAGTTGCTCGGCCCCGGGGTAGGAACGGACGTCGTGGTAGCCCTCCAGGCCCCGCACCCGCCCCAGCACGGTGTCGTACGGCCACCAGGCCCGCCGGAAGACGTTGAGTACGGACAGGCCCACGGCGATGGCGATGCCGGGCAGCACGCCGAGCAGGGCCACGCCGGCGAACGCCGCGAAGCAGAGCAGGAACTCCGCCCGTCGCTGCCGCCACAGCCGTACGGCTCCCGGTACGTCGGCCAGGGACAGCGACGCGGTGATGACCACGGCCGCGAGGGCGGGCTGGGGGAGGTTGCGGAACAGACCCGGAGCCAGCACCAGCATCAGGACGATGAGCGACGCCCCGACGACCCCGGTGAGCTGGCTCCGGGCCCCCGCGCGCTCCGCCACCGCCGTCCGGGACCCGCTGGTGCTGACCGGGAAGCCCTGGAAGAGGGCGGCGGCCAGGTTGGCCGCACCGACGCCCGCCATCTCCTGGTTGCCGCGGACCTCCTGGCCGGTGCGGGCCGCGAAGGCGGACGCGTTGGAGATCGTGTCGGCCAGCGACACCAGGGCGATGCCCAGCGCACCGCCGAGCAGCGGCGCGAGGTTGGAGGGCCGCACATCGGGGAGCGTGAACGGCGGGAAGCCCTCGGGGAGTACGCCGACCAGGCCGACGCCGTGCTCGTCCAGGTCGAAGACGGTGGCCGCGGCGATCGCCAGGACCACCATCACGAGCACCGCGGGAACCTTCGGCAGGAAGCGCTGCAGGACCAGGATCAGAGCGATTCCGCCGAGGCCCACGGCGGCGGCCGCCGCTACCGTCGCCCCGTCGGCGATCATCCGCACGAGGCCGGCACACTCGCCGATCAGGTTGTCCGCCTCGACCTTGAAGCCGAGCAGCTTGGGGAGCTGGCCGATGAAGATGGTCAGGGCCAGGCCGTTCATGTAGCCGATCATCGTCGGTTTGGAGATCAGGTCGGCGATGAAGCCGAGCTTCGCCACCGAGGCCAGGATCATGATCGCCGCCACCATGACCGCGAGCATCGACGCGAGCGCGACGGCCCGGTCGGGATCCCCGCCGGCCGCCACCAGCGGCAGCACGGTGGCGGCGATCATCGGACCCAGCGAGGAGTCCGGGCCCAGCACCAGGATCCGGGACGGCCCGAACACCGCGTACCCCAGCAGGCAGAGGATCGTCGTGTACAGGCCGGTGATGGCCGGCAGGCCCGCCAGCTCGGCGTAGGCCATGCCCTGCGGCACCAGCAGCGTGGTCAGGACGACTCCCGCGACCAGGTCCTTGGGCAGCCACGCGCGCCGGTAGGACTTCGCCGCGCGGATCCCGGGAACCGCCCGGAAGAGGGAGAGCACCCCGTGGCCGTCGTGCCGGGTGGTCACGGACCGGCCTTCCTCACGCGGCCCTCGACGCGGCCCTCGACGCGGTCCCCGAACGGCGGGCCACGAGCTTGCCCAGCTCCCACAGGACCAGGAGCACGACCGCGGCCAGCAGCGCCCAGCCGAACTGCCGCGCGTCGATGTCGGTCGTCCCGAGGACCCGCTGGAAGCCGTCCGTCTGGGTCACCAGCACGGAGAGCACGAACTGGGCCAGGGCGACCCAGTTCATCTGCTTGCTGTCGAACGTGGACGTCGTCAGTACGGAATCCGTCTCGCTGCGGCATTCGAACGCCGCCACGATCAGACAGAGGGCGAAGGCCGTGAACGCGATCGACCGGCCGATCTCGATGTCGCCGAAGTGGCGCTCGCCGAGCGTGATCAGGCCGAGCAGGAGGATGGTGATCGCCAGCCCGCCGAGCCCGACCGTGACCAGCACGGGACGGGTCAGCACCGATTCTCCGCGCGGCCGCGGCCGGCGCCGCATGAGTCCGGCGCTCTCCCGGTCGAAGCCGAGCGCGAAGCCGAAGGAGGCGTTGACGACGAAGTGGATCCACAGCACCTGCGGCGGGGTGAACGGCTCACCGGCGGCGATGTTGAAGACGGTGGCCCCGAGGAACGTCAGCACGAACGTGACCAGCAGGAGCAGTACGAACCGGATGTACTTGGTGAGGTTGTCGTAGATCGTCCGGCCCTGCTCGACGGCGTAGACGATGGTGGCGAAGTTGTCGTCGGAGAGGATCATGCGCCCGGCGTTCTTGGCCACGTCCGTGCCGCTGCCCATGGCGATGCCGATGTCGGCGGCCTTGATGGCGGGAGCGTCGTTGACGCCGTCCCCGGTCATCGCCACGACCTCGCCCTTCTTCTTCAGCGTGTTCGCGAGCAGCACCTTGTGTTCCGGAGCGACCCGCCCCACCACACCGATCCCCTCGATGCGGGCGAGCTGCTCCTCCTCGCTCATCGCGGCGAACTCGGAACCGAGCACGGCCTCGCCGGGGATCCCGATCTGCCGGGCGATCGCCGCCCCGGTGGTGACGTCGTCCCCGGTCACCAGGCGGACCCGGATGTGCGCGGCCTGCGCGTCGGCCACCGCGGCCTTGGCCTCCTCACGGGGCGGATCGACCATGCCGACGAGACTGGTCATCCGCAGCTCGGTGACGTACGCGAGCAGGTCGCCCTCGGGATCGAAGCCGTCCGGGTCCAGATCGCGCATGGCCGCGGCCATCACCCGCCGCCCCTCACCGCCCATCCGCTCGCTCTGCTCCTCGGCCCGGCGGAGCAGATCGGCGTCCCACGGGACGGTCTCGCCCGCCGCGAGCGCGGTGGCGGCCCGCGCCATCACCGCAGGGGCCGCTCCTTTGACGAAGCAGCGCACGACCTGCCGCCCCGAGGCGTCGACCGCCGAGTGGAAGGTGGCCATCAGCTTGTACTCGGGGTCGAACGGCAGGGTGGCCAGCCGAGGGAGGGCGTCCCGGGTGGCGTCGGTGTCCAGGCCGGCCTTGTGCGCGAGCACCAGCAGCGCACCCTCGGTCGGATCGCCCACCACCGCTCCGCCCACCAGCTTGGCGTCGCTGGCCACCACGTACGGCAAGATCGCGTCCTCGATCCCCGCGGCGGACCCGGCGGCGTGGTGGACCTTGCCTTCGAGTCCGTACCCCGTGCCCGACACGGTGTACCGGTCGGTGGGGCTCAGCACTTCGACGGCGGTCATCTGGTTCATCGTCAGCGTGCCGGTCTTGTCCGAGTTGATCGCCGAGGTGAACGCCAGCGTCTCCACCGACGGCAGTTCCTTGACGATGGCGCTGCGCTTCGCCAGGTTCAGGCTCCCGACGGACAGGATCGCCTGGGTCACGGTCGGTAGGGCCTCGGGGATGGCCGCGATGGCCAGCGAGACCGCGCTGACGAACAGGACGTCCCAGGCCTGGTCCCGCTGGCGCCCCAGGGCGAACATCACGATCATGGTGAGGCCCGCCGCGCCGGTGATCCACAGGGTCAGCCGGTCGAGCTCCTTGGTGAGCGGCGGCACTTCCTTCTCGGTGGCCGACAGCATCCCGGAGATCTTCCCGAGCTCCGTGTCCGCACCGGTCGCGGTGACGATCATGACGCCGCTGCCGTGGGTGACCGGGGTGTTCATGAACGCCGTGTTGGTCTGGTCGCCGGGCGACAGCCCACTTCCCTGCAGCGGGCCGGTCTCCTTCGCGGCGGGCACGCTCTCACCGGTCAGTGCCGACTCGTCGATCTGCAGGGCGCTGGCCTCGATCAGTCGTCCGTCCGCCGGCACCTGGTCCCCGGCGGAGACGAGCACGACATCCCCGTCGACCAGTTGTTCGGCGGGGATCTCGGCCTCCCTGCCGTCCCTGCGCACCCGGGCCGTCGCCTTCATCATCGACTTCAGCGCGTTCATGGCGCTCTCGGCCTTGCCCTCCTGGCGCAGGCCGACGACCGCGTTCAACAGCGTCAGGACGATCAGCAGGATCGCAGTGGTCCACTCCTGGATGACCAGCGAGACGATCGCCGCGGCCACCAGGACGATCTGCATGTAACTGCGGTACTGGGCGAGGAAGCGCCGCCAGGCCGGGGTCCGCTGCTCCTCGGGCAGGGCGTTCGGACCGTTCGCGGCCAGGAGTTGCGCGGCCCGCGCCGCGGACAGGCCGGCCGCGGGATCGACACCGAACGCCGCCACGACCTCCTCGGGGGAGCGCGCGTACCAGCCGTCCCCGGCAGCCCGCGGCTGTTCCGCCACGGAATCCGACCGCACCGTCATGGTTGTGCCTCCGATCCGGGGCCGCGGACGCATCCGGGCCGGCCGCGCGCCGTTCGAGGAGCGCTAGCCACGCTTCTTCTTCGGCTTGCCCTTCGGCTTGCCGTGCCGAGCGGCGTACGGATCGGCCGGGGCGCCGGCCGGAGCCTCCCGCTCCAGGCTCCGCTTCGTGACGAGGAGATCCTTGCGGGCCTCCTCGCCCACGTCGGGGTACTGCGGATCGATGTCCATCAGGGTGTGCGCGAGGACCGCGGCCGCGCAGATCCGCGCGAACCACTTCCGGTCCGCCGGGACGACGTACCACGGCGCCCACTTCGTGCTCGTGGCCGACAGCATCTCGGAGAACGCGTGCTGGTACTCGTCCCACCGGCGCCGCTCCCGGACGTCGGCGGCGGAGAACTTCCAGTTCTTCTCCGGCAGGTCGATCCGCTTCAGGAAGCGGGTGCGCTGCTCCTCCTTGGACAGGTTGAGGAAGATCTTCACCACCTTGAACCCGTTGTCCGTGAGGTAGCGCTCCCAGCGGTTGATCTCGCGGTAGCGCCGGTCCCAGATGTCCGGCCCGAGCACGTGCTCCGGCAGCTTCTGCCGGAGGAGGACCTCGGGGTGGACGCGCACGACGAGGACCTCTTCGTAGTGCGAGCGGTTGAAGATGGCGATCTCGCCGCGTTCGGGCAGCCGCCGGGCGTAGCGCCACAGGTAGTCGTGGTCGAGTTCCTCGGAGGAGGGCACCTTGAAGCTGCTGACCCGTACGCCCTGGGGGTTGACGCCGCTCATCACGTGGCGGATCGTCCCGTCCTTGCCCCCGGCGTCGAGCGCCTGGAGGGCGAGCACCACGCCGTACGTGTCCTGGGCGGCCAGCCGCTCCTGGTACTCGGCGAGCAGCGACACGCCGGTCCGTAGGAGTTCGGTCCCTTCCCGCTTCTTCATGCCGGCCTTGTATCGGGGATCGAAGTCCCGTTCCAGACGCACCTTCGACCCCGGCCGCACCCGTAGCGGCTCGATGAAGTCCGCGATGCGTTCGGCCCTCTCGTCGGACATCAGCGCTCGCCCCTTTCCCGGGCCACGGCGGTCACGGCGCGTCCCCCACCACGTTCGGGGTGCGCCCGACGACGGCGGCGAGCGCCTTCCGGGACCGGCGTTCGGCCAGGATGGGGACGTACTTCCTGACCCTGGCCTGCCGGAACGAGTCGTACGCGGCCCTGACCGTCGCCTCGACGGTGTCCGCGTCGACCGCGGGGTAGGCGGCCTTCAGGCGGGCCACGGTGGTCCGGACGGACGCGAGTTCCTCCGGGGTGGGTGACCACTGTTCCGTCGGGGTGGGTGACCACGGTTCCGTTGGCCGCGCCCCGGGATCTTCCATGGCGGAGGAGGCCTCGGTCCGTTCCGCGCCCTGGAGTGTTGCAGGTGCCATGTCCCACGACCTTCGGACCGTCGATCCGCGCATGCCGACATCGGGTGAGCGTGTCTTCATGGCGATTCTCTGCCAAACCAGACAAGATCGCCTTCCAGTGGCTACGCCGGGGGCGGTTTCCTCGGCAGGAGCACCGCGGCGGCGAGTCCCACCAGTTCGATCACGGCCAGTGTGATCATCGCCGCGGCGTAGGCGCCGCTGGTCAGGCCGGCGACGAGGATGGTGCCGGCGACCGCCGTGCCGAGCGAGGAACCGAGGTTCGAGACGCTGCGGGAGAGACCGGATATCTCGCCCTGCTGCTCTTCGGGAAAGCTCGACTGGACGACGTTGACCGAGGGGGTCAGCATCACGCCGAGGCCCAGTCCGATCAGCAGGAGTCCGGGGGCGAGGGCCCAGGGGGCGGGGGAGCCGCCGGCCATCGCCGTCAGGGCGACGATCCCGGCGACGGTGACGACGAAGCCCGTCATGATCAGGGTCCTCTGGGGTCGCCGCTTCGCCAGGCGTTCGGCGGCGAGCGACGACGCGAGCAGGCCGACGGTGGCGGCCGTGAAGATGACTCCGGTCTGGATCGCGTCGTACCCGCGCACGACCTGGAGGTAGGTCGCGATGGTGAACGAGGAGCCCATCAGCAGCAGCCATTGGACGTTCTGCGTGACGAGGCCCAGGTTGGAGGTCCGGTTGCGGAACAGGTCGGTGGACAGCAGGGGCTCCTTTCCCGCGCGCTCCTTCGCCCGTATGGACAGGTAGAACCAGAGGAGTACGAGGGCGCCGGCGGCGAGCAGGCCGATCATGAGCCAGACGTTGTTGTCCGCCGCGAGGATGCCCATGACGACGAGGACGAGACCGACGGCCGACAGGACCGCTCCGGTGGTGTCGAAGGGGCGCGTCGGATCGGGCGGCAGGGGGTCTTCGAGGTTCCGGCTCAGCACGATGATCACGACGATGACCAAGGCCTGGAACACGAAGGCGGCGCGCCAGCTGAGCCATGAGGTGATGAGCCCGCCGATCAGCGGCCCGGCGGCGGCGCCGATGCCGCCCAGCGCCATGATGACGCCGAACGCGCGGGCCCGTGAGGTGAGGTTCGTGAAGATGAGCGTCGTCAGGATGTAGACGGGCGGGATGAGCAGGGCCGTCCCGACGCCCTCCAGGATCGAGTTCCCGAGGATGAGTACGCCCAGGCCCGGGGCGGCGGCGCTCATCAGCGCGCCGATGCCGTAGACGACGAGGCCGACTGGGGCCGCGCAGGACCGCAGCGTGGTCGCCGGTCCGGTCCAGGGCGTGCGGGGCGCGCCCGTAGTCGAAGCGCGGCCGGCAGCTGAAGGTGAACGGCAGGCTGCCCCGGACCACGCGGGCGACCCGGACCAGCCGGTGCCGGGTGGTGGGCGCGGTGCCCTCGACGGGAACCATGAAGTCGGCCACTTCGCCGACGCCGCCGAGGGCGAGGTACCGGTTGACCAGGACGGCCGTGCCCGAGAGGTACAACTGCCGGATCGTCGCTCCGCTCTCGCCCCGGAGGTCCGCGGAGAACCGGCAGTCGCCGCCGCGTTCACGGTCCAGGATCGAGGCGAAGACGCTGGGGGAGTCGAAACGCGGGGTGCACCACCAGTCGATCGTGCCGTCGGCCGCCACCAGGGCCGCCGTCTGCAGATCGCCCACCATGCCGTGGTCGGCGATGGGCGGGTAGCCGGTCATGTGCCCTCCTCGGCCTGACGTTGCGCTGCCTCCCGAGCCGGTCCCCCGCTCCAGCGTGCCCCGCGCCGGGCCCTGCGCATGCCGGAGCCGGGAGGGGGTGGCAGGGGCGGCCGCGTTCGGCCGGGACGGGCCTCAGCGCGCGCAGAGCCGCTCCGTCAGGGCGGCGCCGCGCGCCGGCATCCCGCCGGTCCGTTCCTGACGAACCGCGTCGATCACTCTGCCTTGTCGGTGGCGTCGCACTCCGCACCGAAGCTGCGGGCGAGCTCCGTGCACAAGGTGGCCTCGACCTTGCCCAGGAGGCGGGCCAGTTCGGTGCGTTCGGCGGTGTCCAGGCCGTCCAGGGTCTGGCGTTCCAGCTCGCCCCATGCCCTGCGGACCTCGACCAGGAGTCCGCAACTGGCATCCGTCGCCTCGACCAGGGAGGCCCGCCGGTCCGCGGGGTCCGGGCGCCGCCGCACGTGGCCGGAGAGCTCCAGGCGCTGGAGCATCTTGGTCACCGTCGAAGGGTCGAGGCCGACCGCTTTGATCAGCTCGGACTGGCGCACGGCCCCGCTGTCCCAGAGGTGCATCATCAGGAACTCCTGCCCGGGGTGCAGCCCCAGGTCCCGCAGGACCCGGCTCGCCGCGATCCGGTGGAGCCGGGAGACCCGGCTGATCGCATGGCTCACCGGCCCGTCCAACACCGCGCTCGGCACCGCTGCGCAGCGCGTGGCGGAGCGCGGCTCCTGAACGGATTCCGCGGTCATGGACGTGCTCCTCCTGGTCGGTCCGGCAGATCTCCGGATGGATCCTACCGTCCGCCCCCATTTTACCTTGGCCGGCCAAGTAATGGGGTACGCTGCATCTCGCAGCCAATCATTGGCCGACCAACTATTCTTGTGAGGCAGATATGACCAGCGCATTCGAACCGGTCCACGTAGCCGGCGCCACCCTCGCGAACCGGATCGCCCTTGCCCCGATGACCCGCAGCCGTGCAGGTCAGGGCGGCATCGCGACCGGCCTCGTCGCCGAGTACTACACCCAGCGCGCATCTGCCGGCCTGATCATCACCGAGGGGATCCAGCCCTCCGTCGTCGGACAGGGCTACCCCTTCACCCCCGGCCTGCACGATGCGGAGCAGGTCGCGGCCTGGCGCGAGGTCACCGACTCCGTCCACGCGGCGGGCGGCCGGATCTTCGCCCAGCTGATGCACTCCGGCCGCATCGGCCACCCGACGCTGCTGCCCGACGCTCTCGTCCCCGTGGCCCCGTCGGCGGTGGCTGCCCAGGGGCAGCTCTTCACCGGCGACGGCATGAAGGACTTCGTCACCCCGCACGAGCTGACCGGGGCCGAGGTGCGGCAGACCATCGCCGACTACGCGCAGGCCGCCCGCAACGCGGTCGAGGCCGGCTTCGACGGCGTGGAGCTGCACGGGGCCAACGGATACCTGATCCACCAGTTCCTGGCCCCCGGCTCGAACCTGCGCACCGACGAGTGGGGCGGGCCGGTGGAGAACCGGATCCGCTTCGCCGTGGAGGTGGTCAAGGCGGTGGCCGCCGCGATCGGCGCCGAGCGCACGGCCCTGCGCGTCTCGCCCGGCAACACGTACAACGACATCTCCGAGCCCGACCCGCAGCCCGTCTACGAGGCCCTGGTCAAGGAGATCGACGGACTCGGCCTGGCCTACCTCCACGTCCTGGAACACGCCCCCGAGGCACGGGAAGCCACCCTCGCCCTGCGCAAGCAGTTCGCCGGACCGTTCGTGCTGAACCCGGCGACCGAGGGCCCCACCGACCACCGCGCCCTCTCGCTGATCGAGGACGGCGTCGCCGACCTCCTCGCCTTCGGCGCCCTCTTCCTGGCCAACCCGGACCTGCCGGACCGCCTGCGCACCGAAGGCCCGTACAACACCCCTGACCCCGCCACCTTCTTCGGGGGCGACGCACGGGGCTACACGGACTACCCGACCCGCTCGGTCGTCTGAGCGCGTTGCCCGGGCGGGCACGCGTCGGTTCGGAGGGCTCCGGCAGTATGGCCCCGTGACTCCCATACCCCGATGCCGTGACGGCGCCGCCGCCCCCGCCCTCCGACGGGCCCGGCTGGTGGCGGCCGGGGCCGCGGTACTGACCGTGGGCGCCGGGTTGGGGCTGCGGGCCGTCGCGACGGGGAGCACGGCGAAGTACGGGGGAGACGCCCTCTACACCGTCCTGCTGCTGACCCTCGTCGTGCTGATCGCGCCCCGGCTGACGCCCCTGCGGGCGGCGGGGACGGCGCTGGCCGCCAGTTGGGCCGTCGAGTTCCTCCAGCTGACCGCCGTACCCGCGGAGCTCTCCCGGCACAGCACCGTGGCCCGCCTGGTCCTCGGCTCCACCTTCAACGCACCGGACCTGTTCTGGTACGTGGTCGGCGCGGCGGTGGGCTGGCTCCTCCACACCGCGCTCGCCCCGTCCGAACCGGCCGATCGGAGGCCGTTCTGATGGCGTCGAACACGATCTACCGCAGCGCGGCGGGCCGAGAACTCATCCGGCGCTGGTGCCACGAACAACTCGACGGGTGGGACGTGCCGCACGAACGGACCGTGGTGGGCGCGGGCGGAGCGCAGACCCACGTCGTGTCCGCCGGTGCCGGCGGCACCACGGTCGTGTTCGTCCCGGGGACCAACTTCAATGCGGCCGCCTCGCTGCCCCTGGCCACCGCTCTCGTCGCCGCCGGCCACCGGGTGTCGCTGTTGGACGTACCAGGACAGCCCGGACTCAGCTCCGGTGACCGGAACCTCAGCCGGGGCCGCTTGTCCTGGTACGGCGCATGGCTGGACGAGGTGATCGACAAGACCTCGCCCGGCTCCGTGGTGGTGATGGGCCACTCCTTCGGCGCCGCCATCGCCCTGTCGAGCGCGTCCAGGCACATCGAACGCCTCGTTCTCGTCTCTCCCGGCGGCCTCACCGGGCTGCGCCTTCCCCCCCGCCCTGCTGGCCGCCTCCGCCGCATGGTTCCTGCAGCCCGCTCCCAGGAGCAGCGCCAGGCTGCTGCGGGCCATGCTCGCCCCCGACCACGAGCCCCGGGAACGGCTGGTGGAGTGGATGACGCTGGTGGCCCGGTACTCCCGCTCCAGTGGGGCGCCCGGCATGGCGGACCTGCCGGCGAGGCCGGTGCCCCGCACGGTCTTCACCGGGGAGCACGACGTGTTCCTCCCGCCGAAGCGGCTCGGCCCGGCAGTGACCCGCACGCTGGGCGTCGAACTGCGGGTACTGCCGGGGGCCGGACACCTCGTGGTGGAGGAGGCGCCCGACCGGCTGGCCGCCCTGGTCGACGGCGGGACGTGGTGAGCCCGGCTCCGGCCGGGCAGGTCGTCAGCGGTGCGTTCCCGGCGGTGTTGGCGGCCCGGTAGGGCGCAGCGGAGCTCGTGATGCCGTCCTGACGCTGAGCGGCGGCCGGGCGTTCAGCCGGGGTGGGCCAGGCCGGACGTGTCCAGGGCCGCGCCGGCCTGGGCGGCGAGGGCGACCGCCACCAGGCGGGCCTGCCGGGACGGCAGGGGGTGGCCGGGGAACGGGTCGAGGAGGAAGCGCCCGTAGTAGTGCCCGCCGCCCACGGCGCGCAGTTCCGTCTCACCGTCCGGCCACCGCTCCGGCCAGTAGGTGGCTTCGGCGTCGCCCGGCTCGAGGCCGAGCCACAGCCCGCCGTCGTGCTCCAGTCGCGGTAGGCGTCCGATGAGCGACCCGTACACGAAGCGGCAGTCACGCAGCTCCAGCAGGTCGATGAGGTCCCTGCGCACGTGTTCGACCACGGCTTCGGGAGGGGCGCCGTCCTCGGCGAGGCGGCTGGTCGCCTCCAGCCGGGACAGGTGGGATTCGTCGGCGATCACCGCGCCTTCGAGCCGGCGCACGCGCACCGCGAGCTGCGAGACGATCAGGCCGACGATCAGGAGGAGGGCCGCCGTCCGGACGTCCTCCCCGTCGGTGATCGCGAAGTGTCCGTACGGCCGGGTCAGGAGGAGGTCGAACCCGACGGCCGCCGACAGGGCGGCCAGTACCCCGGCCGCCCGCGTGCCGACGGCCGCGACCGCGACCACCGCGACGACGAGTATCAGGGCGGCGTTCGCCGGGGAGAGGTCCGTACGGAAGGGCACGAGCGCGAGCGCCGTGAGGAAGGGGGCCGCGACGGCCGCGATCAGGGTGAGGAGCTGGCGGAGCCGGTACCCGGACATGGGAAACCTCCCGTCCCGAGACGATGATGATATCGATGCGGGCCGGACCCGGTCCAGGACTCCCCGGGCCGGTCGGGGCCACGGGGGGAGCGGGATCCCGTCCACCTGCACCTTTCCCGTGCCCCTCGGCCCGGTACCGGAATTCCGCCGCCCTTTGACGCACTCCATACGGTGCGGGCGGGCGGCACCGGTCAGCGGGACCGGTGAGCGCTGTTCAGCCGGGCGGCCTGGCGCGTCAGGTGATCGCGCTCGGCGAGGTTGGGCGCCTTGCGGGCCGCCTCGGCGTACAGCCGCGCCGCCGCGACCACGTCGCCGTCACGCTCGTGGAGGTACGCCGCCACCGCGCTGTGGCGCGGCAGCCCGTCGTCCAGCGCCGCGAGCGCCGCCAGTCCGGCGCGCGGCCCGTCGGCCTCACCGACGGCCACAGCGCGGTTGAGCCGCACGACCGGGCTGTCGGTCAGGAGCACGAGCTCGTCGTACCACTCCACGATCTGCACCCAGTCGGTCTGCTCGGCGGTGGGCGCGTCGGCGTGGAGCGCCGCGATGGCCGCCTGGGCCTGGAACTCGCCCAGCCGGTCGCGGGCGAGGGCCCCCTGCAGGATCCGCACGCCCTCGGCGATCGCCCCGGTGTCCCACCGGCCGCAGTCCTGCTCGGCGAGCGGCACCAGACTGCCGTCGGGCGCGGTCCGGGTGGCGCGCCGGGCGTGGTGGATCAGCATGAGCGCGAGCAGCCCGGCCACCTCGGGGTGGTCGACCCGGGCCGCGAGCTGCCGGGTGAGCCGGATGGCCTCGGCAGCGAGGTCGACGTCGCCGGAGTAGCCCTCGTTGAAGACCAGGTAGAGGACGCGCAGCACGGTGGCGACGTCACCGGGACGCTCGAACCGTGCGCCGGAGACGGTGCGCTTGGCCCTGCTGATGCGCTGCGCCATGGTCGCCTCGGGCACCAGGTAGGCCTGGGCGATCTGGCGGGTGGTGAGCCCGCCGACGGCGCGCAGCGTGAGCGCCACGGCGGACGACGGCGTCAGCGACGGGTGGGCGCACAGGAAGTACAACTGGAGGGTGTCGTCCACAGCGGGCGCCGGCCCGGGCGGCGGCTCCTCGTCCACGAGGTCCTCACGCCTGCGGCGTGCGGTGTCCGCCCGGGTCGCGTCGAGGAACCGGCGCCAGGCCACGGTGACCAGCCAGCCCTTCGGGTCCCGCGGAGGGTCGGCGGGCCAGGTCCGGACCGCCTCGACCAGCGCTTCCTGGACGGCGTCCTCGGCCGCCGCGAAGTCGGCTCCGCGGCGGACGAGGATCCCGAGCACGCTCGGCGTGAGGCTCCTGAGCAGGGCCTCGTCCATCGGTGGGGTCATTCCGTGATGGTGGGATGCGCGCCCAGGAACGGACGCAGTTCGAGCCACTCGTGGATCGGCTTCCCGCCCGCCCCGGGGGCCGCCGACAGCTCTCCGGCCAGTTCGACGGCGCGCTCGTAGCTATCGACGTCGATCACCATCCAGCCGGCGATCAGGTCCTTGGTCTCCGGGAACGGGCCGTCGGTGACCGGCGGACGGCCCTCCCCGTCGTACCGGACGAAGGTCCCCTCGGGGGCGAGCGCCTGACCGTCGACGAACTCGCCGGTCCCTTCGAGCCGGGCCGCGAAGTCGTTCATGTACTGGATGTGCGCCGAGATCTCCTCGGGCGTCCACCGGTCCATGGGCACGTCGTTGACCGCCGCCGGAGCTCCGCGGTAGTGCTTGAGCAGGAGGTACTTGGCCATGGTGGTTCTCCTCGGTGCTGGTGCGACCCATTGTGGTCGCGTTCACCCCTGGGACGGAGCCGGCCACGTCTTCTCGACATCCCGTCCGAAGTTCTTTTGACACGTGTGGACGAGCCCGTGCGGGCGCCCGTACGGAACGGGTGCGAACGTGAAGGCGATCCCCCGCACAGGAGGCCGGTCCGGCGGGTCAGTCCTTGCTCGCCGACTGCCAGCTCATGCCCCAGCCGTACTCGATGTCCGCCGCCTGCTGCTTGAAGACTCCGGGGGCCAGTAGGAGGTACTTCGCCTCCCGCCGGACGATCAGCTCCCCGCCCACGTTCTCGATCAGTGCGATCGCCGCCACCGGCGACGGGACGGTGCATTCGTCCAGGCGCACCTCGATCGGCGGACCGACCGGCGGATGGAGCGTGGCGACCCCTTGGAGCCCCGCGAAGCTGGTGGCCCCGGCGTAGATGACCACGAACACCAGGAGGCGCTCGATCTCAGCCGAGTGATCAAGGTTGATCATGAGGTTCTCGCCGGCCTCGCTCGCACCGGTCCGGTCGTCGTGGTCCAGCTGGACGTACGGCGGCTGGTGGAACGAGCCGAACTGGTTGTCGATGGGGTGGACGATCCCCTTGGTTCCGTTCCGCAGCTCCCACAGGCAGGAGAGGTCGAGATCGACGTCCTCCAGCCGGACGGCGTCCTGCCCCTTTCGCATCCAGCCGCGCGGCGGCACGGCGGCGCTCCACGTGAGGTTGACCCGCATGCCCCCTGAGGTGGCCCCCTGCTTGGTCAGCGACACCGCGGGGGCCGCCTTCGTCAGGGTGATCTTCGACAGCTGTACCGGACGGGCGGGCGCGGGCGGGGGATCCACCGCCCGCTGCACCTGTACCGGCACCGGCCCCGGCACCGGGGCGGGATCGTCGACCGTGATCCCGAAATCGGTGGCGAGCCCGGCCAGCCCGGACGCGTACCCCTGGCCCACCGCCCGGAACTTCCACGCGCCGGCCCGCCGGTACAGCTCACCGAGCACGAACGCGGTCTCCGTCGTGGCATCCGTGGCGTCGAACCGGGCCGTCTCGGCGCCGCTCCGCGCGTCCAGCACGCGTACGAAGAGGCCGGAGACCTGACCGAACGTGCCGTCGGTGGAAGCCGCGACCACCACGGTCCCGATCTCCTCCTCCACCCCGGACAGCGTCACCCCGATCGTTTCGAGCACGCCCGTGCCGTCCTGGCGCCGTCCCTCGTGGCGCACGGCACCACTGGGGTGCACGGGTTGGTTGTAGAACACGAAGTCGTCGTCCGACCGCACCTTGCCCGCTGCCGTGAGCAGCAGGGCCGACACGTCCACATCGGGCGCTCCGGGACCCGCTCGCCACCCCAACTCCACCCGGACCGTGGCGCTCGGCACCGGTACGTTGGCACCCTTCCGCATGGACATGCGGTCCCCCTTCCGCTCGAGGTCTCCCACTCCCGCAGCGTACGAGGATGTGGCGCGTTCCCCTCCCCGAAGGCGGCGATTTCTTCCGTACCGGGGGAAGTCGCGGGGTCCCGGCATGATGGGGCGGTGATCACCATTCATCTGAAGTACGAGATCGACGTCGACAAGCTCGCGGAATTCGAGGAGTACGGGCGCCGTTGGGTCCGGCTGGTCAACCGGTTCGGAGGCACCCACCACGGCTACTTCCTGCCCAGCGAGGGCGACAGCGACATCGCCTACGCCCTCTTCTCCTTCCCCGGTTTCGCCGCCTACGAGCAGTACCGCAAAGACAGCATGTCCGACCCCGAATGCCAGGCCGCCTTCGACCTGGCGCGCGAAACCCGCTGCATCAAGCGGTACGAGCGCCGCTTCCTGCGGCCGCTCGACACCCCCGGCCAGTGAAACGTCCGGTCCGGCGCCCGCGCGTGGCGGCAGGTGGACAGGCGCCGGACCGGACCGGCCCGCGGGGTCGGGTCACCCTTCGCGGTCCATGACGCGACGGGCCGCTTCGGCCTCCGCCGCGGGCGGTGACAGTTCGTCGAGCGTGTCGAGCTCGTCGTCCGAGGCCAGCTCCCGCTCCCAGGCGGCCGCGAGCCGCTCCTGCTCCTGCGGCGTTCTGCTGGTGACGGCCTCCTGCTGCTGCGGTCCCAGAGCCGCGAGGAAACGCCCGACCGCGTCCGTCGGCATGCCGTACTCCTTCTCGCCGTGGGGGAGGGCAGCGGCGGTCGCGATGCCGTGCCCGGCCCAGGATGGCGAACCGGTCCGGGTCGGGCGGCCCGACACGGCGGTCCGCCACCCGAATGCCGCGCCCGGTGCCGCAACGGTCGACCGCAGCCGACCGGGCGGCCGCGCGTCACGAGGGCGTGGAACTCCCCGCGCGCGCCGCCCGCTCCACCTCCCGGGCCCTTCCCTGCGCCCGCGCCCGCGCCCGCTCTCGCCCTCGCCCTCGCCCCGTGGGCCGGTCCGGCCGGAAGCCGACGGCCAGGACGACCGCGCCGATCAGCGCGAACCCGGCCGTCCAGAGCGCCCCGACGTGCATGGCGTGCAGGAAGGCGGTGTCGGCGGCCGCGGCGAGCCGGGTGTCGTGCGTGGCCGCCGCCACGTGCCGGGCGAGCTCGGCCGAGACCCGCGCAGGTTCCCGCACCGGATCGGGGAGGCCGGTCAGCGAGCCGTCGATCGAACGCCGGTAGACGATCGAGGTGATCGTGCCGCCGGCCGCGATGCCCAGCACGCTGCCCGTCTGGCGCAGGGTGCTGTTGACCGCGCTGCCCGCGCCGGACCGCTCCAGCGGCAGGGAACCCAGTACCGCGCCCGTCACGGGAGCGATCACCATGCCGATCGCGGTGCCCTGGACCAGCACGACCGCCGCGTACCAGACGATGGGTGTGGTCGCCCCGAACAGGGCGAAGGAGCCCATCGCCGCGGCCGCGACGGAAAGCGCGACCGACGAGACGAGCCGGACGGAGGTCCGCCGGGCCAGCCGGACGGCGATCGGAGAGCCGACGATCACCCCGAGGGCTCCAGGGAGCGCGAGGAGCGAGGCGTCCAATGCCGAGTACTGGCGGACGCCTTGCAGGTAGAAGGCGAGGTAGAAGGAGCCGGCCGTCATGGCCAGGAAGACGGTCATCAGGGTGAGGTTCCCGGCGGCGAAGCGGCGCTGCGCCAGCAGCCGGGGGTCGAAGCTGGGGTGGGCGATCCGCAGCTCGACGACGACGAACGCGGCGATCAGCGCGATGCCGACGAGGGCGGACCCCCAGACCCGCGGCTGGGCGAAGGAGGCGTCCTGGCCGGCGCGGATCAGACCGTACGCGAGGATGCCCAGGCCGCCGGTCGACAGCAGCAGCCCGGCCGGGTCGAGGCGGCGGACCTGCGGGCTGCGGGAGTTGGGCACGTACCGGGCGATGAAGCCGAGGCCGAGGACGACGACGGGCACGTTGACGAGGAACACCGACCCCCACCAGAACCTCGCGAGCAGCATCCCGGCGAGGATCGGCCCCGCTGCGAGGCCGACGCCGGCGAAGGACGACAGGGTGCCGAAGGCGGCCGGGCGCTGCGCGGGCTCGAACGTCCAGCTGACCACCGCCATGGTGGCCGGAACGAGCAGCGCGGCGCCGGCGCCCATCACGGCGCGGGCGGCGATGAGTTGGCCGGGCGCGGTGGCGTAGGCGGCGAGGGCGGAGGCGGCGCCGAAGAGCGCCATGCCCGTCAGCAGCAGGTTGCGGTGGCCGAACCGGTCACCGAGCGCACCTCCGGTGAACATCAGGCAGGCGAAGGCCAGCGTGTAGGCGCCGGTGGCCCATTGGAGCTCGCCGGGGGTGGCGCCTAACCCCCGGACGGGGTCGGAGAGCGTCTCGAACGCGGTGGTCAGGATGGTGCCGTCGAGCCAGATGAGGAGCTGGGCGAAGACGAGGACGCCGAGGATGAGCCGCTGACGGCCCGGTGGTGGGGTGGACGGCGCCGATGACGTGGGTGAGGACATGCGTGACTGCCTCCGAATCGGGATGAGTTGGGTTTCGGGCGCGCGCATCACGGAGCACGTGACGGTGGCGCGCCGCCCAAGAATCGTCAAGTACTTGACGGTTCCCTCATCGTGGCAAACTCGTAAAGTACCTGTCAATCATGAATCCGGAGGTCGTCCGATGGGCGAGCAGAGTCACCGTCGGGTGCTGAGCTTCGTGGTGCGCCACGCCTGGCTCAGCATGCGGGCGGCGATCGGGGCGGAGCTGGAGGAGTTCGGGCTCACCGTGCCGCAGTTCGCGACCCTGATGATCGTGGGCCAGTCCCCGGGCATTTCGGTGGCCCAGCTGGCCCGTTTGGTCGGCAGCTCCCGCCAAGCCGCCAACGAGATGCTCGCGGCGCTGGAACGTGACGGCCTGATCGTCCGAGCCCCTCACGCCACCGATCGCAGGACGCACCAGTTGAGCCTCACGGAGCTCGGAAACGCGCGCTACGAGGACGCGCTCCCGGCCGTCCAGCGGCGCGAGGCCGAACTGGAGGCGGGACTGACGCCGGAGCAGTGCGAGGCGGCGTTCGCCTGGATGTCGGCCATGTCGAACGCCCGCCAGGAGGTGCGGAGGAACTGACCCGGCCCTGGCCCGGGCCCGGCCGTGTCGGCGGCCGTCGGCCGGCTCAGGGTGCGGACGTCCAGCCCCGCCCGTGGAGCCGGTCGAATCCGTCCAGGAGGAGGTCCAGCGCGAACTCGAACTCGAACTGGTCGTCGCACCCCTGGCCGACGACCGACCGCCGGTCGTGCGCCACCGCCCGGGCCAGTTCGGTGACGTGGGGGTACCGCCGGGCCATCGCCTCGTACGCGGCCGCCTGCGCCCGTTCGTCCTGCGGTGCGGTGCCCGCCGGGTCGTCGAACAGCTCCTCGGTGAAGCCCAGCACCCGGCTGCCGAGGGCGTGCATCGCGTGGTGGGTGAGGTCGGTCGAGAAGCCGCCGGCACGGAACGTTCCGATCACCGAGTCGAGGTACGCGAGCACCGCCGGCGTCGGGCTGGTGCGCGACCGGATCACCTGAGCCGCCCAGGTGTGCGCGAGGAGGGCGCCGCGCGCCCCGAGGATCCGCCCGCGGACCGCGCTCTTCCAGTCGGATCCGGGGACTTGGGGCGTGATGCCCGAGACGACGACTTCCACCATGCCGTCCAAGAGCTCTTCCTTGTTGGCCACGTGCTTGTAGAGCGCCATCGGTACGACGCCCAGCTCCTGGGCCAGCCTGCGCATGCTCAGCGCCTCGATCCCGGCGCCGTCGGCGAAGGCGACGGCGGCGCGCAGCACCCGGTCCCGGCTCAGGGGGGTCCGGCGCGGTTCCTGCGGCTGCTCGGGCATGTGGGCTTCTCCCTCGATCCGTTCCCGGGGTGGTGCGGGCGGCGTCCGAACCGCCTTGACGAGTGTACGGCGTACACCTAGGGTGAGCGCCAACCGTCGGGTGTACGCCGTACACCCATGAGGGAGGGGCTGTTCCGCATGGGCTCAACCAGGAGAACCGCGATCGTCGCGGGTGTGCTGTTCCTCGTCACCGAGGTCGCCGCGATCGGCGGCCTCGCGCTCTACCGCCCCGTCCTGCACGACACCGGCTACGTTTTGGGGCCGGGCGCCGATTCCCGGGTGTTCCTGGGGGCGCTGTGCGAGTTCGTGCTCGCGCTGGCGGTCACGGGCACGGGGGCCGCGCTGTACCCGGTCCTGCGGAGGCGGAACGAAGGAGCCGCCCTCGGCTACGTCTGCGGGCGCCTGCTGGAGGCGGCCGTGATCGTCGTCGGCATCATCAGCGTGCTGTCGGTGGTGACGCTGAGGAGGCAGGCGGAGGGTGCGGTGAGCACGGACGGGGCTTCCCTGGTCACGGCCGGCCAGGCCCTGGTGGCGTTCCACGACTGGACGTTCCTGTTCGGGCCGAACTTCGTCCTCGGGGCCAACACCCTGGTGCTGGCCGGCCTGATGTACGCCTCGCGGCTCGTACCCCGGCCGATCGCCGTCCTGGGGCTGGTCGGCGGGGCGATGATCTGCGCGTCGGCGACCGCCGTGCTCTTCGGGGTCTACGAGCAGGTATCGGTGGCGGGGTCGCTCGCGGCGCTTCCGGTGTTCGCCTGGGAGGTGACACTGGCCGTCCGGCTGCTCGGCAAGGGCTTCGACGCGAGGGCCGACGCCGTGTGACGGTCCGCGTCGGTCCGCGTCGGCCCCCGTCGTCCCTCAGGACATCCGGTCCACGTTCCACATCGGCAGGCCCCGGAAGAACTCCACAGCCTCCGCGCGCCAGTACGGCTCCCAGGACGCGGCCTCGGCGGCAGCGGCCTCCGCGTGCCGTCGGATCTCCGCCTTGAGGTGCCGGTCCACGCCCGCGGCGCGGGCGATCTCCCTGATCCGGCCCAGGGTTTCGTCCGGGCAGCCGGGATCGCCGAGCGCGGCTTCGACGAGGGCCGCGTCGGCCCCGGTCGCGGCGGCCAGTAGGGCACGGACGGCGTAGGTGCGGCGGCCCGAGCGGATGTCGGCCCCGGTGGACTTCGCTTCGGCCGCCGGGTCGTCGCCGGACGGGCCGAAGAAGTCGAGGAAGTCGTCGCGCATCTGCTCGGAGACGCCCACCAGCCGGGAATAGCGGTGCAGTCGGGCGCGGTGCGGCGCCGGATTCCCGCCCGCGGCCAGCAGGCCCATCGTCAGCGGCGCCAGGATCGAGTACCGCGCGCTCTTGAAGTCGGTGACGGTGTGCAGGAATTCCTCGTCGGGCAGGGCGTGGGAGTCCCGCTCCAGGTCGGCGATCTGCCCGGCCACGGTCTCGGCCGCGGTGCGCGCGTGCACGCCGAGGAGGGCCTGGCGGAGCGCGGCGGGAACCTCTGCCTCCAGCAGCACCTGGGTGGACAGGAACGCGGCGAGGTCCCCGGCGAGTATCGCGAGCCCGAGGGCGGTGGCGTCCTGGCCGGGGAACTCCCGGCGGTACGCGTAGTACGTCGAGGGCCGGCCGCGCCGCAAGGGCGCGTCGTCGATGATGTCGTCGTGGACGAGCCCGTGCGTCTGGAGCAGTTCGATGCTCAGCGCGGCCTCGGCGAGCCCCGGTACCTCGTCGGGGGAGACCAGCCGGGCCGCCTCGTACAGCAGGACGACCCGCAGCCGCTTGCCGCCGCGCATCGAGAGCTCCCGCAGGAGCTCCAGGCAGCGGGGGACGTACCGGCTGGGCACCGGGACGTCGAAACGCTCGCCGAGGCTGTCGAAGTACTGCTCGAACCGGGCGTCGAAGCGGATCCGGTGGCCGGCGACGCGTTCCAGGGTGGTGGCCGTGACGTTGACGTGCATGAAGATCAGTATCGATCACGGCCCCGGCCGCCCGGATCCGCTCCAGCGCATCGGGGGAGTTCCTACCTCGGCTCGCGGCGGGAGCTCCCGAACGGCTTCACCGGCCCGAGGGTGCGGCGGAGAGAGCGGCCCGCAGCTCGGCTTCGCCGGCGTTTCCGCCCGTGCACATGATCGCCACACGCTGTCCGGCGAGGCCGTCGCGTGCGGCGAGGAGCGCCGCCAGCGGTGCGGCGGCAGCCGCCTCGGCCACCGTTCGGGCATCACGCATGAGCAGCCACTGGGCCCACCGGATGTCGTCATCGCCGACCAGCTGGAAGTCCGCGAGGTGCTGCCGGAACAGACGCTGCGTCAGCTCGAAGCCCGACCCGGTGGCCAGGCCCTCCGCCGTCGTGGTGTTCGGACGCTCGACACAGCGGCCCGAGCGCCAGGAGTCGTGCGCGGCCGGCGAGCGGCGGGACTGCACCGCGATGACGCGGCAGCGCGGGCTGATCGCCGCCGCCACCAGGCAAGCGGCGGCGGCGCCACTGCCGCCACCGACCGGCACGATGATCGTGTCGAGGTCCGGTTCCTGCTCGAAGACCTCCAGGAACGCGGTGGCCACCCCCGCGATCAGGTCCGGCTCGTTCGCCGCGCTGACCAAGCGCATCCCACGCAGGGGCGCGAGCTGCTCGGCGTGGCGGCGGGCCTCTTCGAAGTCCGCTCCGTGTTCGACCAGTTCGGCGCCGAGGCGCCGTACCGCCGCGGCCTTCAGAGGGTTCGGGTCCTTCGGCATGACGATGGTGCAGGGAACGTGGAAGAGCGCCGCGGCATGGGCGAGGGACTGGGCGTGGTTGCCGGTGGAGTACGAGAGGACGCCCCGTGCGCGCTCGGCGGGGTCCATCCCGGCCAGCAGGGTGACGCCCCCTCGGACCTTGAGGGCGCCGGTCGGCTGCAGGTTCTCGTGTTTGACCAGAACGCGGATCCCGGCGCCGACGGTGGAGTCGAGGGCGGGATACGAGAGCAGAGGGGTCGGGGACAGGTGCGCGCTCTGCAGACGGCGCGCGCGAAGGACGTCGGAGATCGTGGGATCGGGCATGCCCTCATGCTGCGCAGGGGACAACCCATAGGACAAATGTCAGTTTCCGATGAACTCATCGATATCATCGATGAATGTTCGACGAGAACCGACTCCGGGTGTTCGCCGCCATCGCACGCGAGGGTTCGGTGACGGCTGCGGCCGCTGCGCTGCACTACGCGCAGCCGTCGGTCAGCCACCACCTCGCCAAGCTCGAAGCCGAAGCCGGTGTGCCGCTCGTCCAGCGGGCGGGCCGCGGCATCCGGCTGACCGAGGCCGGCCGACTGCTCGCCGATCGCGCGGAGGAGATCCTCGGCCGGATCGATTCGGCCCGGACCGAACTCGCCGCCCACGCCGGTCTCAGCGCCGGACGGGTCCGCCTCGCCGCGTTCCCCTCGGCGCTCGCCACGCTCGTACCCACGGTGGCCGCCGCCTTCGGCGTCGCGTACCCGGACATCGAACTGGCACTGACGGAAGCGGAGCCTCCCGAAGCGCTGGCGGCCCTACGGCGCGGAGAGGCCAACGTCGCCTTCACCTTCCACCACGGTGACGGTCCGCCCGGAGGCCGCGAGGGCCACACCGTGACACCGATCCTGCACGAGCCGGTCTACGTCGTCAGCCGGGCCGGCGCGTCCTGGCCCGGTCCCCGTACCGACCTCGACACCTACCGCGGACAACGGTGGATCGCCGGCTGCGAGCGGTGCCGTACGCACCTGCTGACAGCGTGCGGGAAACGCGGCTTCACTCCTACGATCGCCTTCGAGACCGACGACTACGTCGCAGCCCAGGCACTCGTGGCCGCCGGCCTCGGCGTCAGTACGCTGCCCGGCCTCGCCCTGCGCGCCCATCTCCACCCAGGCGTGCGGATCGACCGCCTACCGGACGACCACCGCTTCGTCGACGCCGTCGTCTACGGCGCACCACCGCTCCCGGCCCCGGTCGAAGCCTTCCTGAAGGTCCTCAAGGAGACCGCCGTCCAGCCGGTGCCCTGGCCCTGACGGCAGGACCCGCCCGCGCCGGGCGGCCTTCACCCGCTGCGAGGACCTTCCGTAGGCGGCTTCAGTCCCACCAGAACGTCCAGTGAGCGTTGCCCAGCAGTGCTTGCTCCGCGTAGGGCCGGATGTTCTCGTACCCCTGCCAGACGTTGTCCGGGCAGAACGCGAAGTGTTCCGCGGCGATCGCGAGAGCCTCGTCCAGTGACTGCGGTGGAGCTGCCACGGACAGGTCCAGCCGCGCGTACGACAGGGCGACCACCCGGGCTCCGAAGCGGTCCTCCCAGGAACGAAGAACGGCACACAGCCGCGCCACGTCGTCCACGTAGTTGGCCGGACCCGACCAGCCGATCGCCGCGGGGACGTCCGCAGGCCGGCCCACCGGGACCAATGCGAGCCGAGGGCTTTCGAGCCAGGTCCCGATCAAGGCATCGGCAACGTCCCCGGCGGTCGCCTCCGGATCTGCCGGCGTCCCTCCCACCGACGCAAGTCCGGGCCAGCGACCGGTGAACGGGGCGATGGTCTCGCCGGCGTCCCCTTCGTCTTCGTTCTCCTCGGTTTCCGATACCGCCGACTCCCAAAGGGCCCGGAGAACATCCTCGGCACGGTGATCGCCGGGGTCCGACATCATGCCGGGATCCAGCTCACCGCCCCACCACTCCTCGCTGCCCGATGCGTCCTGAAGGAGGACGGGTTGCAGTCCCTCGGCATCCCGGACCGACCGGGACCGGGACGACCGGTACCGTGCCCACGTGCCGGGCACCGCGGTCCCGTCGGCCACCCAGAGCAGCGGCTCGTGCCAAGGGCCGTCGCGGGTCCCGGTCACCAGCGAGCCCGGGGGCAGGCCGAGGCCCGACGTTTCGCCCGTCGGGTCGGTCGACAGCACCGCGAGCGGCGTGGAACGCGTCGTCATGCGGATGAAGGTATCGGCCCCCACTGACATTGATACTCGTAGCGGGTTCCGGTGGTCGTGGCTCTGCCACTGACTGACGCCCTGCTGGGCTGTCTTCCCGCTGTACCGTCCGGCTGCCGGGCCCGTTCTTCATGGCTCCGGCCAGGTGGAACATGACCTGATAGGAGCTTGGTCAGAAGCCCCCTCAATGTCCTGTCTGTCCCACCTGGCCGGTGTCACCTCCGGCTAGGAAGGCACCTCCAGCATGACAGCAGCGGACACAGCGGGCACGAGCGGCCAGTGGGTGTTCGGCGGTGTGGACTCGCACGCCGACACCATCCACGTCGCGGTCATCACCGACAACGGCGGCCACCTCGCCGACGCAGAGTTCCCCACCACCACCGCCGGATACACGGCAGCCCTGGCCTTCCTCTGCGCCCACGGGGACGTGATCGCGATCGGCGTGGAAGGCACCGCGTCCTACGGAACCGGGTTCACCCGCGCCGCCGTCGCCGATGGCCTGAGCGTGCTCGAAGTCAACCGCCCCGACCGCGCCGAACGCCGCCGCAGCGGCAAGTCCGACCCCATCGACGCCTACGCCGCCGCCCGCGCCGCACTCTCCGGACGCGCCTCCAGCGCGCCCAAGGACGAGACCGTCACTGGCATACGCGCCCTCCACAACGCCGCCCGGTCCACGGTCAAAGCCCGCACCGCCGCCATGAACCAGATCGGGCACATCCTCGTCAGCGCCCCCGAAACCATCCGCGCCCGCTATCGGGCCCTGCGGGGAAAGCCGCTCATGGATGCCCTGGCACGACTGCGGCTCACGGCAACGACAGACGCCGTCCACACCGCCGTGCTGAGCGCTTTGAAGAGCCTCGCCCGACGCGTCCAGGCCCTGACCGCTGAACACGACGAGCTCACAGCAACACTCGACAGTGTGGTCACCGAACACAATCCGGGCCTGCGGGGCGCCTACGGCGTCGGCCCCGACACCGCGGCCCAGCTCCTGATCACCGCAGGCGGCAACTCCGACCGTCTCCGCACCGAAGCTTCCTTCGCGGCCCTGTGCGGGGTCGCCCCCGTTCCTGCCTCCAGCGGGAAGACCAACCGTCACCGCCTCTCCCGAGGCGGCGATCGCGCCGCCAACGCGGCCCTCTACCGGATAGCCCTCGTCCGCATGGCCAGCGACCAGCGCACCCGCGACTACGTGGCCCGCCAGACCGCGGCCGGCCGGACCAAGAAGGAGATCATCCGCCTCCTCAAACGGGCCATCGCCCGGGAAGTGTTCCGCTACCTCACCACGACGGTCGCCGTCCCCGAGGTCGCGGACCTGCGGCCCACACGCCAGGCCAAGAACATCACCCTCACCGCCGTCGCCCACCACTTCGGCGTCTGGCCATCGGTCATCTCATGCATCGAACGCGGCACCCGCCGCGACGACAACCTCGCCAACGCCTACCGCGACTGGCTCACCACTGCTTGACAGCCAATAGGAGCTTCAGCGCCTCAGTTGCAGCCAGGCCGCGCCCCGAAGCCAACGAAGCGGGCTTCCGGCGGGACGCATCCCAGTGGCCCGGACCGGTGCGGCGTGCGAGCCTCACCCCGTGGACCGAGCCCGCCGTACGTGGGACGCATCAACTCAGACGAAACTGGAGCTGGAAGCGAACCCGTGCGGTCCTTCCGTCGGGAAGTCGTAGAACACGTCGGACTCCGCGTCGCCGGTGAGGAGCACGGACCGCAAGAACTCGGCACACGACCGGGCGTGGAATTCCCATTCCCGGCCGCGTCCCTCCTTGACCGCCACGGTCCACCGGTCGGGTTCCTGGTCGGGGCGGGCCAGCCAGTGAAGACAGTCACCGTTCTCGGTCACGGCCCAGGCGATGGCGCGGGATCCCGTCCCGTCGAGTTCGGAGGGCTTGGGCTCCCCGCCCGTCCAGAGCCCCTGCTGGGCTGCGGCGCGGATGTGGTTCTCCGACGCCAGGTCGTAGTACTTGTTGGGGCAGTCCGGCTCCAGTACCCAGATGGCGTCGTCGAAGAGGCCACCGCCGTAGAGGTCGACGAGCTGCTTGTAGTCGCTCGGTAGGATCGTTCCGAGCTCCTCTTCGACGCGCGCCCAGTCGTGGGCCCGAGGGGCATCCGTCGGTGGGATCGCGCGGGTGAGGTGGGCGATGGCAGGGTGCACGGCCGTTGTTCCTCCAGCTCGGGTTCCGCCGTCCCTCCGGCAGGTTGAGGACAGCGGTGACGTCGTATGCGACGGGCTCCGCTGAGCCGCCTCCTCCGGATCCTGCCGGATGATCCCGGTCCGCCCGCCCCCGGCAAGAAGGCGCCCGGCCGAAGGCGTTGCCCGTCCTGGCGACCCGCCCACGGGCATCGGCTAGGGGTTCCAGTAGCGTCGGTTCCATGATCGCCCTCGATGCCCTCGTCCGCCTCTGCCCGCCGCCCGCCGATCCGCCGCCCGCGGTGGACTGGGCGCAGGCCGAGCGCGCCCTGGGTGTGGCTCTGCCCACCGACTACAAGCGGCTCGTCGAGACGTACGGCGACGGCCTCTTCGACGACACGGTCTGGCTGCTCGTCCCCCACTCCGCCCACAACGACTGCGACCTGCACGCGCAGAAGACGGAACGGGACGAGATCTTGGCCAACCTATGGGAGATCGAGGCGAAGCCCGCCGGCCTGCTGGAAGCGGGGGCCCTGGTCCTGCCGTGGGCGTTCGAGGAAGGCACGGGGGCCTTCCTGTACTGGCTGGTGAGGCCCGGCCAGCAGCCCGATGAGTGGACCGTGCTCTACAACGAGGGGCGCGGCCCCCTGTGGGAGGACCACGACATGGGGTGCTCGGCCTTCCTCCTGGCGGTGCTCACGGGAACGGCGGAAACGGAATACTTCGGCCACCTCAGCGAGGTGCCGAAGCCGACGGAGCACTGGTTCGAGACGGCCGGCCAAGTCTTCGGCATGCCCAGCCACTGACACCGACGGGATGCTCTCGACACGTCGGTTCGCCGCAGGGCACCGGACCGGGCGCCGGGCAGCAGGGCCGTGGATCAACGTCGTGGTAGCGTCGCGGCGGAGGCTCACAGGTGCCCGCCCCGGACGAGATGTGCGCCGTACCCGGCCTGCTAAGACGACGCACTCAGGAGGCGTCATGGCTGCAGACACATCCCCTATCGATTTCGACGGCCCGGCTTCCGGGCCCCGCGAGTTGGACGTCCGCTGGATCCACGGCTCACCATCGTCCAAGCACAACACTGACCCGGACATCCAGGTCCACGCGTACGACGAGCACACGGTCATCCTGCGGCAGAACATGGCGATCCACTACGAAGCGCCGTTCCTGTTCCTGCTGTTCGGCAACGACCGGGCGGTGCTGATCGATACCGGGGCCACTGCGTCACGTGCGTTCTTCCCCCTGCGCGTGGTGGTGGACCAGCTCGTCGACGACTGGCTCGCCCGCCACCCCCGCCCGGAGTACCACCTGCTGGTGCTGCACACACACGCCCACGGCGACCACATCGCGGGCGACGGTCAGTTCGCCGACCGCCCCGACACCACGGTGGTCGCAGCGGAACTCGCCACGGCCTGGAAGTACTTCGGATTCGACGAGAACCCCGCGGCCGTGGCGAGGGTCGATCTGGGAGGCCGCACGCTCGAGTGCCTGGCCACCCCCGGGCACCACGAGGCAGCCGTCACGTTCTACGACGCGTGGACCGGGTTCCTGCTCACCGGCGACACGGTCTATCCGGGCCGCCTCTACGTCCAGGACCGGTACGCCTTCTCCCGGACCATCGACCGCCTGATCGAGTTCTGCGAACGCAGACCGGTCACCCACGTCATGGGTTGCCACATCGAGATGACCACCGAACCGGGCGTGGAGTACCCGGTCCGCACCACCTACCAGCCCCACGAACCCCCACTGCAGATGACGACCGGCCACCTGCACGAGATCCGCGCCGCACTCGACGAGATGGGCGACCAGCCCCGCCGACTCGCCTTCCCCCTCTTCGTCATCTGCCCGGACGACTGAGCCACGCCGAGTAGCCAGCTGGTTCCCCACCAGCGCATTCGCGGATCAGACCGCGCCGCACGTTGCCGCGGCGCACACGAAGAGTGGCCGACGGAGCACGGTCGGCAAGAACGGGCGGGGCGGCGAGGGTCGGGTGCCGGCTCCCGGCGACGGCGGGTTCGGTGCTGAACCGGGGCGCCCCGGCGGTACGCGACGGGCTCACGGCTCGCACAGACGTACGGCGAGGGCGGCGATGTCGTCGTCGAGGCGTCCCTTGCTGTGGCGGAGGAGGTCGCGGTGAAGGGCCGTGAGCAGTTCGTCGGGCGGTGTGGGGGGCTGCCGACGCATCCAGGCCGCCAACGGGAAGAACTCGCCGTCGCGGGCGCGGGCCTCGGCGATCCCGTCGGTATAGAGGAGCAGGAGGTCGTCGGGGGCGAAGTCGAACGTGTCGACGCTGTAGTGGTCGCCGATCAGCTCCGCGAGGCTGAGCAGGGGAGAGGGGGTGGTGGACTCGAGCGTGAGGACCTTCCCCTGGTTGAGGAGCAGGGGCGGAGGGTGTCCGCAGTTGAGGATGTCGATGCGTCTACCCCCGTGGGGGATCTGGACGAGGAGGGCGGTGGCGAAGCGCTCCAGGGGCCCCTCGGGGGGGAACGCGCCGTTGTAACGGGTGCTGCTGGCGTCCATGCGGCGTGCGACGTCGACCATGTCGATCTCGCCGTACGCAGCCTCCCGGAAGGCGTTCACGATCGCCGCGGCTGCCCCCACCGCCGGCAGGCCCTTGCCCCGGACGTCGCCGATGAGCAGCCTGACCCCGAACGGCGTGTCGACCACCTCGTAGAAGTCCCCGCCGATGCGGGCCTCGGCCGCGGCCGCGAGGTACAGCGACTCGATCTCGATGCCGCCGAAGCGGCGCGGCAGGGGGCTGAGCACCACCTGCTGCGCCGCGTCGGCGACGAGCCGTACCTGGAAGAGGGTGCGCTCCCGTTGGAGCCGGACATGGCTCCCGTACGCGGCGGCCACGGTGACCGCGATGATCCCCGCGGCCGTCCACCACGTCCCCAGATCCGGGAAGACGAAGCTGAGGCCGATCATCAGGATGAGACAGACCGTCCCGAGCAGGACGGTGGGCAGCACCGGCCACATGGCGGCGGCAAGGGCCGGCGCCGCGGGCAGGAGACGGCTGAAGGCCATTTCCGGCGGAGTGTTGTACGCCAGGCTGGCGATGACGACGGTCAGGATGACCGGCGACAGCCGCACAAGTCGTCCCGGGCCGGGGCGCCTGCGTAGCCGCGGCCGTCCAGACTCGATCACACTTCACAGGATATCTACGTAATCGGGTCATAGCGCTCTGGCGGCCGGGGTCGCGATCTCCGCTTGCGGACAGATTCTGTCCGCAATGGGGTGTTCCCGCCCTGGCAGGCCGAGCTGGAGGCCGTCCTGCACGGCTGCGACCTCGCCACCACCACCGCCACCGGTCAGGACGCTGTCGGCCACCTGGACGCCGTAGAGGGCGGCTCCCGCGGACGCCCCCGCGCTCGACCGGTTCGCCGCCTACGTCGGCCGCACCGTCCGACCGGTCGGTCCGGTAGGTGGGGCACGGTCGTCCGAACGTCGGTTCGCCCCCGGACCGATCGGACGACGACCGTTGCCGGTCCGCCCGCTCACGGCGGGACGGACGCTGCCCCCTGTTACTCCAGTGGGCTGACGTGGGGGACCCGAAGTGCCACGATGATCCGTGCTTCAACAGTGTGCCGGACGGGACGCGGTGAGTGCGGTGACAGCGTGTCCCGGAGGCAGCCCTACCCCACGAAAGGGCGGACATCCGATGCGCTTCACCCCCCTCTTATCGTCCTCGGTCAGCGACCGGGACCCGGGTGCGGACGATCCCATACGTCTCTACTACAACCACAAGACGCAAGAGATCCTGCACAAGTACGGTCCGGGCCCCCGTGTCCACTTCCACGTGGGGCTCTACCCGGACGGTCCGCCGGACAGCACCGTCCCCCAGCACGTGCTGAAGCAGCGCCTGTTCGACGCTCAGGAGCGGATCGTCGAGCACGCGGCTCGGTCGTGGGGCGCGTACGAGACGTCTCCCCGGCGCCTGCTGGACATCGGCTGCGGCCTGGGCGGGACGTCGCTGTACTGGGCGCAGGAGCACGGAGCATCGGTCACCAGTCTCACCGTCGCGGCGGAACACATCCCGTTCGTCCGGCACTTCGCACGGCACGCAGGGGTCGGGGAGCGGGTGAAGCCCGTACTGGCGGACGTGCACGACCTGGACGAGAGCTGCGCGTACGACGCCGTCTACGCCAACGAGAGCAGCGGCTACACCGACCGGACCCGACTCTTCCAGGTCGTCGCCAAGGCGCTGGAGCCCGGCGGATGGTTCGGGATCCAGGAACACTTCGTGGGCCGCTCCACCTGGCGCGAGTTCATCGACGGCTACTACAGAACGCGATTGGGACTGAGAGGGGAGTACCTCGCCGCTGCCGAGGCGGCCGGTTTTGAACTCGTGCACGAGGAGGACGTGACGGATTCGGTGGCGGAGTTCTGGGTGCAGTCCATGGCGTGGAACACCGCCGAACTCGACCGGCTCCGCGCGGGCGCGGGCGCCGAGCCCGGCGCATGGACCGGCGAACGGCTCGAACAGTCGACGCTCGCGCACAGCAGGTTCTTCCGGCTCTGGCGGGACCACGCGGTGCAGACGCGGCTGCTGCGCTTCCGGCTCCGGAGCCGCCGATGACGGCGTCACCGGCACCGGCACCGGTACCGGCACCCGCACCCGCACCCCGCCCCTCGCTCCTCGGCACGCGCCTGCCGTCCTTCTACTGCCCCCTGGAACGCGACCTCGTCCACCCCGAGGCGAAGCAGGTGGAGGCACGGGCGGTCGAGTGGCTGGACGCCTTCGGCGTCTACCCCGATCCGGTCGAGCGCGCATGGGGTCTCGCCACCCACAGCGCCGACTTCTCCTGCCGCATCGTCCCCGACGGGAACGTGGACGCCCTCCTGCTGTTCGCCCAGTGGAACTACTGGGCCAACGCCGTCGACGACTGGCAGGATTCGGGTTCCGACGAGGTGGGCACGGGTGCCGTCGTCGAACACGGCGTACGTCTGCTGCGCACCATCGAGGACCCGGGCGCCTCGGTCCTGCCCGACGGGCCGATGACCCGTGCGCTGCTGGACCTGGTGCGCCGCACCCATGCGATGCTCACGCCCTACGAGCTGCGCAGGTTCGTCGAGGGGACGCGCGACTGGCTGCTCGGAGCGGCCTGGCGGGCCGCCCGGGCCGAGGCCGGGACCATGCCGGAGCTGAACGACTTCGTCGCCATGGGTCCGCTGGCGAACGGGACGCGCTTCTCGCTGACCTGGTCCGACGTCGCACGCGGGGACCGGCTGCCGCCAGAGGTGCTCTGTTCCCGCACTCTGACGGTACTGATGGATGCGGCGGGATTCGTCGTCAGCGCGGACAACGACCTGTTCTCCTACGACAAGGACGACCACCTGCAGCCGAGGGAGGTGAATCTGGTCAATGTCCTCGCCCACCAAGAGGACTGCTCGCCCGCCGAGGCCGTGCCGCTCGCAGTGGCCCTGCGTGACCGGGTGATGGTCCTCTTCATGACGCTGCGGGCGCGGGCGGAGTCCGGCGCGAATGCGGAACTGCGACGGCACCTGGCGGCGTTGGGCCACTACGTGGCCGGCTCCATCACCTGGCAGAGCCGGGCACCCCGGTACGCGAGCCCGCGCAACCGGCACGAACTACCGCTGCCGGATGCCCGGTTCGCCACCCGGTTCGCCGAAGCCCCCAGCCTTGCCGGAACCGAGCCGCCGGATGTGCCGGCCCTCGCTTCCTGGTGGCAGCGGGTACACGACTGAGGGGTGGCGAGGGCCCCGGCCGGTGCGGTCGGGGCCCTCGGCCCGGAGACTGGAAGCCGTCAGCTACCAGCTGTCAGCCGAGGCCGAGCAGCCGTCGCCACCAGCTGACGGAGCGGTGACGGCGACCCGCGACCGCGGGCGCTACGGCCGGTTGCGGCGGGACGACCGCGTGGACCGGGTGCCCCGCCGGCTGTTCGGCGTCGGGCTGCGCGTTCGCCACGGGGCGCGGGGCGAACCGTACCGGCAGGGACAACAGGTGGCGCGACATGAGGGTGCCGCGCCATTGCAGCTCGCTCGCGTCGACCGCCAACTGGAGGTCGGGCAACCGGTCCAGGAGGACCTCGATGCCGGTGTCCGCGATGGCGCGGCCGATGTCCTGCCCCGGACACTCGTGCGGCCCGCTGCTGAAGGCCAGGTGGGAACGGTTGCCATGGACCGAGGCCGCGGGGTCCGGCCGGATCTGCGGGTCCGCGTTGCCCGCGGCCAGCCCGAGGAGGATCATGTCGCCGGCCTTCACCTGCCGGCCGCCGAGCAGCGTGTCACCGGTGGCCCAGCGCCCGATGATGGTGTTGATCGGCGGGTCGTCCCACAGGACTTGCTCCAGGGCGTCGGGCAGCGTCATGTGGCCCCCGGAGAGGCTGGCCCGGAAGCGCGGGTCGGTCAGTACGGTCCGCAGCGTGTTGGCGATCAGGTTCGCCGTGGTCTCGTAGGCCGCGATCAGCACGACGCGCAGGTGCATCAGCACCTCGGTGTCGCTCAGGTTCGCGGGGTGCTCGATCAGCCAGGAGGCGAGGTCGCGCACGGGCCTGGCCTTGCGCTCCACGACCAGCTGTTCCAGCGTGGAGGTGACGTAGCGGTCGCTCTGGAGGGCCGTCTCGGTCCCCTGGAGCATGTCGCGCGCCGCGTTGACCAGCAGGGGTCCGTGTTCGTCGGGTGCCCCGATGAGCTGGGTCATGACCAGCATCGGAAGCTGGTCGGAGAAGGCGGGCACCAGGTCGGCGTACCCCTCGCCCGCGATCTGGTCGACGAGCTGGTTGGCGAAGCGCGTCACGTAGCGGCGGATGCCGCGCTTGTCGAAGCGCTCCAAGGACTCCACCACGGCCGAGCGCAGCCGCTCGTGAACGGGGCCGTCGGTGAAGTTGCACACCGGCACCCAGGAGACCATGGGGCCGAGCGGGGTGTCGGCCGGCACCCGGCCCTCTTTCATGTCGCGCCACCCGCGCGGGTCGCGGGCGAAGCGCGAGGACGTGCGCGCCACGTCCAGGTTCTCCCGGTGACCGAGGACCAGCCAGGCCGGGAGGTCCCCGCTCACCAAGACGGGTGCCACGGAACCGTGTTCGGCGCGCAGTTTCTCGTACAGCGCGAGGGGATCGGCCTGGGCCTCCGCGCCGTGGAGCCGGTACAGGCCGCCGGCGGTCGCCGCCGCCGCGTGGGCGGGGCACTCGGGCGGTGGAGTGGGGCTGGTGGGGCCGGTGTTCACATTGCCTCCTGGGTGGCTGCCTGGGCGTGCAGGTAGCGCATGAGGGTCAGCAGGACATCGCGGGACGAGTCCCGCCGTCGGGCGTCGCAGACGAGGATCGGGACCGCGGGGGGCAGGTCGAGGGCCTGGCGCAGCTCCTCCAGCGGATGCTCGGGCGCGCCGGGGAAGGAGTTGACGGCCACGACGAAGGGGACGCCCCGCTCCTCCAGCCGTCCGATGACGTCGAAGCTGATCTCCAGCCGACGGGTGTCCAGGAGTACGACCGCTCCGAGCGCGCCCTCGAAGAGCCCGCGCCACAGGAACCAGAAGCGCTCCTGGCCGGGAGTTCCGAACAGGTACAGCACGAGCTCGTCGTTGATGCTGATGCGGCCGAAGTCCATGGCGACGGTCGTGGTGACCTTGTGGTCCACGCCCCAGGTGTCGTCGACGCCGACGCCGGCCCTGGTCATCGTCTCCTCGGTCGTCAGCGGCCTGATCTCGCTGACCGCACCGACCATCGTCGTCTTGCCCACGCCGAATCCGCCGACGACGACGACCTTCACGGCGGCCGCTGCCGTCTGCGGGAGTATGTCCGCCTCGAGCGGCCCGGCGGGCGGGTCAGAGCTTCTGAAGTCCATCGATCACTGCCTCGATCAGAGCAAGGTCGGGTAGCTGCGCGGCGGGAACGGGCGGGCGGACGTACACGCGTCGAGCGGCCATCAAGTCCCCGACCAGTACGGTGACGACGCTCACGGGCAAGCCCGCGTACGCGGCGATCTCGGCCACCGACAGCGGTGACTGGCACATCCGCAGGATGGTCGCCTGCTCGGGCTGCATCTCGGGCCGCGCGGACCCTTTGGCCACGACTAACGTCACGAGGTCGAGATGGACGGCGGTGGACGGCCCACTGCGTCCGCCGGTGACGACGTAGAGCCGTTCGGGGCTGCTGTCCTCCCAGCTTGCGGGCGGCTCATTCACGCGGGCTGCCCGTCATGTCGGGGCGGGCTGCTCAGGTGGTCCCCCATTCGGGTCACCAGATTGCGCATCTGCGCACCCATCAAGCCCGCGTCCACGCCCTCGTCGGCGAGGACCGCGAGGTAGGAGCCGTCGCCGGCGGCCATCAGATAGAAGAACCCGCCGTCCATCTCGATCACGACCAGGCGCATCCTGCCCTCCGAGCGGGGCAGTTCCGCGGCCACCGCTCCGGCCAGGCTCTGCAGGCCCGCGCAGGCCGCTGCCAGGCGGTCGGCCGTGTCGGTCTCGGCCCCGTACTGCGCCACGCAGAGCCCGTCCGCGGACAGCACGATCACGTGCCGCGTCTGCGGGACTCCGGCCGCCAGGTCCTTGAGCATCCAGTCCATGCTGCTGATTCGCTGAGTCATCATGCTTACGCCCCCTTGGTCGCTGAACCCGACGTTCCTTCGGTCCCCGGCGCATCGTGGCCGGGCGTGCCGGACAGTCCGCTGTGGAACGCCTCCAGCCACATTCCCGGGCCGCCGTCGTCCGCCGACCGGGACTCCGCGGCCGGTCGGGCGTCGGAGGTGGCCACACGGTCCTTCCGGCGGCGCTGCGGCAGGCCGGTCGCGGTACGCGCGCCGACCTCCGGCTCCCCGGCGGCGACGGGTGCCGGCCCGGGCACCGGCGCCGGCCGGGGCGCGCCCATGCCCTCCGACGAACGGTCGAAGGGGTGCTCGCGCGGTGTGGCGGCCACGGCCCTGGGCCCCGAGGAGGAGCCGATGCCGTGGGCGAGACCGGTCGCGGAGGTCGCCGTGGTGATCAGGTGCTGCGGCACGATCACCACGGCGCGGACGCCGCCGTACGCGGACGAACGCAGGGACACCTGGAACCCGTACGCCTGCGCCAGCCGGCCGACCACCGCCAGACCCAGCCTCGGCGTCTCACCCAGGTCGTTGAGGTCGATGCCGGACTGCGCCTGGGCGAGCATCTTCTCCGCCCGGGCGCGGGCCTCCTCGCTCATGCTCAGGCCGCCGTCCTCGATCTCCACGGCGATGCCCGACTGGACCTCGACGGCCGTGAGGTGGACGCGGGTGTGCGGCGGCGAGTACCGGGTGGCGTTGTCCAGCAGCTCCGCCAGGGTGTGGATCAGCGGCTCCACGACGGGACCGACGACGGCGACCTCGCAGACCGAGTGCAGTTCCACCCGCTGGTAGTCGATGATCCTCGACATCGCGCCGCGCATCACGCTGTACAGGGTGACGGCCCTGCTCCACTGGCGGCCGGGGCGCGCACCGCCGAGGACCGAGATGGAATCGGCGAGCCGGCCGATCAGGGCGGTGCCGTGGTCGAGCCGCAGCAGGTCGCCGAAGACGTCCGGGTTGCTCCCGTGCCGGTCCTCCATCTCGCGCATCTCGTGGGCCTGCTGATGGACGATCGCCTGCACGCGCCGGGCGACGTTCACGAAGGCCCGCTGCGCCGAGTCGCGAAGGCTCTCCTCGTTGTCGACCGCGTCGACGACGCGGGCCAGCACGGCCTGGAGGGCGGCCCGGAAGCGCGGGGTCAGGGCCTCGTCGTCGCCCCAGCGGTTGCCGTGGCCGCCGCGCCCGCCCAGGGCGGTCAGCACCTCCTCGGCCGGCTCGCCCTTGCGCAGTCGCTCGATGGCTTCGGGCAGCACCGCCTCGGACAGTCGGGCCGCCTCGATCTGCTGCCGGGCCAGGGCGTGCTGGAGGGCCGCGACCTGGGCGCGCCCGGCGGCGAGCGCGCGGCCGCGCCGTCGCGCCTCGACGAAGGCCGCTGCGGTGCACGAGGCGGCGACGGCGATCGAGGCGGTGCCGAGCGGTGCCGAGGAGGAAGCCAACGCCCCCACCAGGCAGGCGGCGGCCACGACCGCGATCGCGGGCAGCATCCGGCTTGCTCTTCCCTCCAGGTGGGGACTTTCGGGGGGAGTACCTCTTTGCTCCATCGGCGTCCTCGAACTATCGAAAAGGGGGACCTTCTGACCGGTGGGCGGGAGCATAACTACGCCCAACTTCGCCGATGTGGGCTTTCGTTGGAGTTCATCGGACCGGAGGAACCGATATGCGCCATCGGTGGCGTCGAATTCCGGCAAGGGAAGGGGGCCGCGTGCGGCGTGCGGCGGCGTAACGGGAGGTCGGCGGGGTGCCGACCCCGTTCCCCGCGCGGGAATCCGCGCTCGTGTTCCGATCGGTTCGGCCGCATCCCCGGGTCCGTCGGTGGCGCCCCGGACGGAAATGCGCTAGGAGGTGCCTTGCCGATCGGACCGGGCGACGCGAGTCCGGTCCGATCGGCGAGCCACCTCCTAGGAGCGCGGCTCGGGGCCGACCGGGCCGAGGCCCGTGAGCAGGACGTCGAGGGCGAGGTCGGTCGCCTCGTCCAGCGGCGTGTCCTCGAGCAGGGAGCCGACGGCCAGGGCCGCGAGGCCGTGCACCACGGAGAAGGCGACCTGGGCGAGCCGGGCCGGGTCGCCCGCCCGTACGACGCCCTCCTGCTGGGCGAGGGAGAGCAGTCCGGCGGCGATGTCCAGGCTCTGGTGGCCGAGTTCGCGGAGCTCGGCGCTGGAGTGGTCGGCGTGCTTGGCCGTGAACATCAGGCTCAGCAGCGGGGCGTGCGCGACGGCGAAGTCGATGTACGCGCGGCCCATGCGGGCGAGCCGGCTGGTGACGGGACCGGGCTCGCCCACGGCGGCCCGGAGGCGCGCGTTGAGCCGGGTGAAGCCGCCCACGGCGAGCGCGTCCAGCAGCGCCTGCCGGTCGCGGAAGTGGCGGCCCGGCGCCGCGTGGCTGACGCCGAGGTCGCGCGCGAGGGCCCGGAGGGAGAGGCTGTCCGCCCCCGAGGTCGCGAGCACGTCTTCCGCGCGCGCCAGCAGGGCCTCCCTGAGATTGCCGTGGTGATAGGGCGCATCGGCGTCGGCCAAGGCGGTCTCCTCCTTCGATGTTGTCATTGACAACAATGTTTGCTCTGCCTACATTCAAGTATCGACCATCAACCGGAGTCCCGGAACGGAGCGCCGACCCATGTCTATGACATACCGCGGAACCACAGCCCTGATCACCGGGGCGAGTGCAGGCCTCGGTGTCGAGTACGCCAGACAGTGGGCCGAGCGCGGAGCGGACGTCGTCCTCGTCGCCCGGCGCGTCGACCGGCTGAAGGAGCTGGCGGCCGACCTGGAGCGCCGGTACGGGGTCACGGCCCGCCCGATCGCCGCGGACCTCGCCCGGCCCGGTGCCGCGGCGGCGCTGCGTGCGGAGCTCGACGGACTCGGCGTACCGGTCCACACGCTGGTCAACAACGCGGGCTTCGGCACCCACGGCCCCTTCGCCGGCGAGGACCCCGCCCGGATCAGCGAGATGATCCAGCTCAACGTGCTCGCGGTGACGGAACTGACCAGGGAGTTCCTGCCCGGTCTGACCGCCGACGGCCGGGGCGCCCTCGTCACCGTCGCCAGCGCGGCCGCCTACCAGCCGACCCCGGCGATGGCGGTCTACGGCGCCACGAAGGCCTTCGTGCTGAACTTCACCGAGGCCGTCGCGTACGAGACGCGCGCCTCCTCCCTGCGGGTGCTCGCCGTCTCGCCGGGGCCCGTCCGCACCGAGTTCTTCGACGTCGTCGGCAGCCGGGACGCCGCCGTGGGTCGGATGGCCACCCCGGAGCAGGTCGTCACGGCGACGCGCCGGGCACTGGAACGCGGCAAGACCCCGCCCAGCATCGTCGTAGGCTTCGGCAACCGGCTCTCCGCCACGGTGTCCGCCCTGGCTCCGCGCCGCCTCGCACTGACCGTGGCGGGGCGCGTCCTCAAGGCGTGACCGGGCGGGAACGCCGAGCGCTTCACGGCGCACTCCAGCACCGGAGGGCGGGCCGTCACAGGGGTGACGACCCGCCCTCCGGTATTTCAGGGAACGAATGGGGAGCCGGATGCCCCCCCCGTGTGGCCTCCGGCTCGGGCGCCCGGCGGGCGACGGCGGGACGGGCCTACCAGGCGGCGCGGCAGTTCAGCAGCTTGGTGGTGCCCACCTTGCGGTCGCACGCGTAGGCCTTCACGTCCTTCTTGTTCTTGAAGGTCCAGCTCTTCGTGCCGTTGACCACCGCCACGTAGTTCGTCACCTTGTGCCAGGCACCGTCCTTCCAGTCCTGGTAGGCCAGGGCCAGTACGGCCTCGTAGCCGTCGCCCGCCACCTTGTCCTTGGCCGTGGCGCCCTGGAACGAACCGGAGTAGAGCTTCTCGTTGGTCCCCGGGATCGTTCCCGACACGTGGTACTCGTAGGTGCCGCTGATCTCGGCCTTGCCGGTGGTGGAGGTCTGGTTGAAGCCGATGGTGGTCGCGCTCGCGGCGCCCGCCAGCCCGATGACGAGGGCCGAGGCGACGGCGGAGGCTCCGACGAGCGTGCGCTTCACACGAGTGGTCATGGCGATGTCTGCCTTTCTCAAGGAAACGGGAAGTCGGTGGGTGCGCCGCCCCGGCGGTGCGCTCCGGCGGCCGGCCAGACAGAAAGCTAGGCGGGACGGATGCCGCCCGGCGGCACGCACCGGGATGATTCGGGTCTCCACCCGGTGCGGGTGGCGGGCATCCTCCCTGCAACTCCGGCGGTAGCCCGACCGTGCGGCCGCGGTAGGCCGACCGTGCGGCCGCGGTAGGCCCGGTCCTGCGACAGGCCCATGGTCCGACCGCCTGATGGCCCGTAAGCTGCGCCGATGCACGCTGGATCGGGATTCCTCGACGGGCTCGGGGGAAGGTACCGGCCGCTGGCCGTCGACTCGTTGCTCGCGCTGGGCTACGTCGGCGCCGGGCTGTTGCTGGGGCAGGAGCAGCCGCCGGCCGGATGGCGGTCCGTGGACGGGCTGGGAGCGGCCCTGACCGCCCTGGTGGGCCTGGTCATGGTGGCCCGCCGCATCGCGCCCGTCACGGTGTTCGCCACCAGCGCTGCGCTGTGGGTCCTGTTCATCGCCTGCGGGTACTGGCCCGTGGTCAATTCGATGCCCCCGCTCCTGGGCCTGTACACGGTGGCCGCGACCCGCCGCCCCCGAACCGCGGTCGTGTGCGCGGCCGTCGTGGCGGGAGCATGGCTGTACGCCGGGATCGCCAACATCGAACACAGCTCCATGCCGACCGTCCTCGCCCAGGCGGTCCTGTTCCCGGCCGTCGTCCTCGTCGTCGGGCGCGGCTCGGGAGCACTCGCCGAACGGAACAGGCAGTTCGCCGAACTCACCTTCCGGCTGCGCGGACAACAGGAGGAGAACGCACGGCAGGCCCTCACGGAGGAGCGGGTGCGCATCGCACGGGAACTGCACGACGTGGTCGCACACCACATGTCGGTGATCTCGCTCCAGGCGGGCATGGCCTCGTACGTGTTCCCCACGGATCCGGCGGCCAGCCGGCGGGCCCTGGACACCATCGCCGACACCAGCAGGGAAGCACTGGAGGAGATGCGCCGGATGCTCGTACTCCTGCGCGTCGGCCAGGAAGGACAGCGGGACGGACCGGGGGAGGACGGCGCCGCCTACGCCCCGGCTCCCGGGCTCGACCTGCTGGACAGGCTGCTGGAGCGGGTGCGGGGCGCGGGGGCCGAGGTCACCATGGAGGTCGCGGGATCCCCGATCCGGCTTCCGCAGGGCATGGCCCTGTGCGTCTACCGGGTGGTCCAGGAGGCGTTGACGAACGTGCTCAAGCACGCGGGACCGACCAGGGCGGCCGTGACCATCCGTTACGAACGACACACCATCGTCGTGCGCGTGACGAACGAAGGAGACGGCACGTTCCAGCCAAACAAGGAGATGTCCCCCGGTCACGGCTTGATCGGCATGAGGGAGCGCGCGAAGATCTACGGCGGGTCGGTCACCGCCGGCCCCCGCGCCCTCGGCGGGTTCGAGGTACGGCTCACCCTTCCGGCGCCCACCACCAGTGACCGGCCGGGTGGTCTTCCGGCCCCGGGTACCGGGGACGTCCACATCCGATGAGGACCGAATTCCCCGATGCCCACGGTACTGGTGGTCGACGATCAACTGCTCATCCGTGCCGGACTGGTGTCCCTGCTGAACGCCGCGCCGGGGCTGTCCGTGGCCGGCGAGGCGTGCGACGGGGAAGAAGCCGTCCGATTGGCCGAGGCCACCGCACCCGATGTCGTCCTCATGGACCTCCGGATGCCGGGCACGGACGGCATCACCGCGACGGAACGCATCCTTCGCCGCGCGGGTGACAGGGGTGACACGCCGCCGAGGATCCTGGTGCTGACCACCTTCGACCTCGACGAATACGTCTACAACGCGCTGCGTGCCGGCGCCTGCGGGTTCCTGCTCAAGGAAACGCCGCCCGAGCGCCTGGTCGCCGCCATCCACACCGTCGCCTCGGGCGACATGCTCTTCGCGCCGACCGTCACCAGGCGCCTGATCGAGGCGTACCACCCCGGGCCCACACCGCCGGGGGCGATCGCCCCGGAGTGGCACACCGTGACCGGCCGCGAGCGCGATGTCCTTCGCCTCGTGGCCACGGGTGCGACGAACGCGGAAGTCGCCCGGCAGCTCTTCATCAGCGAAGCGACCGTGAAGACCCATCTCAACCGCGCGATGGCCAAGCTCGGGCTCTCCAGCCGCGCCCAAGTCGTCGTCTTCGCCTACGAGACGGCGCTGGTGACCCCGGGCGGCCCGACGAGCCTGCCGTGCTCCGACCCCGCTGCGGGCGGCTCGGGCTGAGCGTCCCGGAGAGTCCCGCGCACAGCGGCCTCCCCGCCCCCACAATGGAGGCCGACGAGCGGGAGGGGAGCGGGCATGGCGGACGAGCAGGCCTCGGTGCGGGTGGAGCGGGACGGCCCCGTCCACACGGTGATCCTGAGCAGGCCGGGGGTGCGCAACGCCGTGGACGGTCCGACGGCGGCACGACTGGCGGATGCCTTCCGGGAGTTCGAGGCCGATGAGGAGGCGGCCGTCGCCGTGCTCTGGGGCGAGGGCGGAACGTTCTGCGCGGGCGCCGACCTCAAGGCCATCGGTACCGAGCGAGGCAACCAGGTGCTCGCCTCCGGCGACGGACCCATGGGGCCGACCCGGATGCGGTTGGGCAAGCCGGTGATCGCGGCCGTGGCGGGGCACGCGGTGGCGGGCGGACTGGAGCTGGCGCTCTGGTGCGACCTGCGGGTCGCGGAGGAGGACGCGGTGTTCGGTGTGTTCTGCCGCCGCTGGGGCGTCCCCCTGATCGACGGAGGTACGGTGCGGCTGCCCCGCCTCATCGGCGAGAGCCGGGCCATGGACCTGATCCTGACGGGCCGTCCGGTCCCGGCGGCCGAAGCGCACGGGATCGGGCTGGTCAACCGCGTGGTTCCCACGGGCCGATCGAGGCAGGCCGCCGAGGAACTGGCCCGCGAGATCGCCGGGTTCCCCCAGACCTGCCTGCGCCACGACCGGTTGTCCGTCCTGGAACAGCACGGACTGGCCGAGGAGGACGCGCTGGCGGGGGAGTTCCGGCACGGCCTGGTGCCCTTGACCGCGGGTGAAACCCAGGCCGGAGCGGACCGGTTCGCCGCCGGTGCGGGCCGGCACGGCGCCTTCGGGCAGTAGCGGGCCGGGCCGTACGGGCGCCGGGCTGATGGGACCCGTCGCCATCCGGGCGGCCCGGTGCGGTGCGCCGTACGCCCGGATCCCGCCCGCGACGAACGCCGCGGTCGACGACGGCGGGGGCCTACGTGTGGCGCCCGCCACAGCCGGCCCCGGGAACTCGGCCTCCGGCGGCTTCGACTCCTGTCGTAGAGCGGCGTATCGGCCGGGCGATCGGAAGGAACCATCGGATGAACCGCAGGAACGTGCTCCGGGCCCAGGTCGCCGTCGGCGCCGCGGCCGCGTTGGGGGGTGCCGCCGGGGTGGCCGCGGCGGCGGAACTGCGACCCACCGGGAAGCCGGCGGGGCCGACGGGGCCGTTACGCGTGCACGTCGTCATGTACGACGGCGTGGAGGAGCTCGACTTCGCCGCGCCCTACGAGGTCTTCTCGGCCGCCCGGTTCTTCACCGATCGAGAGGTCGACGTCCGCTACGTCAGCACCTCCGGGCCCGGTCCCGTGCGCGCCGCCTACGGCACGCAGGTGACCGTGGAGCACGCCTGGGCCCCGCGCACCGCGGACGTCCTCCTCGTGCCCGGCGGCGGATACGCACGCCGCGACAGCCCCGGAGTGTGGGCCGAGATCCGCAGCGGCGTCCTCCCGAGGAAACTGGCCGCGGCGGTACGCCCCGGCCTGACCGTCAGCGCCGTCTGCACGGGCACCATGCTGCTGGCCGCCGCCGGGCTGACCGCGAACCGCCCCTGCACCACCCACCACAAGGCGCGCCCCGACCTGGAGAAGCAGGGCGGCCTCCTGAAGAACGCCCGTGTGGTGGACGACGCGGACCTGGTCACCGCGGGCGGCATCACCAGCGGGCTGGACCTCGCCCTGTGGCTCGTACGCCGGGAACTGGGCGCCGACGCGGCGACCGGCGTGGAGGCCATGCTCGAGTACGAGGCCCGCGGCACGGTGTGGACCCCGCCCGCCGCCCGGCCGTAGCCGCAGGTCAGCGGTTCAGTCGCCGCGTCCAGTCCTCGGGTACCCGGCCGGCCGGGCCCGGGGCCGGCTGCTCCGCCGGATGATCGCGCGGAGCGGTTAGTTCGGGGCCGGAGTCGTACAGCGCGTCGGTGTCGTAGTTCCAGAACCACTCCTCGCCCGGCTCGAAGCTCTGCACCAGGGGGTGGCCCGAGGACTTCCAGTGGGCGGTGGCGTGCTGGGCCGGCGAGGAGTCGCAGCAGCCGATGTGGCCGCACTGGGCGCAGCGCCGCAGGTGGAACCACCAGCCGCCCAGCTCGTCGCACTCGACGCAGCCGGTGCCGGTGGGTGCGGCGCTCGGGTCGATTCCCTCTATGTCGCTCATACGGGCTCCTCAGCCGTCTGGGTCTGGGTTTGGTTCCGGGTCGCGGATCCGGTTTCGGTTTCGGCCTCGGGGGCCGGGGCGGTCAGCGGCAGCAGGACCTGGAACCGGGTGTCACCCGGGGCGGACTCGACCTGGAGGCTGCCGTGGTGCTTGTTCACGACGATCCGCCAGGAGATGTCGAGGCCCAGCCCGGTGCCCTCGCCGACCGGCTTGGTGGTGAAGAAGGGGTCGAAGATGCGGCTGCGGATGTCCGCCGGGATGCCGGGTCCGGTGTCGCGGAACTCCACCAGTAGGCGGTCGCCCTCGCGCGCCGTGCGGACCGTCAGCGTGCCCTCGCCGCCGGTGCTCCCGATGGCGAACACGGCGTTGTCGATGAGGTTGGTCCACACCTGGTTGAGCTCCGCCGGGTAGGCGGGCACGTCCGGCAGGGAGCGGTCGTACTCCTTGACCAGCCGCACCCGGGAGCCGATCTTGCCGGACAGCATCAGCAGGGTGCTGTCGAGGAGTTCGTGGACGTCGACGACCCGGTACGGGGCGCGGTCGAGCTGCGAGTACTGCTTGGCCGCGTCCACGAGGTGGGAGATGCGGGTGGTGGAGTCGTCGATCTCGTCCATCAACAGCTCGGTCTCGACGGTGTAGTTGAGCCAGCCGATGGCCGACGGCAGGATCTCCTCGGTCACGGTCGCCGCGACCTGGTCCAGCCAGTCCGTGTCCAGACCGGCCTGCACGAAGGTCGGGGCGAGCCGCCAGCCCTCCGCGATGCCGTGGTCGTCGAGCCAGTCGGCGAGTTCGTCCTCCCGGTCGGAGGCCTCCAGCGGGCTGAGCGCGGTCGCCTTCGCGACGCGTTCGACGGTGCGCTCCTGGATCTCGATGAGGTCGGCGATCGTCTCGCGCGAGTACTGGCCCTGGGAGATGTGGGCCAGCTTGTGCCGCATCTTCCCGACCCGCTCCCGCAGGGTCGCCGTGGCCCGGACGGCCGCCGCCGCCGGGTTGTTGAGCTCGTGGGTCAGGCCGGCGGACAAGGACCCGAGCGCCAGCAGCCGTTCGCGCTGCCCGATGGCCCGCTGGGTGTTCTTGGAGCCGAAGAACAGTCCCTCCAGCAGGTGCGCCGCCATCGGGAACCACTCCTGCATGATGTCCGAGAACGACTGCGCGGGCAGCACGAAGAACCGCGTCGGCTCGGTCACCCGCATCGAGTTGGTGTACGTCTGCGGCACTTGGTCGCCCAGGTACGCCTGCATGGCCCCCGCGTACACGCCGCGCTGCGAGGTGCGGCTCACCTCGACGTCGTCGCCGCCGACCCGGCGGTACAGCACGACGGTGCCCTCGATCATCACGTAGAAGCAGGTGGCGGGGGACCCCTCGGTGTAGACCGGACCGGCTTCGAACCGCTCCACCCGCCCCTCGCCGCACAGCCGCCCGAGCTGCTCCGGGGTGAGCTTCTCGAACAGGAACAGCGAGGCGATCTCCTGCGGGCTGCACGGAAGGACCTGCCCGCTCATGACTGCTCCAGGTACCGGTGGACGAGCATCACGGCCATGGCTCCCTCTCCGACGGCGGACGCGACGCGCTTCGCGGACTGGGCGCGCGCGTCGCCCGCCACGAACACGCCGGGAATGTTGGTCTCCAGGTGGTAGGGCGGCCGGTCCAGTTCCCATTCGGCCGGCGGCCGCCCGTCCGCGGTGAGGTCCGGCCCGGTCAGGATGAAACCGTGCTCGTCGCGCAGCACCGTACCGTCCAGCCAGTCGGTCAGCGGGGCCGCGCCGATGAACACGAACATCCACTGGGCGTCGACGAGTTCGCTCCCCGTGCCGTCCGCGTCCCGCAGGGTCAGCTGCTCCAGGTGCCCCTCGCCGTGCGCCGCCTCGACGACGGTCCGGGTGCGCACGGTGATGTTCGGCGTCTCCTCGATCTGCTGGATCAGGTAGTACGACATCGATGCCGCCAGGGACTCCCCGCGCACCAGGAGCGTCACCGACTTGGCGCCCCGCGCCAGGTACATCGCCGCCTGCCCGGCCGAGTTGGCGCCGCCCACGATGTAGACGTCCTGCCCCTGGCAGGAGGCCGCCTCGGTGAGCGAGGAGCCGTAGTACACCCCGCAGCCGGTCAGCTGGTCGCAGCCCGGCGCGCGCAGCTGCCGGTACGACACCCCGGTCGCCAGGATGACGCTGTGCGCGGCGATCGCCGAGCCGTCCGAGAAGCGGACGACGCGCGCCGCGCCGTTGACCTCCAACCCCGTGACCTCGCGCGCCGTGAGGATCTCGGCGCCGAACCGGCCGGCCTGGCGGCGGGCACGCTCCGTGAGCTGGGCACCCGACACGCCGTCCGGGAAGCCGAGGTAGTTCTCGATGCGGGAGCTCTGACCGGCCTGTCCGCCGGTCGCCGACCGCTCGACCAGTACGGTGCGCAGCCCCTCGGAGGCCCCGTACACCGCGGAGCCGAGCCCGGCCGGGCCGCCGCCGATGACGACGAGGTCGTAGAAGTCGGCCGCCGGCGTCGTCGCGAGCCCCACGTGGGAGGCCAGCTCGGGCGCCTCCGGCTCGATCAGCGCGGTGCCCTCGGGCGTGATGACCAGCGGTAGCCGCTGCCCGTCGGCCCCGGCCGCTTCCAGCAACCGTCGCCCCTCCGGTTCGTCGGAGGAGTACCAGCGGTACGGCACCTGGTTGCGGGCCAGGAACTCGCGCACGTCCGAGGAGCGCGCCGACCAGCGGTGCCCGACCACCTTGGTGGCGGGGACCGGACGGTAGTCGCTGGTGCGCCAGGCCGTGAGCAGGTCGTCCACGACCGGGTAGAGCTTCTCTTCCGGGGGGTCCCAGGGCTTGAGCAGGTAGTGGTCGAGGTCGACGACGTTGATCGCGTCGATCGCCGCATTGGTGTCGGCGTACGCGGTGAGCAGCACCCGCCGTGCGCCCGGGTACACCGCCAGGGCCTGTTCGAGGAACTCGATGCCGTTCATCTGGGGCATCCGGTAGTCGGCGAGGATCACCGCCACCAGGTCGCCGCGCAGCTTCAGCTCGCGCAGCGCCTCCAACGCGGACTCGCCCGACTCGGCCCGCACGATCCGGTACTCGGCGCCGTAGCGCCGCCGCAGGTCACGGGCGATGGCCCGGGAGACTCCCGGGTCGTCGTCCACGGTCAGGATGACGGTCCGCGCTGTGTCGGCGGCCTGTGCCATACGTCGTCTCCACCCCGAGTGCTCTGGGCGGGCGGCCCGGCGAGCCGCCCGCGCCGGTTCCCGCCCATCGTATGGTCGATCCTCCGGGACCGCTCCGGGACGATGCGGACCGTGCGCTCCAGGTACACACCCGGTCGCTCCTGGTCAATGGACTGGTCAACGGACCGTCGTGCCCGCCCCGACCCATCCTTCGCCGCCGAGGGGGAACTCGTAGCCGGTCCGGCCCCCGCGGCCGCTGGTGCGGAAGGGATGGCCGTTGTGGTCGATCTTGAGGGTGCCGTGGCGGGAGCCGCTGGACCAGGACAGCTCCAGGTACCAGCTCACGTCGTGGGCGGAGGTGGCGGCTTTGATGTGGAACACCTCCGGTTCCGACTCGCTCACCGAGAAGGGGAAGTCCCGCTGGCCCGGCAGGGGCGCGACGGCCGGGCGTGCGGAGTCCAGGGCCACGCCGAAGGAGCGGGTCGGGACGCCGGCGCCGCAGCCCACCCCCGGGTAGCCCATGGCGTAGTCGTTCCAGGGGAGCGGCGCACGCTTGGCGACCGTACGGACGGCGAGCCCGTCCAGCACCACCGTGTCCGCGCCGGAGCCCTGCAGGGTGAGGGTGACGTACTGCTCGCCCGCGGGTACGGCCCCGGCCGCCGCCACCCAGGCGGGTGCGTCCCGTTCCACGGGGGGCGGTCCCACCTGGGCCGGGGGCTTGTCGATCAGGTAGTGCTGGCCGCAGGGAGCCTCCCAGGTGTGGGGGCGGGTGGTCACCTTCACCGGCGTGCCGGCGGCGGTGTCGCCGCCCCCGCTGCTGCCGTTTCCCGCTGCGGGGGTCGCGCGCGCGGCGTCCGAAGACGAGGGCGCGGGCGGCGACGACGAGGCGTCCGAGGACGAGGACGAGGACGAGGGCGAGGACGAGGGCGAGGACGTGGGCGAGGACGTGGGCGAGGACGGGGACATGGGCGGGGCGTCCGCGCCGTCAGGGGCCTTCTCCCCGGCGGGGGACCGGCTCGTGGCACCGACGGGGCCGTTCCGGACGTCGGTGCCCCGTTCCGGCGGGCCCGCGTCGAGGGTGAGCACGCCGGCCAGGGCGGTGACGGCGGCCGCGACCGTCACCGCGATTCCGACGAGCACGGCCCCGCGCGGGCGAGGACGCCGGGTCGGGGCGGTCGGCTCGGTTGCGGTGGTCACTTCTGCGACCTCGGCCACCACGTCGGACCCCGCCTCGGCCACCACTTCGGCCGCTTCGGGTGCGTCCGTCGCGTCGTGGACCTCGGCCGTGTCGACCGGAAGGGTTCCGGTTCCAGCGGGCGCCCCGGTCACCTCCTGCACGGTGCCGCCCGTGTCCGCGCCCTTGCGCGGGCGGTTCGTATCGGCCCGCACCCAACTCCGGTGCAGGGCGAGGAGTTCCTCGGGCGAGGCCTTGCACAGGCGGGCGAGTCGTTCGACCGGTGCGTAGTCCGCCGGGACGACCTCGCCGCTGCAGTAGCGGTGCAAGGTCGACGCACTCATGTGGAGCCGCTTGGCGAGCGTTCCGTAGCTGAGGCCGGACCGGTCCTTCAACTCCCGCAGCAGTTCGGCGAACCCGGACCCAGCAGTGTCCTCCGACACCGTTCCTCCCACCCGTGTCCCGTCCCGCATCCCAGGAACAGGTTGTTTGCGCAGCTCAGAGCCTATGCGGGCATTCCAGCGTTCCTGATGGACCAGCGGATGTGGCGGCTGGGACGGATCACCGCTCAGGCTGGGGTCATCCAAGCACACCGCTCCCGGCGGCCGGTCCCGGCGGACCCCGACCGGGCCCTGCCGTCATGCCCCATGAGAGGCCGTCAGCCATGCACGCGTTCCACCGCGCACCCGTCGTCCGCACCGCCCGTACCTCCCGCCCGCACGCCTTCCGGCGCCTCGCAGGTGCGGCCGCCGCCGCCCTCGTGGTCCTCTCCCTCACCGGGTGCGAGGACGGTACGGGCTTCGAGGACGGGGGAGAAGTAGTCGCTTCGAGCCCCGCCGCGCAGGTCGCTTCCCCGTCCGCCTCGACCGCGGCGGCGGCCCCCAAGGGCTCGCCGACCGCGCCGGCGTCGGCCCCCTCCGCTCCGGCGGCCGGCGCCGGGGAACAGCAGCACGTCCTGTGCAACGGCGCGAACACCGGCGTCACGGTGCAGCCGGTCTCCCGGCCGCTCAACCACATGCTGATCACGGTGAAGAACACCGGCTCGAAGACCTGCGACCTGACCTACTACCCGGTGCTCCGCTTCGACGAGATGCAATGGGTGCCGGCCGCGCAGCAGCAGACCCGGCCCCAGGCCGTGGTGTCCCTCGCCCCGGGCGAGTCGGGCTACGCCGGGGCCCTGCTGTCGGCGGCCGACGGCAGCGGTGAGGGCGGGACGACCGGACACCGGCTCACGATCGCCTTCCAGGGCCGGACGCCCCTCAGCAACGGAGGTGCGTCCGCGACCCCGCCCCTGCCGGCGGCCGGCCTCGCCTACGACAGCTCGCTGTCGGTCACGTACTGGCAGCGGAGCAGCGCGGACGCGCTCGGTTCATGAGTCGGTCGGGACGATGCGGCCGTCACGCAGTTCCACGACCCGGTCGGCGAGCTCGATCAGGTTGGGGTCGTGGGTGGCGACGAGGATGGTCACGGACTCGCTGCGCACGACCGCGCGCAGCAGCTCCATGACCGAGCGGCCGGTCTCCGAGTCGAGCTGGCCCGTCGGCTCGTCCGCGATGATCAGGTCCGGGTCGTTGGCCAGGGCGCGGGCCACCGCCACGCGCTGCTGCTGGCCGCCGGAGAGCTCGCCGGGCCGCTGTTCGGCGTGGTCCGCGAGTCCGACCAGGGCCAGCAGGGTCCGGGCGCGCTCCTCGCGCTCCTTGGCGGGGACGCGCCGCAGCCGCATCGGAACGCCGACGTTCTCGGCGGCGGTCAGGACGGGTATCAGGCCGAAGGACTGGAAGACGAAGCCGATGCGGTCGCGGCGCAGGGCGAGCAGGCCCGGCTCGTCGAGGTCCGCCAGGTCGGTGCCGTCGAGGGTGATCCGGCCGCCGGTCGGGGAGTCGAGGCCGCCGACGAGGTTCAGCAGGGTGGTCTTGCCGGAGCCCGACCGGCCCCTGAGCGCGGTGAGTTCGCCGCGGCGGACCTCGAAGGACACGCCGCGCAGGGCGTGGACGGCCTGCGGTCCGCTGCCGAAGCTGTGGTGCACGTCGTCGACGACCACGATCGGGGAGCCGTCGCCGTCGCCGTCCCGCCCTGCCCGCGTCGCGACCGTCGCCGGTGCCTGCTGATCCCTCATCGTGTCTGTTCCCCCGTCGAGTTGTTCGCGCGGGGCGCCCGGCCCCACGTCCCGCACCAGCTGCCGCTGCAGCTTTCTGATCGCATTTGCGCATCTGTCGCACCAATCACGCAAGCCCCTTCCCTCTATCGATCACATCTGACAGCATCGTCCGCTATCCGGTACTTCGGGTCCGGACGGGGGAGGAATTCAACACGTGCTCGGCTTCGTCGTGCGCCGACTGCGCGGGCGATGGCCGCTCGCCGTCGCCGTGCTGCTCACCGTACTGATCACCGCGACCACACTCACCGCGCTGACGGCATTCACCCGTGGCGTGGGCGAAGAAGGGCTCCGGCGGGCCCTGACCGGGACGGCACAGCCCCGGACCACCGTCGTCATCACCAGCGGCCATCCCGCCGACTCCCGCGCCAAGGACGACGCGTCCGTACGGGCCTTCGCGGACGAGGTGTTCGGGCGGCTTCCGGTGACCTCCGAGAGCGTGGCGCGCAGCCGCTCGTACGGACTGCCCGGTGTCGCCGCCTCCGGCCGCGACGCCGACCTGACCCTGCTCGCCGCCCTCGGCAAGGACCACGTACGGCTGCTCGCCGGTGAGTGGCCGGCGCCCGTCACCGCACCCCCGGGCGCCGGCGTCCCGCCGGCGCCGACCCAGGTGGCCGTGCCGCGCGCGGCGCTCGCCCGGCTCGGCCTGGCCGAATCCGCGCTGCCCGCACCGGTCCGGCTGGACGACCGGTTCGGCGGAGCGCCGCTGACCGTGCTGGTCACCGGCGTGTACCGGGCCACCGACCCGGACGCCGCCTACTGGCGGCTCGACCCCCTCGGCGGCCGCGAGGTCCAGGCAGACACCTTCGCCATCTACGGTCCGCTCCTGGTGGACGACAGCGCCTTCACCACCGGCGGCATCCTGCAGAACCACCGCCTCACGCTGCTCACCCCGGACCTGCACACCGTCCGCACCGCCGAGGCCGAGGCCGTCCGGACCGCGACCGACCCCGCGAGCACCGCCCTCGAACGCGCCGGCTCGCTGCGGGCCGCCACCGAACTGCCCAAACTCCTGGCCGAACTGAGCGCCGGTACGGTCGTCGCCCGCTCCACCCTGCTGATGGGCGCGCTCCAGCTCGCCGTCCTGTCGACCGCCGCACTGCTCCTCGTTTCCCACATCCTGACCGTCCGGCAGGAACCGGAACGGGTCCTGCTCACCGCGCGCGGCGCCTCCCGCCGCCGCCTCGGCGCGCTCACCGCCGCCGAGTCCCTGCTCCTCGCCCTGCCCGCGGCCGTCCTGGCACCCCTGCTCACACCGCCCCTGCTGCGCCTGTTCGGCCGGTTCGGACCGCTCGGGCGGGTCCACCTGGAGATCCCGGACACCTGGCTGGTCTGGCCGGTGGCGGGCGGCTGCGCACTGGCCTGCGTCCTGCTGACGACCCTGCCCTCCGTCCTGCGCGGGGCCTCCGCCGCCGTACTGCGCCGCGTGGGCAGCCGCCAGGCACTGGTGACGGGCGCCGCCCGCTCCGGCCTCGACCTGGCCGTCGTCGTCCTCGCCGTCCTCGGCTACCAGCAGCTCGCGCAGTACGGCGGCACGGACGCCCCCGCGTCCGGTGCCTCCGCCAGCACCGGGCTCGGTGTCGACCCGGTCCTGGTCGCGGCTCCCGCCCTGGCCCTGTGCGGGGGCACGCTGCTGGTCCTGCGCCTGCTGCCGTTCGCGGCGCGGGCCGGAGGGCGACTGGCGGCGCGCGGCCGGAGCCTGGGCCCCGCCCTGTTCGGCTGGCAGCTCGCCCGACGACCCGGCCGGGCCACCGGGCCCGTGCTGCTGCTCGTACTCGCCGTCGCCAGCGGGATCCTGGCGCTCGGTCAGCACAGCGGCTGGTCCGCCTCCCAGCGCGACCAGGCCGACTTCGCCACCGCGGGCGGCCTGCGGATCTCCGGCAGCAGCATGTCCCCGATGGGGCAGGGCGGACGCTACGCGGCCCTGCCCGGCGGCGACCGCCTCATTCCGGTGGTCCGCCGGGAGCAGAAGCTGCCGGACGGGAATCCCGCCGACCTCGTCGCCCTGGACGCCGCCAAGACGGGCGAACGCGTGCCGCTGCGCGCGGACCTGCGCGGCGGGCACACCATGCGCGAGCTGTTCACCCCGCTCGCCACCGGTGACCCGGGGGCCGCGACCGCCCCCGCGGGCCCCGGTGTCGCCCTGCCCGGCTCCCCGCGCCGGATCGACCTCGACGTGTCGGTCCGGTCCTCCGGGATCAGTTGGGCCGCGGTGAGCCTGCTGCTGCGCGACCGGTTCGGGGCGACGTACGGGACGCCGTCGGTCACCCTGCCCGAGGGCGGCGACGTCACCCTCCCCTTCCTCCTCGACGCGCTGACCGGCGCCCCGGTCGGATCGGCGGCCACCCCGCTGACCCTGGCGGGGATACGCCTCTCGTACGCCGGGGACGGTGACGCCCCGGGCGACGGCAGCGAGCTGACCCTGCGCCGGATCGCCGTCTCCGACAGCGCGGACGGCGCCGCCACCGGCGTCACCGCACCCACGGCCGCCACCGGCTGGCGGACCTCGCTCCCGCAGGGGCCGAGCGCCAAGCGGGCCCCCGAGACGATCCCGGTCCCGGCCGGCTCCACGGACCTGCTGCGGCTGCGCTACTGGGGCGGTTTCAGCACCCTTCAGGGCGTGGGCACCGTGGTGTTCCCGGCGCCCGCCGCGCCGGCCCCCACCGCCGTCCCCGCGGTCGCCACCGCCCGCTACCTGCGGTCCCTGGGCGCTGCCGTGGGCGATACGGTCCCCGTCACCCTGGACGGCGCCAGCGTCCCGGTGCGGGTCACCGCCTCCGTGGACTCCCTGCCCGTGGCCGGCCGTTCGGCGCTCGCCGTCGACCTACAGGTGCTCGGCCGGTTCCTGGTGGAGTCCGTCGGTCAGCAGCCGCCCACGCCCACCGAGTGGTGGCTGCCCGCCGACTCGGCCGCCGACCCCGTCCCGGCCCGCGCGGCGGACAAGCTGCGCGAAGGCGCCCGGATCGAACGCGTCCAACTGCGCGAGGAGATCACCGAGCAGCTGCTGGACGACCCGCTCAGCGCCGGCCCGCAGAGCGCACTGGCCGCCCTCGCCGCCGCCTGCGCGGTCCTGGCGGCCATCGGATTCGCGACCTCCACCGCCGCCGAACGACGCGTGCGCGGAAGGGAGTTCTCGGTCCTGCTCGCACTCGGTACCCCGCGCCGCTCGCTGGCCCTCGCGTCCGCCGCCGAGGGCGGGGTACTGATCGCCATCGGGTCCGCGGTCGGAACGGGGCTGGGCATCGCCCTCGTCCACCTGATGGCGCCCCTGGTCGTGCTGACACCCGCTGCCGGGCGGCCGTTCCCGCCCGTCCGCGTGGACATGCCGTTCTGGCAGACCGTGCTGACGGTCGCCGCCATCGCAGCCGTTCCCCTTCTGTCGGCCGCGCTCAGCGGCCCCCGGGGCCGCGACATCGCCGCCCGGCTGCGTCCCGTGGAGGAGATGTGACCACCCCGCCGTCCGCCACCCCGGCGTCGTCCGCCCCGCGGACTGCCCCCTCGCCCGCGCCCACCGCCCCGCGGCCCGCGCCCTGGATCAGGACCCGGCTGCGGGCGGCGCCCCTGAGCACCCTGCTCGGCGCCGCACTGGCCTTCGTCGCCGTCCTGCTGGCCGCCGCGCTGCCACGGGCCCAGGACCGGGGCGCCGACCAGGCCCTGCGGTCCTTCCTGGAACGCAGCGCAGCCGGCAACGCCAGCCTGCAGGTGGACGCTCCCTCCCCGGACAGGGGGCAGAGCGCCCAGGCCCTGGACGCCACGCTGGAGAAACTGCTCGCGCCGACCGGATCCACCTTCCGCGTGGACCGGGAGTCGACGGTCCACGGTGCACGCACCACCAAGCGGCAGGAGCTGCTGAACCCGGAACTCTCCCGCCCCTCCGGCTTTCCGCCCAGCATGAACCTCCTGCACGTCCGCCAGGCGGAGGCCCATGTGAAGCTGGCGGAGGGGCACTGGCCGAGCAGCACGCCCACGGCCCCCGCCCAGGCCGCCCCCGGGGAGACGGCACCCCTCCAGGTCGTCCTCTCGCAGAAGGCCGCCGCGACCCTCGGCGCCCGCGTCGGATCCGTCCTGAAGATCGCGTCCCGAGTGGACGCCACACCGTCCGTCGAGGTCGTCGGTCTCTACGCGGTCCTCGACGAGAGCGACGACTTCTGGACGGACAACCTGGGGTGCCTCGCCCGCGCCTGCGAGCACTACTACAACGAGAGCCTCGCCTGGGACGTCGACGCCCTCGTCGGCACCGGGGACCTCGACCGGATGAGCACCTGGAGCCGCACCGCCGAGGACTTCTGGCAGCTGCCGGTGGACATCGGCCACCTGCGGGCCGACCGGCTCGACGCCACGAAAAAGGACATCGCCTCGTACCTCGCCGGGCCCACCGCCGCCGCCCTCGTCCGGGAGACCGGCCGCCCCGGGCTGCACACCACCTCGTGGCTGCCCGAGCGGTTCGAAGAAGCCCGCGTCCGCACCCAGGCCGCGGCGCCGCTCGCCGCGATCGGACCCGCCGGGGTCGGCGGTGTCGCCTTCGTCGTCCTGTGCCTGGCCGGCGCACTCGCGGCCGACCGCCGCGACGCCGAACTGCGGCTGCTGCTCGCGCGCGGCGGTTCGCGCACCGCCATCGTCGGCCGGCTCCTCGGCGAGGGCGCCGTCACCGTGCTGCCGGCGGCCGCGGCCGCCACCGCGCTCGCCGTCCTGCTGCTGCCCACCCCCCGGCTCGCGCCCACCCTGCTCGCGGCCGGGGCCGTCGCCCTGCTCGCACTGCTGGCCTTCCCCGTACGGGCGGCCGTACTGCTGACCCCGGCCCGCCCGGCCGGACGGTGGCGCAGGCCCGTGGCCGAACTCCTCGTCCTCATCGCCACCGCCGCCGCCGTGGTGGAGGTCCGCCGCCGCGGGGTCGCCCCGCCCGGCAGCGACCTCGACCCGCTACTGATCGCCGCCCCGCTGCTGCTCGCCCTGTGCGGGGGGCTGCTGCTGGCCCGGCTCCAGCCGGTGGTCACCGGATGGCTCGCCCGGGCGGCCGGCCGCGGTTCCGGACTGGTCGGCTTCCTGGGACTCGCGCGGGCCGCCCGCGGCCCGGCGACGACCGGCACGCAGGCCCGCGGCCGCACCGGACCCTCCGTCCTGCCGATGGTCGCGCTGCTCGTCGCCATCACCACCGGCGGATTCGGCGCCACCGTGCTGCAGTCGGTGGACTCGTCCCGGCTGGGGGTGGCCCGGCTGACCGTCGGGGGCGACGTGTCGATCTCCGCGTACGGGAAGTCCCCGCTTCCGGAGGGGCTCGCGAAGGCCGCGGGCGAGCTGCCGGGCGTACGGACGTCCGTGCCGCTGTGGATCGACCACGACTCCGCCCTGCTCGGCACCACCGTGAGGTCCAGCCAGGTCACCGTGATCGTGGCCGAGCCGGCCGCGTACGCGGAGCTGTCCCGGGTCCTCGGCTGCGGCTCCTTCGAGCCCGCGCTGCTGGCCACCGGTGGTGCGCAGTCCGCCGATGCCCCGGTGCCCGCGCTGTTCAGCGCGGGCCTGGTCGGGAAGGTCACGCAGGGTGGCACGTACGCGGTGCAGCCCGGCGACGGCAAGGAGCTGAAGGTACGGGTCGCGGGCACGGTCGACTGCACCCCGGCCCATCCGGCGCGGGACGCCGCGACCGTCGTCCTGCCGGCGGGCGCCGCAACCGCCGTCATGGGCGGCGCCGACCGCCCCAACCGGTGGCTCGGACTCGGCGACGTGGACGGCGACCGGCTGCGCGAGCTGGTCCGCTCCAAGCTCCCGGCGCCGTCCGCGACGCCCGCCCCGGCCCCGGCTCCGATCCCCGGCTCCGGTTCTTCCGCGGGGCCGGCCCCCCTCGACGAGGTGTACCCCGTGCACACCAGCGCCGAGGCCGTCACGGCACTGGGCGCCGACCCGCTCCAGCGCTCGGCACAGCGCCTCTTCTGGGCCGCCATGGCCGGAGCGGCGGGCTTCGCCCTGCTCGCCGTACTGCTGACGCTGATGCGGACCGTCCCCGAGCGCGCGGCGCTGCTGGCCCGGCTGCGCACCATGGGGCTGCGCCGCAGGCAGGGCGTGGCGCTGATCCTCGCCGAAACCCTGCCGCAGACCCTGGCCGCGACGCTGGGCGGGGCCCTGGTGGCGGCGGCCGCCGTGGCCCTGCTGGGCCCGGCGATGGACCTGTCCACGCTGGTCGGCGCGCACGTGCCGAACGGAGTGCAGCTGACGGCAGGGCCCGTACTGACCCAGGCCCTGGGCCTGGCCGCCCTGGTCGCCGCGGCCGTGTGCCTCGAGGCGGCGACATCCGGGCGACGGCAGATCACCACCGAGTTGAGAGCGGGAGACCAGCGTTGAACACCGACCAGCCGACGTACGAGGAGCTGCGCCGCCGGGCGACGGCCGCCGCCGAGCCGCGCACCCCGGCGGCGGACGCCGCGATCGCCTGCGACCGCCTGGTCCGGATCTTCAGCCAGGACGGCATCGAGGTACAGGCCCTCCAGGGACTGGAGCTGACGGTCGAACAGGGCGACCTGATGGCCCTCGTCGGCGCCTCCGGCAGCGGCAAGTCCACCCTCTTGAACATCCTGGCCGGCCTGGACGTCCCCACGGCCGGCAGCGCGGCGGTCGCGGGCTACGACCTGCTGGAACTGTCGGCGCGGGACCGGCTGCGGTACCGGCGCGAAGCGGTCGGGTTCGTCTTCCAGCAGACGGCCCGCAACCTGCTTCCGTTCCTGACGGCCGCCCAGAACGTCGCCCTGCCGATGCAGTTGAAGGGAGACGGCCCCCGCCGCGGCGCCGGCGCACGCCGCGCCGCCAGGGTCGGGGAGGTCCTGGAGGCCCTCGGGATCGGCGACCTGGCGCACCGGCGCCCGGCGCAACTCTCCGGCGGCCAGCAGCAGCGCGTCGCGATCGCCGTGGCGATGGCGAACGACCCCAAGGTGCTGCTCGCCGACGAACCCACGGGCGAACTGGACTCGGAGACGGCCGCGGCGGTCTTCGAGACCTTCCGGACCGTGAACAAGGAACTCGGCGTGACGGTGGTGATCGTGACGCACGACCCGATGGTGGCGGGCGAGGTCCGCCGCACCGTGGCCATCCGCGACGGGCGCACCAGCAGCGAGGTCCTGCGCCGCCTGGTCACCGACGAGCACGGCGAGGAATCCATCAGCGAACGCGAGTACGTCGTCCTCGACCGCTCCGGGCGCGTCCAGCTCCCCCCGAAGTTCCTGGAGGCCCTGGGGATGGAACACCGCGTGGCGGTCGACCTGGCCCCGGACCACATCGAACTGCGCCCGGACGGCGCCCACTAGGGACCGCCCGGCGCGGCCACGGCCGTGGTTGGCCTCCCACGCTCGGCGCTGTCACCGTCCACGGACGTACGGATCGCTTACGGGCGCCATTCCTGGCGATATGCGGGATGCCCGGCGTACGACTGGGCGAGGACTCGGATCGCGTATCCGAGGCCGACTGCACGGGGGTCGGCGGGATCCACGGCCCGGTACTCGTGGGCCAACTGCTCGGTCAGGTCGAGCATCGGCAGATGGCTGTCGAGAAGGGCCTCGCCGCCCATCGTTTCGGACACGTAGGCGTAGGCATGGTTGTCGTCATTGATGCGCGCGACGAGGAACGTCAGAAGGTCGTCCATGTGCTCATCTTCCCGCGCCACTTTCCCGCCTGCGCAGGAAGGGGCTCACATTCGCCCTCATCACTCCTCGGAGCGGTCCGTGGTCTCATGCCCGGGAGCCACCCGGACCGGATCCGGGCTCCCACACGGGGCGCAGCCGCCCGGCGGCAGCGGGTGCCTGGGCGAGGCCGGCCCGGTAGGCCGCCGCCCAGTTCGCCCGGTCGTTCAGGTCGGGCCCGAACGCCCGTACCGCTTCCGCGTCGGGAACGACGGTCACCACGGTCCGCGCCCCGACGGCCGTCGGGTGCTGGTCGAGCGGCTCACGCGGTGACAGGTGCGCCAGGGGCTCGATGACGACGACGGTACGGGCTCCGGCCGCGAGATCCGCGTTCGATCCGGCGCGCAGGGCGCCGTCCATGTACCGCCGTCCCAGGACGGAGACCGGCGGCTCGGCCGCGGGGAAGGCACTGCTCGCCGCCACCGCGTGGACCAGCGGCACGCCGCTCGTACGGTCCCACACCACGGGCTCACCCGTGGCCGCCTCCACCGCGGTGATGAGCAACTCGCCCTCCGTCGGCCAGACGTCCGAGCCGATCAGGGCGCCACGGCCCGCGAGCAACGCCCGTTCGGCCTCGGAGGAGGCGTCGCGGTCGGAGTCCGCATGGTCGAGTGCGATCCGGCCGACCCGGCGCCGGGCCTCCCCGGGCTCCAGCCCGTGCCGGCCGAGCACGGCGAACACCGCGCCCGCGACGGCGGCGTCCACCCCGGGCCGGGCGGCCGGACCCGGCCGCGACGACACCTCGGCGAGGCGGCCGAGGTCCTGGCCGGTGGTCAGGAGCGCGCCGACGATCGCGCCGGCCGACGTGCCGACCGTCAGGTCGGCAACGCCGAGATCCACACCCCTGCGCCCCAGTTCACCGACCAGCCCGGCCATCCACGCGGTTCCGACCACACCTCCCGGTCCCAGTACGAGAGCCCGGTCGAATGCTGTTGCGGTCTCGAGCTCCATGGTTCCGTCTCCCCCTGGCATCAGGCGATGGTCTGCGCGATCGGCTTGATCGGCACGATCGACGGTAGGACCTCAACCGAGCTTCGGGTCAAGGGGATACCGGATACCGGCTACCGGAGACCGCCGGCGCGCAACGACTCCACCGCCCGGGACAGACTGGACGCGGCGTGCCCCGCGCGGATCTGGTCGTCGAAGAGCCGCAGCAGCGGCGCCAGCAGGTCCGTCGGCAGTCCCTGCGCCTCGGTGGTGGAGAGGATGTTGCGCAGCCCCACCGCGTTGATCTCCAGGTTGGAGGTCGTCGTGGTGTACTGCTTCGCGTCGATCTCCTCCGCGAAGCCCGGCAGCGCGTCGGCGGCCGCCGTCAGCCACCGCACCAGCGGGCGCGCCAGCTCAGCCGCCCCGATCCCCTCCGTGCCGGCGAGCGCCACCGCCTGGAAGAACCCGGCGAACATCCCGTACATGCCGCTGAGCAGGGCGGTGTCGTACACGGACGACAGCTCGGGGGCCGGGCCGACGAGGCTGCCCTCACCGATCGTGTCGAGGACCGTGCGGTAGGTCCGGTACGCCGCCTCGTCGCCGCTGTAGAGGACGAAGGCGGCGGAGGTGCCGACGGTCTGGGGCACCGCGTACACCGCGCCGTCCAGGTAGGCGGCCCGCTGGTCGGCCGCCCAGGTACTACCGGGAGCTGGCGCTGCGGGCCGAACCGCTGCTGCGCGGCCCGCACCAGCGGCTCTGGCTCGCCCGGCTCGACGCGGCCGAGGCGGAGCTGTACCCGGCGGTCGAGGAGGCCCTGGCGCACGGCCGGGTGGTACCGGCCCTGCGGGCGGCCCGTGCCCTGGCCCGGTACTGGCTGCTGCGCGGCGGACCCGCGGAGGGCGGCCGGCTGCTCGACGCCTGCCTCGCCGCGGAGCGCGACCACCCCGACCACCCCGCGCACGTCGCGTCCGGGACCGGTCCGGGCCAGGACCGGTCGGCGGGGGAGCGGATCGCCGCCACCGCCCTGGCGGCGGCCTGGCGGGCCGGCCTGACCGTGTGGGAAGGCACGTCGAGCGCCGCCGGGACCCTGCTGCGGACCGCGGCGGCCGACCTCGACGCGCGGGAGGTGGCGGAACACGACCGGCTGGGACATGCGCACGCGGTGGGGTTCCTGGCCGCCGCGCAGATGGGCGCGGCAGACGTGTCCGCGGGCGAGGAACTCGCCGACCGGGCCCTGGCCGTGGCCGAGGCGATCGGTGACGTGTGGGGGACCGCGGCCGCCTTGAGCGTGCGCGCCCGACACTCCCTCGCGCACGGCGACCTGGTCGCGGTGGGCCGCGACGCGGAGCGCGCCGCACGCCTGTTCGGCGGACTGGGCGACCGCTGGGGCCTGTTGCAGACCGTCTTCCCCCGTGCCGCGCTCCACGAGATCGCGGGCGAGTACCCGCAAGCGTCCCGGCTGCACGAGGAGGGGCTGGCCATCGCCGAGGAGCTCGGGCTGCGGACCGAGGCCGGCAAACGGCTGTGCGCGCTGGGGCGGTCGGCGCTGTTGGCGGGTGCGTTCGAGGAGAGCCGGCAGCGGCACGTGGACGCCCTGCGGCTGGCCAGGGAACAGAGCCACCGGGCCGGAGAGGCGGACGCCCGGATCGGACTCGCCATGGTCGCCCGGCGCACCGGCGACCTGGTCGGCGCCGAGGAGCACATGCGGGCGGTGCTGACGTGGTTCCGGGAGGTCGACTACGCGCCGGGCACGACGCTCGCCCTCGCCGAACTGGGCTTCACGGCCGAGCTGAGGGGGGACCCGGCCAGGGCCCGCGCCCTGCACCGCGAAGGACTCGAGGCCGCGCGAGCGCTGGGAGACGTACGTGCCGTGGCCCTCGCGCTGGAGGGCCTGGCGGGCGCGGCGGCGGCCGGTGGCGAGCCCGAGCGGGCGGCACGCCTGCTCGGCGTCGCCGATGCGGCCCGCACTTCGGCCGGAGCTCCGCTACCGCCCGCCGAACGGCACGACGTGGACCGGACCTGGTCGGCCTGTCTGTCGGCACTGGGCCGTGCGGTGGCCGAAGCGGCCTTCGCCCTCGGCGCGGCGCATCCGTCCGAGTCCGGTCCGTCCGTCACGCGGCACCGGGGGCGGCGGCCCCGGAGTCCGCGGACTGTTGGAGTCCGGACGCGTCGACCGCCTCGAAGTCCGAGCCCTTGAGTCGCAGCCGCAGCCGCAGCCCCATCGGAGGCAGTGCGCTGTCCGCTGCCGAGCCCGCCCGGTGCCTCGCGGGCCAGACGTAGCTCCGGTCGGAGCGGGGCACGGTGATGCGGATCGCGTGGTCGATCCGCCCGCCGGCTTCGGCGGACGTCCATCCGTCGGGCCGCAGGACGTCGGGCCGCAGGACGTTGGACCGCAGGTCGAAGATCGCGCCCGAGCCGGCGTGCCGGACGGCGTCGCCCTGCCGCTCGGCGTCGAAGAGCTCGTAGGACGTGCACAGGGCCTTGTCCCCCACGACGACCTGCCGGTCCCCGGGCTCCAGGGGGCCGCGTCGGCCGGTGAGAGCCGCGTCACTGCCGGGGCCTGTCGATGGCGGTCGGTGCCGGTCGGCCCGAGGTGTGGAATGCGCCACTTGTGAGGGTTGGTGGCTAAGGGGCCGGCGCGCTCGACGGCCGTAGTGATCCCCGACAACCTGCAGGTGGCCGGCACATACATCGGTTTCGGCCGGTTTTCCTAGCCAACTACGCGCGAACTGACAAATGGGACAAAAATACTCATTTCTACCACAACTCCCTTTGTGGTCATATGGGACTTGATGGTGTGTCAGCCCCGAACGCGCGGGACATAATCGGCCCCGGTCGTCTCCGGAAGCAGTGGAGCCATCGGGACACCGATCGACTTCCCAGGCGGATCGCCGCACGGGACCGACCCCCAAGGCGCTGTACATGTCCCTGGCCCGCCGCACCCGACTCGCGGCCCTGCTCGCCGCGTTCTCCGTCGGCACCGCCGGCGTGACGGCCTGGGCCTACGGACACGGGACCGAGCTCCCGCAGGCGGCTCCCGAGGTGGTGGTCACCCCGAGCGTGACCGAGGGCGCCACCCTCCAGGTCGTCGCGCACCCCGACGACGACCTCTTCTTCATGAACCCCGACCTCAGCCGCTCCATATCGACGGGCATCAAGGTCACCACCGTCTACCTGACCTCCGGCGAGTCCGACGGCAGGAACGAGGCCCACAGCCCGCACCTGCAGGACGCCGTCGGCCCCGCCGACCGCGCCGCCTACGCGGAGGCCCGACAGAACGGCATACGCGCCGCCTACGCGCAGATGGCCACCGGCGACCGCACCAGCGCCTGGCAGCGCAAGTCCGTACCCACCGCGGGTGGCGGCAGCGCCGAGGTGGACGTCCTGGTCGCCCGGCCCCAGGTCAATCTCGTGTGGATGGAGCTGCGCGAGGCCCGCAGCATCTCCGGGGACAATCCGGAGAGCCTCCGCGGCCTGTGGGACGGCCGGACCCCGGCCCTGGGCGCCCAGCTGACCTCCGGTACCCCGGTCAAGGACTGGTTCTCCTACACCAAGGACCAGACCGTGGCCGCCATCGCGGGCGTGTTCGAGACCTACCGGCCGACGACGATACGCACGCAGGACCCGACCCCCGGCCGGGCGGAGGGCGGCGGCGCCTTCCTCGACCACCAGGACCACATGTACGGCGCCCGCTTCGTGCAGGCCGCCGTCGAGCGCTACGCCAAGACCACGGCCCGGCCGCACTTCTCGGTCCAGAACTACGTGAGCTATCCGAACAGCTCGCTGCCCCCGACGCTCGACCCGCAGACGGCCGAGGAGAAGCTCGGCTACCTGAAGACCTACGCCTGGACCGACCACCAGGACTGGTGCGGCAGCCCCGCCGGCTGCGGCGACCGCAAGACCGCGACCCGGCCCACCGGCGCCGGCTGGAGCCAGACCATCCGCTACAGCCGCGGCGACGGCACGTCCTGGATGACCGAGGGCGTCTCCGGACGGCTGTGGGCCTTCGCCGCGCTGGACGGCCGCATGGCGTACTGGTCGCGCAGCGGCCCGCAGGCCCTCTGGCAGGGCCCCGAGTTCCTGCCCGGCGACGGCATCGACTCCGGGGCGGCGGCCGTCCGCCTCTGGGACGGCCGGATCGGCGTGTTCGCCACCCGCACCACCCTCGGCGCGACGCCCGAGGAGTACGGCCGGGAAATCGTCTACGCCGTCCAGAGCGAGGTCGACGGCGGATTCGGCCCGTGGCGGTCGCTGGGCACCCCGGACACCGCGGACAGGTCCGGCACCTCGGCCATCAGCGGCCCGTCCGTCGCCGTGGACCCCGAGGGACGGATGACGGTCTACGTCCGCGACTCCCGCCGGACGCTGCGCGCCCGCGCCCAGGAGACGCCGGGCGGCGACTTCGGCGGGTGGCAGGCCCTGGGCGGCGCCGGCCTCCAGGGCGATCCGGTCACCGCGACCGACGGGTCGGGGCGGCGCCACGTGTACGCGGCCACCGCCGGGTCCGTACTGGCCTGGGTCCAGCCGGCACCGGGCGCCCCCTTCGGCGGCCCCGTCCCGACCGGGCTGCCCCAGACGACGGGCGCGCTTTCGGTGCGTCCGGAGGGCGACGGCGTCCGCCTGTTCTTCCGCCGGCCCGGCATCGGCACCGTCGCCACGAGCCTGGCCCGCGCGGGCGGGCCCGCACCGGAGTTCTCCCCGGTCGCCGAGGCGGGCGGCCTGGGCGGCTACGGTGCCGTGGGCATCGCCGGCGACCTGCTCGCGGGACGGGCGGGCGCGGGCACGGTCGGCGTGGCGGCCGCCGACGGTCCGCAGCCCTGGCAGGAGTCCCAGATGCTGTACACGGGCGCTCCCGCCGGCGTGGCCGAGGGGGCCGGTACGGCCGTCGCAGCGGCGCTCGGCCTGGACGCCGACCTGCACGTCATCACGACGGTCCCCTCGGGCGGCGCGACCCTGCCCGGCAGCCGGACCCCCGCTCCGTGGCACCGGGCCGTCCAGCCCTGGACGCTCGCGCAAGCCGGTCGCCCGGGCACGACCGTCGCCGGGGGACAGCCCCCGCGGTGACCTGCGCCGCAGCTCCACCCGGCGGCCCAGGCGCCCCCGGGCCGCCGGGTGGCAGGGCGGAGGGCGGCGGGCGAGGATGGCAGCCGGACCAGCTCGCGCAGCCGGGGCGGCCGCACTCGGACCAACGGGCGATCGGGGCTTCCATGACCCGTCCTCTCATCTCGTGCCGACGCAGGTGCGCAGGACCCGCGACGATGCGCGCCGTGGCCGCCCTCACCGCCTGCACGGCCCTGGTGGCCGGCTGCGGCGGCGACCCCGCGCCCGACTGGGGGTACCCGGAACTCGGGAAGGGCCTGCGATCGCTCTCCCGCGCCGTCGACGAGGCCTGTGGGCGGACGGAGACCCCGGAGGGCTGCGCGGAGGACCTCGACCGGCTCACGGCGCCGACGGAGCGGGCTTTCTCCCAGGTCCTGGAGCACGAGCTGCTCGATGTCGGCACCGTGGCGGCGATGAACGAACTGGACCGGGCGAGGGAGCTCCGCGTCGCCGCCGCCGAGGAGGCGCGGTCCCGGCAGGATCCGCACCACCTCCCCCTCGCGCGCGCGGTGGCGGCCGAGAAGCTCGCGTACGAGCGGCTGCTCGACGAGCTGGAGCGGCTGCGCACCGCTCCGCCGCCCGGTGACGGAACGGACCCGGTCTGAAGCGGCCCCCGCAGGCCGCAAGGGTCGAGGGGCTGAGGGGGCTGAGGGGCTGAAGGGATGAGAGGGCTACGGGGCCACGTCGCTACGGCCTCCGGGGTGGGGTGGGGAGCCCCACGCCGTCGAGTGCCACCAGCGTGAGGACGACGATCGAGCCGGTCCAGCCCAGTGGCGCGACCGACGAGGGCCTGCCCGCCCGGTCCACCTTCTCGGGCAGCTCCCCGAGCGGGTTCCGCTTGGCGAGGACCCAGTCCAGGACCTGACGGGCCTTCGCCGGCTGCCCGGTGCCCGCCCATGCGAGGGCGAAGAACGAGGTGCTGGGGGTCCAGGCGTTCGCACCCCAGGGCGCGGTCGGGTCGTTCCCGGGAGTGAGCCCCCCGTTGGGCAGCAGCAAGGCCTTGTACGTGGTGTCCAGCGCCCGGGGCAGGTCGGCCGGGGCCGTGTTGAAGGGGGGCGCCATGAAGGCCACCGCGCTGTCCCGTCCGTGCTGTCCGTCGACGGTGCGCTGATAGCCGAGCGGGGCGAACGTCCGGGAGATCCCGGTGGAGAGTCGCCCGGCGGCGCCGGACCAGCGGGCCGCGTCCCCCGGCCGGTCGAGCGCGGCGGCGAGGTCCGCGGCGGCGTGGAGTCCGGCGAGCAGGGGTGCGGCCGTACCGATGTTCGTGGTGGTCGTCATCACCTCCCAGTAGTCCGGGGAGGCCGGAGGCAGCCCGTCCGGCCCGAGGGAAGCCGCCGAGCGGTCGGCCGCCTTGCGGATCATCGGGTAGAGGGCGGTCAGTCGGGCGCGGCGCGTGGCGGGAGGTGCCGTCCGGTACCACTGCCAGGTGGCCCAGGGAACCCAGCCGTTGGCGTCGAGCTGCCACCGCCTGCTGTCCGGCGGGCCGGAACCGTCGAGTTCCGTCCGCGCGTCCCAGGTGCCGTCCTTGCGCTGGGTCGCAGCGCTGTAGCGCAGGATCCGGTAGGCCTCGGCGTCGTGGCCGGTGTGCGCGAACGCGGCGGAGGCGAAGCTGGAGTCGCGCGGCCAGGAGTACGTCCAGCCGGGAGACCAGCCCGCCGCCATGGCCCCGTTCGGGCGCAGCAGGGCGCGCATGGCCAGCAGGGCCCGCTCGGCCGCCGCGCGCCGGGTCGCCGTGTTGCCGGGCACCCGGCCGGCGGCCAGCCAGTCGCGGCTCTCCGCGATCTGCAGGCGGGCCGTCGGGTCCTCCGGGGGCACCACGACCGATGCCGTCCGGCCGCCGGGGAGGTACTTCCACCGGCCGGACAGCAGGCGCAGTACGTGGCTCCGCTCGACGTACCGCGCGCCCCCGGCGACGGCAGGTGAGACGCCTTCGACGGTGGTGGTGTTGGAGAGGAGGCCGATGGTGGGGGCGACGAGCATCGACAGGGGCGCGTAGCGGCCCTCGGCGTCTCCGTGGCTCTGGTGTCCGAGGGGCCGGACGAAGAACACCGGCCGCTCCTCCTCGGAGGGCCGGCCGACGGGGCTCCCCGCGACGCACACCGGGAGGGCGATCCCCGCGAGGGACGCCGCGACGGCCGCCCAGCGGACGAGCAGGGCAGCGGGCATCGCCACTCCTTCTGTCGGGCTCCCGAGCGCGCGGCCCCCGGAGCACCCATCGTGGGCCGGATGTGCGGAGCCCGCCACGACATGCCCGCCGCTCGGGTGACGGGAGGGGAAGGGCCCGGAAGGGGCCGTCCGTTCCCGCACGCAGCAACGGACGGAGCAACGGACGGAGTAGCCGACGCAGCGGCGCGGGTGCGGCGGCGGCAGGGGGGAAGGCGCCGTTGGCGCACGGCAGGAGGCCCGGGGCCCGGCCCCGGCGGCCCTCCTCTCGGATGCCGGTCGGCGGTGAACCGTGCACATTGGTGTGACCGGAACCGGCTGGCGCACGAGCCGTCGGAAGCCGGCCCGGCCGCGCTTCGCTGCGAAGGACTGGTGAATGAGCACTGCTTCGACCGAGGGGAACCGCCGGTTCGTCCGCAGGCTCCTGCCGGTCGCGGGCAGCTGCCTGGTGGCGGCGGCCGGAGCGCTGATCGCCGTCGGCTGCTTCCTCGGCCTCTACCTGCGGCCCAGCTCGGACGACTGGTGCGCCGCCTGGAAGTCCCGCGATCTGGGCGTCCTCGGCATCACGCACGACTTCTACGCCACCCAGAACGGCCGGATCACCAACGCCTTCCTGAGCGGCATCGTCTACGGCGACGGACTGGCCGGGATGAAGATCCTGCCGACCGTCATCGCCATCGCCTTCACCGTCGGCCTGGTCCTGCTCGGGATCCAGTTCCTGCGGTGCCTCGGCGTGAACCCCCCGATGCTGCTCCTGGTCGCCGCCTCCCTGGCCGTCCAGGCCGTGATCTACTACGGCGGCACGCGCAGCTATCAAGTCCTGCTGTGGGCACCGGCCACGATCTCCCACACCGTTCCGAGCGTCATCGGAGTGTGGGCGCTGCTGCTGGGCATCTGGACCGTCCGCCAACCCCGGGCCGCCGTGCGCGCGGGCGGCTTCGCCGCGGCGTTCCTCATCGGGTTCGCGATCGGCACCCTGAGCGAGTCGTTCTCCCTCGTCAGCGGACTCCTCGCGGCCTGCGTGGGGCTGCTGGCCGTGCCCCGACTGAAGCTGGCGCGTACCTGGCGCCCGTTCACCTGGTGCCTGCTCTGGTGCTCCGGGATCGTCTGCGGGTTGATCGTGCTCACCACGTCCCCCGGCGCCCGGTGGCGCCGCGCCCAGCAGCCGGCCAAGGAGTCCATGCTCTCCTCGGGCGAACTCCGGGGCACCTACGAGGACTGGCTCCACATGTGGGACACCGTCACCGGCCAGTGGGCCTACCTCGGAGCCGCCGCCGTCGGCCTCCTGCTGGGCCTGGGGGCCGGGCTCGCGGCGCCCGTGCCCGCGCCCGGAAAACGGGAGTCGGGCCCGGCCGTCCCGCGGAAGATGCTGGTCGCCCTCCTGTTGATGCCCGTGCTCGTGGTGGTGCTGGGATCGTTCGCGGTGGTGGTGGGGCTGCGCAGCGGCTACGGACCGAGCGGGTGGACGTACGCCCGCACCTGGACGAACTACCTCGTACCGATGGAACTGGCGCTGTGCGCCTACGGCGTCCTGCTGGGGGTGTGGGCCCGCCGGTACTCGGCGCGCCGGGGGCCCGCCGCCGTGGCCCTGCCGGCGGGCATCGTGGTCGCGGCCGGACTGGGGCTGGCCTCGCTGGCCGTGCTCGTCCCGAGCGTCAAGCAGCTCACCACCGCCACGGTCACCCGCGCGGTGGCCTGGGACGCCCAGAACTTCCGCATCCGGACCGAAGCCGCGGCCGGTGCCACCGACCTCGGTTACCGGCCCCTGCACATCGGGAGCCTGGCCGAACCCTTCTTCACGTCCGCCTACGAGCGGGACTGGGTCGCGGCCTGCGTCTCGAACTGGTACGGCATCGAGCGGATCCACCGCCTCTGAGCACGGTCGTACGGGCTCAGCCGCGCGGCACCGCACGGGCCAGGAAGTGATCGGCGGCGTCCTCGTACTCCTCCAGGTGCCACCCCGTGGTCTCCAGCGCATGGCGGAGGTTGTCCTCGGCGAGGAGGTCGTCGGGGTCCAGGAAGCGGCCGTGCCGGGCGGCGCGCTCCGCGCGGCCCGACGGGTGGAAGAGCAGCAGGACGCCGTCGGCCGCGGTGACGCGGGCCCATTCGCGCAGGGCGGCGGCCGGGTCCGGGAGGTGGTCGAGCAATCCCGCCGAGAAGATGCCGTCCACGGACGCCCCGGCCAGCGGGAGCCGGGTGCAGTCAGCGGCGAGGAGGGATCCGTGGCGGGCGCGGCCGTGCCGGGCGGCGGCGGCCAACATGGCCGGGGTGAGGTCGACGCCGAGCACCTGGCCGCGGGGTCCGACCTGCGACCGGAGCGCGGGCATCGCCCGTCCGGTGCCGCAGCCGAGGTCGAGGGCCCGCCCGCCGGGTGTCAGCCGCAGCCGGGCGACCGCAGCCTCGTAGGCGGGGGTCTGGTGGGCGAACCGCTCCTCCCAGGCGTCGGCCCGGCGCGTGAAGAAGGCCCGGGTGGCGGTGTGTTCGGCGCGGGCGGCCACGAGGGTGGCGAACCGGCCCAGGAGCTGCTCACCCCAGGGGTCCAGGGGGAGCTCCTGCGGCAGGAACCGGACGCCCCAGGCGCTGGCGCCGATCCGGAACGCCTGCTCCGGGTACCCGGCGCAGGAGGCCAGGACCACGGCGTCGGCGGGCAGTTCCAGGGGGTCGCACGCCGGCCGGAGGCCCGGGGAGGGCCGGGCGGCCCCGGCGAAGAGCGGATCGGAGCCGGCGGCCGGGGTGAGTTCCACCGGCGGGCGGTCGGGGGCGGTGTCGGGCCGGGCTCCCGGGGCGCCGCCGGCGGCCCGCACCAGCAGTCGGGTACCCGGTTCCAGGGCCAGTACGGGCACCTCAGCGGCGAGGGCCTCCCGGAGCAGGCCGGGATCGGCGGCGCCCAGGACGATCAGGCCCTCCACCCCGGCGAGGTCCGCGGAGGGACCGGCATCGTCGGCGAGCGGGGCGGTCCGGGAGCTCAGACCCGCCGCGGCGAGCACCCTGCTCACGGCGGTGGGAGCCCGCCCGGCCGCGGGCTGCACGACGACTACCGCCATACCTCAGTCCTTACATTCGAGCCGGAGCGGCTGTTTCGGGCTGTATCTGCGCAAGCATGCCCACATGAGGACCGCATATGCCAGAGGTGCTCCGGTCCGTGAGACGGGCGGCGGGAACGCAAAGAGGCCCCCACGTACCGAACACCGCGATCGGCATGCAGGGGCCTCTTTTGCCGGTGCTCCCCATGGCGGCGAGAGCCGCTCGACCGTCACGGGGCCGGTGTGCGTGTCGGTCGGCCGAGGTCGACCCGGCAGGGCGACTGGACGTGGACACGGTGGCGGACCGAAGCGGCCTGCCTGGAGCCAGTTAATCATCCACGAGGTGAACAAGCCAGAGTGAATGGCATCTGCGAGGTGATTTGGCGAATCTCGTGGCATGTGCCGGTTGCTATGTGCACCGCCGCTCGGAGCATCGCACCATCACAGGGGTACGAGGGTGATCTCCGTGGCCTTGACGCTGCACCACACCGCGGTGCCGTCGGCGATCGCCAGGTCGGCGGCCGCCTGCGGGGTGATCTCGGAGACGACGTCGGCGGCGTCCTGCGACGTGACGAGGACCCGGAGCCGGCTGCCCGCCGCCGTGATCTCACGGACGGTTCCGGGCCACACGTTGCGCGGGCTGCCGGACGGCTGGTCGCGATGGAGGGAGACGGCCTCGGGCGCGACGATGGCCAGGGCCTCGGAGCCCTCCGCCACGGGTTCGGCCACCACGACGGACCCGCCGGCGACCAGCTTGAGCCCGTCCACCGTGGTCGTCCCCGGCCAGGCGTTGCGGCCGAGCATGCGGGCGACCCACGGGGAACGCGGATTGCGCGTCACCTCCGAGGGCGGCGCGTCCTGGAGGGCCCGGCCGTGGGCCAGTACGAGGACCCGGTCCGCCAAGGACACCGCCTCGACGGGATCGTGGGTGACGATGAGGCAGACCCCGCCGAAGCCGGCCAGGTGGGTGCGCAGGGTGTGCCGGACCCGGGCCCGGGTGGTCTGGTCGAGCGCGGCCAGCGGTTCGTCCAGGAGCAGCAGACGGGGCTGGGCGGCCAGTGCCCGGGCCAGCGCCACCCGTTGGGCCTGGCCGCCGGAGAGCTGGGCGGGCCTGCGGTCGGCGAGGTGGCCGACACCGAGCCGGTCGAGCCACAGGCGCGCCCGGGCGCGGGCCTCGGTGCGGCCTGCGCCCTGCGCGCGCAGGCCGTAGGCGGTGTTGCCGAGCGCGGAGAGGTGCGGGAACAGCGCGCAGTCCTGGGGCACCCAGGCCACGCCCCGCCGGTGCGGGGGCAGGGCCGTCACGTCGTCGTCGCCGAGCCGCAGTTCGGCGTGGGCGCGCGGGGTGAGGCCGAGCAGGGCGCGCAGCAGGGTGGTCTTGCCGGCGCCGTTCTCGCCGACCACGGCGATGGTGGTGCCGGGTTCCGCGTCGAGGGTGAGCTCGTTGAAGCCCGTGACCTCGGCGTGCAGGGACCAACGGCCGGCGGGCGCGGAGCCGGCGACCGCGTCCGCCTCCGGCTCGGGGGCCCGGGCGACCGGGTCCTCGGTGGGGGTCGCGTGAGGGGTGTCGCGTACGGCGTGACCGGAGGTCCAGCGGCCGCGCAGGGCGACCAGGACCGCCATCGCCACCACGAGCAGGAGGAGGGACAACGAGGTCGCGGCCTCGGGGTCGTCCTGGAGCAGCAGGTAGACCTGGAGGGGGAGCGTCTGGGTGACGCCGGGCAGGTTTCCGGCGAAGGTGATCGTGGCCCCGAACTCGCCGAGCGCCCGGGCCCAGGTGAGGGCGGCTCCGGCGATCAGGCCGGGGGCCACCATCGGCAGGGTGACGGTGAAGAAGACCCGCAGCGGGGTGGCGCCGAGGGAGGCCGCGGTCTCCTCGTAGCCCGGCCGCAGCCCGCCCAGGGCCCCCTCGAGGCTGATGACGAGGAACGGCATCGCCACGAAGGTGGCCGCCACGACGGCGCCCGAGGTGTGGAAGGGCAGGGTGATCCCGAAGGCGTCGTCCAGGAAGGGGCCCAGCAGACCGCGCCGGCCGAAGCCGAGCAGCAGCGCGACACCGCCCACCGTCGGCGGCAGCACCATCGGCAGCAGCACCAGGGACCGCACGACCGTCTTCCCGCGGAAGTCGATCCGGGCCAACAGCCAGGCCAGGGGTACGCCCAGGACCAGGCTGAGGCCCAGCGCCCAGAAGGAGACCACGAGGGAGAGCCGTAGGGCCTCCAGGGAGCCGGGCGTGGTCAGGTGCTCGCCGAGCTCGCCCCACTGGGTGCGTACGAGGATCCCGACCAGCGGGAGCATCAGGAACGCGATCGCGAGGAGCGCGGGCAGGGCCAGGAGGAGCGGCGGGCGGGGCCCGGCGGTGCGTCGCTCGGTCACGGCTGCTGGAAGCCCGCCTCCTGCAGGATCTTCTGGGCCTCGGGCGAGGACAGCCACTGGACGAAGGCGCTCGCGGCGGCGGTGTTCTTGGCGGCCTTCAGCGTGGCGGCCGGGTAGGAGGCGATGGCGTTCTGGTCGGGCGGGATGTCGACCGCGCCGACCTTCCCCTTGGCGGCGGTCGTGTCGGTCTTGTAGACGAGGCCGGCGTCCGCTTCGCCCAGTTCCACCTTGGACAGCACGGCCCGTACGTTCGGCTCCAGCGAGACCGGCTTGACGGTGATGCCCTGCTTGTCGAGGACCTCCTGGCTGTAGCGCCCGGCGGGGACCTCCGGAGCGGCCAGGACGACCTTCAGCTTGGGATCGGACAGGTCCTTCAGGGAGTCGACCTGGTGGGGGTTGCCCGGAGCGGTGGCGATCACGAGCTCGTTCTTCGCGATCACCGTCGGGGTCCCGGTCTCCGCCTTGAGGCCGTCCATCGTCTTGGTGTCCGCGGTGACCAGGGCATCGGCCGGAGCCCCCTGCCCGACCTGGGCGGCCAGTTCCTGCGAACCGGCGAAGGAGAAGGTGACCTTCGTACCCGGGTGCTCCTTCTCGTACTGCGCGCCCATGGTCTTGAACACGTCGGTGAGGGAGGCGGCGGCGAGCACGGTCAGGTTCGCGGCCGGTACGGAGCCCGATGCGGAGGCGGTCGGTGCGGAGGCGGTCGGTGCGGCGGCCGCGGAGAGGCCGGTGCTGCCACTGCCGCAGGCGGCCAGGAAGGGAATCAGGAGGGCGCCGCCGAACAGGCCGGCGGCCGCCCGGCGCTGTCGGAGGTACGAGAGGAAGCGCATGGCGGGATGTGTTCTCCTGTCCGGACATCCCTATCCCAGTCACGCACGGCATGAGATGGGGGAACGGTGCTGCATTTGCTGCCAATGGACCACCGGCAGGCCGGCATCTGCAATTCGTCACCCCCCGCTCGATGAGGTCCAGATTCGGCCGACCGGGTCAAAAGTCCCAGTTCAAGCAGGCAAAAGGCCCATGAAGAAAGAGGACCTCGGGCCTTTCTGGAATACGCGAGGAGGTTGCGTCCAATCGGTTGGCGAATGCGATGGGGGCGCTCCGGGCCCCCTACTCCATCGGGTACGTTCGGGCATGACGCAGGTCACAGAAGTGCTTGCAGTTTCGTTTCCGACCATGTGAGGCGTGTTTTGAAGGTCTCCGTCGAGGGCGGCGAGTTGACCGCCGCGATCACCAAGGACGCCGTCGAGGCCCTCGGCCTGGCCTCCGGCACCTCCGTCGTCGCCCTGATCAAGTCGACCGAGATCTCCCTCGCCGCCGCCTGATCCCCCGGGCTTCACACCCGCGTGACGCGGCGGGTGAGCGGATCGGAGCGCAACCGCAACCCTCCCGGGGGGATTGCGGAAACGCCCCGGGTCGACAGTCGTGTTCATGCCTCCGACGACCGCACCCGCCCTCGTGCCCACGCCCGACCCCGCCGTCGCGCCCCGGGTCCCGGCACGGCCACCGGTCGTGTACTGGGCGCGGGCCCGGGTCCTGGCCCACGGCGCGGCACGCCCGCTGCCCGCCCGTACGGTGCCCCTGCGCGACGCCGCCGGACTCACCCTGGCCGACGGCCTGCCCGCCCTTCAGCCGCTCCCGGGCTTCGACACGGCCGCGATGGACGGCTATGCGGTGTCCGGCACCGGCCCCTGGCGGGTGCGGGCCGTCGTCCGCGCGGGCGCGCCCTGGGCGGGCGTGCTCGGCGCGGCGGAGTGCGTGGAGATCTCCACCGGGGCCGAGGTACCGGCCGGCGCCCGCGCCGTGTTGCCGCTGGAGTCGGCGGTGACCACGGACGACGGCCGGGTGTCCGGCCCGCTGCCGCAGCCGGGCCGGCACATCCGGCGCACGGGCGAGGACGCCCCCGCGGCCCGCCGTCTCGCCCCCGCCGGCACCGGGATCGGTCCCGCGCTGCTCGGACTCGCCGCCTCGTGCGGCCACGACACCCTGCCGGTGCGGCCGCGCCCCCGGGTCGGCGTCCTGGTCACCGGCGACGAGCTGGCTCACGCGGGGGTTCCGGCTCCCGGCCGGGTGCGCGACGCCCTCGGGCCGCTGCTCCCCGCGCTGGTCGCCGAATTCGGCGGCGAGACCGAAGAGGTGCGGTACGTCCCCGACCGGCCGAGCGGGCGGCTGGCCGCGGCCGTGCACGCGGTGCGGGGCGCCGACATCGTCGTGGTCACCGGTTCCACCTCCGTCGGCGCCACCGACCAGCTGCGCCGACTGCTGGACGATGCCGGGGCGCGGATGGTCGTCGACACGGTCGCCTGCCGGCCCGGTCATCCCATGTTGCTCGCCGAACTGGCCCCGGACCGTTGGGTGGTGGGGCTACCGGGCAACCCGTACGCCGCCCTGGTCGCCGCCCGTACCCTGCTCGGCCCCCTGATCGCGGGCCTGTCCGGACGAGCCCTCGGCCCCCTGCCGTGCGTACCGGTGCACGGGCGGGCGCGGCCCGCCCCCGGACTGACCCGGTTGGTACCCGTGGCCTGGGACGGCGGGCGGGCGAGGATCGCCGACGGGCACCGCGCCGCCTTCCTCCAGGGGGCCGCCGTGGGCGACGCGCTCGCCGCGATCCTCCCGGACTGGACGGACGGCGCTCCGGCGCCCCTGGTCCTGACGGCCCGCTGACGCCCCGACCGGCGGCTCGTCAGACGAGGTCCAGCAGCCGCTTGTACGAGCCGCCGAAACCGCCGGGCCCGACGACCGGATGGACCTCCAGGATCCGGTCGAGGGATCCGCCCCGACCAGATGACCGCAGTGCCATCCGGCCACCGTCCAGCCCGCCTCGGCGGCGAGCGCCAGGAGCTCGGCGTGCGGCCCCCCGCCCGTGAGGCGCGGATCGGCGAGCGCCGAACCGAGTTCGGCCCCAGGGCGCGCAGCCGTTCGTCCATCCGGTCGGGTACTGACATCGCGTTCTTCCTCTTCCCCCGGTTCTTCCTACGGGGTCGCGCGCACGATCACGAGCGATCCCTCGTAGGTCGGCCGACGGCGCAGGTGGCCGAACTCTTCGTCCCAGGCACCGGACTCCAGGTCCGCGCGGAGGGTCCGGTCGAAGTGCTCGCGGACCCGGTCGTCGACGAAGCTCCAGGCCGAGCACGCCTGCCGGGCGGCCGGGTCGAGCAGCGTCTCCGGGCGCCCGTAGTAGGCCTCGTTGAACCCGTCGGTGCAGTCCAGGGGGATGGGCACGGTCTGGACCGTGCCGGAGCCGCCCAGGGCCGAAGCCAGCTCCTCGACGGTCGGGTGGCGCAGGGCCTCGGTGTCGAGGACCTCCGGCGCGTACCGGTACAGCCAGAAGTCCCTGACCACGTCGGGGTCACAGGTCAAGATGACCACCGGCCCTCGGGTCACGCGCCGCATCTCGCGCAGCCCGGCCCGTACGTCGGGCCACTGGTGGACGCCGAACAGGGTCATCGCCGCGTCGAACTCGCCGTCGGCGAAGGGCAGGTCCTCGGCGACCGCGCCGACGTCGAGAACGGTCCGGGAGTCGCCGAGGGCTTCGGCGACGAACCGGGCGATGCGCTCGTCCGGGCGGCGGTGGGGGGAACGGTCAGTGGAGAGCGAGCCGATGGCTCCGCCGCCGTACGGGGTCCGTGTGGTCATACGGTGTTGCCTCGCCTTGTGAGCAGGAACGGGGGAGGGGGCCGCACGCCGGCGGTCGTGCCACCGGGTGCGGGTGTTCGTGGGGGTCCTACGGCCAGAGCCGGAAGCGTTCCCAGCCGTCCCCGGCCCGCTCGTAGCGGAGCCGGGCGGCACGGGCCCGCGCAGGCGGACCTGAGGGCCGGGCTCGGGCCGGTAGGAGGTGAGCGCGGCCCGCGGGCGGACGGCGCTGCCGTGGTCTCCCTCGCCCACCATGTGACCCCCTCCGCCTGCAACCTGTCGACACCATCCTGCATCTGCGGCTGATGTTCGACAATCACCTGGCAAATGCTCGTTCGAATCCCCAGATCGCGCTGCGCTTGAGTAGGCGGGATTGGAGGTGTCGACATCCCCGCGCGTTCGCGGGAGGGCTTGCCCATGCTCGTAGGCACGCGTAGGCACGCGTGAGCACGCGCGGGCGTGCCGCCGGGGCGGACCGGGCCGCGCGCCCACTACGACGGAGGGAAGCCCTCGTGACGCACGGAACGACGGACGTGCCCGAGGGCAGGCGCGTCCACGGGCTGGTATCGGCGCAGGAGAAGGCCATCGCACTGTTCGAGGAGGTGCAGGCGCGCGGGCTCGTGGCGCCCGGGCGCGGGGAGCACGAAGTCGGCGACCTGATCCGCGACCTGGCCGACGAGATGTTCGGCACCACCAAGCACGGGCACGAGCGGATCGTCCGGTCCGGCCCCAACACCCTGTTGCCGTACCGGGAGACCCCGCCCGACCGGATCACCGCCGCCGACATCGCCGTCGCCGATTTCGGTCCGATCGTCGAGGAGTACGAGGAGTACGAGGAGTACGAGGAGTACGAGGAGTACGAGGCGGACTTCGGCCGTACCTACGTCTTCAGCGGCTTCTACGAGCAGCTCCTCGACCTCGCCTGAGCACCCCGCGCGCTCAGTACACGTCGCGGCCGTACCGCTTGGCGGCGGAGAGCTGCTTCAGGTACGCGGCGGCCTCGTCCGCGTCGAGGCCGCCGTGCGTCATGGCTATCTCGCGCAGCGCCCGGTCCACGTCCTTGGCCATCCGGCTCGCGTCGCCGCACACGTAGAAGTGGGCGCCGTCCTGGAGCCAGGACCACAACTGGGCGCCGTGCTCGCGCATGCGGTCCTGGACGTAGACCTTGGTCCGCTGGTCGCGGGAGAAGGCCAGGTCGAGCCGGGTGAGCGTGCCGTGCCGGTGGAGTTCCGCCAGTTCCTCGCGGTAGTAGAAGTCGGTGGCGCGGCGCTGCTCGCCGAAGAACAGCCAGTTCCCGCCCCGGTGGCCGAGCGCCCGGCGGTGTTCGAGGAAGGCCATGAACGGTGCGATGCCGGTTCCCGGACCGACCATGATCGCCGGGGTGTCCGAGCCCGCCGGCGGGCGGAAGTGCGCCGAGCTCTGCACGAACAGCGGTACGGGCGTGCCCGGTTCGGCGTCCGCGAGGAAGGCGGAGGCGACGCCCTTGCGGTGGCGCCCGCCCGGCCCCTCGTAGCGCAGGACCGAGACGGTCAGGCTGACCCGGCGGGGGTCGACGAGCGGGCTGGAGGAGATCGAGTACAGGCGCGGTCCGAGGCGCCGCAGGCGCTCGGCCCACTCCTGGGCGCCGATCCGGACCGGGAACTCGGCCAGGACGTCGACGGGCTGGCGCCCCCAGGTCCACCGGGCCAGGCCGTCCTTGTTGTCGGGGCGGGTCAGCTGCTTGAGCGTGCGGTCGCCGGTGTGCTCGGCGATGAAGCGCAGCAGGTCGGGCGTGAGCCGGGTGATGTCCAGGTGCCGGTGCAGGGCCTCGGCGAACCGCATGGGGTCGCGGCCGGGTACGGCGACCTCCGCGTCCGCGGAGAGGCTGGTGGCGGCCAGCCATTCGGTCACCAGGGCGGGGCAGTTGACCGGCTGGACCCCGAGGGCGTCGCCCGCCTCGTACGCCGGGCCGTCCTCGCCCAGGTCGAAGGTGAACCGGCGGACCTCCTTGGCGGCTCCGGGCAGGCTGAGCAGCCGGTTGCCGGACAGCCCGGCGGTGTGGGGGGAGTTGCGGTCCGCCGCGGGTCGTCGCCGCGCGACGGGCTCCGGGTCCGGGGCGGTCGCGAGCGCCCCGCGCACCTGCTCCAGCCAGCGTCCCGCGGGCTCCTCGTAGTCGGGCTCGCAGTCCACGCGGGGCAGCAGGCGCCGGCCCCCGAGCTCTTCGAGGCGCTGGTCGAGCCGGCGGCCGTGGCCGCAGAAGGCGTCGTAGGTGGAGTCGCCGAGGGCGAGCACGGCGTACCGGACGTCCTGGAGGCGGGGCGCGTCGGCGGCGGTGAGGGACTCCCAGAACGCGGCTCCGTTGTCCGGCGCGTCGCCGTCGCCGAAGGTGCTGGTGATGACCAGCAGATCGGTGCCGGGCGTCAGGGCGGCGGCCGTGCAGTCCGCCATGCCGTGCACGCTCGCCGGGGAGCCGCTCCCGGTCAGGGCCGCTCCGACGGTGGCCGCGAGGTCCTCGGCGTTGCCCGTTTGCGAGGCCCACAGGATCACGGTCTGCCGGGCCGGCCGGTCCGGGGCGGCGGGAGCGGTGACCGGAGCGGCCGGGGGAGCGCCGGCCAGGGCGGCCGCCGTACGCGAGTACGTGCCGGCGAGGACGCCGTCGACCCAGAGCGCGTGTCCGGCCTCGAAGGGGGCACCGGCGGGCAGCGAGGGAACGCCCGGACCGGGCGGGGCGGAGGCGAGCCCGGCGAGGAAACCGGCGAGGTACTGGCGCTCCCGGTCGGAGAAGGCGGGCGGGGTCCGGTCCTCCAGCCCGAACACGGAGGCGAGGGCGGCCGTCGCGGGGACGGCCGAGGGGGCCGGCGCGGGACGAGCCAGTGTGGCGGTGACGAGGCCGGATCCGGGTCCGGCCCCGGCGGCCCCGGATCCCGCGCCCGTGCCGGCCGGCAGGGCCGCCACGGGGACCGGGGCCCGTGTCTTGGCCAAGGTCACCGCGCACATCTTGAATCCGGGCTGGAAGGAGAGCGGGTCGACGGCGTCGTCGGTGACGGCGTTGACACTGAGGTACTCGCCGAACAGGTCGTTCCAGTGGAAAGGGGCGAAACAGTTCCCGGGCCGGACCCGGTCGGTGACGACGGCGGGCAGCACGGCCCGCCCGCGCCGGGAGGCCACCTCCACCCCGTCGCCCTCCTCGATGCCGAGCGCGGCCGCGTCCTGCGGGTGGATCTCCACGAACGGTCCGGGGTTGAGCTTGCCCAGCTTGGCGACCTTGCCGGTCTTGGTCAGGGTGTGCCACTGGTGCTGTAGGCGGCCCGTGTTGAGCACGAACGGGTAGTCGTCGTCGGGGAGTTCGCCGTCCGGCAGGTGCGGACGGGCGAAGAAGACGGCCCGTCCCGTGGAAGTCGGGAAGACCAGATGGGGGCGGGTGCCGTCCGGGCGCTCGGCCAGCGTCTGGCTGACCCCGTCGTTGAGGTAGCGGACCGGGTTGCGGTCCGGCCCGCCCGGGGCGGCCGGCCACTGCACCGGGCCCGAGCGCAGCCGCTCGTACGTGACCCCGCGCAGGTCCCAGCCCGTCTTCGGGTTCCAAGCCTGCCGGAGCTCCTCGAACACGTCCTCGGCGCAGGTGTACGTGAAGGCCTCGGCGAACCCCATCGCACAGGCGACCCGGGCGATCAGCTGCCAGTCGGGCAGGGCCTCGCCGGGCGGGCCGGCGGCCCCCCGCACCAGGGTGAGGTTGCGCTCCGAGTTGATCATCACCCCGTCCGCCTCGGCCCACAGCGTCGCGGGCAGTGCGATGTCGGCGTAGGCATTGGTCTCGGTCTCCGCGAACACGTCCTGGGTGATGACGAGCTCGGCGGTCTCCAGCGCCTTGATCACGGTGCTGCGGTTGGCGACGGAGGCGACCGGGTTGGTGCAGATGATCCAACACGCCTTGATCTCGCCGGCGGCCATCTTCTCGAACATCTCGACGGTGCCGCGGCCGACGTCGGTGCGCAGGGTGCCCTTCGGCACGCCCCACAGCTCCTCGACGTAGCCGCGGTCCTCCTCCACCAGGACCGAGCGCTGGCCGGGCAGCCCCGGTCCCATGTAGCCCATCTCCCGTCCGCCCATCGCGTTGGGCTGGCCGGTGAGGGAGAAGGGGCCGCTGCCCGGGCGGCAGATGGCACCGGTGGCGAGGTGCAGGTTGACCAGGGCGTTGGTGTTCCAAGTGCCGTGGGTGGACTGGTTGAGGCCCATGGTCCAACAGCTCGTCCACTCGCCCGCCTCACCGATCCAGCGGGCGGCCAGCCGGATGTCGGCCTCCGGTATGCCGGTGATCCGGGAGACCCGGTCGGGCGCGTAGTCCTCCAGGAAGGCGGGCATGTCCTGCCAGCCCTCGGTGTGCTCGGCGATGAAGGCCGGGTCGGTCCAGCCGCCCTCGACCAGGAGGTGCAGCAGGCCGTTGAGCAGGGCCAGGTCGGTGCCCGGCCGGATCTGCAGGAACAGGTCCGCCTTGTCGGCGGTGGCGTTGCGCCGGGGATCGACCACGATCAGCTTGGCACCGGAGGCCTTGACGCGGTCCATCATCCGCAGGAAGAGGATGGGGTGGCAGTCGGCCATGTTGGCGCCGATGACGAAGAAGGCGTCCGCCCGATCGAAGTCCTCGTACGAGCCGGGCGGTCCGTCGGCGCCGAGCGAGAGCTTGTAGCCGGTGCCCGCGCTCGCCATGCACAGCCGCGAATTGGATTCGATCTGGTTCGTCCGCAGGAAGCCCTTGGCCAGCTTGTTCGCCAGGTACTGGGCCTCCAGGGACATCTGGCCGGAGACGTAGAGCGCCAGCGCGTCGGGGCCGTGCGCGTCGAGGATCTCCCTCAGGCGCGCGGCCGCCTCGGCGACCGCCGCCTCCACGGCGGCGGGGGCGGGCCCGGCGCCCCGCTCGCCGCGGATCAGCGCGGTGGTCAGCCGGCCCGGCGCGGCCATCATGTCGGCGTGCGTGGCGCCCTTGGTGCACAGGCGCCCGGCGTTCGCCGGGTGCTGCTTGTCCCCGACGGCCTTGGCCACCGTACGGCGGCCGTCACGGTCCGTGGCGATGTCCAGGACGATCCCGCACCCCACCCCGCAGTAGGAGCAGACCGTACGCACCCGCTGCCCGGTCGCGGCCTTCGCCTCCGCCTCCGCCACAGCAGACCTCCTCGCGCCTTCGGCCGACACCGCACCGGTCCGCGCCGCTGCGGCCGTGTGCAGGTCGGTCCCGTTGCGCCCCACCTTAGGAAGCCCCTGTTGCGCGCAGGTGACGGGCGGTGCCCCCCGGGGGTTACAAGCGGCTTCGCCAAGATCACCACGGGCGGTGAGGTGGTCAGCGGCCGAGCGCGTCGAGGTGCTCGTAGAGCGCCCGGTGCCCTTCGGCAGTGGGGTGCAGACCGTCGACGAGCAGGTCGCTCCGCTCCCGCAGCGGCTCCCACAGGTCGAGGAGGTCGATGTGGTTGGCCCCGCACCAGGCCCGCAGGAAGGCACGCAGGGCCAGCGCGCGCGCCCGGGTGAAGCGCAGGCCCTCGTAGTCACGGGTGCGGTCCTCGTCGAGCCAGGCGGGTCCGGCGACGACGAGTCGAGCGTTGTGGTCGAGGGCGGTGGCGGCCAGCGCGTCGAGGCTGCCGGTGAGCTGCGCGAAACCAGCGGTCCCGTCGGCGTGGGCGTGGGAGTGGGCGTCGGCGTCGGAGTCGGAGTCGGCCACGGACTCCGCGCCGGCGAGCGGCACGGCGGAGTCGTTGATGCCGGCGGCGACCAGGAGGGTGTCGGGCCGGCGGGCCGCCAGCAGCGCGGGCGTCTGCTCGCTGACGTCGGCGAGGGTGCTGCCGGGGACCGCCAGGTTGAAGAGCCGGCGTTCGGCCTCGTTCCCGGCGATGTGGGCCGCCGCCAGGTGGCCCGCCCAGCCGCCCCGCGGGTCGCAGCGTCCGTAGGCGATGCTGTCGCCCACGATGACGATCCGCTCCGCCGGGCGCAGCGGCTTCGCGTCCAGGTAGGCCCAGGCGCTCTCGCCGGAGGAGAGGACCACCCGCCGGCGGGTGTAGTCGTCGACCTCGTAGGCGTCGGCCGCGGCGAGTTCCTGGTCGGTGAGGTGCAGCACCGCGCCGTCGACCGAAGCGCCGAGCCTGCGCTCCAGGATCAGGTGCACGTCGAGCCCGCTGGCGGCGATCACGGCCGGATCGGTGATCTTCAGGGGGCGGGTGGTGTAACCGGCCAGCGCGGCCGGGGAGGTGGGCACGGCCCTGCCGAAGAGAGCGGTCTGGACCCGCTCGTCCCTCAGCGTGCCGAAGGAGAACAGGGTGTGCGTGCGTGATGTGGTCACAGCGAGCCGCGGGGCCTTTCTGCACGGAGGGTCAGGAATTCACCCTATCGGCCGACGGCTGGCGGACGGAGCCGAGTTGCGGACCACCCCTCCTGGGAGCGGACTACTCCTCCTGGTAGGAGTGGCGCTGCTCCTTCCAGGGGTCGCCGACGTTGTGGTAGCCGCGCTCCTCCCAGAAGCCGCGACGGTCGGCGGTCATGTACTCGACCGCGCGCAGCCACTTGGGGCCCTTGTAGCCGTAGAGGTGCGGGACGACCAGGCGCAGCGGGAAGCCGTGCTCGACGGTCAGCGGCTCCCCGTTGTGGTGGGTGGCCAACAGGGTCCGGTCCGAAGCGAAGTCGGAGAGACGGAGGTTGGCGCTGTACCCGTACTCCGCCCACGCCATCACATGCGTGACCTGCGGGGCCGGCGGCGCCAGCTCCAGGACGGTGTGCGCCGCGATGCCGAAGAACTCGTGGTCCGTGGAGGTCGGGCCCGACGCGCAGTGCAGGTCGGTCTCGATCGTGACGCCGGGCAGCGCGGAGACCTCGTCGAAGGTCCAGGAGTACTTGCCGCCCGTGGCGGTGGCACCGAAGACCTGGAAGTTCCAACGGTCGGGACGGAACTTCGGGACGGGGCCGTAGTGCGAGACGGGCCAGCCCTTGGCGAGGCGCTGTCCTGGAGGGAGCGGTTCGGTTCCCACGGGGTGCTGGTCCTCTTCCGGTAGCGACGGCGGGATGGCGGCACGGCGGTTGCGTTCCGCGTCGCGAGCAGTGCCGTACGAGGATCCTGCCAGGAACGTCACCGCCATCCGCCCCCGCGGCACGGCTGGCGGAGACCGCCCGGACCGGACCCGGCCGAACCGGGTGCACATCGTGAACCGCGCATGTGCCTCGACCGGGCAGCACCCGTGTCGGGATCGACGGTGGCCGTCGACGCCGGCGGGCCTGACCATCGCGCGCACCGTCCTGGCGACCCACCGCGTCGCCCGCGCGCTCGACCGGCCGTCCTGACCGGCCCGCCGCTGGCCGGACGTCCCGTCACCGGTCGCCGAGCAGCGACAGGTGGGCCCGTGCGGCCTCCCGCAGGACATCGTCGTCCAGGGGGCCGCGGCGCCCGTAGGAGATGATCCGGCGCTCGGAGTCCGCCCAGGTGCGCAGGTGGGGGCGGATCTCGTCCGGCGTGACGCCCAGTTCGGCGAGCGCGGCCAGGGCCGCCGGCAGGGGGGCCGCGCGCTGCGCCCCGTCGCCCGGCCGGGTACGCACCAGGTCGGTCAGGGCGGGCACGCACCGCGCGTACGGGTCCCCGGTGATCCGGTGGTGGACCTCCGCCGCCGACAGCCGGGTCGCGGGCGCCGGCTCCTCCAGCGCCGCCTCGACGAGCGGGAGCAGGGGGCGGCCGGCCGGGCCGAGGTGCCGGGCCAGGGCGAGCCACGTGACCGGCCCCTGCGCCATCAGCGCGAGCGCGGGTTCCGACGGCCCACCGAGGCGGGCCAGGGCCACGGCAGCCGCGATCTGGTTCCCCGTCCGTGCCGCTCCCCGGTCCTGGCGCGCCCACACGTCCCAGGAGTTGTGCGCGTCGGCGGGCGGTTCGTACCCGTCCGGCTCGCGCGCGATCTCCGTCAGCGCGGCCATCACCTCAGGCGTGGCGCCCCCCGCCTCGGCGAGCGCCGTCGCCGCCGCCCAGACGTGCCTCCGTGCCCGCAGCAGCGCCACCAACTCCGGGCGGAGCGCGCCGGTGACGGCCGGCGAGAGGGCGTCGAGCGCCGGGTTCGCTTCCCGTAGGTGCGGGGAGCGCAGGACCGACCGCCACAGGTCCAGACGGCCGGTCGCGGCGGCCAACTCCCCGAGGACGTCGGCGTCGTCCTCGCCGTCGGGCACGGCCCCCGGCTCGTGGCCGGGGAGGAGGCCCTCCACCCGCTCGTCCCCGAGCCGGCCGAGGAGCATGCGCGCGGACCGGGACCGGTAGTAGTCCGTACCCGAGCCCGTGTCCCGGGCGTGGGGCAGCACTTCGGCGGCGATGCCGGGCCGGTCGACGTGCCGGACGTACGGGAGCAGTTCCCCCAGAACGCGGAACGTGTCCCCGTGTCCGTACGGCAGGGCGCTCACCAGCAGCGCGAAGGCCTCCTCCTCCCGGTCCCGCCACGTCGACGCCAGACGCGAGGCCAGCTGCGTTCCCTGCCGGCCGTGGTCGCCGGCGGCGATCGACCGCCGGGCCACGACCGCCATGACCCCCGCGTCGGCATCGAGGACCCGGACCGTGCGGCTTGCGGGATCCGGGAGTCCGGCGAGGAAGGCCCGCAGCCCGTTGCGGGGCGGGGGACGGGCGCTCGCCTCCGCGAGTACCTCGACGAGATCCGCCGGGTACGGGGTACCGGCCTCCTCCAGCAGCAGGGCGGCGGCCCCCTCGCGCACCAGCGGCTCGGGATCGGTCAGGGCCCCGGCCGCCCACCGCCGGACCGCGTCCGAGCGGAGGGCGGCGAGCGCCGAGAAGGCGTCGGCCCGGACCATCCCGTCGGGGTCCTCCTCGTACCGCCGCGCGAGGCGGTCCCCCACGTCCTCACCCACCAGGGCGGCGAGGGGCGTGAGGCAGACGACCGCCCGCCGGGTCTCGGGGTCCGGGTCCTCCAGGAACCGCAACAGGGCGGGGAGTTCGGCCAGGACCAGGTCGAAGACGACCGCGTCGTCCTCGGTGCGCTCCGTCGATCCGGGCCCGCGCCCGTCGGTGACGTTCGCGAGCCAGTGGATCAGTTCCGCCCGTACGCGGGGCACGTGCGCGGCCGCGTGCGCGAGGAACGGGATCGCGGCGAGCGTGGCCGAGTACACCTCGGCCCAGCGGGTCAGCACCCACAGCGAACGCACCCGCTCGCGCGCCGACCGCCCGTCGTCCGCGTACAGCGCCCGGATGATCCGCGGGACGTTCGAGGCGTCCTCCCGCATTCCGTGCCGCAGCGACGCCCAGTCGACGGAGTCGAGTTCCTCGGGTGGTCTCATGATCAGAACGGTAACCCGCGCGCCCAGGAGGGTGAACGGGGTCGCGGGGCGGGGCACTCGCGCGCCCGGACGGCGAGCGGAGACTCCATGCGCCGCGCCGCGTCAGGCCCCTCGAGCCGCACGCGTCTTGTCCGCGGCGCCCACCCGGGGGACACCGTCGACCGACGTACAGATGCCGAATACGCGCTCGTGGCCGGTCCAGCCGTTCACCCGGCCCCGATTGTTGCTGATCTGCACCCGCTTCCTCGCCGGGTCCACGGCCGACACCAGGTGCAGGTACACCGTCCCGGCAACACGGGCGAGGACGATGTCCCCGGCCTTCAGCTTCGACGGGTCGACCGGAGCGACCACCACCCGCTGACGACTGCGTATCAACGGGACCATCGAGGAACCGGTCGGCCGGAACTCCACGGTGGCTCCGCCGGCGACCCTGGCGGCCACTGCGTCCAATGCACCCATCCGTGGATGCTCGCAGATCCGGCCGAGTGACCCCATCGATTTACGCCCGCCCCCGGTACGGCGTCCGCCCGGTGTGTCTACGACGGTCCGTCCCCGGCGACGGGTATGGATGGTGGGTCGGGGACGAGAGCGGGGAGCGGCACGTGACGGCGATGGTCGGACTGTTCTGGGTCACTCCGGACGCGGTGTACGTGGGGTCGCCGCCGAACGCCGTCGGAGTCGGCGTCCGGCTGACCGCCGGAGGCTTGGAAGCGATGGACCCCGACAGCCCCCGGGCCTGGACCTGGGCAGAGCTGCGTTCCGCCGTGGTCGAGGACGTGCCCGGGCACAATCCGGTGGGCCGTGCGACGAAGGCGCTCGGCGCGATGATCTCGGCCGCGATCGGAACGGACTACCTCGGTGAGGGGCCGCCGGAGATGACGCTGCGCCTGGAGACGGAGGAGGGTGCGCAGGAGGTGACCGTCCACGCGGCGGCGGCCGGCTACCCCGCCGAGGAGGCACGGCTCTCCCAGGACCTGCTCGACCGCTTCGTGGCGGGAACCGCGGACCCGCGGGCCGTCGAGGCATGGGGGCGGGAGCACGCCCTGGAGGGCACCCCCGAGCCGCGGGCGCGGGAAGCCCTGCTGCACGCCTGGGCGCAGCAGTAGCCGTAGCCGTAGCCGCAGCCGGTCCCCCCGCTCAGCCGAGACAGAACTCGTTGCCCTCGACGTCCTGCATGTTGAGGCACGACCCGTTGCCCCCGTCGGCAAGCAGCAGTTGCCCGCGTACCGCGCCGAGCGGGACCAGTCGTGCGCATGCGGCCTCGAGTGCGGCCAGGCGCTGCGCACCCACCAGTCCCGTGCCGACGGGTACGTCCAGATGCCCCCGGTTCTTGACGGCCTTGCCTTCGGGAACGCGCTGGAAGAACAGCCGCGGGCCCCCGTCCGTGGGATCGGTGGACGCGAACGGGGTCATGCGTCCGCCCGGGCCGGCCCCGGCCGACCTCGCGAACATCGTGTGCCCGCAGGTGAGTTGTGACCACGGGAGGCAACCGGTCAGGGCGAGGACGACTCCTGGAGGTAGGCGGCGATCATCGCGAGGTCGTTGGTGATGGCCAGCACCTCGGTGGGGTCGGCGCCCGGTGTGGAGGCGCCGTTGACGCCCGCGTAGAAGGTGTCGAAGCGGCCGCCGCCCTTGTCGAGGTAGCCCGCGATGGTGATGGCGCCCACGGCCAGCCTGTCGTTGAGGGCGTCACCGCCGACGGCCGCGCCGGTCTTGGCGAACACCTTCCCCCGGGCCGGACAGCTTCGACAGTTCTCGGCCAGCAGCCCGTCGACCCCGAGGATGGGCAGGGCCTCCCGGAACAGCCGCGCGTCCGGGGTCCGTTGCCAGTACGCCAGCATCTGCACCAGCACCTGCGGCGTGGCCCGGTCGGCGGGGTTGCCGCCCCGGCCGTCCATCAGCTGCGCCTGCTCGCGGTCGACGCCGGCCTCGTCGAGGAAGTCGGCGAGCACCGGGAAGCCGGCCGGGCACTGGTCGCTCTTCGCGGTGACGGCGAGCAGGCAAATGCCCAGGTTGGCGCCCAGGTTGTGGCTGACCTTGAGGATCAGCTTGGCGTACTGGGCGTAGGGCGGGGAGGTGTACGCGGCCACGCGCGGGCGTCCGTCGTAGTCGCGCGGCAGCCGCCCCACCGGATTGGGGCCCGACGGGTCGGCGGTGACGTGCACCCCGGCGCGTTCGAGGGCCTCGATCAGCGCGACGCGGCCGAAGGAGGCCGGGTCGCCGATCGGCGAGGTGCGCAGCAGCGGTGCGGAGTCCGCCGCGATCGTCCCGGTCAGGCGGATCCGGGTGCCGCCGTCGCTGGCCGTCACCGTGACCGCGGTCGGCTTCCCGGCCGCCACGGTCTTCACCGCCGAAGTGACCTGGTAGGGCGCGACCTTGGGCCGCCAGTCCAGCCGGGCGTCCGCGCCGGGCCGGTCCCCCGGGGTGGTCATGAGGTCGATCAGGTTGTCGTTGATGATCAGGGGCGTCGGAGTGGGGACGAGCTCCGGGTCGGGGACGAACAGCCGGCTGTCGACGATCACGTCGCCGTCGACGCGGGTGATCCCGGAGTCGTGCACCTGTCGGGCGAGCCGGTCGATCCCGGCGAGCGGGTTCTCCGGGGTGAGGGTCGCGCCGGGGAAGTCGTTGGCATAGGTGTGGTCGAGGTCGGTGTAGGCGACCGTGCCGTCGGGCCGCGTCCGGCCGCCCATGGTGAGGTCGCCCTGGGCGACGAGGTCGAGGTCGCCGGTCAGCGTGGCACCGTCGCGCGCGCCGACCGCGTAGAGCGGGGTCACGAAGCGGTGGTCGGCGCCGAGGGTGTGCCACGGGCCCGAGACGCTGATCAGCTTCGCGGTGGATCCGGGGATGAAGAACTGCTCGGGGAAGAGGCTGTGCACCACGCGGCCGCTCTCCGGGTCGGTCTGCAGCAGGCCCCACTGGGCATTGCGGTAGTCCGGCTTGCGCATGATCTCCGTGATGCGCGGGTCGAGGCCGGCGAGTCCCGTGTCACCGGTCGCGGACGGGGCGGTCGCGGACGGCGAAGGGGTCGGCTCCGCTCCGGTCGCGGTACCCGAGGCGAGGGCGACGAACAGCAGGGCGGCACAGGCGACGGCCGTACCGCGCCGCAACGGTGCCGGTGCGGGGTGGATCGGTCTGCTCACAGCGCGCTCCGTTCGTCGCGGCTGTCTCTCCCGAGGCCAGGAAACAGCGTGGCACGGCCGCGCCGCGCCGGCGCGCCGGGCGGTCTCACTCCTCGGTCGGTAGCCAGCAGCCGTGTAGGCCGAGCGGGACGCGTACGGGGATGCGGGCGCGGGCGACCGGGCCCGAGGCGGGATCCTCGGCGGGGATGACCAGGAACCAGCTCGAACCGTCGGTGCGGTCCGTGGCGAAGGTCAGCCAGTGGCCACCCTCCTCGGAGCCGGTCCCGGAGCCCGGCGCGGGAGCGAAGACCGGCTCGCCGACGGACAGGTCCCCGGCCGGCCAGACCCGGGAGGTGCCGCTCTCGACGTCGTACCAGCGCACGGCGTCGAACTCGCCCGGCAGCAGGTCCGTCCGCCCGGTTTCGGTGGCCAGCGCGGTGTACCGGTGGCGCCGCCCGATGCGCCGGTCGTCGACCCGTGGGAACTCCACCCGGGAGTCGTCCAGCGGGGTACGGACCATGCTGCCGGCGGCCGGGTCGAGGCGCGCCCGCACCAGGCCGCCGCTGATCGGTTCGCCGTCCCCTTCCGGGCCGCCGACGGTGAGCCTGCTCCACTGCACGTAGTCGAGGACCACCGGGGCGTCCGCGCCCGGGCCGTCGTCGTACGCGTTCACGGTGTGCCACGTCCAGAAGGCCCCGTCGGCCGCCCAGCGCACCGGTCCGCCGTCGCGCGGGATCAGCGCCACCCGGGTGCCGCGTTCGGGACGCCAGGCCAGGAAGGAGCCGCCGCTCATGGCTGCGGCGAGGTCGAAGAAGGCCGGGGCGAGGACGAGGACGGCGTAGCGGGCGGTCAGGGCCATGTCGTGGATCATCATCGGCTCGTCCACCCCGTCGACGGGTGCGGGCCCGCGGTGGACCGTGCCGTCGCGGTCGATGACCGACCAGGTCAGGTAGGGCGGCTCCAGGCCGTAGCAGAAGACGACCATCTCGCCCGTGACCGGGTCGACCTTCGGGTGGGCGGTGATGCCCGCGGGCAGCACGCCGCCGAAGTCCTCGCGGCCGAGCGTCGCCAGTTCGGTGTCGATCCGGAACGGGCAGGCCGACTCGGCGAGGGCCAACAGGCGGCCGGCGTGCCGGACGACGTTGATGTCGGGCATGTCCCGGAAGGTGCCGGCGAGCTCCGGTCCCACCTGGTCGGCGTCCGGCATGATCATCGATTCGAGGCCGCCCCACAGGGCGCGGCCGGCCCGTTCCTCGGCCAGCAGCGCGGGGGTGCGTACGAAGCGGTTGCGGTAGCGGGCCCGCCCGCCCGAGAGCCACACGCCGTGCAGCATGCCGTCGCCGTCGATGGGGTACAGGTACGAGCCGATCGGCGTGAAGCGCGGATTGGGGCCGTTGCGCAGGTACAGGCCGTCCAGGGTGTCCGGCAGCTCGCCCGTGACCTCCAGGTCCGCGACGTCGACCTCCTCGGACACGGGTGCGAAGGACCCCAGCAGGTGGGGGACGCGGGTGGGGTCGAAGCGGGGTGGCACGTAGGTGTTCACGGGACCTCCCGGTGCGCGCTCCTCCGTGGGCGCGCGGATACGGCACCTTCCAGTGAAACGCGCGCCGGGTGAGGGTGCCAGGCGGCTCCGCCCTGCCCGCCCTGCCTAGGCGGACGTGAAGAGTTCCGGTTGCGCGCCGTCGAGGACGAACCCGTTGTCGAAGCGGACGCGGACCGTCACACGGAGCTTCTGCTCCTGGAAGGCGATCCACGCCGGTTCCAGGGAGGCGACCTGCTCCTGGAGCTGCTTCCGGCTCCCCTCGGGCATCTGATGGCCGAAGGAGTCGAGGAGCGACTTAAGCCGCTCGTACTCGCGGACGTCCTCTCCGCTCTGCGGCCGGTGCTCGTCCACCCGCTCGACGGTGCCCCCGGTGCCCGAGGCCAGGGCCAGGAACCCGGCGACCGCGTCCCCCGCCGTCGTGAGCGAGCCGGTCAGCGTGAGGTCCGCGGCCAGCTTCACCCGTAGGCCTTCGTTCAACGTCATCGATCCTTCATCTCCCCGGTCGGTGCACGAGCCTATCGGTGGCTCGCGCTCCGGGGCCGACCGGCATCGGCACCAGCACCGGCATCGGCACCGGGACCGCTCAGTACGAGAACGCCAGCGGCCGGTCGTGGTCGTCGTGGTCGCCGCCGATCCGGGTGGGCGGGTCGAGCTCGTGCGGGGCCGGTTCGGAGGGGCCCGCCCGCACGGCCCGGACCATCAGCGTGATTTCGATCGCGGCGAGTACCGCGTACAGCGCGGTGTAGGCCGTGAGGGAGGCGATCACTTCGCCCTGGGACACCTCGGGGGACACGGCGTCGACCGTGCGCAGGAGCCCGTAGACCACCCACGGCTGGCGGCCCGTCTCGGTGAAGATCCAGCCCCAGGAGGTCGAGACGAGCGGGAAGGCCAGGGTCCACAGGGTCAGCCACCAGTACCAGGCGGCCGCCCTCGGGGGGAGCCGGCGGCCGCGGGTGGGCGCGAGCTGCGGCACCTCGTCCTCGGTGGTGCGCAGGGCGGGCCGGAGCAGGAAGCGGCGCCGCGTCAGCCACAGGCCGATGAGGCCCAGGCCGAAGGAGGCCATGCCGAAACCGATCATGAAGCGGAAGCCCCAGAAGGCGACGGGGATGTTCGGGAGGTAGTCGCCGGGGCCGTAGCGCGCCTCCTCGGCGGCGGCGGTGTCCTTGATCCCGGGGACGTAGGCGGTGAAGTCGCCCTCGGCGAGGTAGGACAGCAGCCCGGGGATGGACCATTCGACCGTGTTGTGACCTTCGGACACGTCACCAATGGCGAAGACGGAGAAGGGCGCGGAGGTCTGGCCCTCCCACAGGGCTTCGGCCGCGGCCATCTTCATCGGCTGCTGCTGGAACATGACCTTCGCCAGCGCGTCCCCGCTGAGGGCCACGAGCAGGCCGGAGAGGGCCAGGGTGACCAGGCCCAGGCGCAGCGAGGCCCGCATCACGGGCACGTGCCTACCGCGCCGCAGGTGGAACGCCGCCACGCCCGCCATGAGGGCCCCACCGGTCAGGAACGCGGCGGCGAGGGTGTGGTAGACGACCACGAGCGTGGTCTCCTGCGTGAGCACGGCGAGGAAGTCGGTGAGTTCGGCGCGCCCGGTCTCGGGCGAGATGGTGTAGCCGACGGGATGCTGCATCCACGAGTTGGCCGCGAGGATGAACCAGGCGGAGAGCAGGGCTCCGACGGCCATCGCCCAGGCACAGGCCAGGTGGATCCGCTTCGGCAGCCGGTCCCATCCGAAGATCCACAGGCCGATGAAGGTCGATTCGAGGAAGAAGGCGATCAGCGCCTCGAAGGCCAGGGGCGCGCCGAAGACGTCGCCGACGAACCGCGAGTACGTCGACCAGTTCATCCCGAACTGGAACTCCTGCACGATGCCCGTGACCACGCCCATCGCGACGTTGATCAGGAACAGCCGGCCCCAGAACGTGGTGGCCATCAGGTAGGTGCGCTCACCGGTCCGCACCCACGCCGTCTGCAGGACGGCCACGAGCACGCCGAGGGAGATCGTCAGCGGTACGAAGAGGAAGTGGTAGACGGTGGTGATGCCGAACTGCCAGCGGGCCACCGTGTCGGGCGCCAGAGCCAGGTCCCACGGCATCCTCGTCCCCTCCTCCGCGCACGGCCGCTGCTTCCTGCGGGGCCACTCTGCCCGGCGCACGGGGCACCCGGGCGGTCAGGGGCGGTCGACCCGCGCGGGGTTGCCCCGGACGGTCGTCAGGGGCGGGCCGCCACGTGGTCGGCGACGGCCTCGTGGGTCAGGTGGAGGCCCGCCCGCAGGACGGCGTCGTGCCGGGTGGGGTGGGCCGCGCGGTGGGCGAGGTCCAGGGCGCGGGCCCGGTCGAGGTCCGCGGCGCAGTCCCCGCCGCGCAGGGCGGTGTCCACGGTCCGGGCGGTGGCCCGGACCAGCGGGGCGAGCTCGCGCAGGGCGGTGTCCGACCCGCTTCCGGGAGGCGGGGCGCAGCCGTCGGTCCGGGCGCGCTCCCGGAGTTCCCCGGTGAAGTACTGGAGGGTGAGGGCGGTCCGGGCGGCGAGCCTCAGCCGCTCCTCCAGCCCGTCCGGCGGCCGTTTCGGCGTACGGAGGTACAGCCGGGGGAGCCGGGTGCGTCGAGCCGCCCGCTCGTACGCCGCGAGGCCGTTCCGCGGCCGCAGCCACAGCTCCGCGTCCTCGGGGAGCCCCCGGGCGGTGGGCGGTCCGCCGGTGCCGAGCCGGGCGGCGACCGTGCCGAGGAGGTCATCGAGTTCGCCCCGGTACGTGCGCAGGCCGGCGGCGGCCGACCGGTACGGGTCCGGCGGCCACAGCAGCGGCCCCAGCAGGACGACGGCGGCGATGCCGACGGCGCTCTCCGCCAGGCGGGCCAGGGCGTAGCCGGGGAGGGCGGTCGCGTAGATCACCAGCGCGCTGACCAGGACCTGCTGGTTGGGGGCGCCTCCCTGGTACATCAGGTACATGCCCGCGCAGCCGCAGGCCAGTACGGCGAGGAAGGACACCGACGCGGCCGCCGACACCGAGGTCACCGAGGAGGCCGTGGGCGGCGGCAGCCAGTGCAGCACGAGCGTGGTCAGCGCCACGCCCACGACGACGCCCACGAGCCGCTCCCAGCCCCGGCGCGGGGCGTCGTACACGTCGTCGCGCAGGATCAGTACGGCCGGCAGGGCGGCCGGCACCGGAACCGTGCTCGTGCCCCACCACAGGCAGAGGAACCAGGGCACGGCGGCGCACACGGCCAGGCGGGCGGCGGAGCGCAGTCGTGCGCGGGGCGGCGGGTCGAGCGGGACGGGGACCGTACCGGGCATGGCGGACATCGTAGGCCCGGGCGGCCGACCGCGGCGCCATCGACGGGACGGCCGGGCCCGCCTATGATTCCGACGCGCCACGCACCTCGAACATGCATACCCACAACGGGCGATGGCGGTCTCCGGGACCCGTACCGGAAACGCCGTCCTCGCCCGACGAGTTCGGAGGTCCTGTTGAGCACACGTACACGCACCCCGCGCAGACTGGCGGCGCTGGCCGTCGGCCTGACCGCTGTCCTGGCAGCGTCGGTCGGTCCGTCCGTCGCCGCGCCGCACGGCTCGACCGGCCCGGCGGTGACCCGCACGGTGGCCGCCGCCCCGTCCGTGGTCAACCCGGGCAACCAGGTGTCCCTCCAGTACGACTCCGCGTACTTACCGATGTCCGCCACCGGTGGCGCGGCTCCCTACACCTGGTCGGCGGTCAACCTGCCGGTCGGTGCCTCGATCAATCCCTCGACCGGCCTGATCTCGGGCCTCCTGCGCGGCAGCGGCATCCGTACGGTGACCGTCACCGCCAAGGACGCCACGGGTGCGACCGGCTCCGCCACCTTCACCTGGCGCGTGATCCGCGACGCCTGTCCCCGCTGCTGACCGGCGGCCCGGCGCCCCTCTCCGGGTCGCGGGGAGGGGTGCCGGGCGCTGCCCCTCGGGCAGGATGTGCGGATGGACACGACGGAAGCGGTATCGAGGGCACGGACGCTGGCCACCACGGGCGAGCGGCGCGTCCTGGGCATCGCCGGGCCGCCGGGGGCCGGAAAGTCGACACTGGCCGCCCGGCTCGCGGACGCGCTGGGGCCGGAGCGGGCCGTCGTGGTCCCGATGGACGGCTTCCACCTCGCCCAGGCCGTGTTGGACCGCCTGGGCCGCGCCGACCGCAAGGGCGCCCCGGACACCTTCGACGCCGCCGGCTACGTCGCCCTGCTGCGCCGGCTGCGCGCACCGCACGGACCCACGGTGTACGCGCCCGCCTTCGACCGCTCCCTGGAGGAGCCGATCGCGGGCAGCGTCCCCGTGCCCCCGGACGTACCGCTGGTGATCACCGAGGGGAACTACCTGTTGCACGACGCGGGGGAGTGGGCCTCGGTGCGCCCCCTGCTGGACGAGGCCTGGTACCTCGCCCCGGCCGAGGACCTGCGCCTGGAGCGGCTGATCGGCCGGCACGTACGACACGGCAAGGACCCCGCGCACGCGCGCGCATGGGTGGCCCGCTCGGACGAACGCAACGCCCGCCTCGTCGCCCTCGGTCGCCACCGCGCCGACCTCGTCCTCGACGCCGACTGACGGCGCCCGGCCGGGCACGCGCGGTGGGCCTGGCGCACGCGGCGGGTCGGGTGCGCGCGGCGGATCGGCGTCGTGCGCTCCCGTGCCAACACCCGTGCACGGTAAGGAAAGTCGGGCGGCCACGGCGTCCGTAGTTTCGGGGTGTGCCGGGCCGCGGGATCGATCGCGGACGGCGATGATCCATAGTGCTCCGGGAGGACACCCCCCATGTTCGACATCAGCAAGGTCCAGGCCGCCCCGAGCGCGGACCTGCTCACGCCCGACAACGCGGTCATGCTCTTCGTCGACCACCAGCCGCAGATGTTCTTCGGTACCGGCAGCGGTGACCGCGCCGCCATCATCAACAGCACGGTGGGCCTCGCGAAGGCGGCCAAGGCGTTCGACGTGCCGGTCGTGCTGACCACCGTCGCCGCCGAGTCCTTCTCCGGTCCGCTGCTGCCCCAGCTCGCCGACGTGTTCCCCGGACACGAGGTGATCGACCGTACGTCGATGAACGCCTGGGAGGACGAGGCGCTCGTGGCGGCCGTCAAGGCGACCGGACGCAAGAAGATCGTCCTGTCGGGCCTGTGGACCGAGGTCTGCCTGGTGCTGCCCGCCCTGTCCGCACTGGAGCAGGGCTACGAGGTCTACGTGGTCTCCGACGCCTCCGGAGGCGTCAGCCCGACCGCCCACGAGCACGCCGTCCAGCGGATGTTGGCCGCCGGGGCCGTGCCGGTGACCTGGGTGCAGGTACTGCTGGAGCTCCAGCGGGACTGGGCGCGCCAGGAGACGTACGGCGCCGTCATGGAGGTCGTCAAGGCCCACGCCGGGGCCTACGGCCTCGGCGTCGTCTACGCGCAGGCCGTCATCGGCGAGCACACGGCCGGCTGACCCCTTTGGACACCGGCATCCTGATGTTGCGTCTGCTGGTGGGGCTGCTCGTCGCGGCCCACGGGGTGCAGAAGGTCAGCCGGCACCTGGGCGGCAAGGGCCTCGACGGAGGCGCGCGCGAGTTCCGCGCCGACGGTTTCCGCGGCGGCGTCCTCACCGCCCTCGCAGCGGGCGGCGGCCAGATCGGCTCGGGCCTCCTGCTGGCCGCGGGCCTGCTGACACCGCTCGCCGCGACCGGCGTCATCGGGGTCATGACCGTCGCCCTCACCGTGAAGTGGCCCGGCGGCCTCTGGGTGCAGAACGACGGCTACGAGTACCCCCTGGTGCTGATCGTCAGCGCCGCCGCGCTCGCGGCCACCGGACCCGGCGCCCTCTCCCTCGACGCGGCGATCGGCCTCACCCCGTACCCGCTGTGGTGGACGGCCCCCGTCCTCGCGGCGGGCGTCGGCAGCGGCCTGCTCACCCGGCTCGTCCTGCACCGAGCCCCGGCCGCCACCGACCACGGCTGAGCCCCCCGCCACACGGACCGGGCCCGGCCGTCCGCGCATACCCCTGTGCGCCGGCCGGCCGGGCCCACCCGACCCCACACCCATGCACCACCCGTACCACCCGTACACATGCGAAAGAGGAGCACCACCCGTGCCGTACATCAAGGTCGCAGAAGGTCGCACCGCCCCCGTCGAGCTCTACTACGAGGACCACGGCACCGGACAGCCCGTCGTGCTGATCCACGGCTGGCCGCTGAGCGGAGCCTCCTGGGAGAAGCAGACCGCCGCCCTGCTCGCCGCCGGCCATCGGGTCGTCACCTACGACCGGCGCGGCTTCGGCCGCTCCGACCAGCCCGCCGACGGCTACGACTACGACACCTTCGCCTCCGACCTGAACGAGGTCCTCACCGCGCTCGACCTGCGCGACGCCGTCCTGGTCGGCTTCTCCATGGGCACCGGCGAAGTGACCCGCTACCTCGGCACCTACGGCAGCGAGCGCATCGCCAAGGCCGTCATGATCGGCGTGGTGCCGCCGTTCCTGCTGGAGACGGACGACAACCCCATCGGGGTGGACGGCGGCGTCTTCGAGGGCATCGAGGACGCCATCACCGCCGATCGCTTCGCGTTCATGAGCTCCTTCTTCGCCGACTTCTACAACGTCGACGTCCTCGGCGGCGAACGCATCAGCGAGGAGGCGGTCCGCGCCAGTTGGAACGTGGCCGTCGGAGCCTCCGCCAAGGGCACCCTCGACTGCGTCCGGGCCTGGCTCACCGACTTCCGCGACGACCTTCCCCGGATCGACGTGCCCACGCTCATCATCCACGGCGACGCCGACCGCACCCTGCCCATCGAGGCCACGGCGATCCCCCTGGCCAAGAGCATCGCCGGCGCTCAGCTCACGGTCGTCCCCGGCGGCCCGCACGGCCTGACCTGGACCCACGCCGCCGAGGTCAACACCGCCCTGCTCGCCTTCCTCCGCTGAGCACGAGCACGAGCACGGCCACGGCCACGGCCACCGCAACGGCCACGGCCACCAGCCCCCGATTCCCCCACCGAAGGAGAGCCCCCATGTCCGAAGAGCCGGTACTCGAACCCGCCGCCCAGGCCTTCGCCCACGCCACCGCCCAGCCGCCGTACCTGTACCAGATCCCCGTCGCCGACGGCCGCAAGGCCGTGGACGACGTGCAGAGCGGCGAGGGCGTCGCCCTGCCCGCCGTCGACGAGGAATGGATCACCGTCCAGGGCGGCCCCACCGGCGACGTCCGCACCCGGATCGTCCGCCCCCGCGGCTTCAGCGGCCCGCTGCCCGTCATCCTCTACCTGCACGGCGCGGGCTGGGTCTTCGGCAACGCCCACACCCACGACCGGCTGGTCCGCGAACTGGCCGTCGGCGCACGGGCGGCCGTGGTCTTCCCCGAGTACGACCTGTCGCCCGAGGCCCGCTACCCGGTCGCCATCGAGCAGAACTACACCGTCGCGCAGTGGGTGGCCCGCGAGGGACGCCACAAGGACCTCGACGGCTCCAGGATCGCCGTCGCCGGCGACTCGGTCGGCGGCAACATGAGCGCCGCCCTCACCCTCATGGCCAAGCAGCGCGGCGACGTCCACATCCTCCACCAGGTCCTCTTCTACCCGGTCACCGACGCGGCCTTCGACACCGACTCCTACGCGCAGTTCGCCGAGGGCTACTTCCTGCGCCGCGACGCCATGCGCTGGTTCTGGGACCAGTACACGACCGACGCGGCCGAGCGGGCGCAGATCACCGCCTCCCCGCTGCGCGCCACCCTCGACCAGCTCACCGGACTGCCGCCCGCCCTGGTCATCACCGCCGAGGCCGACGTCCTGCGCGACGAGGGCGAGGCGTACGCCGCCCGGCTGCGCGCCGCAGGGGTGCCGGTCACGGCCCTGCGCGTCCTGGGCACCATCCACGACTTCGTCATGCTGAACGCGCTGCGCGAGACGCGGGCCGCGTCGCTCGCCATCGGCCAGGCCGTCGAGACCCTGCGCGAGGCCCTGGCATGACGGCCCCGGTCGGTACGACGAGCATGCCCGTGTCCGGGCTGGGCCCCACCCGGCGCCCGGAGGATCCGGCGGCCGGGCGCCCGGCGGCGGACCTGCTCGTGCGCAACGCGAAGGTGTACACCGGGGACCGGGCCCGGCCCGAGGCCCGCGCCGTCGCGATCCGCGACGGCCGCATCGTGGCCCTCGGCGACGACCACGACCTCGCCGGGCTCGTGGGCCCGGCGACCCGGGTGGTCGACGCCCTGGGCCGTCGCGTGGTCCCCGGCCTGAACGACTCGCACCTGCACGTCATCCGGGGCGGCCTGAACTACGTACTGGAGCTGCGCTGGGACGGCGTGCGCAGCCTGCGGCAGGCGCTGGCCATGCTGCGCGAGCAGGCCGGCCGCACCCCCAAGGGCCAGTGGATCCGGGTGGTCGGCGGTTGGACCGCCGAGCAGTTCGCCGAACGCCGGATGCCGACCGTGGCCGAGCTGAACGCCGCCGCGCCCGACACCCCGGTGTTCGTCCTGCACCTCTACCAGTCGGCGCTGATGAACCGGGCCGCCGTGCGGGCCGCCGGATTCACCCGCGAGACCCCCGACCCGCGCGGCGGCCAGATCGTCCGGGGCCACGACGGCGAGCCCACCGGGGTCCTCCTGGCGGCGCCGGGCGCGCTCGTCCTGTACTCCACCCTGGCCAAGGCGCCGACCCTGGACGCGGCCGACCGGCGGACCTCGACGCGGCACTTCCTGCGCGAGCTGAACCGCTTCGGGCTGACCTCGGCGGTCGACGCCGCCGGCGGCTTCCAGAACTTCCCCGACGACTACGCCACCGTCATCGACCTGGCCCGGTCGGGGGAGCTGTCGCTGCGCATCACCTACCACCTGTTCCCGCAGACCGCCGGGCAGGAGCTCGCCGATCTGAAACGCTGGACCGCTACCGTCAAGCCGGGGGACGGCGACGAGTGGCTGCGCCTCGGCGGCGCCGGCGAGAACCTGACCTGGGCGGCCGCCGACTTCGAGAACTTCTCCGAGCCCCGCCCGGCGCTCGCCGAGGGGTACGAGGCCGAGTTCGAGCAGGCCGTCCGGCTGCTGATGGAGAACGGCTGGGGCTTCCGGCTCCACGCCACCTACGACGAGACGATCCGCCGCGACCTGGCGGTGTTCGAGAAGCTCGCCGCCGAAGGGCTCTTCCCCGGCGGGAACCGCTGGCTCTTCGACCACGCCGAGACCGTCTCGGCCGACAGCCTGGACCGCATCGCCGCCCTCGGCGGCGCCCTCTCCGTGCAGAACCGGATGTCCTTCCAGGGGACCGCGTTCCTCGACCGCTACGGCGCCGAGGCCGCCTCCCACGCCCCGCCGGTACGCGCCATGCTCGACCGGGGCCTCACCGTCGCCGCCGGTACCGACGCCACGCGCGTGTCCTCGTACAACCCGTGGGTCTGCCTGCACTGGCTGGTGACCGGCCGCACCGTGGGCGGTACGCCGCTCCACCCGGCCGGGACCTCGATCGACCGGGAGACCGCGCTCGGCCTCTACACCCGGGGCGGTGCGCAGCTCACCGGCGAGGAAGACGTCAAGGGCGTGCTGCGGGAGGGTTGTTACGGAGACCTCGCGATCCTGTCGGAGGACTACTTCACCGTGCCCGAGGCCGCGATCCCCGACATCGAGTCCGTGTGCACGGTCGTCGGCGGCCGCATCGTGTACGCGACCGCCGAGTACGAGGGCCTGGACGAGCCGCTCCCGCCGGTCAGCCCGCAGTGGGCGCCGGTGGCCCGCTTCGGCGGGTACCAGGGGGGCGGCGGCGTACGCCAGGCCGAGCAGATGGCCGAAGCCGTCGCCGAGTCCGAACGGCACCGGCTGTGGCGACAGGCGCGCGGATCGGCGCCCGAGACGCCGTCGCAGCCCTTCGTCGACCCGTGCTTCGCGCACTGACCCACGGCACAACGGAACAACGGAACAGGGGAACCCACCAGATGAGTACGGTCCCGGGCAACACCGCCGCGGGCGCCCCGGACGGGGCACCGCCCGGGCGCCGCCACGAACCGGACCTCCGGGCGATGACACGGATCAACCTGCACCCCATCGCCTCACCGATGCCACTGGGCTTCTTCACTGTGGCGATCGCCTCCGTGATGACCGGCTGCCTACAGCTCGGGATCTTCGAGGCCGCCGACCGCAGGGCCGTCGCCCTGTGCGTGCTGCCCGCCTTCGCCCTCCAACTCCTGGTGAGCTTCCTCGCGTTCGGCGCCCGGGACGTGATCGCGGCCACGCTCATGGGCACGTTCGCCGGCAGCTGGCTGGCGTACGCCCTCGTGACGGGAACCGGTGCGGCCGGCGGACACCGGGTGCTGGGCGTGTTCAACCTGGCGCTGCTGTGCTTCGGGGCGCTGATGGCCCTCGTGACCCGGCCCAAGCGGGCCCTGTGGCTGGTCATCGTGGTCTCCCTGCCGCGCTGGGCGGCCACCGGCCTGGCGGGGCTGACCGGGGCCGAGTGGCCCGGACAGCTGGCGGGAGCCCTCGGCCTCCTGGTGGCCCTCGTCGCCACCTACGCCGCCTTCGCCCTGATGCTGGAGGATATGCGCGGCGAACAGGTGCTGCCGATCGGCCGCAGTGGACCCGCCCACACCGCGGTCGAGGGGGACCTCGTCGTGCAACTGCGGAACCTGGAACGCCAGGCGGGAGTACGGCGCACGCTGTGAGACGGTCATTCGCCCCGGGCGCCGCACTGCCACTCCCGGGGCGACATGCCGTAGGCGGCGCGGAAGGCCCGGCTGAAGTGGGACGGGTTCGTGAACCCCCAGCGCTGGGCGACCGCGGTGACCGCCGGCGCCGACCCCGTCTGTCGCGACAGGTCGCGCCGGCACCGCGCCAGCCGCTCCTGCCGGATCCAACGGCCCACCGTGGTCCCCTCCGGCTGGAAGAGCTTGTGCAGGTACCGCACCGAGATGTGGTGCGCGGCCGCGATGCGCTCCGGCGACAGGTCGGGATCGGACAGGGACGTGAGGACGTACGCCTTGACGCGCGCCAGCATGCCCCGGGCCGTGTCCGAGGCGTACGGATCCAGCCGCCCCTGCCGCTCGCGCACCAGCACGCACAGCAGGTCCATGGCGGTCATCGCGAGCTGCTGGCCCGTGTACGCGTCGAAGCCGGAGGCCCGTTCGGCCAACCGCCTCAGGAAGCCCGCGACCAGCCCGGAGGTCCCGCGATCGCCGCTGAAGACCGTGCCGGTGACCGCCCGCAGATCCGCCTCCGGCACTCCCAGCCCGCTCTTGGGCACCCGGATCGCCGTGAAGCGGAAGTGGTCCGGCTGCTCCCGCTCGTACGGGCGCCCGGCGTCCGAGCAGGTGAAGGTCCCGGGCCCGACCAGCGCCCGGCGGCCGTCCTGGGTCAGCCGCGCGGTACCCGTGTGCTGGAAGGTGACCGTGAGGAACTCCTCCCCGCCCCGGGAGATCAGCCTCCGGTTGCGCCACACGGTCTGCGGGCCGGCCTGGACCGCCGAGATCTGCAGGGGACCGAGACGTTCGCTGGCGATGCTCCCCGCGGACGGCACGGGTTCGTGCAGGGTGACGTCGAGGGGGATGAAGGTGTCGGACACCACGCTGTTCCAGTAGTCCGCCCGTTCGTGCGGGGACAGCGGCAAAGTGGTGAGTACGACGCTCATGGGAACTCCGAGGGGTGAGGGTTTCTCCTCCACCCAGTCTCGAAACGATCACCGCCGCTGCCATCCGTCACATGACTTGCCCTGTGCCTCTGCCCTGTGCCTCAGTCGGCCGACTCCGGCTCCACCACGTCACGCAGCCGGCCGCGCGAGGTGACGCCCAGCACCGGGAAGGCCTGGTACAGGTGGGTGCCGACGGTACGCGGCGAGAGGAACAGGCGCTCGCCGATCTCCCGGTTGGTCAGGCCCTCGGCCGCCAGCCGGACGATCCGCTGACGCTGCGGCGTCAGGGTACGGAACGCGCTGCGCGGGGCGGATTCGACGGCCACGCCGGCCGCGCGCAGTTCGGCCTGCGCCCGCTCGCTCCAGTGCACCGCCCCCAACCCCTCGAAGATCTCGCGGGCCTTGATCAGGGCCGCCCGGGCCTCGGCGATCCGCCGCTGCCGGCGCAGCCACTCCCCGTACTCCAGCCAGGTCTGGGCGTGTTCGAAGGGCCAGCGGTGGCCGGCCGGGTCCGCCAGCGCGCTCTCGAAGGACGGGCCGGCCCCGGCCGGATCGGCGAGCAGCGCCCGGGCCCGGCCCAGGACCTGCCGCAGTCGGACGGAGCCGCCGCCGGCGACCACGGCGGTGACCTGCTCCAAGGCGGCCGAAGCGTCCTCGGCGCGGCCGATGAGCACGGCGGCCGCCGCGTAGTCGGCGACGGCGTAGCACGACAGGTGGTAGTGCACGGGCGCCCCCTCCCCGTCGAACACGGCGCGGAAGTGCCGGAAGGCCGAGGCGTGGTCACCGAGTGCCGTGGCGGCGAGACCCGCCGCCCGGCGGGCACGGACGACGGCGCCGAGCACCCCGGCCGGTTCCGTGACGGCGAGGGCGGCCGTCGCGTGCCGCACGGCGAGCTCCGGCTCGCCGGTGAGCGCGCACAGGGTGGCCAGGACGGTCAGCGCCCGCGCGGAGCCGTGCGTGTGGACACCGCCGAGGAACCGGCCGGCGAGCCGCTCGACACCGAGCCGGGCGTCCGCCCATCGCCCCCGGTCCAGATTGGCCCAGGCCAGATCGGCGGCGGTCATCCCCGCGTGGAAGGCGTCGGCGTCCTCCCATTGCGGGTTGGCCACCTCACGGAGCAGGCTCACCGCCGTCTCGGTCTCGTCGAGGATCATGCAGAGCACGCCGAGCGTGTGGTTCTCGGTGGGCGCGCGGCCCGGCGCGGAGGTGACGGCGGGCAGGTGGGAGCGGACCAGGTCGCCCTTGCCGAAGGGGTCCGTGACACCGGCGTCCCAGAGGTGGAAGGGATGCGGCGGCGTCGGATCCGTCAGGTCGCGGCCGGCCAGCAGCCGCAGCACGCGCTCGCGCTGGACCGGACTGCCCGAGTGGTAGGCGATCCCGGTGAGGATCGTGGAACTGCCCTCGTCGAGCTGCGCCACGTCGGGCAGGGTGTCGGGGGCGATCAGGGCGAACGCCCGCTCCATCCGCATCATCAGCATCTCCACCAGGGCGGTGAGCGCCGATATCCAGGGCGTCGCCGCCGGGTCCTCGTTGACCGAGGCGGCCTTCCCCGCGAGTTCCTCCGCCCGGTCGATGTCGCCGGTCAGGATGCCCGCGTACGCCGCCGTCGTCAGCAGCCGGGTCTGCTCGGCAGGGTTGGTGTTCAGCTGCGCCGACCGTTCCAGACCGGCCAGGGCCTCGGCGAGGGCGCCGCGGCTGAACGCCCGCATGGCGGTGGCCTCCAGCGCGGCGGACACCGCCGCGTCGGGTTCCACCGTAGCGGCCGACAACTGCCAGGCCCGCCGGTCGGGATCGCCGTCGAGCGAGGCCGCCAGCGCCAGGTGGGTCCGCCGGCGCTCGGCGAACGGGGCGGCCCCGTAGATCGCGGAGCGGACCAGGGGATGCCGGAAGTCGATGCGGTCGCTGTGCAGCCGGACGAGCCCCGCACGCTCCGCAGGCAGCCAGACGTCCATGTCCGTGCCCGGCGGCAGGGCGGCCAGCACACCGGCCGGCCCGACGCCCTCGGCCGCCGCCGCGACCAGCAGCGCGGCCCGCGTCGCCGCGGGCAGCTCGTCCACCTGGGCGGCGAAGGTCCGCTCCAGGAGATCGGTGACCGGGAGGTGACCGGCCGCGTGGAGCACGGCCGCGTGCAGTCCGGCCGTCCGGAGCCCGACCGTCTGCGGCCCGTCCGCCCGGAGCGCGCCGTCGCGGGCCGCCGCGCGCGAAAGCTCCACCAGGGCCAGCGGGTTGCCCGCGGCGGTCTCCAGCACACGGCGCCGGGCGGCCCCCAGGGGCGGATCGGGCTGCGCGCCGATCAGCTCCTCGGCCTCGGCCGGCGACAGCGCGGGCACCACCAGCTCCGGGACCGACCGGTCCAGCCACTCCGGTCGGTGCGTGCCGCGCGAGGCGACGAGCAGCCCGATGGGCTCGCCCGCGAGACGTCGGGCGAGGAACCCCAGTACCTGGCAGCTCCCGCGGTCGATCCACTGGGCGTCGTCGACGGCGAGCAGCACCCGCCCGGCCGAGGCGACGTGCGAGACCAGGGTCAGTACGGCCAGGCTCATCATCATGGGGTCGGGCGGGGCCGGGTCGTCGCCCAGGCCGAAGGCCGCCATCAGGGCTCCGCGCTGACGGACCGGCAGGTCGTCGGCCCGGTCCAGCACGGGCAGCAGCAACTGGTGCAGCCCCGCGAAGGCCAGCTCGGTCTCCGCCGCGTTGCCGCGGACGCGCAGCACCCGGGTCCCCGCCGTCAGCGCGTCGTCGACGGTCGTGTCCAACAGCAGGGTCTTGCCGACCCCGGGCTCACCGAGCAGCAGCAGCGACGCGGTGGCCGCCTGCGGTGACAACGCGGTGGCGATGGTCGCCCGTTCTTCCTGACGCCCGATCAACACGCTTATTCCGAACCTTCTCAACAGGAGGACATCCGCCGTTCGTACACAGGGGCGGACGGCACTCCGGCGAGCATAGTCCGGCCGCACCACGGTTCTGACCGGGCGTAACGCACGTCACGGACGCTCGCGAGCCTCAGGGGCCGCGCCAGATGTTGGCGAACGCCGCGTTCTCGATGGTCCGCCGCTGGCGTACGGCCTCCAGCTCCATCACCGCGTCGTTGACGACGGCCAGGACGATCGTCACCGCCTCGTCCCCCGGGCGCGGTTCGGCCTCGGGGTCGCCGCTGCCGATGCCCACGACCGAGGCGAGGGCGGCGAGGACGGGCTCGTCCTCCTCCTGGCGGCCCAGTGCCCGCCGGCGGGCGGGCGTATCGGCCAGTTCCAGGCGGTCGGTTCCGAAGGGCAGCAGGCCGCGCCGTCCCCGCGTCAGCTCACCGGCCTCCTCCAGAGCGGCCTGGTACGCCGCGGACAGATCACGGCCGCGGCGCCACAGCCAGTCGTCGACCCGCTCGTACGGCACCTGGCGGGTGAGCGCCGATGCGGCCTCGGTCAGCAGGGGGTCGTGCAGTTCCTGCTCCCCGCCGGGCACGATGCGGTCGCCGTCCAGGGCGGCGGCCTGCGCGTCGAGGAGGTCGATCAGCTCGGCTCCCGCCAGGGCGAGCGACAGGTCGCCCTGCCCGACGGAACGGTCCGGCGGCGGGTCCATCGCGATGATGAACAGGTCTTTCGCCGTGCTCATGAACGGCTCCCCTCGCAGGCGGTCGGAAGGCGCGGTTACCGGCGGGGCCAGCCGGCCGGAGGGACCGGCTGATCACCTACCTATGGTCGCACCAACGCCCGCGACGGCCGACTGGTTCCCGGATCCACCCGGTAGGCCTACTCGTCCAGCAGGGCCTGGCCGACGTAGCCGCCCGGGCGGACGCCGCCGGGGACCACGAACAGCGACGACGCCTCGTGGACCAGGTAGCGGCCGAGTGCGTCGCCGCGGGCGAGGCGCTGCTGGACGGGGACGAATCCGGTGCGGGGGTCGGACTGCCAGGCGACGAAGAGCATCCCGGCGTCCGGCGTGCCGTCCGGGCGCAGGCCGTCGTAGTACGACCAGCCGCGGCGCAGCATGGTCGCGCCGCCGTTGGTGGCGGGTGCGGCCAGCCGGACGTGTGCGTTGTGCGCGATCACCGGGACGCCGTCGGGGCGGTTGGCCGCCAGGTCGGGGGCGGTGTGTTCGCCGGCGCCGGTGAGCGGGGAGCCGTCGGCGGCGCGGCGTCCGACGGCCTGTTCCCGGTGCTCCAGGGGAAGGGTGTCCCAGTGGTCGAGGAGCATCCGGATCCGGCGGACCACCACGTACGAGCCGCCCACCAGCCACGGCGGCGCACCGGTGGCATTGCACAAAGGGGAGTCGAGTCGGTTGCGCCCCTTTCGTAGTCCCGTCCGGTCGACTCCCGGCCCAGGACGCTGCTTCACTGGCTTCGCCCGAGGTCGGGTGCTGGATCCCGCCGTTCCGGGCCGACACCCGGGTGCCGGCGCCGCACCCGGCCCCCGGGTGCCCGGACCGCACCACCCCTTTGCCCGAAACCGTCCCCTCCGTGAGGGAACGCGGTGTCCGCTGCGTCCCTCTTGCCGGGTGCGCTACCCACTGGTAGCGCTCCGGGCCCGAGCGTCCGGACGGGGACGGCGCAGAGGGTTCACTGATTCATGGGTCTGACGAGTGGCACGCTCATGGCGAGCGTCGCATTGTGCACGGCGCTGCTGTTCGCCCTCACGGTATGGCTGTGGCCCCGGCTCGGACGCCCGGGCGCCCGGCGGGTGCTGGGGCGCGTCGGGCTGCTCGTGCTCGTGCAGCTGTCGGTCCTCGCCTCGGTCGGCGCCGCGGCCAACCGCACCTTCCTCCTCTACGACTCCTGGGCCGACCTCGCCGGTACGAAGCAGCACGCCCCGGCCGTCCCGGGCGGCGCCGCCGTGGAGGTGCTGGGCCGACAGGCCCCGGAGGTGCCCGGCGGCCGGAACCCGCAGGTGGGCGGAGTGATCGAGAAGGTGACGATCCACGGCGAGCGGTCCCGGGCCGCCGCCGAGGCCTACGTGTACCTGCCGCCGGAGTACTTCGACAAGAGTGACGGGCAGCGCAGGTTCCCGGCCGCCGTCGTCCTCACCGGCTACCCGGGCATGGCCGAGAACCTCATCAAGAAGCTGCACTACCCGAGGCTGGCGTGGAGCCTGGCGAAGCAGAAGCGCATGCAACCGATGATCCTGGTGATGATGCGACCCACCATCGCCGCGCCCAACACCCAGTGCATCGACGTGCCCGGGGGCCCGCAGAGCGAGGCCTTCTTCGGCGCTGACGTCGTCAAGGCGGTCTCCGGCACGTACCGCGTGGGCACCTCGCCGCGGAGCTGGGGCATCATCGGCGACTCCACCGGGGGCTACTGCGCCCTGAAGATGGCGGTGCAGCACCCGGAGGCGTACGAGGTCGGCGTGGGCCTGTCGGCGGAGTACCGGCCCGAGATCGACAAGGACTCGGGCGACCTGTTCAAGGGGAACAAGGACGAGGAGAAGCGGTCCGACCTGCTGTGGCACCTGGACCACCTGCCGCAGGGGAACTCCTCGTTCCTGGTGACCTCCTCGCTGCGGGGCGAGCCGAACTACGGCGAGACGCAGGAGTTCATCCGCAAGGTGAAGGCGCCCGCCCACGTCTCGTCGATCATTCTCGACAGCGGTGGCCACAGCTTCAACACCTGGCTGCGGGAGATCCCGCCGGCGCTCGTCTGGACGGGCGCGCGGCTCACCGCCGAATGAGCCGGCGGCATCCGACGGCATCCGGCGGCGTTCGGTGGCGTCCTCCACGCCCGGGTGAGCCGCGTCTCACCTGACCCCTGCCGCTTGTCTATGCAACGAGTTGCATAGAAAGATCGGGGCATGGCGCTCGACCACGCGATCCTCGTCTCCCTGCTGGAGAAGCCGGGCTCCGGCTACGAGCTGGCCCGCCGGTTCGACCGGTCCATCGGCTACTTCTGGACCGCCACCCACCAGCAGATCTACCGGGTTCTGGCACGCATGGAGGGCAACGGGCTGCTCGCCGTCCGCGCGGTCCCGCAGCAGGGCCGGCCGGACAAGAAGGAGTACTCCGTCGCCGGCCCCGGCCGCACCGCCCTCGCCGAGTGGCTGCACGAGCCGATCGAGCCCGAGAGCCTCCGCCACGACCTCGCCGTCAAGATCCGCGGCGCGGCCTTCGACGACCCGGCCGCACTGATCCACGAGGTCGAGCGGCACCACCGGGCACACAGCGACCGACTGGCCCGCTACCTCGCCGGTGAACTGCGCGACTTCACCGGGCCGGACGCCCCCGCACCGCTCGACGCCGGTCAGGAGCTCCAGCACGTCGTGCTGCGCGGCGGCATCGCGTTCGAGCGGATGACGATCGCGTGGCTCGACGACGTCCTCGCCACCCTCCACCGGCTCGGCGGGCCCCCGCCGACCGCCACCGCCTGAACCTCGTCGCGCCGCGGCAGCCGCACCGCCCGCGGCCCCGCCGCACGGCCCCGCCCCCCCCATGCAGTCGCCCGGCCCCTTCTCCCCTCCCCCCCTCCGTCAACCCCTCGGAAGGTGAACCTCCATGGCAGACGCCCTGCTCTTCAACCCGCACACGTACGACCCGGCGCACTTCGACCCCGAGACCCGCAGGCTGCTGCGCGCCACCGTCGACTGGTTCGAGAGCCGCGGCAAGCGCCGGCTGATCGAGGACTACCGCTCCCGCGCCTGGCTCGCCGACTTCCTCGCCTTCTCCGCGAAGGAGGGCCTCTTCGCGACCTTCCTGACCCCGGCCACCGAGGCCGGCGAGGGGGAGTCCGACCAGCGCTGGGACACGGCACGGATCGCCGCCCTGAACGAGATCTTCGGCTTCTACGGCCTCGACTACTGGTACGCCTGGCAGGTCACCATCCTCGGCCTCGGCCCGGTCTGGCAGAGCGACAACGCCGACGCCCGCGCCCGCGCCGCCCAGCTCCTCGCCGAGGGCGAGGTGTTCGCCTTCGGCCTGTCCGAGAAGACCCACGGCGCCGACATCTACTCCACCGACATGCTGCTGCGGCCGGACGCCGACGAAGCCGGTGCCGGCGGCTTCCGCGCGAGCGGATCCAAGTACTACATCGGCAACGGCAACGCCGCCGGCCTCGTCTCCGTCTTCGGCCGCCGCACCGACATAGAGGGCCCCGACGGCTACGTCTTCTTCGCCGCCGACAGCCGCCACCCCGCGTACCACCTGGTGAAGAACGTCGTCGACTCCTCCAAGTACGTCAGCGAGTTCCGCCTCGACGACTACCCGGTCCGCGCCGAGGACGTCCTGCACACCGGCAAGGCCGCCTTCGACGCCGCCCTGAACACCGTCAACGTCGGCAAGTTCAACCTCTGCACCGCCTCCATCGGCATCTGCGAGCACGCGATGTACGAGGCCGTGACCCACGCGCACAACCGGGTCCTCTACGGGCGCCCCGTCACCGCCTTCCCGCACGTGCGCCGGGAGCTGGCCGACGCGTACGTCCGCCTGGTCGGGATGAAGCTCTTCAGCGACCGCGCCGTCGACTACTTCCGCTCCGCCGGCCCGGACGACCGCCGCTACCTCCTCTTCAACCCGATGACGAAGATGAAGGTGACCACGGAGGGCGAGAAGGTCATCGACCTGATGTGGGACGTCATCGCCGCCAAGGGCTTCGAGAAGGACAACTACTTCGCGCAGGCGGCCATCGAGATCCGCGGACTGCCCAAGCTGGAGGGCACGGTCCACGTCAACCTCGCCCTGATCCTCAAGTTCATGCGCAACCACCTGCTGAACCCGGCCGAGTACCCGGCCGTGCCCACCCGGCTCGACGCGGCCGACGACGCCTTCCTCTTCCAGCAGGGGCCGGCCCGGGGCCTGGGCTCCGTACGGTTCCACGACTGGCGGACCGCCTACGACGCGTACGCCGACGTGCCGAACGTGGCCCGGTTCCGCGAGCAGGCCGACGCGCTCTGCGCGTTCGTGGCCACCGTCGCCCCGGACGAGGAGCAGAGCCGCGACCTCGACTTCCTCCTCTCCGTGGGCCAGCTCTTCGCGTTGGTCGTGTACGGACAGCTGATCCTGGAGCAGGCCCGCCTGACGGACCTGGACGGGTCGGTGCTCGACGAGCTGTTCTCCGTCCTGGTGCGCGACTTCTCCGGCCATGCGGTCGAGCTGTACGGCAAGGACTCCGCGACGGCGGCCCAGCAGGAATGGGCGCTGGGCGCGGTCCGGCGTCCCGTCGTCGACGAGGAGCGGGCGGCGCGCGTCTGGGCGCGGGTCGAGGCGCTGTCCGGCACGTACGAGATGGCCCCGTAGGAACACGGCCCCCGGGGACCGGCACGGCCCGCCGCGGCCGGAGCCGGTCCCTCCGCTCAGGCCTGCGCGGTGGGGCGCACGACGATGTCGCCCACGTCGACACCGTCCGGCTGCTCGACGGCGAAGGCGACGGCCCGTGCCACCGCGTCCGGCGACAGCGCGGTCTCCATCATCCGGTCGATCCGGGCCCGGGCCTCCGGTCCCATGCGCTCCGTGAAGTCCGTGCGGACGGCCCCGGGCGACACGACGGTCACGCGCAGGCTGTCCCCGGCCTCCTGGCGCAGGCCCTCGGAGATCGTGCGCACGGCGTTCTTGGTGCCCGCGTACACCGACTGGAGCGGCACGACGCGCAGACCGGCGGTGGACACGATGTTGACGAAGTGTCCGCAGCCCTGCTCCCGGAAGAGGGGGAGCGCCGCGGCGATCCCGTAGAGGACGCCCTTGAGGTTGACGTCGATCATCTCCTCCCATTCGTCGACGCGCAGTTCGTCGAGCGGGGAGATGAGTCCGACCCCGGCGTTGCTGACGAGTACGTCGAGCCTGCCGTAACGCTCTCGGGCCAGGCCGACGAGGCCGTCCACGTCGCCGCGTCGCGTCACGTCCGTACGGATCCATGCGGCTTGACCACCGGCCCGCTCGATCCGCGCGGCCAGCGCCCGGAGGCGTTCGGTGCGTCGTGCGCCGAGGACCACCTTCGCGCCCCGCTCGGCGAGCAGGAGGGCGGTCGCCTCGCCGATGCCGCTGCCGGCGCCGGTGATGGCGACGACCTTTCCCGCAATTCCAGTGATTCCCGCGATCCCCGCGAGTTCCGCAGTTCCCGACATGACGGGCCGTCCCTTCGGAAGTGGAAGAAGAGGAAGGGCAGGCCGAGGGCATGCCCTAGAGTGAAAGTGGAGGCGCCGCCACTTCAGCTCACACTAAGTGGAGGCTCCTCCACTTAGCAAGTGAGGAACGAGGGAGCAGCTGATGGCCGCAGATGCAGGACGCCCGCTGAGGGCCGACGCGCAGCGCAACCGGGACAAGATCCTGGCTGCCGCGGTGCGCGTGTTCACCGAGCAGGGGCTGGAGGCGCACTTCGAGCGCATCGCCAAGGAAGCCGGTGTGGGCACGGGCACCCTCTACCGCAACTTCCCCACCCGGGAAGCACTGATCGAGGCGGCCTACCGCAACGAGGTCGCGCGCCTGTGCGACTCCGTCCCCACCCTCCTGGAGACCCTGCCGCCGTACGAGGCCCTGCGCGCCTGGACGCGCCGCTTCATCGACTACGCCACCGCCAAGATGGGCATGGCCGACGCGATGCGCGCCGTCCTCGCGGCGGGTACCAACCCCTACGCCGACAGCCGCCGGATGATCCAGGAAGCCCTCACGTCCCTCATGGAGGCCTGCGCCGCGGCGGGTGCGATCAGGTCCGACATCAGCTCGACCGACATGTTCGCCGCCCTGGCCGGCATCGCCCTCACCTCGGCCGGCCCCGAGCAGCGGGCCCAGGCCGAACGCCTCCTGGACCTCAACCTGGACGGACTGCGCCTCCCGCTGGTGCAGGGGCGCGCGGGAGGCGCCGGAGGGCTGTCCTGAGAGACCGTCGGCCTCGGCGTCGCGCGCCGGGGGAAGGAGTGCCGCCGGCACCGGGTGGCCCGCGACGACGAGGAGGAGTCTTCGTGCAGCCGCCGTGGCCGTACAGCCGCCCCGCCGAGACCAGGCTTGCCGCGATGCTCGGTGGGCTGATCCGCAATCGCGGCTTCGGGATCCGCGAACTGCCCTTCATGGGACTGTCCTTCAGCACGCTGAACGGGATGGTGTGGCGCTGTGAACCGGGTCCGTACCGCCGGCAAGCGCTATCCGCGGTGGCAGGTCCACTGGGCTGGACCCTGCCACCACCTCGGGCGGGTCTACGCAGCGGCCGTCCCCTTGACCACCGCACAGCTGATCGCGAGCGTGGAGGAGGCGGATCGACTGAACGTGCGTGAGGCCCACGGCGCATGGCAGCCCGTCTCGCAGGGCTTTGCCGAGGAGTGCCCGGACTCCCCCTGAGCGGAGGGACTGCCCCGGTGCCATCCGGTAGGGCGGGCCGCCCCCCCGGGAGGCGGGCACGATCAAGGCTTCTGGCCCGGGCGGCCGCTGGACTCGAGAGCGAGGCCGGACGGCCAAGGTAGCGGCCGGTGTCGTGGTACTGCTCCTACCGGTACCGGACGGCACGCAGATCGGTGGAGCGCCCGTCGCGGCGGCATTCCTCCTCGGGCCGGCCGGGCTGCCCGGCCCAGTTCCCGGGCGCATCGCCGTAGGCGGAGGCCAGTTCACGGTGCGGTGACTGGTCGATCCCGTGGCGGCGGTCGACCTCGGCCAGGGGGTGTGCACCCGCGTGGCGCACACCCCCTGCCGGTTCACCCTACCGACGGAGACCGAGACGGAGACGGGGACGAAGGGCTCAGGCGAGCGTGTCCGCCAGCAGCTTCGCGGTCCTGGCGATCAGCGTGTTGTCGCGCGGCGCCGTCGCCTCCGGCATGGTCGAGAGGATCGCCAGGACCAGGGGCGGGCGCCCCGGGGGCCAGGCGATGCCGACGTTGTTGTTGGTCCCGTACGAACCGGCGCCCGTCTTGTCCCCGACGGCCCAGTCCTTCGGCAGGCCGGCCCGGAGGCGATCGCCGCTGGTGGTGTTCGACAACAGCCAGCGGTTCAGCTGCTCCCGGTCCCCGGAGTCCAGCGCGTCGCCGAGCGAGAGGCGGGCGTACGTCCGCCCGATCGCGCGGGGGCTGGTCGTGTCCGTCTCCCGCCACGGCTCGGCCGTGTTCAGCTCGGGCTCCCACCGGTCGAGCCGGGTCGTACGGTCCCCCAGCGAGCGGCAGAAGCGGGTGATCGTGGTGGGGCCGCCGAGCTCGCGCAGCAGCAGGTTGGCGGCCGCGTTGTCGCTCTGGGCGATGGCGGCCGAGCAGAGTTCCGCCACGGTCAGGCCGCCCGCGACGTTCTCGGGCCGCTCCGTGACCGATCCGCCGCCCGCGTCCGTGACGTCCTGGAGCGTGTAGTGGATGCGCCGGGCGAGACGGGTGCCGTCGTGGTCGAGGTCCCGCAGCACGGCCGCGGCCGCCAGCGTCTTGAACACCGAGCACATGGGGAACGGTTCGTCGGCCCGGTGGACCACGGTCCGGCCGGTGGCGGTGTCCAGCGCGTACACCCCCAGCCGCGCCCCGTACTCGCGTTCCAGCGCGCGCAGCCCCGCCACCGGTGAGGCGGCGCGGGCCGTGCTCACCGGCAGCGCGGCGGCCAGGGCCACCCCCGCTCCCACGGTCAGCAGGGCGCGTCGGGACGTTGATGTGTCCGGGGTCCTCACGTCAGGTTCTCCTCTTCCTCGCCGGCCATATGCCCTCGAAGACGCCGAACATGATCAATTCGGTTCCCTCGTCACCGATTTCCCGACGGGGTGTACTAGTAGTACACCCCACTGGTGTGTACCGTAAGTACATGACTCCGCTCCCTCGATTCCACCGCCTGCCGGCCGAGCGACAGGAGGCGATCCTCGCCGTCGCCCGCGCACACTTCGCCGAGCACGGCCCCGCGTCCGCCTCGTACAACAAGATCATTGAGGCGGCCGGCTTCTCGAAGACCGCCGCCTACCAGTACTTCGACGGCCGGGAGGACCTACTCGCGGCCGCCCTCGACGACGTGCTCGACCGCCTCCTCGGTGTGCTCGGGCCATGGACCCCGGCCCGCGACGAGGCCGACTTCTGGGCCCGGCTGGAAGCCGGATCGCACGCCCTGGTCACCCACTTGCGCGCCCACCCGGACGACCTGGCCCTCGCCGACGCCGCCGTCGGTCGGGCTCGGGGCGAGGTCTGGCTCGGCTGGTTCGGGGCCGTGGTCGTGGACGGACAGCGCCTCGGCTTCATCCGGACGGACGTGGACGCGGCCCTGCTGGCCGGCGCGACCGCGGCCGTGATGCGGGCGGCCGACGCATGGGCGCTCACCGCACTGCGCGCGGCGCAACCGACGGAACCCGCGGCGCCGCGGGGCGAGCAGGTCTGGAGCCTGCTGCGGGGGCTGTGGAACGGTGGCACGGACGGAGGGGCGGGGCGTGCGCACTGATCTGGAGATCCACTGGGAGATACCGCCCACCTCCCCGGGGCCGCTTGGCCGCCTGGAACGGTTCATGGGGCCGGGCAAGTCCCGCTCCGAATCGACGGTGGAGATCCTCGGTGCGGGCGGGTGTGCGGTGCTGCTCGCGGCCGGTGTGTGGTCGTCGGGGATCCACCGCGACTGGAACGGCCTCCAGTGGACCGTGGTGGTGCTGATCGGCCTCGATCTGCTCGGGGGGATCCTCACCAACGCGACGAACTCCGCCAAGCGCTGGTACCACCGCCAGGACCCCGGGGCCCGGCGCGCCCGCCTGCTCTTCGTCGGCGCGCACGTGCTCCACCTCGCCGCGATGGGCCTGCTGGTGCTCGGCGGGGACCGCGACTGGACGCTGGGGAACACGGCGCTGCTGCTCTGCGCCGCAGTGGTCGTGGAGTTCGCGCCCGTCCATCTCAAGCGCCCGGCGGCCATGGCCTGTTACTCCGCGGTCGTGGTGGTCAACCTGTTCTGGCTGCCCGTGCCCGTCGCCCTCGCCTGGTTCGCACCGCTCTTCTTCCTGAAGCTCCTGGTGTGCCACCTCGTACCGGAGGCGCCGCTGGAACGGCGGCGCGATGTCTGAGCCCGACGCGGGTGCCGGTCCCGGTCCCGGCCGCCCGGACCGTGACGACGCCCCGCCGCCCGCGCGGTGCGCGCCCGTGCTCGCCGCCGCCTTCGTCCGCGAACCCGCCATGACCTGGATCGCGGGCGGATCGGACCGCGTACGGCGGGCGTGGTTCAGCGCCACGCTGCGTACGCACGCCACGCTGCCCGGAGCCCGCCGCCACCTGCTGGCCGACGGCACCGGGCGGCCCGTCGCGGCTGCCGTCCTCACCCCGCCGGCCGCCGTCCCCTCGGGTACGGCCCGGGCGGCATGGGCGGCCCGCACCCTGGTGGGCTGCGGCCCGCGCGCTCTGGTGCGGACGCTGCGCTACCTGCACGCCGCCGAGGCCGGGATCCCGGCCGGGGCCTGGACCCTCGAGTTCATCGGCGTGGAGCCCGAGGCGGCCGGGCGGGGCGCCGGAGGGCGGCTCCTCGGCCACCTGCTCGCCGCGACCCCCGCGCCCGGCGGCGTCTTCCTCACCACCGCCGACGAAGCGAACGTCCGGCTCTATCGCCGCTTCGGCTTCACCGTCCTGCGGCGCCTCACGGTGGGCCCGCTGGAGGTGACGGCGATGTGGCGGCCGGCCGCCCGAACGGACTCGCGCTAGCAGATCAAGGCGGCCCCACGAGGTGATCGCCGCGCCGCTTTTCGGCCGTGTTCGTGAACAAGGCCGAATATCGTCAATAACCCCGGCAAACCACCTGCGGTGCAAGACCACTGCATCGAGGTAACGCCAACGGTTTTCAGGCTCAAGACGGGTGTACCGGCCGTTAGTGTTCCCCCGGATCTGGACGGATTCCCGGATAATTCGCCCCCTTTTTCCTCGTTCCTCGGTGACGCGCGCATCCGCCGATCACCACCCTTACGAAGGAGAGCTCGCCCGATGACCGTTGACACCAGCCCGGAAGCCCAGCTGGAGCCGCCGCGGCAGTCCAGCCTGAGCACGGCGGCCGCCCGCAACCTTGCCAGCACGACCAAGTCCGCCCCGCAGATGCAGGAGATCACCTCCCGCTGGCTGCTGCGGATGCTCCCCTGGGTGGAGACCAAGGGCGGCACCTACCGGGTCAACCGCCGGCTGACGTACACCGTGGGCGACGGCACCATCGAGTTCGTCCAGGACGGCGCGAACGTCCGGGTGATCCCGCGCGAGCTCGGCGAACTGGCCCTGCTGCGCGGCTTCGAGGACGACGAGGTGCTGACCGCGATCGCGGGTCGGTGCGTCCAGCGCGACTTCCGGGCCGGTGAGGTGATCGTCGAGCGCGGTACCCCCGCCGACCAGATCCACCTGATCGCCCACGGCCGGATCAGCCAGACCTCCGTCGGCAAGTACGGCGACGACGTGGCGGTCGCCGTGCTCGCCGACGGCGACCGGTTCGGTGAGAACGCCCTGCTGGACGCGGACGCCACCTGGGACTACACGGCCACCGCCGAGACCCCCGGCATCCTGCTCACCCTCTCCCGCGGCGACTTCGCCTCCGTGCTCGCCGCGGCGCCGCAACTCCAGGACCACATCAACCGGTTCAGCTCGCTCCCGCACCAGCGCCAGAACCGGCACGGCGAGGCCGAGATCGCGATGTCCGCCGGCCACACCGGCGAGGCCGACCTGCCCGGCGCCTTCGTCGACTACGAACTCAAGCCCCGCGAGTACGAACTCTCCATCGCGCAGACCGTGCTGCGGATCCACACCAGGGTCGCCGACCTCTACAACGGGCCGCACAACCAGACCGAGGAACAGCTCAGGCTCACCATCGAGGCGCTGCGCGAGCGCCAGGAGCACGAGCTGATCAACAACCGGGACTTCGGTCTGCTCCACAACGCCGCCTTCAAGCAGCGGATCCAGACCCACTCCGGCCCGCCGACCCCGGACGACCTCGACGAGCTGCTCTGCCGCCGCCGCGGCTCCAAGTTCTTCCTCGCCCACCCCCGGACGATCGCCGCGATCGGGCGCGAGTTCAACGCCCGCGGGCTCTACCCGGACCACGTCGACGTCGGCGGGCAGTCGGTGCCGGCTTGGCGCGGGGTCCCGATCCTGCCCTGCAACAAGATCCCGATCAGCAAGGAGAACACCAGCTCGGTGCTCGTCATGCGAACCGGCGAGGACAACCAGGGCGTCATCGGTCTGCGCCAGACCGGCCTGCCGGAGGAGTACGAGCCGGGCCTCTCGGTGCGCTTCATGGGGATCAGCGAGCAGGCGATCATCTCCTACCTGGTCACCACCTACTTCTCCGCCGCGATCCTGGTGCCCGACGCGCTCGGTGTGCTGGAGAACGTGCAGATCGCCCGCAGGCGGGACTAAGAGGACCTGCCCGACGGCCGCGACAGCCAGGACCCCTGCCTGTCCTGGCCCGCCGAGCACGCCCGGGATCCGGGACAACCCACTTACCTCTCCAAGGAGTTACGGATGCCCGATCCTGGGCCTTCCCCTCTGCAGTCGAGCCTGCCCGCCGCCGCGGCGTCCTTCGGGGCCCACGTCCTCGCGGGCGCCCTCGCCGTCGGCGTCGAACCCGCCGTCGGCGCCGGGCCCGTCGAAGCCTCTCCACCGCCTTCGCCCGCCCCGCCGGTACCGCCCGCCCTGCCGACGGGGCCGCCCGTCCTGACACCCGTACCCGTACCCGTACCCGACGAGGGTGCGGCCGCGGCCGCCGCGCCGCAGCCGAGTGCCGCCCTCGAACGGATCCTGCGCGGGCCCAGCGGCCTGGGCACGGCGAGCCTGCACTGGGCCCGGAGCGATGCGCCCGGGGAGGCTGGGGCGCCCGACGCGCCCGCGCCGGCGGCGGGCAACCCGATCCCGGGCCTCTACTACCACCCGGTGCCGGAGCCCGATCCGGTGCGGGTGGAGGAGCTCAGCCGCCGGATCAAGGCCTGGGCGCTGGACGAGGTGTCGCTCTACCCGGATGACTGGGAGGACCAGTTCGACGGCTTCTCCGTCGGGCGCTACATGGTCGCCTGCCATCCGGACGCCCCCAGCATCGAGCACCTGATGCTCGCCACCCGGCTGATGGTCGCCGAGAACGCGGTCGACGACTGCTACTGCGAGGACCACGGCGGCTCGCCGGTCGGTCTCGGCGGGCGGCTGCTGCTGGCGCACACCGCCCTCGACTCCGTCCACACGACGAAGGAGTACGCGCCGGACTGGGAGGCGTCGCTCCTCTCGGACGCTCCCCGGCGCGCCTACCGCTCCGCCATGGAGTACTTCCTCCAGTCCACCACTCCCTCGCAGGCCGACCGGTTCCGGCACGACATGGCCCGGCTGCACATGGGCTATCTCGCCGAGGGGGCCTGGGCGCAGACGGAGTACGTCCCCGAGGTGTGGGAGTACCTGGCGATGCGCCAGTTCAACAACTTCCGCCCCTGCCCGACCATCACCGACTCCGTCGGCGGCTACGAACTGCCGGCGGACCTCCATGCGCAGCCCGCCATGCAACGGGTGATCGCGCTCGCCGGGAACGCCACGACGATCGTCAACGATCTGTATTCCTACACCAAGGAACTGGCCAGTCCCGGACGGCATTTGAACCTGCCGGTGGTGATCGCCGAACGTGAGGGCCGCTCCGAGAAGGACGCCTATCTGAAGGCCGTCGAGGTCCACAACGACCTGATGCGCGACTTCGAGACCGCGGCCGCCGAGCTGGCCCTCGCCTGCCCCGTTCCGAGCGTCCAGCGCTTCTTGCGCGGGGTGGCCGTGTGGGTCGACGGCAACCACTACTGGCACCAGACCAACACCTATCGCTACAGCCTGCCCGATTTCTGGTAAAGATGGGAATTGTTCATGACTAGCATCGATCTCACCGCCGCCGCCGGTACCTCCTCCGTGTTCATCCCCGGACCGGCGACTCCCTATCAGGGGGACATCGCCCGCTACTGGGACCACGAGGCCAGGCCCGTGAACCTCCGTCTCGGCGACGTGGACGGCCTTTACCACCACCACTACGGCATCGGTGACATCGACCACGCCGCCCTCGGCGACACCGAGGACAGCGCATACGAGAAGAAGCTGATCGCCGAGCTCCACCGCCTGGAGTCGGCCCAGGCCGAACTCCTCCTTGAGCACCTCGGTCCCATCGGGCGCGACGACACCCTCGTCGACGCGGGTTGCGGCCGCGGCGGTTCGATGGTCATGGCCCACCAGCGCTTCGGATGCAAGGTGGAGGGCGTCACCCTGTCGGCCAAGCAGGCCGACTTCGCCAACCGGCGCGCCCAGGAACTCGGCATCGAGGACCACGTCCGGGCCCGGGTCTGCAACATGCTCGGCACGCCGTTCGAGACCGGGCAGGCCGCGGGCTCGTGGAACAACGAGTCGAGCATGTACGTCGACCTGCACGACCTCTTCGCGGAGCACTCGCGCGTCCTCGAGGTCGGCGGCCGGTACGTGACCATCACCGGCTGCTGGAACCCGAAGTACGGCCAGCCCTCCAAGTGGGTCTCCCAGATCAACGCGCACTTCGAGTGCAACATCCACTCCCGCCGGGAGTACCTGCGGGCGATGGCCGACAACCGTCTCGTACCGCAGGCCGTCATCGACCTGACCCCCGAGACCCTGCCCTACTGGGAGCTGCGGGCCACGTCCTCCCTGGTCACCGGCATCGAGGAGGCGTTCATCGAGTCCTACAAGGACGGCTCCTTCCAGTACGTCCTGATCGCGGCCGACCGCGTCTGACCGACCGCGGACCGCAGGGGCCGGGGCCGTCGTACGACGACCGCGGCCCCTGCAGGGCGTCCCCGGGGATACCGGCCTCCCGTCCGGCCGGCGTACGGACGGACCCCGATCAGTCCACGAGTACACCGGGGTTGAGGATGCCGCGCGGGTCGAGGGCCCCCTTCGCGGCCCGCAGGGCGAGGGCGAAGGGCTCCGGGCGCTGGCGGTCGTAGCCCGGGCGGTGGTCTCGGCCGACCGCGTGGTGGTGCGTGATCGTGGCCCGGTGGCGGTGCAGGACCTCGCTCGCGACGGCCTTGAGGTCGTCCCAGACGGCGACCTCGTCACCGGCCCGACCGGCGGCGAGCACGGTGAAGTACGGCGCCGCGCCATCCGGATATACATGTGTCAGACGGCAGTTGACGGTCGCCGGGAATCCGGTGGCCTTGACCGCAGCCTCGCCGACCTCCCTGCGCACCTCGTCGATCAGGCCCGGGATCCGGTCCCAGGTGGCCGCCGTCTCGAAGGTCTCCGCGACCGCGCCCATCCGGGCCAGCCCGTCACGGAGGTAGGGCATCCGCAGGAACGCCGAACGCCAGGCGCGCACGGCCGCGTCTCCGTCCCGGCCCTCCTCCGGTCCGCCGGCCCCGCCCGTCCCGCCACAGCGCCCGCCGTGCGAACGGGCCAGCGCGACGGCCCGTGCGAGCCGGGCGGTCACCGGTTCGTCCGCCGACTCGAACCCCAGGACCAGTACGGAACTGCCGTCGTGCGCCGCGCCCGAGAGCGCGGCTTCGCCGGGGTCCAGCAGACGGCAGTTGGCGGGGGTGAGGTCGGACTGCGCGAGGGCGCGCACCGCCCCGAGGGCGCCCTGGAAGTCCGTGAACGCCACCGCGGCGGACGCCTTGTGGCGGGGGCGTTCCTGGAGGCGTACCCAAGCCTCGGTGATGACGCCGAGGGCTCCTTCGGAGCCCAGGAACAGGCGGTCGGGGGAGGGGCCCGCCCCGGAGGCGGGCAGCCGCCACGAGCTGCTGGTGCCGGCCGGGGTCACGACGCGCAGCGACTGGACGAAATCGTCGATGTGCGTCCGGCCGGTGGCGTAGTGGCCGCCGGCCCGGGTCGCGAGCCAGCCGCCCAGCGTGGAGAACTCGAAGCTCTGCGGGAAGTGCCGCAGGGTGAGGCCGTGGGGCCGCAGCTGGTCCTCCAGGCCCGGCCCGAGCGTGCCGGCCTGGATGCGCGCCGCCCGGCCCGCGGTGTCGACCTCCAGCACGCGGTCCATGGCGGTCAGGTCCAGGGACAGGACGGCCCGGTGGGCATCGCCCCGGTACTCCACGCCCCCGGAGACCGAGGAACCCCCGCCGTACGGGACGACGGCGACCTGCCGCTCACCGGCCCAGTCCAGCAGATCGGCCACGCCCCGGTCGTCCGTGGGGCGGGCGACGAGGTCGGGGATGCGGCCGGGACGTCCGCGCAGGGCGCGCACCACGTCGCGGTAGGCCTTGCCCATGGCGTGCGCGGCACGGTCCCCGGGGTCGGTGCTGACCAGGTGGGCGAGGCTCCGCGGGGGTTCGGCCGCGGGGCCCGCGATGGCCAGGTCGCGGACGCGGGGCACGGGGAGCGGGTGGCTGAGGGTGCCGGGGAGCAGGGCGCCGAGCGCGGTGCATTCCGCGTCGTCGGGATGCGCGTCGGTCCAGCCCCAGCCCCACCAGGAGCGGGTGCGGGACGGGGGCTGCGTCGGCTGCGGGATGGTGCCGGCCATGGCGGCGCTCCAGGGGTCGAGGTAATTTACCTAGCGGTAAATTACCTACTGATAATATCCGTCCATGGCAACCCCCTCCTCGCATTCCTCGAAGGCCGGCACCAAGGGAGTCCCGCGGCAGCACCGCCGCCGACAGATGCTGGAGGCGGCCACGGAGGAGTTCGGTACGCGCGGGTACGCGGCCGCCTCGCTCCCCGCGATCGCCGCGCGGGTGGGGGTGACCAAGACGCTGCTGCACCAGTACTTCGGCACCAAGGAAGAGCTGTACGTGGCCTGCCTGGTCCCGGTCGGGGACCGGCTGCTGGACACCGTCCGTGCGGCCATGGAGGAGGGCGGGGCCGCCGCCCCGCACACGCCGTTGCGCGTGCTCCACGGCATCTTCGTCGCCCTGGAGGGGCAGCGGGAGGCGTGGTTCGTGCTCTACGACACCACCCTGCCGCCCGGCGGTGAGGCCGCGCGCCGGGCCTCGGAGTACTGGGCGGCCATCGACCGGCTCGCCGCCGGCGGCACCGCGGAACTGCTGCGCGCGGCCGGATCCACCGATCCGCTGGACGCCGACGCGCTGAAGTACGTATGGCGGGACCTGGTCGCGACCCTGGTCCGCTGGTGGGTCAAGCACCCGGAGCAGACTCCGGAGGCCATGACGCGGCGCTGCGCCCGCCTCTTCGCGGCCGCCGCCGCCCTCACGCCCGACGGCCACTCCGACTGAGCGGCGCTGCTCGGGGGGTTACTTGGCGCGCTGCTCGGCCTGCTCGGCCTGTGCCGCCTTCGCGGCCTTGAGCTTGCGCCACACGGTGCCCAGCGCCTCCAGGTCCCGCTCGTCGAGGAGCTCGGTGAAGACCGGGGCCAGGGCTTCGCGCCGGGTGGCGTCCGCCTCGACGAACACCGTACGGCCCGCCTCGGTGAGGGAGACCTCCACCGACCGGGCGTCGCGCGCCGAAGGCGTGCGGGTCACCAGGCCCCGGGTCTGCAGGGCGTCCACGACGCGGGAGACCTGGCTGCGGCTGAGCAGGGTGCTGTTGCCGAGCACGGAGGCGGGCACCGGCTCGGGGCTGGAGGCCAGCCACAGCATGACCTCGAACCAGGACACCGGCAGGTCATGGGCTTTGACCAGGGCCCGGTCGACGCGATCGGTCATGACCGTCCCGGCCCACACCAGCCCGTAGAAGGCGTAGTCGGCCGCCGGCATCTCGGATTCGGTGAGCTTCTTCGGCATGTCGGCAGTCTAGAGCTTGCGTGCGCACGCACATAATTTTATAGTGTGTGTGCACGCACATAAACCGTCCCCGTGAAAGGCCCCGCCATGTCGACCCCCTCCGCCGCCACCTCCGCGACCTCCGCCCGCACCGTCCTGATCACCGGCACCTCCTCCGGCATCGGCCTGGCCGCCGCGATCGCCGCCGCCCGGGCCGGCTGGCGCACGGTCGCCACCCTGCGCGACACGGGCCGCGCCGACGCGCTGCGCAAGGCCGCCGTCGAGGCGGGCGTCGAGCTCGACGTCCGACAGCTCGACGTCGTCGACGAGGCCTCCGTCGCCGCCGCCGTGGAAGGCGTCATCGCCGACTACGGCCGGCTGGACGCCGTCGTCAACAACGCGGGCGCCGGGCACGTGGGCACCCTGGAGCTCGAATCCGTCGCCGACGTCCGCGGGGTCATGGAAGTCAACTTCTTCGGCGTACTGAACGTCTCCAAGGCCGCGCTGCCGCACCTGCGGGCCACCGGCGGACGCCTGATCACGGTCACCAGCGTCGGCGGCGTCATCGGCCAGCCCTTCAACGAGGCCTACTGCGCCGCGAAGTTCGCCGTGGAGGGGTACATGGAGAGCCTGGCCCCCGTCGCGGGCGCCGTCGGCGTGAGCGTGTCCGTCATCGAGCCCGGCGCCGTGGCGACGGAGTTCGTGAACAACATCGGCCTCGACCTCGAAGCGCGGATCGCCGCGGCCGGCCCGTACTCCGACGCGCTGCGCCACTACGTCGAGCGCACGGTCGGCCAGTTCATGAACGGCGCGCAGACCCCGGCCGGCGCGGCCGAGTCCGTCATGGAGGCGCTCACCGCCGACCGGCCCGCCTTCCGCATCCAGACCTCACAGTGGGCCCGCGACTTCACGGGGACCAAGCTGGCCGACCAGGACGGCTCGGCGGTCGTCGGCATGACCGGCACCTGGGTCGCCTGATCTGCGACAGGGCCTAGGGAACCGGGTCCCCGACCTGTGCTCCGCCCGGATCCGGGTCATGATGGCCGGAGGTGGACGAGTCCCGCGTGCGGTCCCCGGACCGCACGCGGCGGCACGCCCGGATCGGGAGGTGGCTCGTGGGCATGGACGAATCGAGCAGGGCCTGGTTCATGATCGGCGTCGTCATCGCCGTCATCCTCCTGGACCTCCTGGCCATCATCTTGATGAACACCCTCGGCTGAACTGCGGGCACGGGCAGGTCGACCGCCGGGCTGCCCCTGGGCTCGGCGGCGCCGCCGACCCCGGCGATCAGATCGGCTCGAAGCTCGGCTCGACCGGACCGATCTCGCCGCTCCCCGCCAGTTCGTCCAGGTCCTCCGGTTCGAGGAACTCCACGAGGTCGGGGTCGATCCCGTGGTGCGGGTCCACGTCGCGCAAGCGCTTGGCGAAGGCGAGCACGAAGTCGGTGAACGGTCCGTCGAAGACCTCGGGATCGGCCCCGTTGATGTTCGTGACGATCTTCCAGAGGTCCGGTTCCGGGTCGCGCGGCCAGAAGAAGTGCTCGTCGCCGGAGTGGTCGTAGCCCCAGGAGACGAGGCCGCCCGGGTCGGGGTGGAACCGGAACGGGTACCTGCCCGGGTCGCGCCGCCATGACCCGCCGAACCTTGCGTGGATGTCCCGCATCCGCTCCAGGAGCGGGCTGGACCCTCGGGGGTGGAAGACCACCAGCTCTCCGGAGATCACACCGGTGCCGTAGGCGTCGAGGAACCTCTTGAAGTCGCCGGGCAGCGACGAGCCGACGTAGGCCTCGACCTCGGCCCAGTCGTCGGGGGACGGCTCTCGGGCCGGCGGCGGGCCGACCAGTTGCACCAGCTCGTCCCATCCCGTCATGCGCCCCACCTGCTTGATCGTCGTTCGTCAGGGGCAAACCTAGTCACGTGCAGCTGCGACGATCAAGGCGCCGCATGCCGGCGTCGCCGGGCCCCACCCGCGCCGAAACGGTTGGACAGCCCGTCGCCGCAGCTGACAGGCTCCCGCACCATGGAGCTGCTCGACGTCCTGACGGAACTCGCACGATCGGGGCGTCTGGGGCCGGTCTCGAACGGTGCACCCTGGGGCGCGGTCACCGCAGCGCTCGGCGAGCCCTGGGAAGTGACCATCGGGAAGCGTCGGTCATGGCCGCGCCTGTTCGCCTACGACGACCTCGAACTCAGCGTCTGCCGCTGCCAGCAGGTCGTCCTGATCTGCCTCCAGACCTGGCGCGATGTCATCCACCTTCCCATCGGACTGGTCGGCAGGGAGGCCTTCCCGGGCAAGCCCGACTACGCCGACGTGACCGAATCCCTTGACCGCGCCGGTTGCGCCTGGAAGCCCTACGAACCCCTGACCTTCGGCAACCAGTGCTCGATCCAGGCCACGCCCTCCGGCGTCCTCTTCGTCTTCGACGTATCGGACGGGAAGGACCCCGTCCTCAACGTCGTGGGCCCCCCGCCCCACCCGCACGACTGCCCCGCGACCACCGATGGGCCCGGTAGTCCATGACACATCCCTGACATTCCGTCAAATTCCTTGTGTACGAGGCTTTCCCGGCCCTTCGGCATGCAAGGAACGGAGTCTGTCCGGCCCCTTGCCGTGTCGCCCCGGTTCGCGAATGATGCTCGCGGCGCGTCGGTCGGCGGTGTTCCGCCGCGGCGCACCCACCCCCCTCGCATCCGGTCGGCCAGGAGGCCTGTTTTGCGGACGAACCGTCACATCCGGAGATCGATGGTCGTCGTCGGTGCTGCCCTCGCGGTGGTCGTCGCCGTGCCCCAAGTGGCCTTCGCGGCGCCGCCCCCGGCGCTCCCCGGTAGGGCCGAGGCGATCGAGCTGACCTATCAGCCCGCGTACGACTACGACACCGACGGCTGCTACCCGACGCCCGCCATCAGCGCGAGCGGGGTGCTGAACGGCGGACTGAAGCCCACCGGCGCCCTCAACGGCAGCTGCCGGGACGCCTCGGACCTCGAGAACACCAACGGCTACTCCCGCTGGGCCTGCAACAACGGCTGGTGCGCCGTCATGTACGCGCTCTACTTCGAGAAGGACCAGGCCCTGCCCGGCATCGAGCTCGGCGGCCACCGGCACGACTGGGAGCACGTGGTCGTGTGGATCCAGGGCAACGAGGCCAAGTACGTCGCGACCTCCGCCCACGGGGACTTCAACATCCACTCGCGCGACCAGATCCGCTGGGACGGCAACCACCCCAAGATCGTTTACCACAAGGACGGCATCGGCACGCACTGCTTCCGCGCCGCGAACACCAACGACGAACCGCCCGAGAACCACCGCCGCGCCTGGCAGTTCCCCACCCTCGTCGGCTGGTCGGGCTACCCGGCGACCGTGCGGGACAAGCTCACGCAGGCCGATTTCGGCAGCGCGCACTTCGGCCTGAAGGACGGCTCCTTCGCCTCCCACCTGGCGGAGGCCAAGCCGGCGGGCATCCCCTTCGACCCGTACCGGTAACGCGCGGCACGCAGGGGGTACCGGCCCCGCACCGAGCGGGACCGGAGCCCCCTGCGCGGCGCCGTCAGCCCGCCCAGATCCTGCGGTACCCCTCGCGGTAGCCGGACGGGTCCCAGGACGTGGCGCCGTCGCTGTTGTCGGCCGTGGCGATGTGCACGGGGGCCACGTAGCCGCTGGCCGGCCGGTCGGCGAAGGCCCGGTTGAACTCGTCGATGATCTGCCAGCCCTGCTGGTTCAACGGCTCGGGCACGGTGGCGGCCTGGAACTGCTCGCTGTTGATCCGCTGGAAGGCGGAAGGGTCGCCGTCGCCGGCGCCGATGTTGAAGGGCGGACCGGAGCCGGGCTTGCCCGCCGCGCGCAGCGCCGGGGCCGCGTCCGCGAAGTAGAGGTCGTTGATGGCGGCGGAGTACGTCCACTCGTCCTGGAAGCGGGAGAGCAGGGAGGAGACCGCCTGCGGGGTGCGGATCCCGGCGTCGGGGATGGGGATGTTCTCGTAGCTCAGGAGCCGTACGCCGGAGCAGGTGGCGAGCCCCTTGCGGATCAGCTCCGCCTTGTTCTTCGCGAACGGGATCGAGTCGTCGGTGAAGAGGACGACTCCGGCATCGCCCGCGGACCGGGCGATGATCCAGTCCGCGCTGATCCTCGCGACGTCCTCCACCTTGGTGGTGACGTTGGTGAACAGCTTCGGTCGCTCGCTCGGGCCGGGGGAACCCACCGCGTGCCAGCCGATCACCGGGATGTGCGCCGCTTCGGCCCGCGCCATCTGCTGCGAGGTCAGCTGGGGATCGAAGCCGCCGATGACGATGCCCGAGGGCCGCAGGGTGATGGCCTGGCTGAGGGCAGCCTGGATGCCGGCAGGGGTGCCGTCCCCGTCGATCACCCGCACCTGCCAGCCGATGGCCTTCGCGGCCTCCTCGACGCCCTTCGCAACGCCCGCGACACCGGGGTTGGTCATGGTCTGCGCGACGTAGACGATCGACTTGTCGGGGACCGCCGCGGGGCCGGTGGTGGGGCCGTGCCAGGTGGTGTCGGTGTTCTCGGCCCGCGCGACGGCCGCCTTGGCGCTCGCGAGGGCAGCGGGGCAACCGGCCCTGGGCGGCGCGGAGCCGGTGGAGGGGCCGCCGCTCCCGCAGCCGGCGGCGAGGGCGGCGGCCGCTGCCAGCAGCGCCGCGGTCGTGAGGGTGGTCCTGCGGTGCGAGTGCGACTGCGAGTCCTTCGGGTACACGGTGCTCCTGACGCGGTGCGCGTACGAACGTTCCTAGGGGGTGCGCAGCCGGCGCCGGGCGGAGTAGCCGGCCAGGCCGACGGCGATGAGCAGGGTGGCCCCGTTGAACAGCGGCGTGGCCCAGAAGTCGGCGCCGAGCTGGCCGATGCCGGCGAGGCCGATGGCGAGGACGGCGACCGCCACGACGGTGCCGAGGGCGTTGACGCGGCCGGGTTTGATCGTCGTGGACCCGAGCAGGGCGCCGACGAACGCGGGCAGCAGGTAGTCCAGTCCGACGCTCGGGTTGCCGGTCTGCTGCTGGGCGGCGAGGAGGACCCCGGCGAGGCCGGTGACCAGGCCGGATCCGGCGAAGGCGTAGACGGAATACCGGTGGCTGGGGATGCCGATGATGTCGGCGGTGCGCCGGCTCGAGCCGATGACGTACATGTACCGGCCGAGCGGTAGCCGTTCCAGGACCACCCAGAGCGCGGCCGTGAGGGCCAGGACGTAGTAGGCGGGGAGCGGCAGGCCGAGGAACCGGGAGTCGTAGAGGTCGGTGAAGGCGGCGGGCAGGCCGTCCGGGCCGGGGACGATCCGGGAGCCGTCGGTGATCCAGCCGGTGACGGCGTACATCATGCTGCCGGTGCCGAGCGTGGCGATGAAGGAATCGATCCGCACGTACTCGACGATGACGCCGTTGAGGACGCCGACCAGTGCCCCGCCGAGGACGACGGTGAGGCAGGCCAGCGGCCAGGGCCAGCCCGTGTTGACGATGAGCTGCAGCACCATCACGTGGGCCAGGCCGAGGCCGTAGCCCATGGACAGGTCGAACTTCCCGGTGGCGATGGGGATGGTCGCGCCGAGGGCCAGGATGGCCGGGATCGACTGGTTGGACAGGATCGAGGAGACGTTGTCCCGGGTGGGGAAGGTGTCCGGCAGGACGAGGGAGAAGACCAGGAAGAGCAGGACGGCGAGGACGAGCAGGCCGTAGGTGCCGAGGTGGTGACCCCGTAGGTGGTCCAGCAAGGACCGCGGCGAGGACGAACGGGAAGGCGAGGGCGACGGGGCAGGGGGCGGGGACGGGGAAGGGGTCATGGTCATCGGTCCGTCGTGGGTCCGGTGATCGCGGACATGGCCGAGGCGGTTCGGGTGAGTTCGGTGACCGTGAGGGCCGCACCGCTCAGCTCGGCGCTCACGCTCCCGCGGACGAACACCAGAGCGCGATGGCACACGTCCGCGACCTCCTCGAAGTCGGTGGAGATGAGCAGGACCGCCAGGCCCGAGGCCAGTGCGTCGTCGAGCAGCCGGTGGATGGTCACCTTGGCGCCGACGTCCACACCGGCGGTCGGCTCCTCCAGGACGAGCAGACGCAGGTGTCCCCGGAGCCACCGGCCGACCATGACCTTCTGCTGGTTGCCGCCGGACAGGGTGGCGATCGGCACCTCGCTGTCGCGGGGGTGCACCGAGAACCGGTCGATGAGGGCGGTGGCCCGGGCGCGCTCGCGGCGGGGGCTGATCCAGTGGACCGCCGGGGTGCCGGACGCGCGCGGGTTCGCCAAGAAGTTCTCCCGTACGGTCAGGTCGGCGGCGCAGCCCTCCTCCTGACGGTTGGCCGCGACGAAGCCGACGCCGGAGTCGAGTGCGGAGTGGACCGTACGCGGGTGGTACGGCCGGCCGTCGAGCAGCACCCGCCCGCCGAGGATCGGCAGGGCGCCGGCGAGGGCGCGGCCCAGCTCCATGTGGCCGGCTCCGGTCAGGCCCACCATGCCGAGGACCTCACCGGCGCGCAGGTCCAGGCTCACCCCTGCGGTGGACACGGTCCGCACCCCGTGGAGGCTCAGCAGGGGCGCGCCGGCGGCCGGGGGAGCGGTGGGCGCCCGGCCGGCCGGTGCGTGGCCCACGATCGCGCGCACCAGTCGGTCCGGGCTGTGACCGGCGAGCGGGCCCCGGTCGACCAGCCGTCCGTCCCGCAGCACGGCGAAGGCGTCGGCGACCCGGTAGACCTCGTCGAGCCGGTGGCTGACGTAGAGGATTCCGTGGCCGCGGTCGCGCAGGGTGTGGAGCACGTCGAAGAGCCGCGCGCAGTCGGCGGCCGGGAGGGTGGCGGTCGGCTCGTCGAGCACGATGAGCTCGGCCCGGGTGGCGAGGGCGCGGGCGATGGCGACGAGCGAGCGCTCGGCGGGGCCGAGGCGGGCGATCCGGGCGTCGGCGTCCAGGTGCCCGGCGACGATCCGCAGGGCCTCGTCGCAGCGCTCGCGGGTCCGCCGCCAGGAGATCAGTCCGCGATGGCGGGGGTAGCCGGTGCCCAGGGCGATGTTCTCGGCCACCGTCATCCACGGGACGAGCCCGAGGTCCTGGTGGATGAAGGACATGTTCCGGGTCGCGGCGTGGCTGCCGAGGGGGTGTCCGGCCACCGTGACCTCGCCCGTGTCGGCTTGGTGCACCCCGGCGAGCACCTTGATGAGGGTGGACTTTCCGGCTCCGTTGGGGCCGAGCAGGGCGAGGACGCTGCTGCGCCGGATGTCGAGGTCGACCGAGTCCAACGCGAGCGTGCCGCCGAACCGCTTGCTCAGGCCGCGCAGGCGGACGAGGGGTGCGGCACCGGACTGCGAGGGTGGGCTCGCCCAGGTGTCGGGAGCGTCATGCACGGACTTCTCCGGGGGTCGGCCTCCGAGTTCTTCCCGACGGTACGGGGCACTCTACGGGGACATCAAGGAACATTCCCGGCATATCGAGGCGCTGTCTGACCCGGGTGGCCGAACGGCCGGGGCTCCGGGGGTCATGCCGCGGCCAGGGTGCACTCGGCCCAGATGACCTTTCCGCTGGTGGTGTAGCGCGTGCCCCAGGACTGGGCGAGCTGGGCGACGAGGAACAGGCCTCGGCCGCCCTCGTCGGTGGTGGCCGACTGGCGCATGCGCGGGGCACTGCTGCTGGCGTCGTGCACCTCGCAGATCAGGTTGCGGTCGTGGATGAGACGTACCCGGATGGGCGCGGTCCCGTAGCGGACGGCGTTCGTGACCAGCTCGCTGAGCAGCAGTTCCGTGGCGAACGCGGACTCCTCCAGACCCCACCGGTGCAGTTGCTCCACGGAAGCGGCGCGGACCTCGGAGACGAGCGCCGGGTCGGCGGCCAGCTCCCAGGTCGCGATCCGGTCCGCGGGTACGGCGTGGGTGCGGGCGACCAGGAGCGCGATGTCGTCGGCGGGGTGCTCGGGCGCCACGGCGTCGAGCACGGCCTGGCAGGTTTCCTCGGGGGCCCGGTCCGGGTGCGCCAGCGCCCGGTTCAGCGCGTCGAGGGCCACGTCGACGTCGCGGTGGCGGTCCTCGATGAGCCCGTCGGTGTAGAGGACGAGCTGGCTGTGCTCGGGGAGCCGGATCTCGACCGACTCGAAGGGCAGGCCGCCGAGGCCGAGCGGGGGACCGGCGGGCAGGTCGAGGAGGGACACGGCGCCGTCGGGCTGGACCAGCGCGGGCGGAGGGTGGCCGGCCCGGGCCATGGTGCACTGCTGGGAGGTGGGGTCGTAGATGGCGTACAGGCAGGTGGCGCCGACGATGCCGGTGCTGCCGGAGCCGGGACCGTCCCCGCCCTCCTCGCGGTCGAGGCGCACCATCAGGTTGTCCAGGTGGGTGAGGAGCTCGTCGGGGGCCAGCTCCAGCTCGGCGAAGTTGCGGGCGGCGGTGCGCAGCCGGCCCATGGTGGCGGCGGCGTGCAGTCCGTGGCCGACGACATCGCCGACGAGGAGGGCGACCCGGGCCCCGGACAGGGGGATGACGTCGAACCAGTCGCCGCCGACGCCCGACTCGGCGGGCAGGTAGCGGTGGGCGACTTCGACGGCGCTCTGCTCGGGGAGGTCGCGGGGGAGCAGGCTGCGCTGGAGGGACAGGGCGAGGGTGTGTTCGCGGGTGTAGCGGCGGGCGTTGTCGATGCAGAGGGAGGCGCGGGCGGCGAGCTCCTGGGCCAGGGAGCGGTCGTCGTCCCCGTAGGGGGCCGGGTCGTGCGAGCGGTAGAAGCTCGCGACGCCGAGTACGGCGCCTCGGGCGAGCAGCGGGACCGTGATGAGGGAGTGGATGTTGTGGGCGAGGAGCAGTTCGGCGTGCCGGGGGTCCTGGGCGATCCAGCCGAAGGCGGCCTTCAGGTCTTGTTCGAGCACCGGCTGGCGGGTGGCGATGCAGCGCATGTGGGGCGTGGTGGGCCGCAGGCTGACCTGCGTACCGACCGGGTAGAAGGGGCAGTCCTCGCGGATGCCGTGGACCACTGTGCGGTGCATTTCGGTGGTGGGGTGGGGGGACTCCTCGCCGAGCAGTACGCCCCCGGGCAGGTCGATGGTGACGAAATCGGCCAACCTCGGGACGGCCGTCTCGGCGAGCTCCCAGGCGGTGCGGCTCACGTCCAGCGTGGTGCCGATGCGGTTGCTGGCCTCGGCCAACAACTCCAGGCGCCGGCGCGCGGCGACGGCGTACTTGCCCACCTCGGGCTCGCCCACCAGCACCAGCCCTCTGACCCGCCCCTGGGAGGGGCCGACGGCGGGCGCCCGGGCGGCCTCCCCGGCGGGGCGCTCGGCGAGCGGTGCGCCGTGTGCGCGGACCGTCGCCGGTTCCGGACCGGGGGTGACGTGGGGGCCGAGCGCGGTCGGCGTCGCAGTGGGGGCGTGGGGGTGGGTGGGGGCGGGGGCGTGCCGCTCCGAGTCCTCGGGGAGCAGCGCCTCGACGACGACTCCCTCCACCCCGGTGGCGCTCGTCACGGGGCGGCTGACCAGCGTGACCCACCGGCCGCGGGACAGGGGCACCTCGGCGGCGGCCCGCCGGTCCCCGGACATCAGCTCCGTGGCCCTCTCCTTCAGGGTCGCCTGGTCGCTCTGCTCCAGCTCGCTCTGGAGGAAGTCGGCCATGGCGACCGGGTGCCCGTCGAGGCCGTGCTCGCCGCTCAGTGCGAGGCTCGCGGTGTCCAGATAGGCCTGCAGGAGACCGTGCTCGCGCGCCGAACTCTGGTCCATCAGCCGTCGCTCGATGGCTTCGGCCGCCTTGCGCACCACGGGGATCAGCGCCGGGTCCGCCTCGGTGTAGGGATATCCGAGGCACAGGACGCCCTGGATGTGCCCGCTGAGCTGGTCGCGCAGGGGGATCGCGGTGCAGGCGCTCGACTGGGACCGCTCGGCGAAGTGCTCGGCGCCGTAGACCTGGCACAGTCGCCTTTCCGCGAGGCTGAGGCCGATGCCGTTCGTCCCGGCGAACTGCTCGGCGAAGACGAAGCCGGGGACGGTCTGGATCGGGGCGAGACGCCGGGCCATCGACTTCTCGCCGAAGCGGCGTGCGAGCACCATGCCGTGACCGTCGGCGAGGCAGATGTTCGTCTGGCTGCCCGCGAAGATGGCCTGGAGCCGGTCGAGCACCGGCTCGGCGGCGCGCAGCAGCGGACCGTCCACGTCGAAGTCCTGCTGGAAGGGGAGCTCGGACTGGTCCGGCGACAGCCCCAGCAGACGGCTGCGCTGCCACGAACTCAGGATCGGACTTCTCACGCTCCCCTCGACCGACTCGCCCTGCAGGAATCGGTCACGGAAGCGCACGGGGCCGATGCGGTCCCCGACGACCCCCATGTGCACCACTTCCCCTCACCGGAGCGCCCCCGATCACAGGATTTGAGTATATTCCTCACATTTCGGCAATGAGATGAGGGAGTGGAATGATCAGCGGGCGCGGGCGTCACAGGATCGCGACCGGATTGACCGGTGAGCCCGTTCCGCCGGGTACGTTCAGCGGCGCCACGACGAGCAGGAACGCGTAACGGCCCGCTTCGGCGCACGCGGCCGAGAGCGGTTCGAGGTCGAGGTTGTCCAGCAGCGGCACCCCCATCGCCGTGACGGCGAGCGCGTGGACGGGAGAGTGCAGCCCCTCGACCGGCGAAGGCCGTACATCGCTGTCCCCGTCACCGCCCAGCAGCGCGACGGCGCGCTCGGCCAGCAGCGGTACGGCGTGCACGTGCCAGCCCGCGCTCGCCGCGTCGGGGTTCCAGGCGCCGAGCTCCCGGCGCCGGCGCAGGGCCCCGGAGCGCAGCAGCACCGCGTCGCCGTCCCCGACGGTCACTCCGAGTGCCTCTTCCGCGGCGACGAGGTCCCGTGCGTGCACCGCACGGCCCGGTTCGAGCCATTCGACCCCGAGGACGGCGGGCAGGTCGACCAGGACGCCCCGCGTGACGAGGGGGCCGAGCGCCGACACCGCGCCGAAGCGGGCACCGGCCGCACCGACGTGCTCGCGCGCGGTGCGCCCGTCGAACAGTTGCCCTCGGTAGGCGACGTGCGACAGTGCGTCGAGGTGCGTCACGGCCTTGCCGTGATAGTCCGCGGCCAGGAAGTCCTTGTGGACGGACGGCTCCGGGGCCGTCACGTCGCCGAGGTCGGACATGTAGTGCAGCGCGGGCTTCGCGTTGTCCGGGCCGGGGCGGGTGTCCCAGGGCCGTGCCATCGCAACGACGGTCCCGTCCCGGACCGTGGCGGTCGCCCTGCGCGCGTGTTCCGCCGTCACCCGGTTCCAGGCCCCGCGATCGGCCGCCGCCCACCGGCCCCACGTACGGACCGACGCGAACAGCGCGTCGAACTCCCGGCGGGAGACGGCGGGCCCGTTGGCCGGCCCCGTTGCCGGCCCGTCGTCCGGGGCGTCGGCGGGGGTACCGGTGGGGTTGTCGCTCATGTCCCCAGTGTCCGGCGGTTCGCGCCCCGGCGCTGGCCGGGAGAGGTGCTCCGCAGAAGGGTGCGCCGGCCGCCCGCGCTAGGGTGCGCACGTGAGCTTCCACATCGTCATCGGTTGGGGACCCGCCGGCGCCGCCACCGCCCGGCTCCTCGCCGAACAGGGCCATTCCGTAAGGGTCGTCACCCGATCGGGCCGAAGCCCGGAACCCGGGATCGAACACGTCGCGCTCGACGCGACGGACACCCCGCGGCTGACCGAAGCCGCGCGGGGCGCGGTGGCGATCCACAGCTGCGCCGCACCGCCCTACCCGCGCTGGGCGGCCGACTGGCCGCCGCTGGCCTCGTCGCTCTGCGCCGCGGCCGAGGCGACCGGGGCCGTACTGGTCATGCTGGGGAACCTCTACGGCTACGGCCCGGTGGACGGCCCGATGACCGAGGACCTTCCGCTCGCGGCCACCGGCACCAAGGGGCGGGTCCGCACCGCGGTCTGGGAGCAGGCGCGGAAACTGCACGAGCAGGGTCGGATCAGGGCGGTCGAGGTACGCGCCTCGGACTTCTTCGGACCCGGCGTCACCGATGGCGGCCACCTGGCGGCACGGGTCGTGCCGCCGCTGCTGCGCGGCAAGCCGGTCACCACGCTGGGCGACCCGGGCGCCCCGCACAGCTGGACCTACCTCCGCGACGTCGCCCGGACGCTGGTCGAGGTCGCGGACGAGGAGCGCGCCTGGGGACGCGCCTGGCACGTCCCGACCCAGCCGGCGCTGTCCGTGCGGGAGATGGTCGCGCGACTGTGCGCCCAGGCGGGAACGGGACCGGTCGCCGTGCGCGGACTCCCGTCCGCCGTGGTCGGCGTGGCATCGCTCTTCTCCCCGCTGATCCGCGAACTGAAGGAGGTCCGCTACCAGTTCGACCGTCCGTTCGTCGTAAATTCGAGCGCCTACGAGGCCGCGTTCGCGGTACGGTCCACCCCCGTCGACGAGCAGGTCAAGGCGACCGTGGAGTGGTGGCGCGAACGACTCGCGACCGGTGACCGACACGGGTGACAGGACAGGGGTGGGCCACATGGACGACCCGGGGAGACCGCGGCGGGAAGACATCGCCGTCGTGGGGATGGCGTGCAGGTTCCCTGGAGCACGCAATGTGAACCAGTACTGGCGGCTCCTGACGGCCCCACAGGCACAGTTCGGGGCGATCCCGGACTCGCGGTGGCGCACCGCGGCCTTCACGAGCGACGACTTCCGCGACACCTCGTCGGCGTACACGAGCACCATGGCGCTGCTGCCGGACGTGGGCCACTTCGACGCGGCCCACTACGGCATCCCGCCGCGCCGGGCCCGCGCGATGGACCCCCAGGCCCGGCTGCTGATCGACCTCGCCCGCGAGGCCATCCAGGACGCGGGGTGGGAGGCCGACGGCTTCGACCGCGAGGAGACCTCGGTGATCACGGCGCTCACCGAGGGCGGCTACCGCGAGCTCAGCACCATGCGGATCCGGATGCGCCAGCTGGCCGGGGGCGAGTTCGGCGCGCGGCTCGCCCACCCCCGCGCGCTGGAGGCGGTCCGGGCCGTCGACGGTCTCAACGGCACCTCGGTGGCCGGGCTCCTGCTCAACATGGGCCCCAACACCATCAGCTCGGTCTTCGACCTGCACGGCGAGAGCTACGCCCTGGACTCGGCCTGCTCGGGCGGACTCATGGCCGTGGCCAACGCCGTGCACGCACTGCGCGCGGGCCGCTCCCGCATCGCCCTGGCGGGCGGCGCCCAACTGATACTCACCCCCGACCTGCTGGTCGGGCTGTGCCGGATCGGAGCCGTCTCGCGCAGCGGCCGCTGCCTGCCCTTCGGTGCGCAGGCCGACGGCTTCGTCCTGGGCGAGGGAGCCGGGGTCCTGGTGCTGCGGCCCCTGTCCGACGCCCTGGCGGCGGGCGACCGGGTCTACGCCGTGATCCGCGGGGTGGGAACGGCCAACGACGGTACCGTGCAGGGCGGTATGCACCCCCAAGCGGCCGGGCAGCTCCGCACACTGCGCCGGGCCTACCGGGACGCGGACCTGGCCCCGGACGCGGTGGGCTACCTGGAGGCGCACGGCACCGGAACCACCGTCGGCGACCCCGTCGAACTCGGCGTCCTGCGCGAACTGCGCGGTGAGCGCGCGCAGCCCGCCTACCTCGGCGCCGTGAAGGCGGTGGTCGGTCACTCGCTGAACTCCGCGGGGATCGCCGGGCTCATCAAGTCGGTCCTGGCCGTGCAGCGGGGCGTGATACCCCCGCAGCCGGAGTGCGACCTGGCAGACCGCTCCGGGCTCGACGCCGCTCGGCTGACCGTGGCGACGACCCCGACACCGTGGCCGGACCGCGCGGGTCCGCGCCGGGCGGGGGTGAGCGCCTTCGGCTTCGGCGGTACCGGTGTCCACCTGGTGGTGGAGGAGTGCACCACGGCGACGGCAGGCCCGGCGGCGCCCGCGGCGCACGGCGACGGACCGTACGTACTGGCCCTCAGCGCGCGCGACCGGGACGGACTGGCCCGCTACGCCCGGGAGCTCGCCGACACCCTGGCGGAGGAACGGCCCCCGCTGGCCGCGGTGGCGGACACCCTCGCCCGCCGCACGCCCCTCGCACAGCACCTCACCCTGGTGGCGCGGGACGCCGCCGATGCCACCGCCAAGCTGAGGGCGGTGGCCGCCGGCGTCGCGGCGGGCCGAACGGAAGGGCTCGCGGACCCGGGGGACACCGGGACCGTGCCCCGGCCGCCCGCGACGGTGCGGACGCCTCCGTGCACCCTGCCGCCGAGCCCGCTGGCCCCGCGCCGCCACTGGGTCGTGGACGACTCGGGGCGCGAGCTCCCGGATCCGGCCGAGGCGACATCCGTGGCGCCCGCGGCGCCCGCCGTGCCCATCGTGCTCGAAGAGGTCTCGCGGACCGGTGTCTTCCCGCTCTCCGAGCTGAGCGGGCACCTGACCCTGGGGGCCGATCTCGGATTCGACTCCCTGATGCTGCAGGAGCTCGCAGTCAACATCGCCAAGCGGATACCGGGCTTCCGGGACGAGGAGCTGTTCTCGCCCGAACTCACCGTCGGCCGGCTGATCGAACTCGTGGATCCGCACGCCGATCCGCACATCGATCCGCGCGCCGAGCCCGACCGCACGCGGACGCCGGCGCCCGCCGGACCGGTCCCGCAGCAGGAGCGCGCGGCATGGGGCGCCGGGACGGCCGACATCGACGCGTTCCCGGAAGTCGGCGCGTTCGAGCAGCGCCTCGGCGAGATCACCGGGAGCGGCGCCGCCAACCCGTACTTCCGGATCCATGAGGGCAACGTCCGCGACACGACCGTCATCGGGGGCCGCACCCTGCTGTCCTTCGGCAGCTACAACTACCTCGGGCTCTCCGGCCATCCCGCGGTCGACGAAGCCGTGCACCGGGCGGTGGACCGGTACGGCACCTCGGTCTCCGCGAGCCGCGTGCTCTCCGGCGAACGGGACTTGACCGTACGACTGGAGCGGGCGCTGGCGGGGTTCCTCGGCGTCGACGACTGCCTGACCCTGGTGAGCGGCCACGCCACGAACGTCACCGCGATAGGCCACCTCGTCGGCCCCGAAGACCTCGTGGTGCACGACGCGCTCGCCCACGACAGCATCCTCCAGGGTTGCACCCTGTCCGGTGCGGCGCGACGCCCCTTCGCCCACAACGACATGGGGCAACTGGAGTACCTCCTGCGGCTCAACAGGCCCAGGTTCCGGCGGGTGCTGATCGCCGTCGAGGGCGCCTACAGCATGGACGGCGACCTCGTCGACCTGCCCGCCGTGATCGAGCTGAAGAAGCGCTACGGCGCCCTGCTCATGGTCGACGAGGCCCACAGCATCGGCACCGTCGGCGAACGCGGCCGGGGGGTCGGCGAGTTCTTCGGCGTCGACCGGTCCGACGTGGACCTGTGGATGGGCACCCTCTCCAAGGCCTTCGCCAGCTGCGGCGGTTACCTCGGCGGTTCGGCCCGGACGGTGCGCTGGCTGCGCCACACGCTCCCCGGTTTCGTCTACAGCGTCGGCCTGACGCCGGCCAACGCGGCCGCGGCGCTGGCCGCCACCGAACTGCTCACCGCGCAGCCGCAGCGCGTGCGGGCGCTCAGGCGGAACTCCGAGCTCTTCCTCCGGCTCGCCGTCGGGGCCGGTCTGGCGACGGGCACCAGCGCCGGCACACCCATCGTGCCCTGCATCCTCGGCGACTCGGCGAGGACCCTGCGCGTCGCGGACGGATTGTTCACCCGGGGCGTCGTCGCTGACCCGATCTTCCACCCCGTCGTGGAGGAGGGGCTGTCGAGACTGCGGTTCTTCATCACCAGTGAACACCGCGAGGACGACATCGGACGGGCCGTGTCGATCCTGGCCGAGGAAGTGGCGACCGCCGGGGGATAAGTGATCCATCTCAGATCAGGGTGCGTTCGATACGGCTGAGCGTGGCGCTCTTGGCGGGGTTGCCGTCCTCGCCCGCCGCTGCGGACGGGGCTGCCGCGTGGTGCTGCCCGGCGTCGCCGATCCGCTGGGAGAGGAGGTAGGCGATGATCTCCGCCTCCTGCTCCTGGACGTCGTCGTAGGTCGCCCGCAGGAGCATGTCGCGTACGAGTTGGGGGTCGAGGTTGGGGAAGAGGAGGCGCGCGGCCGCCTCGTCCAGCCCGCCTGCCCCGCGATGGCAACAGATGATGTGGCCCAGCTCGTGCAAGATGATGTGCTCCTGATGCGCGCCGGTGGTGTTGGCGTCGTAGAAGATGAGGTCCTCGTCGCGAGCGGCCACCCACATGCCGCACGGATGCGACGAGGGCATCTGCATCGGGACCAGCGTGATCGGACGGTCGCGCACCTCGCCGAGGTGGCGGCACAGCTCGGCCACGTCGGTCGCCGCCGGCAGATCGAGTTCGGCGATCCGCTGCGCGCCGGCCTTCCGGAGCTTCTTGAGCCGGCTGCGGCGTTCGTGGTCGGCCGCCCGCTCCTTGCGGGCGCCCCTCATCCGGACTCGGAGGGGTCGGCGACCGGCGGCAGGCCCTGCATCTGCCGGTACTGGTCCATGATGGCCGTGATGGCCTGGAGGTTCTCCTTCTTCATCCCGGCCGCCCGCATCGCCACGGCGCGCACCCCGGACTGGCGCAGCGCCTCGATGGCGGCGAGCTCGCCGAGCACGGACTCGGCGACCTTGTCGTCGAAGAAGTAGGCGACCGAGACCCCGAAGAAACGGGCCAGGGCGGAGAGCAGGTCGGGTGACGGGTTGGAGCGCTTGCCCGTGCGCAGCTGCGACAGGTACACGCCCCCGACCTTGAGCTCGGGGTTGACCCGCTTCAGCTCGTCCGCGACCTCGGCGTTGGTCCAGTGCTTGCCCTTGGGACGGACCGTTCGGAAGAGGTCGTCGAGGCGCATCGCGAGCAGGGGGCGCTCCTCACTCCCGTTCTCGGTGTCGCTCTCGGTCATGTGGACCATCCTCCCGTCGCCCCTCGGAATAGCTCTCAGCTACACACAAGTTTCACAGATTAGCGGTCAGTTGACAATTGGCCAGGACTCGGCGAACGTGGGGTCCAGCCGATAGCTGGCAGCTAACTTGCGCTCACGGGGGACGCACGTTGGGCGCCGGTGACATCGGACTGGCCCGGCCCTCGGGGGATGGGCCGGGCCAGTACGGGCGGGAGTAACCCGTCCGTCCGCCGCGAAAGCGGGGAAACGGGATACCCGCCCGGTTTGACGGGGGATGCAAACCGGGCGGGAGTTCTCAACTCGCCTTGTCGAGCTTACTGTAGGCGGCTGCCACTTGGGTGAGCCATGCGAGCTCTGCCGCGAAGTTGTTCGTATCGCGGTCGTCGAAGTCGCCGGCGTCCTTGTTGTTCTGGGGCACCGTGCGGGTCAGTTTTGCCTGCAAGGCGCGCTTGATCTGTGCAGCTTCGGTGAAGGCTTGCCGTGATTCCGCGCTCACCTCCTTGGCCGGATCACGACCCTCGTCGGCGGTGCGGTCGATGTACGGACGCAAGTCCCGCCACCCGTCCCGTATTTCGACGACCCGGCGGTGCAGGCGGTAGTCGAGGTCCGACACCGAGGCGCCGGGCGGCTCCAGGGCGATGTCCGGGGAGGACTCGTACAGGTCCCGCCAGAGCGGGTAGAGCGCCCGGTACGACCGGTACGTGCGGGCCCATTCCAGGAGCCGGGTTGCCGCCGGGCCCCAGGAGGAGTTGGTCAGGCTGAGCGAGAGCATGACGATGCCCGCGGCGCTGAAGACCGACGCGGCGACCTTCCAGGCGCCGATGTCGACCCCGCCCGCCGCCGTGAGGATGTTGACCGTCCTGGCCAGGCAGTAGAGGAACAGGACCACCGCGGTGACCGAGAGCAGCCGCAGCGCCTGGCGCAGCGAGGCGTTGTCGGTCATCCGGGCGTACGGCCCGCACTGGAGGTAGATCGTGACGCACGGGATCGCCTGGGAGACGATGAACGCCAAGAGGTAGGTGAGCAGCAGCGGTTCACTGGTGCCGTCGAAGTCCGAGGCCGGCCGGCCGGTGCCGTCGGCGAGGAAGAAGAGGGCCGCCAGCAGCACGTCGAGCGCGATGCCGGTGATCACCCAGTAGCGGGTCTTGCGCACGGAATCCTCGTCCGCGGCGGCCCACCGCAGCAAGATGATCTGCGCGCTGACGCAGAAGGCGACCGCCGACAGGTGCATGAGGAGGACGGCGAGGTTGCCGACTCCCAGGAGGGGCGCGCCCCCCATGGCCAGGGCCCCCATGGTGAAGGTGAGGCACTGGAGCAGCAGAGTGGCGATCAGCGTGCGGTACGCGCCGTCCTTCCAGCTGCGCCGCGCCTGGCACAGCCGGTAGACGAGCGCCGCGTACGACGAGAGCGACGCCATGACGAAGCAGAGGGTTCTGGTGGTGTTCACGTCCTGGTTTTCTGCCGGTGCCGCGGGGGCGACGGACGGATCAGTCGGAGCTCTCGGCCAGGGGGACCACGAGGCCGATGCTCTCGGCCGCCACGGCGATGGCGTAGTCGAAGAACGCGGCCTCGTCCCGGACGCTGTCGTGGGTACGGCTGAAGACCTGGAACACCAGGAGGCCGATCAGGCTGCTCCACAGGACGATGCCGCGTTCGACGACGTCCGAGAACGGCGCTTCGGGCGCGCCGCCGAACAGCTGCACGGCCTCCGGCAAGAGCAGCGGCGGGCCGGGCACCGTCCGCCGGGGCGGGGTGAGTTCACCGGCTTCCAGCGCCGTGCGCACGATTTTGGCGAGGACCGCGGGGGTGCGCGAGGCGGACGGGACGGTGTCCTGGGGAGCGTGGTAGTCCGGTACGGGCGAGCCGTAGATCAGGGTGAACTCGGCGGTGTTGTCGAAGGACCACTGCCGCAGTGCGCGGGTGACCGCGAGGAGCCGTGCGCCCCCGGACCCACCGGCCGCCGCGGCGGCTGCGTCGGCCTGCTCCATCGCCTCGCCCGACGCGTCGTAGGCATCGATGACCAGTGCGGTCAGCAGGTCGTCGCGGTGGGGGAAGACGGCTTCGACCTCGGCGAGGGGGATGCCGCTGTCACGGGATACGGCCTCCGGGGAGAGCCCCGAGGCGCCCAGCTTCTCCAGCTGGTGACGTGCGACGTCCTTGATCACCACCGCGGGCGTGATGTCCTCGTCGTTCGAACTGATTGCGGAAACGTCCATGCTGGAACCGTACCCGCCGGCAACTGCGGCCGTGCGTAAGGCTTTTCGAACGCCCTGGCCATGTGCTGTGATCCGGCCATCGGGCGGGTACGGAACGTTCCGGGCGAATGCGGTCGAGCGGTGGGCGTCAGCTGTCGGGCAGGGTGCTCGGGCCGCCGGTCAAAGAGACGTGCAGGCCGTCCGGTCGGACCTCGGCGGAGGTGGCGGCGAGCCCGAGCGGGTACTCCTTCGGCGCGCCCGACTGGGGGCCGAAGCCGCCGGCACCGATCCCGAGCCGGTCGGTGGGGACGGAGCGGCCGAACAGGGTGAGCCCGTCGACGGCGAGGGTGACCTTGCCGTCCGCGAGTACGGGACGCAGCGTCAGCCGCCCGAGGCCGCCCGGGCCGACGTCCGCGAGGACCGTCCCCGTCGCCGGGTCGGTGGTGACCGCGGCCACCGCCACGGACGGTACGGCGCCGCGGATCGCGGCGGCGAGGGACTGCGTGGAGACCGTCACGTCCGCGTGGGTGCCGCCGACCGTGGTCGTTCCGCCGAGGCGGACGTCGTCCAGCCGGGCCCGGACGCGGACGTGGGACAGCCGCCCCACCCGGGCGTCGTCGCTGCTGACGTCGAGCCGGGGGATGCCCTCGTGCGCCAGGTCCCACAGGGCCCAGCCGCCGGCTATGCCGACCGCCACGTCGTCACCGAGGCCCGGAGCCGCCTGCGCGACACGGTCGTGGATGTGGTGGCGGACCGTGTACTCGGCCGCGCCGGTGGCACCGACGGCCAGCAGGACCACGGCGACCGTGACCGTGCGGACGGGACGGCGGCGCAGGGCGGCCCGGGCCCTCGTCAGGGGGTGCTTCATCGCCGTTCTCCTCGGGCGGGTGCGAAATCGGGTGCGCTGGCGGATGGTGTCCCCGGATCCGATCCGGCATGGGGCTCCGGCCCGGCGGCGGGCCCTTCCGGGTCGAGGCGCGGAAGGAACCGGTCCAGCCAGCCGGGGAGCCACCAGTTGGCGCGCCCGAAGAGGTACATGGACGAGGGCACCAGGAGCAGGCGGACCACGGTGGCGTCGATGATGACGCTGACGCCGAGGCCCAGCGCGAGCATCTTGACGGCGACGTTCGTGGAGAGCAGGAAAGCCAGGAAAACGCTGGTCATGATCAGCGCCGCGCAGGTGATGACGCGGGCCGTGGCGGCGAGGCCGGTGGAGACGGCCCGGTGGTTGTCCTCGCAACTCAGCCAGGTCTCGCGGATCCGGGAGAGCAGGAAGACCTCGTAGTCCATGGAGAGCCCGAAGACGATCGCGAACATCATCATCGGTACGTAGGACTCGACGGGCACCTTCTCGGTCACGCCGAACAGCGCGCCGCCCCAGCCCCATTGGAAGACCGCGACGACCACGCCGTAGGCGGCGGCGATGGAGAAGAGGTTGAGCACGGCGGCCTTGAGCGCCACCAGCAGGCTGCGGAAGACGGTGAGCAGCAGCAGGAACGCGGCGGCGACGACCACGGCGATGATCAGGGGCAGTTTGGCGGTGAGGGTGTCGGTGAAGGTCTGGGCGGCGGCGGCCGTGCCCGTGAGGTAGCCGGTGGCTCCGGTGCCCGACAGCGTCCGCGGCACCGTCTCGTCCTGCAAGGTGTGGATCAGGTCCGCGGTGGCCGCGTCCTGCGGGCCGGTGGTGGGCACGACCGTGGTGATGAGCAGGGCGCGGTCGGGGCTGGGCACCGGGGGAGTGACGGAGGCGACGCCCGGTACGGCGGCCAGCTCGCGCCGGAGCGAGGCCGCGAGGTCCTGGCGCAGGCTCTCGCTCTCGACGTGACGGCTGTCGAGGTGGGTGACGACGGTGAGCGGGCCGTTGGCGCCGGGGCCGAAGCCCTCGGTGATCAGATCGTAGGCGCGGCGGTCGGTCCTGCTGGTGGACTGGGCACCGGCGTCGACGTGGCCGAGCTGCATGGACGCGAGGGGGACCGCGAGCACGCCGAGTACGAGCAGCCCGCTGACCAGGAAGAGCCACGGGCGGCGGCTCACCCTGACGGCCCAGCGGTGCCAGACGTCCGCCTCGCCGGTGGGTTCCGCTACCGGCTCGCGGACGTGGAAGCGGTCGATGCGACGGCCGAGCAGACCGAGCAGGGCGGGAGTCAGGGTCACGGACGCGGCCGCGGCCACGAGGACGCTCAGTCCGGCGGCGACACCGAGGGCGCCGATGAAGCCCACGCCGGAGGCGCACAGCCCGCCCAGGGCCATGGCCACCGTGGCGGCGGCGACCAACACGGCCCGGCCGCTGGTGGCGACCGTACGGCCGACCGCCTCGGCGGGTTCGGCTCCGGCGTGCAGCAGGGCCCGGTAGCGGGTGGCGAGGAAGAGCGCGTAGTCGATGCCGACGCCGAGGCCCATCATCGCGGCCAGGGTCGGGGCGGCCTGGGCGAAGCTGAAGTGCCCGGCGAGCAGTCCCAGCCCGGCCAGGCTCACCGACAGGCCGATCACGGCCGTCACCAGGGGCAGGCCGGTGGCGGCGACGCTGCCGAAACCGATCAGCAGCACGAGCACGGCGACGGCCAGACCGATGGCCTCCGAAGCGCGGTCGGCGGACTTGGGGGTGGCCAGCTGGCCGAGCGGGGCCCCGTACTCGACGGTGACGTCGTCGGCGCGCAGCGGCTCGACGGCGGTGTCGACCTCGTCGAGGTAGGCGGGGTCGAAGCTAGCCGGGTTGCCGTCGAAGCGGACGGTCACCTGGGCGGTCCCGCCGTCCGCGGAGACCGCCCCGGGCGTGGTGAGCGGATCGGCCACCGACAGGACGTCCGGAAGCCGGCCCAGGTTGGTGACGGCCGCCTCGATCGCCGCCCGGTGATCGGTGACCGCGCCCTCGTCGGAGGTGATCACGATGGCGGAGGCGGTGCCGCCGGACGCGGTGGTGTGGGCCGTCAGCAGGTCGGCACCGATCTGGGTGCTGGTACCGGGGAGGGAGAAGCTGTCCGCATAGGTGCCGCCCCAGGTGTGGTTGGCGAGCCCGAGGCCGACCAGTGCCAGTACCCACAGGGCGACGACCCGCCAGGCGTGCCGGGCGCACCAGCGCCCGCTCCGGTGGAGCAGCCCAGGTCGCCGGGCCGATTCAGTGTTCATGGGGCCACTGTGCGCGGTGTGTGTAAGGAGGTCGTGGGCGCATTGTTCGGGGAGTGTAAGGGGGAGCCGCCGGCACGCGGGTGCTCAGGCGGCGGGCGCCGACGGGAGGGTGACGGTGAAGCAGGCGCCGCCTTCCGGACCGTGTCCCTCGACGCGGATGCCGGCGCCGAGCCGGCCGGTCAGGCGGTGGGCGATGGCCAGCCCCAGGCCGCTGCCGACCGGGCGGGTGTCCCGGTAGCGCTCGTGCAGGGCGCCGTGGTCGAAGGCGATGCGTACGTCGTCCTCGGTGAGGCCGGGCCCGCCGTCGCGGACCTGCAGCTCGGCCCCGCCGCCCGCGTCGGCCGGACGGACGGCGAGGACGAGGGGCGCGCCCTCGGGCGTGACCCGCAGCGCGTTCTGCACCAGGCCGTCGATCAGCTGCCGGACCCGGAAGGCGTCCGTCGCGACGACGACGGGCAGGTCCGGCCGTTCGAGCCGGAGGTCGACGCCGTGGCGTGCGCACAGGCCCGTCCAGAACGCGGCGGCGTCGGAGACCAACGCGCGGAGGTCGGCCGGGGCCACGTCCAGGCGGAAGTCGTCGGCCTCCAGCCGGGCCAGGTCCAGTAGGTCTCCGAGGAACCGGTCCAGGCGCCGGGTCTCGTCGGCCAGGATGCCGCCTACTTCGGGCACCCGCTCCGGCTCGATCAGGCCGTCGGCGAGCGCCTCGGCATAGCCCTGCAGCGCGGTCAGCGGAGTGCGCAGATCGTGGGAGACGGAGAGCAGGAACTCCCGCTGCCGGTTCTCGCTGTGGGCCAGCGCCCCGTCCAGGACGTTGAGGGCGCGCCCGATGTCCGCGGTCTCGCGGGGCCCGTCGACCGGGGCCGGTACGCCGCGTTCGCCGTCGGCGAGCCGGTGCGCGATCTGCGCGGCCGTCACGAGCGGACGGGCGATGCGGCGGGCGAGGAGCGCTCCGGCCAGGGCCGCGCCGAGCATGCCGACGACGAGCGGGACGATGACGTTGCGGCGGATCTGGCTCGTGTTATCGGTGACGACCGCGTACGGCTCGGTCAGCACGACCGCGCCGCCGCGTACGCCGGGCTGCCCCACCAGCAGTACTTCCTGGCCGCCGAGGATGCCGGTGGTGGAGACCGGATCTCCGGCCAGCAGGGCCGATGCGGACCTCCGGTCGACGGCCGGGCCGGCGGTGCCGCTCACGGTGCCGTCCCGGGCGATGACCGCGAGCTGCACCCCGTTCGGCCCCGCCAGGACCTGGGCGCCGGTGAAGAGCGCCTCGGACACGGCCGGCAACCGGCTCAGTACCGTCGCCTGACGGGTCAGCTGGTCGCGTTCACGCTGTTCGGCACCGTGCGCGGCGGTCTGCCAGGCGATCAGTCCGGTCAGGGCCACCGCGAGCGCCGCCACCACGGTCGTCAGCACCACGATCTTGCGGGCGAGGGAGCTGCGGCGCGGACCGGTGCGGGGGCGGCGGGTCACGGGCCGGGAGCCGTTGCGCTGTACCCGACGCCGCGGACCGTACGGATCGGGCTGGCGTCGCCGAGCTTGGCGCGTACCTGCGAGACGAAGACGTCGACCATGCGGGTGTCGCGGTAGCCGGGGTACCCCCACACCTGGGCGAGCAGTTGCTCGCGGGTGAAGACCTGGCCCACGTGCTGGAGGAGGTGGGAGAGCAGGTTGAACTCGGTGGCGGTGAGCTCGACCGGCTCGCCGTCGCGGCGCACGGTGCGGCTGACCGGGTCCACGCTGAGCCGGCCGGTGTCCCCGGGCGGCGGTCCGGGCGGGCCAGCCGCCCGGCGCAGTACGGTCTTGACCCGGGCGACCAGCTCGCGCGGCGAGAACGGCTTGGTCAGGTAGTCGTCCGCGCCGAGTTCGAGGCCGAGGATCCGGTCGGCCTCGTCACCACGGGCGGTGACCAGCAGGACCGGTGTCCAGTCGCCGGCGTCCCGCAGGGCGCGGCAGAAGGCGATGCCGTCCATGCCGGGCAGGCCGATGTCCAGGACGATCGCCACCGGGTGCATGCGCCGGGCGGCCGCGAGACCGGCGGACCCGTCGGCCTCGACGTGGACGCCGAAGCCTTCGCGGGCCAGGTAGAGGCGTTGCACGTCGGAGATGTGGCGCTCGTCCTCGACGATCAGCACGAGGCCCCTGGACTCCGTCATCACTTCCTCTCCCGCCGCGGTTGGCAGCATCGATGCTAACCGCGCCGCCCCGCCCTTCCGGCGGGCGCGCCGCTATCCGTACATTCCCCGAACAATGCGCCGGCCGTGCCCCGCCCTCGTCCGCCCGCAGGTTCCTCGGGTTCACCCGCACCCGCGCGGGCCTGCCGTTCGCGGGGCTCACCGGTGCGGCCCTGGTGCTCGGCTCGGACGTCCTGCTGCGCGCCGTCGTACGGACGGACCTGGCGGTCGCCGTCCCCACCGGCGTCGTCATCAGCCTGGTCCGCGCCGTCTTCCGGGTCACCACGGCCGTCCTGGCGGCCGTCCTCGTCGGCGTGCTCGCCGGCGCCGGTCCGATGACCGCGGTGAGCGGCACCCGTCCCTCGCAGGGAGGCCCGAGGCCGGGTACGGCGCAGTCGTGCGCGCCGTACCCGGCCTCCGTACGTGCCCTCAGCCGTGACTGAAGCGGGGCGGGCGCTTGTCCACGAAGGCGGACATGCCCTCCTTCTGGTCGGCCGTGGCGAAGACCGCGTGGAACAGGCGGCGCTCGAAGCGGACGCCCTCGGTGAGGGTGGTCTCGAAGGCCCGGTTCACGGCCTCCTTGGCCATCATCGCGACCGGCTTGGACATCCCCGCGACGGTCTCGGCGACCGCGAGGGCCTCGGACAGCAGCTCGTCGGCCGGGACGATCCGGGAGACCAGGCCGGCCCTCTCGGCCTCGACCGCGTCCATGGTGCGGCCCGTCAGGCACAGTTCCATGGCCTTGGCCTTGCCGACGGCCCGGGTGAGCCGCTGGGATCCGCCGATCCCCGGGATCACCCCGAGCTTGATCTCGGGCTGCCCGAACTTCGCGGTGTCCGCGGCGAGCAGGATGTCGCACAGCATGGCGAGCTCGCAGCCGCCGCCCAGGGCGTAGCCGGAGACCGCCGCAAGAGTGGGCGTACGGACCTGGCCGAGCCGGTCCCACGCCGTGAACCAGTCCGAGAGGTACATGTCCATGTAGCTGCGCGGCCGCATCTCCTTGATGTCGGCGCCGGCCGCGAAGGCCTTCGCGGAGCCGGTCAGGACGATGCAGCCGACCTCCGGGTCCCGGTCCAGTTCCTCCGCGGCGGCCACCACCTCGGTCATGACCTGGAGGTTGAGGGCGTTGAGGGCCTCGGGCCGGTCGAGGGTGAGGACGGCCACCCGCCCCTTGCGCTCCAGCAGGATGGTTTCGTAGGTCATGCGGGTGTTCCGTTCCGGGGTCGCAGGGTGTGGACGATCGCCGAGAAGTCGAGGCCCGCGCCCGCGCCGGCGGCGAAGTCGGCGTACAGCTCGGCGGCCTTCAGGCCCAGCGGCGCCTCCACCCCGCCGGCCCGCAGGGCGTTCGCCGCCAGGGCGAGGTCCTTGGCCATGAGGGGGGCGGCGAAGCCGGGGAGGTAGTCACGGTTGGCGGGGCTGCCCGGAACCGGTCCCGGCACGGGGCAGTTGACGGTGAGGGCCCAGCACTGGCCGGAGGCGGTGGAGGCCACGTCGTAGAGGGCCTGGTGGTCCAGGCCGAGGCTCTCCGCGAGGACGAAGGCCTCGCTCACCCCGATCATCGAGACGGCGAGGATCATGTTGTTGCAGATCTTGGCGGCCTGTCCGGCGCCCGCCGTCCCGCAGTGCACGGCCTTCTTGCCCATCGCGTCGAGCAGCGGTGCGGCCGCCGCGAACTCCTCGGCGCCGCCGCCCGCCATGAAGGTGAGGCTCGCCGCCTGCGCGCCGACCACCCCGCCCGAGACGGGCGCGTCGAGGGACCGGTGACCGGCCGCCCCGGCGGCCTCGTGAGCCGCCCGCGCGTCGGCCACGTCGATGGTCGAGCAGTCGACGAAGAGGGTGCCGGGCCGCGCGGCGGCCAGCAGCCCGCCCTCCCCGTACAGGGCGAGGACGTGCCCGCCCGCCGGCAGCATGGTGATCACCACGTCGGCCCCGGCGGCCGCCGCGGCGGCCGACACCGCCGGCTCCACCCCCGTCTCGGCGGCGGTGGCCAGCAACTCCGGCACCAGGTCGAAGCCGAGGACGCGGTGTCCGGCCTTCACCAGGTTGGCCGCCATCGGGCCACCCATGTGGCCCAGTCCGACGAACGCCACGGTCCTGCTCACCAGGGCACCTCCTGAGTCGAATCCGTGCGGGTCAGCCCCAGCTCGCGCGCTCCGAGCGGGGCGAAGTACCGTTCCACGTCCGCCGGAACCACGTCGGCCAGGGCGGGTGGCGACCACCGCGGGCTGCGGTCCTTGTCGATGACCTGCGCGCGGATCCCCTCCACCAGATCGGGGGAGGACAGCGCCGCGCAGGAGATCCGGTACTCCTGCTCCAGAGCCCGCTCCAGCGGGCCGAGTCCGCGCACCCGGCGCAGGGCGGCCAGGGTCACCTTCAGCGCCGTGGGCGACTTGGCCCGCAGGGTGGCGGCGGCCTCCTTCGCCGCCGGGGCGCCGCTGTCGAGCAGGCGCTCCACGATGTCCTCCACGGTGTCCGCCGCGTAGCAGTGGTCGATCCACTCGCGGTCACCGTCGAGCGTGCCAGCGGGCGCCGGACCGACGTACCGTTCCAGCACTTCGTGTACGGAGGCCCGTGCCAGGTCCGCGGCCAGCCGCGGCAGCAGCTCCGAGGACACGAAGTGATCGGCGAGCCCGCAGCGCAGTGCGTCCGCCGCCCCGACCGGCGCCCCCGTCAGGGCCAGGTGGGTGCCCAGTTCTCCGGGCGCCAGCGCCAGCAGGTACGTGCCGCCGACGTCGGGGACGAAGCCGATGCCCGTCTCGGGCATGGCCACGCGGGAGCGTTCGGTGACGATCCGTACGGTGCCGTGGGCCGAGATCCCGACGCCGCCGCCCATGACGATGCCGTCCATGAGGGCGACGTACGGCTTGGGGTAGCGGGCGATGCGGGCGTTGAGCCGGTACTCGTCGCGCCAGAAGTCGGCCGAGGCGGTGCCGCCCGTGCGGGCGTCCTCGTAGATCGCGCGGATGTCACCGCCCGCGCACAGGCCGCGCCCACCGGCGCCCTCGATGACGACGGCCGCGACATCAGGGTCCTGTTGCCAGCCGGCGAGCGCCTCGTCGATGCGCAGCACCATGGAGTGGGTGAGGGCGTTGAGCGCCTTGGGGCGGTTGAGGGTGATGTAGCCGGTGTGGCCCTCGGCCCGCAGGAGCACGTGGTCCTGGTCACGGTCGTGGTCCCCGGGGTTTGCGTGGTTCATCGCAGGGCCTCCGTGAGCCCGCGGGCGACGATGATGCGCATGACCTCGTTGGTGCCTTCCAGGATCTGGTGGACCCGAAGGTCGCGGACGATCTTCTCGATGCCGTACTCGCTCAAATAGCCGTATCCCCCGTGGAGTTGGAGGGCCCGGTCGGCGACCGCGTAGCCGGTGTCCGTGGCGAACCGCTTGGCCATCGCGCACAGCTGCGGGGCCAGCGGATCGCCCCGGTCCAGCGCGTCGGCGGCCTGGCGGACCAGGGCGCGGGCCGCGGCCAGTTCGGTGGCCATGTCCGCGAGCCGGAACTGCAGGGCCTGGGCGTCCAGCAGCCGGGCCCCGAAGGCCTCCCGGTCGGCCAGGTGCGCGAGGCTGCGGTCCAGCGCGCTCTGCGCACCGCCCAGCGAGCAGGCCGCGATGCCGAGGCGGCCGCCGTTGAGGCCGTTCATGGCGATGCGGAAGCCGTCGCCCTCGGCGCCGAGCCGCCGATCGGCTGGGATGCGGACCCCGTCCAGGACCACCTGGCGGGTGGGCTGGGCGTTCCAGCCCATCTTGCGCTCGTTCGGACCGAAGGAGACCCCGGCATCCGCGCGTTCGACGACGAACGCGGAGATGCCGCCCGGGCCCTCCCCGCCGGTGCGGGCCATGACGACGTAGACCTCGGAGGCGCCGGCGCCGGAGATGAACTGCTTGACCCCGGTCAGTACGTAGCCGTCGTCCGTGCGCTCGGCCCGGGTGCGCAGCTGGGCCGCGTCGGATCCGGCGCCGGGTTCGGTCAGGCAGTAGCTGCCCAGCGACCGGGCGGAGCACAGGTCGGGGAGCCAGCGCGCCCGCTGGTCCGCGTCCCCGTACCGGTCGATCATCCAGGCGACCATGTTGTGGATGGAGAGGTATCCGGCGATGGAGGGGCAACCGGTGGCGAGGGTCTCGAAGACGAGGACGCCGTCGCTGCGGCTGAGGCCGGAACCGCCGTGCCCCTCGCGGACGTAGACGCCGCCGAGCCCGAGGTCCGCCGCCTTGCGGATCACGTCCAGCGGGAAGTGCTTGTCCTGGTCCCAGGTGACGGCGTACGGGCCGAGCTGCTCCTGGGCGAAGTCGAGGGTGACCTCGGCGAGGGCGAGCTGATCGGGGCTGAGGGTGAGGGTCACCGGGCTCATCCCATCGTCGGGATGGTGAAGCTCGCGCCCTCCTTGGCCCCGGAGGGCCAGCGCGAGGTGACGGTCTTGGTACGGGTGTAGAAGCGGATCGAGTCGGGGCCGTGCTGGTTCAGGTCGCCGAAGCCGGACCGCTTCCAGCCGCCGAAGGTGTGGTACGCCACGGGGACGGGGATCGGCACGTTGACGCCGACCATGCCGGCGCCCACCCGGCGGGTGAAGTCGCGCGCGGTGTCGCCGTCGCGCGTGAAGATCGCGACGCCGTTGCCGTACGGGTGCTCGGTGGGCAGGCGCAGGGCCTCCTCGTAGTCGGCGGCCCGTACGACGGACAGCACCGGGCCGAAGATCTCCTCGCGGTAGATCCGCATCTGCGGGGTCACGCGGTCGAAGAGGGTGGCTCCGGCGAAGAAGCCGTCCTCGTGTCCCGGCAGGGCGAACCCGCGCCCGTCCACGACGAGTTCGGCGCCCTCGGTGGCTCCGATGCCGACGTAGCGGTTCACCCGGTCGAGGGCGTCCCGGCTCACCAGCGGACCGAAGTCGGCCTCGGGGTCGTCGGAGCGACCCACGCGCAGGGTGGCGATGCGCTCCGCCAACTTGGCCACCAGGGCGTTCGCGGTCTCCTCGCCGACGGGGACGGCGACGGCGATGGCCATGCAGCGCTCGCCCGCGGAGCCGTAGCCGGCGCCGATGAGGGCCTCCACGGCCTGGTCGAGATCGGCGTCGGGCATCACGATCATGTGGTTCTTGGCGCCGCCGAAGCACTGGGCGCGCTTGCCGTGGGCCGCGGCGGTGGCGTAGATGTGCGCGGCGATCGGGGTGGAACCGACGAAGCCGAGGGCCTGCACGCGCGGGTCTTCGAGGAGGGTGTCGACGGCTTCCTTGCCGCCGTTGACCACGTTGAGCACGCCGGGCGGCAGACCGGCCTCCAGGAACAGCTCGGCGAGGCGCAGCGGTACGGAGGGGGCGCGCTCGGAGGGCTTCAGGATGAAGGAGTTGCCGCAGGCCAGGGCGGGTGCGGCCTGCCACAGGGGGATCATCGCGGGGAAGTTGAAGGGGGTGATCCCGGCGACCACGCCCAGCGGTGAGCGCAGGGAGTACACGTCGATCCCGGTGCCCGCGTTGTCGGTGAACTCGCCCTTCAGCAAGTGCGGGACGCCGGCGGCGAACTCGACCACCTCCAGGCCGCGTTGCAGGTCGCCGTGGGCGTCGGCGACGGTCTTGCCGTGCTCGGAGGACAACAGCCGGGCGAGCGAGTCCCGTTCGCCCTCGACCAGCTGGAGGAAGCGCAGCAGTACGCGCGAGCGGCGCTGCGGGTTCCACTGCCCCCAGTCGGCCTGTGCCTCCTCTGCGTTCGCGACGGCGGCCTCGGTGTCGGCCCGCCCCGCGAGCGGGACCCGGGCCTGGACGGCACCGGTGTTGGGGTCGTACACGTCGGTGAAGAGACCGGAGGATCCGGTGGTGTGCTTGCCGCCGATGAAATGGGTGAGTTCGCGGACCATGGGTGCCTGCTCTCGTCAGGTTGGATCCGGGGATGGCACGGCCGACCGGCGGACGGCACCCGATCGGGTGCGCCGCTGGGGAAGGTCGTGGGACGGGGTCGAAAGGGACGACCTACGAGCGCGCGAACGTGTGCGTGCGCTCCGCCGGATTACCAGGGTCGTGGGTACAAACCGGTGCCATGCGTGTCTGCTCCATCCTCGTGGACAACACGGAACATCCGCGGCCGGTATCCTGACTCCCGGATCCCCGCGTGCCGCCCGCCTTCCCGACAGACCTCGTCAGTGGCGTGTGGATGGCAGCACACTCCCCGGTCACAGTGGCGGGACCGTGCCGGTTTCTCACCGGCTTCCCTGCACCGCGGACCTTGTGCCACGAACATATAGTTGGACGTCCTAGTAAGTCCAGAGCCGCCACCGCGCGCCTTCCGTCCGGCCCCGCCGGCCGCGCCCTCCGCGGCCCGCGGCCTGACGTCCGCTCAGTCCCGTGCGGTGACCGGGTTCCTGGTCACCGGGTACGGGACGAAGGTGCTGCTGTTCTCGTCGACGGCCAGCGCCCGCCCGAGCGGCGGTACGGCCCGCTGCGGACAGTCGAGGCGTTCGCAGAGGCGGCAGCCCATGCCGATGGGGGTGGCGGCCGCCGTGTTGTCGAGGGCGAGCCCGTCGGCGTACACCAGCCGTGAGGCGTGCCGGATCTCGCAGCCGAGCCCGATCGCGAAGGTCTTGCCGGGCTCGCCCCAGCCTCCGCGGTGGCGGGTGACGGCCCGGGCGGTCCACAGGTACCGCTGCCCGTCGGGCATGGCGGCCACCTGGACGTGGATGCGGCCGGGCGCGGCGAAGGCCTCGTACACGTTCCACAGCGGGCAGGTGCCGCCCGCGCGGGAGAAGTGGAATCCGGTCGCCGACTGCCGCTTCGACATGTTCCCGGCCCGGTCCACCCGGACGAAGGAGAAGGGCACCCCGCGCAGCCTGGGCCGTTGCAGGGTGCTGAGGCGGTGGCAGACCGTCTCGTAGCCGATCCCGAAGTGGTCGGTGAGTCGCTCGATGTCGTAGCGGAACTCCTCGGCGGCCGAATGGAAGGCGCGGTACGGGAGGATGAGCGCGCCCGCGAAGTGGTTGGCGATGCCGATCCGCGCGAGGGCGTGGACGGGGGTGCCGGGCGGGAAGTCCTCGGCGGCCAGCCGGTCCAGCTCGGCCCCGTACTCGATCAGCGCCAGCTGCGTGGCCATCCGGAACGCCTGCTGTCCCGGCCGGAGCCGGTTCGACAGGTGCAGTACCCGGGCGGCGGGGTCGTAGTGGTGCAGCCGGTCGGAGTCCGTGGCCGTCCGGATCCCGTGCCGGTCGCCGAGCCGGCGGGTCAGTGCGCGGATGACGTCCCCCGGGCGGATGCCGATCTCGGCGGCGAGGTCTTCGGCGGCCACGTCGGTGTCGTGGAGGTAGTTCTGCCGGCGGTAGAAGAACTCGCGGATCTCCTCGTGGGGCGAGCGCGGGCTGTCGGTGGCCACGTCCCGGCCGTCGGCGGCGTGGGCGAGGCGCTCGGTCAGGAGCTGGCTGCGCCGGCCCAGGTCCAGCAGCACCGAGGCGACCGCGGGCATGCGGGTGGCCAGTTCGGCCAGGTCGGAGGGGGAGACGCGGGCCTGCGCCACCTCGTTCGCGAGCGCCTCGCGCAGGTCGGCGACCAGTCGGCTGGTGTCGCGTTCGGAGAAGAAGCCCGGATCGACGCCGAAGGCCTCGGTGAGCCGCAGCAGGACCGGAACGGTGAGCGGCCGGGAGTCGTGCTCCATCTGGTTGAGGTAGCTGGGGGAGATGGCGAGCACCCGGGCCAGGTCGGCCTGGGTCATCCGCCGCTCCTCGCGCAGCCGCCGCAGCCGCGCTCCCGCGTACGTCTTGCTCACCGCACTCCCTCACCGTCTGCCGGGCCGGACACGCGCCGCCAGGATACGGCGATCTTCGCGACCGATGGTCTTCGCAACCTTGGCAATTCCGGGGCCGAAGATTCGCAGACCTTGGCAGATGTACGTCCTTGATGGCACTCGGTGTCAGTGTCAGAGTCGGTGCTGCGGCCCGCCGGACACGGTGGCCGGGACGAACCGACTGGCCCGATTCACGCCCTGATTTCGGCCGTCCAGACAGTTCGCCCCGGCGGCTCGGCAGCATTGCTCAGCTTCGGCCCATGGCCGGGTTCGGCGGCCGCATCTCCCTACCAGGCACAGAGTGCCAACGCATCGGGTCCACGGCCCGGCCCATTGGCAAGACAAGCGACGGATGGAAACGGTGACGGTCATGGCAGAGGCGAACACGACGGCGGCGGCCGAGCAGCTCAAGCAGCGGTGGGCCGACGACCCCCGCTGGGCGGGCATCGAGCGCACCTACACGGCCGAGGACGTGGTGCGGCTCTCGGGCAGCGTCCGCGAGGAGCACACCCTGGCCCGGCGCGGTGCCGAGCGGCTGTGGCGACAGCTCCACGAGCAGGACTACATCCACGCCCTCGGCGCGCTCACCGGCGGCCAGGCGGTCCAGCAGGTGCGCGCCGGACTCCAAGCGATCTACCTCTCCGGCTGGCAGGTGGCCGCCGACGCGAACCAGGCCGGGCACACCTACCCGGACCAGAGCCTGTACCCGGTCAACTCGGTCCCGCAGGTGGTGCGCAGGATCAACAACGCGCTGCTGCGCGCCGACCAGATCGCCACCGCCGAGGGCGGCACCGACACGACGGACTGGCTCGCGCCGATCGTCGCGGACGCCGAGGCCGGCTTCGGCGGCCCCCTGAACGCCTTCGAACTCACCAAGGCGATGATCGCGGCGGGTGCGGCCGGCATCCACTACGAGGACCAGCTGGCCTCCGAGAAGAAGTGCGGCCACCTCGGCGGCAAGGTCCTCGTCCCGACCGCGCAGCACGTCCGCACCCTCAACGCGGCCCGTCTGGCAGCCGACATCGCCGACGTCCCGACCCTGATCATCGCCCGTACGGACGCCCTCGCCGCCACCCTGCTGACCAGCGACGTGGACGAGCGCGATGCGGAGTTCTGCACGGGCGAGCGCACCGCGGAGGGCTTCTACCACGTCCGGGGCGGAATGGCTCCGGTCATCGCCCGCGGCCTCGCCTACGCCCCGTACGCCGACCTGATCTGGGTGGAGACCGGCACCCCGGACCTGGAGCAGGCCCGCGAGTTCGCCGAGGCGATCCACGCCCAGTACCCCGACCAGATGCTGGCCTACAACTGCTCGCCGTCCTTCAACTGGAAGGCCGCGCTGGACGACGACCAGATCGCCAAGTTCCAGCGGGAGCTCGGCGCGATGGGCTACCGCTTCCAGTTCATCACCCTGGCCGGCTTCCACTCGCTCAACCACGGCATGTTCGACCTCGCCCGCGGCTACGCCGAGCACGGCATGACCGCCTACGTCGACCTCCAGGAACGCGAGTTCGCCGCCCAGGCCCAGGGGTTCACCGCCGTCAAGCACCAGCGCGAGGTCGGCACCGGCTACTTCGACCTCGTCTCCACCGCCGTCAACCCGGCCTCCTCCACCACCGCGCTCTCCGGCTCCACCGAGGAAGAGCAGTTCCACTAGGGGACGCCGCGGCGACTCCGTCCGACGGGTGCCCGGGGGACTTACCCCTCGGGCACCGCCCACCGAACCCGCTGAGGAGAACTGCATGCCCCTCTCGTCCCTGACCAGCAGCGTCCAGGTCCTCGGTGCGCCCGGTGAGCGCCACGAGGAGATCCTGACCCCCGAGGCCCTGGAGTTCATCGGCCGGCTCGACACCGCGTTCGCGGACCGCCGCCTGGAGGTCCTCAAGGAACGCGACCGCCGCTCGGGCCACCTGGCCGGCGGCACCCCGCTCGACTTCCCGCTCGCCACGCGGGCCCTGCGCGAGGACCCGCACTGGCGCGTCGCCCCGCCCGCGCCCGGCCTCACCGACCGCCGGGTCGAGATCACCGGCCCGCCCGAGCGTCGGATGGCCGTCAACGCCCTGAACTCCGGTGCCAAGGTCTGGATGGCCGACTTCGAGGACGCCACCGCCCCGACCTGGACCAACGTCATCGGCGGCCAGCTGACCCTGCTCGACGCCATCGAACGGCGCATCGACTTCACCACCCCGGAGGGCAAGGAGTACCGCCTCGGCGAGCAGCTCGCGACCATCATGGTCCGACCGCGCGGCTGGCACCTCCTCGAAGAGCACCTGGAGATCGACGGCCGACCCCCGTCCGCGTCCCTCGTCGACTTCGGCCTGTACTTCTTCCACTGCGCCCAGCGGCAGATCGACGCGGGCCACGGCCCGTACTTCTACCTGCCCAAGCTGGAGAACCGGTACGAGGCGCGCCTGTGGAACGACGTCTTCCTCCTCGCCCAGGAACTCCTCGGCATCCCCCGCGGCACCGTCCGCGCCACCGTCCTCATCGAGACGATCACCGCCGCCTTCGAGATGGAGGAGATCCTCCACGAGCTGCGCGAGCACAGCGCGGGACTGAACGCGGGCCGCTGGGACTACCTGTTCAGCCTGATCAAGACCTTCGGCCACCGCACCGACTTCCAGCTGCCCGACCGGGCCAAGGTCACCATGACCGCCCCCTTCATGCGCGCCTACACCGAGCTGCTGGTCCGCACCTGCCACCGGCGCGGGGCCCAGGCCATCGGCGGGATGGCCGCCCACGTCCCCAGCCGGGACGCGGAGGCGAACGCCGCCGCCCTCGCCAAGGTCCGCCTCGACAAGGAGCGCGAGGCCGAGGACGGCTTCGACGGCTCCTGGGTGGCCCACCCCGGACTGGTCCCCGTCTGCCGCGAGGTCTTCGACGGCGTCCTGGGGGAGCGGCCGAACCAGCTGGACCGGACCCGGGAAGACATCGAGGTCACGGCCGCCGACCTGCTGTCCGTGCGCCGGATCGCGGCGCCCCCCACCCGGGAGGGCATCCGCTCGAACGTCGCCGTGGCCCTGCGCTACTTCGACGCCTGGCTGCGCGGCAGCGGCGCCGTGGCCCTGTACGGCCTGATGGAGGACGCCGCGACCGCCGAGATCGCCCGCGTCCAGATCTGGCAGTGGCTGCGCCACGACCTGGCCGACCGGGCGGCGGTCCTCGACCTCCTCGACGCCGAATGCGCGGCACTGGAGGAGGAGGACCCGCGGGCCCGGGTCGCCGAGGCCCGGGAGGTCTTCGTGAACACCGCGCTCACCCCCCGCCTGCCCGCCTTCTTCACCCCCGAGGCCTACACCCGCCACCTCGTGCGCCGGACGGAGAACCCCTCATGACCACGTCGATCGCGCCGATCGCGACGATCCACCGGGTCGGTATCGTGGGCGGCGGCCAGATGGGCGCCGGCATCGCCGAGGTGTGCGCCCGCGCCGGCCTCGACACCGTCGTCGCCGAGTCGGACGCCACCGCCGCCCGGGTCGCCCGGGAACGCGTCGCCGTCTCCCTCGAACGGGCCGTGCAGCGCGGCAAGTTGGACCGGATCTCCGCCGAGGACGCCCTGGCCCGGCTCGTCTTCACCGGCGACCTGGAGGACCTCGCCGACCGGCAGCTCGTCATCGAGGCCGTCACCGAGGACCCCGAAGCCAAGATCGAGGTCTTCGCCGGCCTCGACAAGATCGTGGCGGACCCGGAAGCGATCCTCGCCACGAACACCTCGGCCATTCCGATCATGCGCCTGGGCATGGCCACCGGCCGCGCCGACCGGGTCGTGGGCCTGCACTTCTTCAACCCCGTACCCGTCCTGCCGCTCGTGGAGGTCGTCTCCTCCCTCCACACCTCGCGCGCCACCCTCGACGCCGTGGAGGCCTTCGCCCGCGACGCCCTGGGCAAGACCACCGTCCGCTCCCAGGACCGGGCCGGCTTCGTCGTCAACGCGCTGCTGATCCCGTACCTGCTCTCGGCCATCCGCATGGCCGAATCCGGGTTCGCCGCCCCCGAGGACGTGGACGCCGGAATGGAACTGGGCTGCGCCCACCCGATGGGCCCGCTCAAACTCGCCGACCTGATCGGCCTGGACACCGTCGCGGCCATCGCGGAATCCCTCTACGAGGAGTTCAAGGAACCCCTGTACGCGCCGCCGCCGCTGCTCCAGCGGATGGTGCAGGCGGGTCTGCTCGGCCGCAAGAGCGGCCGCGGGTTCCACACGTACGGCCGGGGCTGAGGGGCCCCGGCGGGTCTCCAGGGCAGAGGGTGCGCCGGAGACGTACGGGAACGGCGCGGGTGGGGCGAGTGGTGTCGCCGCACCCGCGCCGCACCGCGTACGGGGGGTACGGGGGCGCGGGGGTACGGGATCGCAGGCTGCGATCAGGCGGGCCGCGTCAGCAACTGCGCGAGGTGGTCGGCGAATTCCGTGATCCGGTCGAGCAGCGGGCCACCGCGGGCGACCCGGAATCCGTGTCGACGCGCCCAGAACGCGGCTTGAACCGCGTGGAGTTGGGCCCAGCGCCGGACGCGTTCGCGCTCGAGCTCCGCGGCCTCGACGAAGACGTCCACGGTGCGGTGGACCGCCTTGCCGAGGTCCTCGGCCCCGATGAGGGACAGTGCGCGCGTCTTGAGCAGCGTGCCGCCGTCGTAGGCGGGATCCCCAACGTAGCCCTTGGGGTCGACCGCGAGCCACGGCTCCCGGTCCGCCCGCAGGACGTTCCGGGCGTGGAGGTCGCCGTGGATCAGGACGTCCGGCTGGGTGCGCCCCAACTCGCGCACGGTCGCCACGGCCGCGTCCACCACGTACCGCGGCAGCGCGTGCGCCAACTCGTCCTCATCTTTGCGTAGTTGCTCCTCCCAGGAATCGGCCTGCTCCCGCAGCCGGGGGAGGTGGGCCGGCGCCGGGACGGCCAGCCGGCGGCTGAGCCGCCCCGCCACCGTCACCACCTCGTCGCCGTCCTCGACCCCCTCCAGCGTCACCGACCGGACCCGCTCGAGCAGCATCGCGAAACGCTCGTCGTCGCGCTCGTGCAACAGGACGGCCCCGCGCCCGCCCCACGCCTCGAACGCGTCCGGCTCGTGGACGTTGCCGGGATGCGGGAAGGAGACCTTCAGCACGGCCGGCTCCGCGGCCCGCCGCAGCACCGGAACGATGACCCCGACACCCCCGTGCATGACCTCGCCGTCCGGTACGCACTCCCAGCGTGCCAGTAACTCATCGACGATTGACGGAAGTTCGGCGAGCCACGTGGCTCCGGCCGCTCCCTCGCGCTCGACCGTGGCGCGCATGAAGATCTCTGGTGTCTCGATCATCCCGGTACCCTACGCTGGGCCGCATGATCCAACTTTCTGTCCGTCCGCGACCGGCCCTCCGGGCAACTTCGAGCCGCCGGGGGCGCTGAGATGCCGCCCTTCACCTACCGGCTCACCCCTGCCGCGGCCGTCCCCTTCGACATCCGGGAGCAGGTGGCCGAGGCCTTCGTCGCCGCCGCGAGACGCTTCGCCCTTCGAGCCGGCATCGACCGGCTGACGATCGACAACCCGATGGCGCGGGGGTTCTTCTCCTTCCGATCCCGTCCGGCCCCGAGCGCGCCGGAGCTGGCGGGGCTGTTTCCTCCCGACCGGCCCGGCTCGTCCGGCCCGCTCCCACCGTCCGATTTCCACGACGGCGCGCGCGTTCCGCTCGACACCGGCCTGGAACTGCTGCGGGCCGTGCTGCTGCGCGAGGGCCCCTGGTGCCGGCTGCACACCGAGGAAGGGTTCTTCCTTCACGTCGGGGAACGGCACGACCTCTACGTCGGGGGGCCGGCGCCGTACGCGGAGGTCGCGGCGCACGCCCGCCGATCGGGGCTGACCGTCGAACCGGTCGAACGCTCCCCGTACGACCCCGCCCTCGACGAGACCGACCCCCAGCCGCCCGCGGACGCAGCCTTCTGGACGGCGGTCCACAGCCTGGTCGCCGAGCACGGCGGGGTACTGGTCGAGGAGCGGTACGTCGGCGGCGACCAGCGGTGGCACCGGCCGACCACGGCCGCCGAGATCACCCGGGTACGGGCGCTGCTGACCCCGCGGGCCCGGCTGGCGGTCTGGCCGGACCTGACCGACGACATCGAGGCGGTCCGCGCCGCCGTCCTCCGCTCGGAACGGCTCGAACTCCTGGTCCAGCAGGACCCCGACGGGAACATGCGTTGGTCGCGCATCGCCGAGCCGTGGATGGGCCGCACCGACTACTCCCACCCGGCGATCAGGGCCGGAGCGCACCGACGGGCCGGCCTGGTCCCGCTGGCACCGGCCGATCGCCGGCCCCTGCTCTGCGGAGTGCTGCCGGACGCCGACGGCGTCGTACGGGCCCGCTGGCGCACCAACCGCACCCCGGCCGACGAGCGGCGGACCCTGCTCGGCTCGCTGCGGACCGGGGACGTGGTGACCGGCACCGTCGTGAGCGGTCTGGACGACGTCGGCGTGCACGTGGACCTGGACTTGGACCTGGACCTGGACCACGAGTGGCAGCGCCCCATGGGCTTCCTGCGCGTCTCCGAAATGTCCTGGGAGCACTTCGAGGACGTGGCCGAGGTGGCCCCGATCGGCCGGCGGATCCGCGCCGAGGTCTTCCACGTCGACCTGGAGTGGGAGCGCGCGAGCCTGTCCGTCAAAGCACTGCTCCCGGACCCCCGGCGCGCCTTCGTCCGAGCCCACCAGGTCGGAGACCGCCTCACGGGCACCGTCACCAAGATCATTCCGTTCGGTGTGTCCGTGCGCATCGCCCCGGGTGTCGACTGCGTGGTCCACGAGAGCGAGTTTTCCGGCAGGACCTTCGAGGTGGGGGACGACGTACGCCTCACCCTGCTCGGCGTGAACCTGGAGCCGCGCTGGATCGGCTTCACCCCGGAGGTCTGAGCGAGCGGCCGCCGGTGGTGCCTCACTCCAGGAGGGAGAGCGCCCCGGCGGCCGCGAAGCCGAGCACGGTCGACAGGCCCGCGAGCCTGCGGCCCAACTCGAAGGCCTCCGGCATCATCGAGTTCGCGAGCATGGTCAGGACCGCCCCGGCCGCGAACGCCTGCACCAGCCGCCCCTCGGTGCCGGGTACGAACCCCACCAGCCCGTAGCCCAGCGCGGCGCACGCGCCCGAGATCGCGGTGATGCCCCACCAGATCCGGTACACCACACCCGGCGGGCGGCCCTCCTCCCGCATGCCCGCGGTGGCGCCGAGGCTCTCGGGAAGGTTCGACAGGAACACCGCCGCCAGGAACGGCACGCTGATCGAGCCGCCGGCGGCCAGGCCCATCCCCAGCACCAGGGACTCGGGTATCCCGTCGAGCAGGGCACCGAGCACGATGGAGCGGTTCGCGTTGTGCGCGCTCCCGGCCGATCGCTGCGCCGTGGCCTTCTGCGCGAGGGCTCCGTCGAGGAGGAAGAAGGTCAGGGCGCCGACCCCGACGGCCAGGAAGTCCCATGCGCTCTCGAAGCGCTCCTCGGGCACCAGCTCGTACGCCACGGCCGCGATCAGTGCTCCCGCCCCGAACCCCAGGACCAGTCCGGTCACCCTCGTCGACGGACGGCAGCGCAGCGCCAGCCAGGCGCCGATGACCAGGGAGAATGCTGCGAGCGCGCCCCATCCGGCCGCCGCGAGAGCGTTCATCGGACCTCCTGGACGGCCGTCCCGCAGGGGGAAGGCGAGCGGTGCCCATGCTCCGGGCCGCCGGGCGCCCCGGCATCACCCGGACCAGGTGACACGACTGGTGATCACCACCGATCACCGGTTCAGTGGTGAGCGTGGGCCGATCACAGTCCGTACCCCCGCGGGAACCCCGGTGACCTCCATGGACCACCGGGCCCCGACCGGCGACCCCATGCTCACGGCCAGGTTCGCCCCTCCGGCCGTGCCGAAGCTGCTGGTCCACCGGCCCGAGCTGCTGGGGCGGCTGACGGCCGGGGCGCAGGGGCCGCTCACCCTCATCAACGGCCCGGCCGGGTCGGGCAAGACGGTGCTCACCGCCCACTGGGCGGCCGACGGGCGCGCGCCGCGTCCCCCCATGTGGCTCACCGTCGAACCCGACGACGCCCCCGGTGCCTTCTGGGCTTACGTCCTGGAGGCCCTCCACCGGGGCGGGGTGGCACTGCCGGCCGCGGTGGGCAGGCCGACCCGCGCCGAAGGGGTGACCCGCTCGTTCCTGGTGCGCCTGGCGGACGGGCTGGCCGCATCCACGCAGCCCGCGGTCCTCGTCCTCGACCAGTTCGACACCGCCCAGCCGCCCGCGACGAGCGAGGGACTGGACTTCGTGCTCCGGCACGCGGCCGGAGGCCTGCGCATCGTGCTCACCAGCCGATCGGACTCCCTGCTGCCCCTGCACCGCTACCGGGCGGCCGGTGAGATCACCGAGATCCGGCACGCCGACCTCAGGTTCACCGATGCGGACGCCGAGGCGCTGCTGGGCGAGCACCGGCTGGACGTCTCACCCGCCGGAATCCGCCTGCTGATGGAGCGGACCGAGGGGTGGGCGGCCGGGGTACGCCTGTGCGCCCTGGCGATGCAGCGCAGCGCCGACCCGGAGGCGTTCCTGCGCCAGTTCGCGGCCGACCGCACCACGATCGCCGACTACCTCCTCACCGAGGTGCTCGATGCACAGTCGCCGCCCACCCAGGACCTGCTGCTGCGCGTCTGCGTCACGGACCGCGTCCACCCGGACCTCGCGGACGCGTTGACCGGCCGGGACGACGGCGCACGGACCCTGGCGGGACTGGCCCGCGACAACGCGTTCCTGGAGCAGATCGACGCCTCCGCCTGGTACCGGCTGCACCCCCTGTTCGCCGAGGTCCTGCGCGCCCACCTGCGGCAACGCTGCCCCGGGCTCGAACCCCGGTTGCACGGGCGGGCGGCGCGCTGGCTCGCCCGGACCGGGCGGCTCACGGAGGCGGTGCTCCAGGGCGCCGCCGCCGGGGACTGGCAGTTCGCGGCGGCACAGCTGGTCGACAACCTGGCGATCGGCCGCCTCCTCACCGGCCTGGAGGCCGATCAGCTGGGCCGGGCCCTCGCCGGGATGCCGACCGGGACGACCGCAGTGGCGCCCGCGCTGGTCGGAGCGGCCTGCCGGCTGGCCGAACAGGACCTGCCCGGATGCGAGGCCGCACTGCGGCGGGCGGACGCCGCCCTGGCGGACGCACCCCCTGCGGACGGTTCGCTCACGGACCCGTGCGGTCCGGCGGCTCGGTTCGCCCGTGCCTTCCTCGGCGTGCTCGCCGGACGCCCGGCCGATGACGTGACGGCCGTCGAACGGGCCGCCGCCGATGCCGAACGGCTGCTGCGCGAGTTGCCGCCGCACCTGGTCGCCGAGCGCCCCGAGCTCCGCGCCCTGCTGCTGGCGCACCTCGGCGCCGTCGAGCTGGGTGCGGGACGCCTGGACCGGGCCGAATCCACGCTCACGGCCGCAGTCGCCGCGTGCGGGGAGCCGGGCACGGAGTCCCCGCACTGCGGCGCCCTCGGTTCACTGGCCCTGACCGAACTGCTGCGCGGCCGGTTGCGGCAGGCGGCCGCCCACGCCCGCGCCTCGCTGGCCGTCGCCGAGCGGTCCGCCCTTCCGCCCGAGCACCGGGCCGCGACCGTCCACCTCGTCCTGGCGGGCGTGGCCCTCGAGCAGGACGACCTGCCGGCCGCCCGCCGCCACTTCGACCTGGCCACCGCGGCGCCCGGGCCGCGCCCGGATCCCGCGACCGCCGTTCGGGCCGCCGTCATCGGGGCCCGGATCTCGGTGGCCGAGGGCGACGGGGACGCCGCGCTCGCCGCGCTGCGCGCGGTCGACCCGGAGGAACTGCCCGCCTGGGCGGTGGACGAGCTGGCCGTGGCCGAGTCGGCCGTACACCTGGCCCGCGACGACGCCGCCGGGGCCCTGCGGGTCCTGGACGCGGTGGAGGCCCCGGACGGCGACCGGCCGGAGCGCGCGGTGGCCCGGGCCAGGGCCCTGCTGGCCGCCGGCCGCGGCGCGTGCGCGGCGGCGGCGCTGGGGGGCGTACCGGGAGACGGCGGCGTCACCACCCCGGTACGGGCCCGCGCGTGCCTGCTCCGCGCGCAGATCGCCGCGGCGGACGGCGAGTCCCAGGAGGCGCACCGGCACCTCGGCGAGGCGCTGGCGCTCGCCCGCCCCGAGGAACTGCGCCGGGTGTTCGTCGAGAGCGGGCCGTGGGTGCGCCGGACCCTGGGCCAGGACCCGCGTTGGGCGCGGTCGCACGGCTGGCTGATCCCCCGCGCCCCGGGCCGTACGGCCCGTACGGCCCGTATGGCGCGTGCGCCGCAGGCCGACGGGCAGCCGGCAGTGGTGGAACCGCTGAGCGCGCGGGAGACCGAGGTGCTGCGCAAGGCGGCGGATCTGCTGTCCACCGAGGAGATCGCGGCCGAGCTGTACGTGTCCGCCAACACGGTCAAGACCCATCTGAAGAGCATCTACCGCAAGCTCTGCGTCACCCGGCGCAGCGAGGCCGTCCACCGGGCGCAGGACCTCGGGATGCTCTGAGCCGCGAGCGGGCCGCCGGGGACGCGCTTCTCGCCCGCACCGGGCGATGCCGAGCGCGGGGCGGGGGCCGACGATGGCGTGGGAAGCCGGGAGCAGCCCGGGCCCTCGCACCGGCCCGGGCTGCGCCGCCTTCGTTCCGAGAGGAGTGAGTGCTCTCATGCGCTACGAATTCCGCATCTCGGGGGTCGTACCGGACACGCTCGCCGCGAGCTTTCCCGAGCTCGACCGGACCCCCGTACCGGAGCAGACGCTCCTGTTCGGCAGCGTGGCGGACGAGGCCCACCTGTACGGGCTCCTCACCCGCTTCCAGTCCCTGGGCCTGCGGGTGCTCGAAATGCGCCGGCTGCCCGCCTGAGCGGGAGCTGCCGGGCGTCCGCGCGGCGGCCCGGGGCGGGTTCGGGTGAAGACCACCCGCTTCGGGTGATCACGGGAACCGGACCGCCGGACGACACTGCGATGTGGGCACCGAAGCCTGTGACCGACGAGCCGGAGCAGGACGGTCCTGCGCTGTACCGCCAACTGTGAGGTGAATTCCATGGGCCAGCCGACACCGACCGGGGGAAACTGGAACACCGGCCCTGCGCCGGGCAGCAACGCACCGTCGTTCCCAAGCGGCGACGGCCAGGGCGCGGGGAACGTGGGCACGATGTTCGCCGCGGTCCTCCTCCTGGTGACCGGCTGCCTCGCGATATTCCAGGGCATCGCGGCCATCGCCAACGACGACGTCTACGCGCGCATCGGCAGCTACGTCTTCGAATTCGACCTCACGGCGTGGGGTTGGATCCACCTCATCGTCGGGATCATCGTCGTCCTCACCGGGGTCGGCCTGTTCGCCGGGTCGAACCTGGCCCGGGGCGCCGGTATCGCACTGGCCGGCATCAGCGTGATCCTCAACTTCATGTGGCTGCCGTACCAGCCCTGGTGGTCGATCATCATCATCGCGATCGACGTGTTCATCATCTGGGCGCTGTGCACGACCTGGACGCACGCCACCGACTGACGCGAGCCAGGTGCGGCACCCGATCCGGCGACGGGTCGGGTGCCGCCGCGTCAAGACGGCGTACGGGCCACCCCCTAGCCGTTCGGATGCAGGAAGTAGGCGGGCTTGCGTACGGTGAGGGTGTCGGCCATGGCCCTCAGGTCCTCGTCGGAAACGGTCGGCCCACCGCCATCGAGGAGAACGACGGCGCCTTCGCGTCGCGCGATGTAGCGGATGGCCCCGGACCGGGAGGAGCGCCAGGTATCGGGGGCCACCTGTTCGCACGGGCCCGCGTCGATCTGTGTGACACCGCGGTAGACCCCGCACGCGTCCGGGGGTGCGAAACCGGCGACCGGCGGGGCGACGGTCACCCAGATGCCGAGCCGCTCCCGGTCGGCGGCGCTGGTCTCCACCGGCCTCGGCAGCAGGAGGTAGCCGAACGTGCCGCTGTAGGCGTTGGCCTCGGGGAAGAACATTCGGTAGCCGCGCAGCTCGGGGGCCAGCAACGGGACCTTGGAGGCGGCGAGTTGCCGTTCGGTGTACTGCGAGATGCTGTGTTCGCCGAGGGCTCCCGTCAACGGCCACATCAGCAGCAGTGGCGCCCAGCACGCCCCAGCGCCGGAGGGAGCCGACGGCGGGCAGTGCGACGGCTGCCGCGGCCGCGTAGGCAGCGGCCAGCACGAGCGGTATCGCGTACGAAGCCAGGAGGGACCCGCCCCCCGCCCGGGAGAACAGGTACTCGACCGCCCCTGCCAGTACCCCGCCCAGAGCGGCCACCCGCCAGGCGGGACGGAGGCCTGCCACGCGCAGCAACACCCAGCCGGCCACCGTGGTGACGAGCGGGATGACCGCGAGCATCAGCAGTCCGAACCCCAGGCACCCCCAGGGCTCCTCGCTGTGGCACAAGTCGTCGAAGTCCCAGGGCAGCACCGCCACCAGGAGCCATAAGGCGCCCAGCAGCGCACCCACACCGGCGGGCCGGGCCAACGGGTCGAGCACCGCCCGGGCTCCGCGCTCCCTTGCCCCGCCGCTCCCGACGCCGCGTTCCTCCACGGTCGCACCCATGCCTGTCGTCCCCCTCGATGAAGATCCGTTCCGGTGCTCCATCGTGGTCTTGCAGTCATGCTCACGCCATGAGTACGGATACTCATCCGGCCGGGCGGGGCCGGGCCCGTCAGCCGCAGTGGGGCGCTGCGGCCGACGGGCGTGTTCCCGGCCCGACGTCGTGGCTAGGCGGCGCCCGTCATGCGGGCGTACACCACCACGTTGCTGTCGTAATAGTGCTTCTGCGGGTCGAAGTTGCCGCCGCAGGTGACCAGGCGCAGGCCCGCGTGGTCGATGTTCTTGTAGACCTCCAGAGTGGGGAACTCGGCCTTCGGGTACTCCGCGACCTTGTCCACCGTGAACGTGACCGTCTTGCCGTCCTGTCGGGTCACCTTGATGGTGTCACCGCCCTTCATCGTCTTCAGCTTCTCGAACACCGCGGATGCGCCGTTCCACGTGACGTGCCCGGCGATCACGGCCGGTCCTGTGGAGCCGGGGGTCGGCCCGGGCTCGTACCAGCCCGCGAGCGCGGGGTCCTTCGGGGTCTGCATGGTGCCGTCCGGGTTCTGTTGCAGCGTCTCCAAGGAGCTGGACAGATTGAGGGACGGGATCGAGATCTTCTGCGGCGCCGACCGGGCCAGGGCCTGTTCGGCCTTGCCCGAACCCGCGCCCGCGCCCGTACCGGGGCTCGCGCCGCCCTTCGACGCTTCGGCGGGCGCCTTCCCGGCGGGCGGGGCGGCGGCGGCCGGCGCCCCGCCCTGGGCGTCCTGCCCCGCCGGGGCGGGGGGCTTCGCCGCGTTCTCGCCGCCGCCGCACCCCGAGAGGAGGAGCCCGGCGAGGACGACGGCTGCCAGCGGGCCTACGGTTCGGCGGCGGAGCCGCGCGGGTGCCGTCTTCACGCGCCGCCCCCGGTGGTCTCCCGGCGGACGGGGCCGATACCGGCCCGCTTCCGCCCGATGATCACGGCGCCCGCCACCACCGCGAGCACGGTCATCGCCACGCCGTCGCGCACCGTCACCGGTACCGCCGTGTGCTCTTCGGTGCCACCGCCGGTCTCGATGCCGCCGACGGGGATCGACCCCACCGCCGCGCCCTTGACCTCTCCGCAGTTGGTCGGAGCCGTGGCCTCCTGGGGCAGCTTCGGATCGAGTTCGCTCTTGCCGGCCCCCTCGAAGTCGTACTTCTTGTTCTTGTTGCGGTCGATGCCGTGCTGCACGACGTGCAGGTCCTTGATGTGGGTCACCACGTCCTGGCCGACTTCGATCGTCCGCTTGTAGCGGATCGTGCCCTGCGCATCGGCGACCGGCATGCGCAGCACGTCGAGGCCGCTGGTGGGCTTGGTGTCCCCGCCCGTGGTGAGCGAGATGTTGATGTCGCCGTAGTCGTGCGTGGCCTCGGTGTTGCTGAGGACCCCGTCGCCGTCCTTGTCATCGGTCATGTCCGGGCAGTGGAAGTCGTGCCCCTTCGTCGAGCCGTGCAGGTGCTGGGCCGACGGTTGACCGGGCACCATGCCCTTGGACTCGATCTGGACGGTGAGCTGGTTGCCCTTGATGGTCAGCATGACCGTACCGCTGGAGCCCGAGTTGTTCAGCTGCGCCAGGTCGATCTGGTACGCCTTTCCGCCCTCCGCGAGAGCTGGTCCGGAAAGGCCGAGGGTCAGGGCCACGGCGGCGGGTATGGCGGCGAGAACCACGTGGCGACCGGCGCGCTTGACTATCACATTCGCTCCTGTTCCGTGGATCCCCAGGACGGGAATCGCAGATCGTACGGGATTACACGAGGCCCTGGAGAGGCTCTCGCTCCTCCTTCGGTGCCCCAACGCCTGCGGATGGGTGCCCATTTGAAAAATTTCAGGTGAGTTTTTTCGGCTGCGGAAGAGGGGCAGCTTGCAGAGGCCCTCCGGAACCGGCGCAATTCCGTGTGCGGTGCACGTCGGAACGCGCTCGCGTGGCAACCGGATCATCGCGTCGCCCAGGACGCGGCCCAAGGTGGGTTCCCTCGACGGTGCACGTCAGCGGCTCGTATCAGGCCGCAGCGGGGACTCCGCCGAGGAGTGGGGAATTAGTTGAACGAAACGCACAGCGCAAACGCAGGGAGGAGGTCGGGGAATCCCTCCTCCCTGCGCCTGGATCGGCGTTGCACCCGCCTATCGGCACAGTCCGCGGCGGGGCCGAGTGCGTCAGGTGGAGGAGTCGGAACCTGGTCTCCCTGTAAGTAATCTGACCGCTATCCATTCGATTCTGCCGCATCTACGCACGCGCATACACCGCCTTCGACATCATTCCGGTGGTCGACGGTGGCATGATCCCCGTCGCCCGTCCGGTCCGGTTCGGTCTCGACCTTTGTAGTCGTCCCGGCGGCGACCGGACGAATAGTTGACCTCTGATGCTAAGAAATGCCGTCAGGGCTACGCGTGCTCCGGGAAGGACGCCTGGAAGGCGAGCCGGCCGTCGGCACCCTCGCCGATGCGCGTCAGCAGATCGTCGAACGCGAGGTACTCCTCCCAGTGTTGGCCGCCCGTCGCCTGCGCCAGGCGCGCGATCACGAGGTCTTCGAGTTCTTGGAGGCGCTTGTTCTTCCAGACCTTGTCGGCCGTGCTCACCAGCAGGTCCTCCAGCGTCGTACCGGGAGCCGTCCACGAGGCGTGGGTTCCGGCGAACCGGGCCAGTTCCGGGCCGAACCCGTGGGCCGACAGCAGCTCGCGGCCCGCCCCTTCGTGCGAGGAGCCGGGCCCGGACAGTTCTGCCGTGTGCACGGTCTTGCCGATGTCGTGGGTCGCCGCCCCGAAGAGCACGGCCGCGCGGTCGACGGCGATCCGCGGATGGCGACGGTCCATCCAATCGACCAGTTCGACCGCCACGTCGTGGACGACACGCAGATGGGCGGCCAGCCGCGGCGGTGCGTCGAGGGACCGGAGCAGGTCCACCACCGGGGACGGGAGCGGCCGGAGCGGCGGATCGGTAGGGGAGTGCAGGGCCTGGGACAAGGCATCAGAGAGGGGCATCGAGGCAGACTACCGACGGGGTTCCGGCCCCCGGGCGTCCAACCGGCCTACGAGGGACGGCGCTTACTACCATCTCCCCTCATGATCACATGGGTCGTCACCATCGTCCTGGCGTTCGTCGGCTACACCGTCACCTACCTCAACGGCCTGCGCCTGGCCCAGCGACAAGAGCGCCTCGCGCGCGTCAACCGGCAGCTCAGCGAACTCTACGGACCGCTGTTCGCCCTCACGGAGGCCAACGGCCGCATCTTCGGCGCGTTCATGGAGCGGCACGCCCGTTCCGACGGCCGATCGCCCTTCGTCCATGAGCTCCCGCCGACCGAGGAGGAACTCGCGGAGTGGCGGCTGTGGGTCAAGACCGTCTTCCTCCCGAACATCCAGCGGATGCGCGACCTCGTCATCAAGCACGCCGACCTCTTCGGCGAAGCGGAAATGCCGCCGATCCTGCTTCAACTCTGCGCCCACGTCTCCGGCTACGAGATCACGGTCGCCCGGTGGGAGCGGGGGAGTTACGGCGAGCACCAGTCCGTGGTGCCCTTCCCCAGCGAGGAGATAGCCGCGTACGCGCGGAACGGGTTCGCCGGACTGAAGCGGGAACAAGGCCGGCTCCTCGGGCGACGGCGGAACAGTGGCCGATCTTGATCGTCGGGATCCCGCAGCTCCGCCAGCCGGGCCCGGTGCGTCCCGGTGGACGAACGCGGTCCCCGCCGGAGCCACCCGGTTGCGGCAACGGCGCGGTGGTGAAATCCGTCCGGGGCACACGACCGGGGTTTCAGTCGGACGGTCTAACGAGCAGCCCGGGCCGCCCGGGCTCGACCGTGCTCCCGTACCCCCGAACGGAGGCGCGGGTCCACCTATTCGAGGGAACCGGCCGGTCGCAACCGGGCTGGGAGGCCGTCAGCTGCCGAAGTAGAGGGCGACGACCCCGCTCGGGGCCGTGCGGTGCTCCGGCACCGCTGTGCGGTTACAAGGAGATGTCACGTGTCGCGTGTTCTGAAGAGTGCGGGTCTTGCCCTGGTGCTCGGCCTGGCGGTCATCGGCGGTGCGTCCTCGGCGTCCGCCGACGCCAACGCGGAGGGCTTCGCGGTCGGCTCGCCGGGTGTGCTTTCGGGCAACGTGGTCCAGATCCCGATCCACATTCCGATCAACCTGTGCGGCAACAGCATCAACGTGATCGGCGCGCTCAACCCGGCCGCCGGCAACGTCTGCGTCAACGCCTGACGGTCGCGAACCGTGGCCCGTTCCGATCGGAGGCTCGGCCGGGACGGGCCCGCACGCGCCGCCGCCGTCAGGCCAGGGTGCGTACGTGCTGGTCGCGCAACTCGTAGCGGGCGGCGAGCACGGCCAGTTCGCCGGTGACCACCTTCCCCGCGAGGTCGGGCTCGGCCGCGAGCCGTCTGCGGACGTTGCGCACGTGTGCGTTGATCGTCGCGTCGACGCGGGCCTCGCCGTACTGACCGTGATCGATGGAAGGCCGTATCTGATCGGCCAGGTACTGGACATGCGCGGGGAGCGGCTCGCCCGACGCGTCGGCGTGGACCACCGCCGAGACTGCCCCGCACGACTGATGGGCCAGGACGAGCACGAGCGGTATGCGCAGCTCCAGGACTCCGTACGCGATGCTTCCCAGAACCGCCTCGTCCAGCACCTCGCCCGCCGACCGCACGGTCAGTAGATCACCCAGCCCCTGGTCGAAGACCAGCTCGGGCGGAACGCGCGAATCGACACAGCCCAGCACGAGCGCGAAGGGCTGCTGGCCCTGGACGACCCGGCGGCGCACGGCCGCGGACTCGTGCGGATGGTCCTGGTGCCGGGCCCGCCACCGCTGGTTGCCGGCCGCCAGCCGGCGCAGGGCCTGCGCGGGTGTGGTCACGGGCGCGGTGCCTTCCGGATCCCATGGGGCGGCGAGGGCGGGAAAGGCCGCGGCGAGGGTCAGACCCGTTCCGGCGGCTGCGGTCACGGACGGGCCGAAGCCTCGCGCGCCAGCCGCCCGGCCGCCCGGCCGCCCAGCCTCACCGCCGCCGAGCCGTCCGACCATCGGCATTTCGGCCGACCCGGGCCCGCGTGCGAGGCTTGGGCGGCACCCGGGAGGAGACATCACGATGCACGCGCCGAGCCGGCCGGAAGACCTAGAACACCCCGAACTGCTGTGGGCCAGGGCGGTGACCATGGCCATGGTGGACACCGCGTGCTCGACGCGCACCGAGTTCGCCCTCGACGACGACGGGTTGTGGTGCCACTCCACCGGCGGGGACGGCTGGTGGCGCCTGACCATGGTGGAGGACGGGCGCGCGGTGTTCTGCGGCCAGGACCCCGACGGCAGCCACACCCACGTCGGCGGAGAGCAGATCGACTTCCTCGAGGGCGGCCCCGACTGGCTGCCCTGGGAGCTCCTTCGCGATGACGCCGCCGGCAATCTCTTCGGCTTCGTCTACTGGTGGGAGAACGGCGCGTGGCACCGCATCCCGTACCCGGACGAGGTGCGCGAGGACGGACTGGACGGGGCCGCTGCCTGGGTGGGCTCGGACGAGGAGGAGTTCCTCGGCCTCACCGTGTCCTCGTTCGACGCACCGTACGCGCTGGAGCGGAGCCTGACCGAGGCCGTCGCCCGGTTCGCGGCGCTGGCACGGGAACGCAAGGCCGACGCGGGCGCGGTGGCGGCGCTGCTGGCGGCGGCCCACACCGAAGGCCGCCCGGCCCCGCGCCTCGACGCGGCACTCGACTTCGCCGCCCGCGCGGGCATCCTCGCGTAGGGCCACGGCCGACGGGCCCGCCGCACGCCAAGTGCGTAGGGCCCGTCCGCCGTTCCCCCTTCGGTCCGCGCGCGCCTACTTGAGCGCGGAGAACGCCTTGGTGAAGGCCAGCGGCTGCTGGAGGATCGAACTGCACGTCGCGTCCGCGTGGTTGACGGCCCCGGCCGCGCACTGCTTGTCCCGCGTGGAGGACCACATGGCCAGCCGGCCGATCCCCTTCGACGCGGCGAACTGCACGAGCTGCGTCGCGTCCTCCACCGTGAAGACCTCGCTCGCGACATCGTTCACGCCGATCATCGGCGTGACGGCCACGGCCTTCCACGCCGCCGCCTCGGACAGCCCGAGCACGCCCTTGATCTGCGCCTGCGTCGCCGTCGCGGCCTGGATCGCGTACTGCCCCATGTCCCCGCTGTACGCCGGGCCGTAGTCCATCGCCATGATGTTGACGGCGTCGACGCGCACACCGTTCTTCTTGGCGTCGGCCAGCAGCGCCACACCCGGCTGGGTCAGGCCCTCGGGCATCACGGGCAGGGTGAAGGCGACGTCCAGGCCCGGGTGGGACTTCTGCAGCCGGGCGATGGCCTGCGCGCGGCGCGCGTTGGCCGCCGTGTCCGGCAGGGCCGCCCCCTCGATGTCGAAGTCGACCTTGGTGAGCCGGTACTGGTCGACGACCTTCCCGTACGCGGCGGCCAGCTCGTCCACGGTGGCGCAGTTCAGCGCCAGTTCGTGACCGGCGGCCCCGCCGAACGACACCCGTACGTCGCCGCCCTTGGCGCGCAGCGCACCGATCTGGGCGGCGACCTTGTCGTTCGCGAGATCCGTGACGCCGCCCCACAGCGGGGCGCAGCCGCCGCCGGAGGTGATGAAGGCCAGGTGGAACTCCTTCACACCGGTCTTCGTCGCGGTGTCGACCAGGTCGTAGGCGGGGTACAAGGAGGTGTCCACGTACGGGGCGAAGCGCGCGCCGGCGCCCCCGGGGGCGGGAGTGCTGGTGGGGGCGGTCGCGGTGGGGGAGGGCGACGTGCTCCCGGTGGGCTTGGCGGACGTGGTGGGTGCGGTCGGGGCCGGGCTCGCCGTGACGGTGGGCCGGACGGTGGGGCGCCCGCTGGGCTGGGCCGTGGCGCCCTGGTCCACCGAGCACTTCACCCCGTTGATCAGGCACCCGGTGGGGTTGCCGAGGGTGCCGGTTCCGCTCGCGACGAAGCCGACGGTGACGGAGGCCCCGGCCGCCAACTGACCGTTCCAGCTCGCGGGCTTCACGGTCACGCGGCGGCCGGAGACCGTGTGGGTGCCGTTCCAAAGCGAGTCGATCTTCGTGCCCGCCGGCAGGTCGAACTGGAGGGTCCAGTCCGACTGCGCCGTGCCGGTGCTGTTGGTGATGACGTACTGGCCGGTGTAACCGCCGCTCCAGGAACTGGACTTCGTGTACACGGCTCCGACGGAGCTCGCTTGCGCGGTCCCGGTGAGGGCGAAGGCCGCCCCACCGATCACCGCCGCCGCCACGACCGCGCCCGTGACCTTCGCCGTACGGCTCGTCGTGCGCCGGTGCCCGACTGTGCTGCCCATCGCGTGCCTACCTCTGTGTTACTGGGGAGTTGGGGGATCCGGCAGCACGCTAGCCGCACCGAAACGGACATTCGTTCGTTTCGGTGCGGCCCTGATGAGTCTTACGTTCCGCTTAAGGTGGCGGTAAGGACCGGCCAAGGATGCCGAGGACGTGCGTCCTGCTCCCGCGGGTTCCGGCCTCAGCAGTGCGCGGCGTCGATGACGCAGAAACGGTTGCCCTCGGGGTCGGCCAGCACCACGAAATCCGGGTCCTCCGGGTAGGAATCCCAGTCGACGTGCCGGGCGCCCAGGGCGACCAGCCGCTCGACCTCCGCCGCCTGCTCGGCGGCGTCCGCCGCGTACAGGTCGAGGTGGACGCGCGGCCGCTCCTGTACGGGCGTGACGCTGCTGCCGAGCGCCAGGCCCGGCCCGCCGCCGTCGGCCGGGACCAGGACCGTCCAGCCGTCGTCCACCTGGCCGTCACGGGGTACGTACCCCAGCGCCCGGCTCCAGAATTCCGCGGCTCGCCGCACGTCCGCGGCTCCCATGACGATCGTTCCGAGGGTCAGCATGATCCGATTCTGGCAAACCGGGCCCGGCCAGGAGACACGCCCTAAGGTGCCGAGGGCCGCTCGATCGCGACCATCGCCGCGTCGTCGTCCAGGGTGTGGCCGGCCGCGTGCGCGAGCAGGTCCTGGCACAGCAGGTCCAACAGCGCCTGCGGGCGCAGTCCCGACCATGCGCTCACGCGTCGCGCCAGCGGGTAGAAGGTACCCGCCGGGTCGCGCGCCTCCAGGACACCGTCCGTGTACAGGAGCAGGACGTCACCCTCGGCGAAGGCGAAGGTCTGCGCGGTGACCGCAGACGCCACGAGCCCGGCGAGTCCCAGCGGCGGCGCGGGCCGCTCCACCTCCAGCTGCTCGGCGCCGCCCGCGCGCAGCACGAGCAAGGGCGGCGGATGACCGCAGCTGACGAGGTGCAGCACCGGCTCGGCGTCGGGGATCTCCAGGACGGCCGCGGTCACGAAGCTCTCGCCCTCGTCCCCGGCGCCGTCCAGGTCCCCGGAGACCGCCGCCTCCAGGTAGTCCACCAGGCCCGGCAGTCCGGCCTCCTGGTGGGCGGAGGCCCGGAAGGCGCCCAGGACGAGCGCGGCGTCCCCGACCGCCTCCAGCCCCTTGCCCCGGACATCGCCGATGATCAGCCGCGTGCCGGTGGCCGTCCGGGCGGCGGCGTACAGATCGCCGCCGATCTGGGCCTCGGCCGCGGCGGCCAGGTACACGGACGCGACGCCCAGCGGGCCGATCCGGTCGGGCAGCGGCCGTAGGACCACCTCCTGGGCCGTCTCCGCCACCGAGCGCAGCTGGGTCAGCTCCTTCTCGTGCTCCTCGCGCAGGTGGGCGAAGAAGGTCACGAACACCGAGATCATCACGAGCGCGATGATCTGGAAGGTGTGGTTCAGATCGGTCAGGCTGGTGCGCGCCGTCGCCACCACCACCTGGGCCAGTACGGCGACCAAACCGACGAAGGCCGTCATCCGGGGTCCCGCGAACGACGCGGTCACCGCAGGTGCGGCGGCCAGGAACGGGCCGAGGTGCACCTCGGGCGGAGCGAGCACGTCGATCAACGTCACGAGGGCGATCAGCGCGAACGGGACCGCCAGCTGTGCGTGGCTCACCTTGGGGGACCGGAGGTGACGGGGGTGCGACGGCGACCGGAGATCCATCCCTCCTGCATACACGCGCGGTGAGCCGGATCCCCGAAGCCAGGCCGTCGCGGTCGGCCCTGCCGGTCCTACGGACGACGGCCGGGCCTTGCGGACGACGAGCGGGCTACGGGCGGCGGCGGGGCCTACGGGCGACGGCCGGGCCTACCGCCCTTGCCGCCCTTCGCACCCTTGCCGCCCTTGGGGCCGCCGGACGCCCCGCGGGGGTTCTTGCCGGCCGGCTTCCCGGACGAGGACTTCCCGGCCCCCGACTTCCGCTGCGCGCCCCCGCCACCGCCGCCGCCCGTACCCGCGTCCGGGCGCTTGCGCTTCGCCTTGGGCTGCGGCGGGGTCGGCGTGCGCCCCCGCGTGCTGTTCACGGTCCGGCCGCGGACGATCCCGATGAACTCCTCCACCAGATCGGTGGTCTCCTCCTGCGGCCACGACAGCGCGACCCGCGAGGCGGGCGCATCGGACACCGGCCGGTAGGTCAGGTCCTTGCGGTGGTGCAGGCGGGCGAGCGACTGCGGGACGACGAGTACGCCCACCCCGGCGGCCACCAGCTCGATCGCGTCCGCCGTCGTCTCGGGCCGCTCGATCGCGGGCTTGCCCGGCAGCTGCTCCCAGTCCAGGGTGTCGTCGAGCGGGTGGAACACGATCTCGTCGGCGAGGTCCTCGGTGGACACCTCTTCCGCAGCGGCCACGAGGTGGTCTTTGGGGACCACGACCACCGTGGTCTCCGTGTAGAGGGGGATCGCGCTGAGGTCGTCGCGGTCGACGGGCAGCCGCACGAAACCGGCGTCGGCTCCGCCCGCCCGCAGCACGCCGCACGCCTCGATCGGGGACACCGCCACCAAGGTCAGCGGGACGTCGGGCAGCCGCTCGTTCCAGATGCGCACCCACTTGCTGGGTGTGACCCCCGGGACATAAGCGAGCCGGAACGAATGGGGTACTTCCGAGCCTGTCACCCCGCAAGGTTACCGGTCGTGGTCGGAGGTAGCGCACACGCTCGATACTCTTGACACCATGACGTCGCACCAGAACACCCAGACGATGAAGCCCGCGACCGCGGCGAAGAAGCTGGGCGTGTACCTCGAGGCCACCCCCGCAGAGTTCCAGGAGGGTGTCGTCTCGCGCAGCGAATTGAGTGCGCTCCAGGCCGATCCGCCCCAGTGGCTGAAGGAGCTGCGCGCCAACGGTCCGCACCCGCGACCGGTGGTGGCGGCCAAGCTCGGCGTGTCCATCGCCGGCCTCGCCCGCGGCGGGGTCACCGAGCCCCTCACCACGGAGCAGATCGAAGCACTGAAGCAGGAGGCCCCCGAGTGGCTCCAGCGTGAGCGCGCCACCCAGGCCGAGGTCCGCAAGGAAACGGTCCGCATCAAGGAGAAGAACGCCGAGAAGGCCGAGAAGGCCCGCGACCAGCGTTCCTGACCCGCGACTCCGCCCTCCTGCAGGCCTGGTCTCCCCGTGGGGAGGCCGGGCCTGACGCCTTCTCCCGGTCCGTTGCGCCCCTGCCCCCTACGGCCCCCTGCGCTCGCGGGAGACCGGCCGGATCACCCGGCAGCCCCGCCTCCCCCCAGCAGCCGCACCGCCCGGTCGAGCCGGGCCCGCCTGGTCTCCGGGGTGAGCGCCTGTAGCAACGGCAGGACCACCTGGTAGCGCCCGGTGCGGTCGAGCGCCTCGAACGCCTCCGCGGCCGCCGGATCCGCCTCGAAGGCCGCCGCGAGGTCCGGTGGCACCGCCGCCGTCCGCTGGGACTCGTAGGCGTGCGTCCACCGCCCGTCCGCCTGCGCCCTGCGCACCTCGGCGAGTCCGGGCTCACGCATCCGCCCCGCGGCGCTCAGCTCCGCGACCTTGTCCACGTTCACCCGGGACCACAGGCTCTTGGGCCGGCGCGGCACGTACTTCTGCAGGTAGTACCGCTCGTCGAGGGCGCGCCGCTGCCCGGAGATCCAGCCGTAGCACAGGCCGATGTCGACCAGCTCGTCATCGGTGACCGACGCGATCCCCGACCGCTTCTTGGCCAGCTTGATCCACACGCCCTCGTGGCGCGTGTGGTGCTCGGTCAACCAGCTCTCGAACGCTTCGGCGTCCGCGAAGCCGATGACCTCCACCCCACCCAGTTCCTCCATGCGCCCAGGCTATCGCCCGCCGCCCGGGCGGGACCGGGCCGACACGGCCCGGGAACCGGCGCACAGTTCGCCCAGCACCTCCTCCAACGAAGGCCTGCGGGTGTCGAGTTCGAGGATCACGATCCCGTGCTCGGTGGCCAGGGGGCCGACGCGCTCCGCCGTCATGCCGGTCACGGCGAGCCGGTCCGGACCCGACAGGCGGGCCCGGACCACCGTCGCGCCCCCGTCCGTCAGTACGGCGGCAAGCTCGACGGGGCTCGCAGCACCCACGACGACCCGAGGCGCGGCGCTCCGGGCGGTGAACTCGGCCGCGGACTGCGCCAGCACCGTCCGGCCCCGGTCGAGGACGACGATCCGGTCGGCCGTCTCGGCCATCTCCGCCGCACGGTCACCGGTGATCGCGACCGTACGCCCCTGCGCGGCCAGTGCGCGCAGCAGCCGGCGGGCCCACCGCATCCCCTCGGGGTCCAGCCCGGCCAGCGGCTCGTCCAGCAGCAGCACGGGCGGATCCCCGAGCAGCGCCCCCGCGATGCGCAACCGCTGCCGCATCGCGGGGGAGTACGTACCCACGCGCCGCCGCGGTTCCTGCGCCAAGCCCGTCTCCGTCAGCACCTCGGCCACCCGGCCCGCCTCGATGCCGTGCGCACGGGCCAGTGCCCCCAGCACCGCCCCGGCGGTCCGCCGGCCGCGCAACCCGGCCGGATCGGGCAGGGCCCCGACCTGGTGGGGGCTGCGCGGGCGGCCGCGCAGCGGGACCCCGCACACGGCGACCGTGCCCGCGGTGGGGGAGTCCAGCCCCAGGATCAGGCGGAGCGCGCTGGTCTTGCCGGCCCCGGCGGCGCCGAGGAACGCGGTGACCGCGCCGGGCCGGGCCGTGAGGGAGAGCCGGTCCACGGCCGTCCGGTCGCCGTGCGTCCTGGTGAGTTCCTTGACCTCGATCACCCGGCCCACCCTGCCAGTGCGCTCGGCCCGAGGACATCGGACCGCCGGCGGAACGTGCCCGGTGGCCTCGGCCGGGGGGCGTAAGCCCGGGGGCGGATGCCCGGGCCGGGGACGGCTGGCTACGGTCACGCCATGGACAACCCACCGAAGACCCCGAAGCCCGCGAAGACCCCGAAGTCCGCCGAGGCCGCGCGGAGTTCGACATCAGGGTCCGGATCGGCCCGCACGGCTTGGGGCGGCGCGGGCCTCTACGTCCTCGTCGTGGGCCTGCTGATCGGCGGTGTCCCGTACGCCGCCGGGCCGCTCCTCGGGGTCGTGATGCTGCTGGCGGTGACCCCGCTCGTCCCCCTGCTGCGGCACCGGCCCCTGGCGGCACTGGCCCTGACCCTCCTCGGCGGCACGCTCGTCGCGGGGGCCGCCCAGAACCACGGTCCGGGCCGGTTCTTCGTCTTCCTCGCCTCGGACCTCGTCCTCGGACTCGTCGTCGCCACGCGGCCCCGGCGGGACGCGGTCACGGCCCTCGTCATGGTGTTCGCCGTGGAGCTTCCGGGGGTCGCGTTGGTGGCCTCCGGACCGTACGACCTGATGAGCACGAGCCTGATCGCCTTCCTGTCGTTGGGCGCCGTCTACATGACCGGCCTGCGGTTCCGCGAGCGCCGCGAGCACACGGCCGAACTGCGCACGCAGCAGGTGGCCGAGGCCGTGACCGCCGAACGACTGTGCATCGCACGCGAGTTGCACGACATGGTCGCCCACAGCATCGGCGTGATCGCCATCCAGGCCGGTGTCGGCAGCAGGGTCATCGACACCCAGCCGGAGGAGGCCCGCGCCGCCCTGCGGGCCATCGAGGCCACCAGCCGCGAGACCCTGTCCGGCCTTCGCCGTACGCTGGTCGCGCTGCGTCGGGCCCAGCCGGACGGCACCCGGGGGCAGGCGCCGCTCGGGCCCGCACCCGGGCTGTCGGACCTCGACGCGCTGGTGGCGGCCACCGCCGACGCGGGGGTGCGGGTCGACGTACGGTGGGAGGGGGAGCGCGGTCAACTGCCGCCCGAGACGGACCTGTCGGCGTACCGCATCGTGCAGGAGGCGCTGACCAACGTGGTCCGCCACGCGGGCACCGGGCACTGCCGGGTCACCATCGGATACGGGGAACAGGAGCTGACCGTGGAGGTCGTCGACGACGGGCGCGGCGCGCCCGACGGCATCGGAAGTACGGGATTCGGCATCACGGGCATGCGCGAGCGGGTCAGCCTGCTGCACGGCCGCTTCAGTGCCGGTCCCCGGGCCGGGGGCGGCTTCCGGGTCGAGGCGGCGCTGCCGCTGCCCCTGGCCGCGGCGGCCGTGGACGGGCTCCGATGACCGCCGCTCCCGCGCGGGCGATCCGCGTCCTGCTCGTGGACGACCAGCCGTTGGTCAGGTCCGGTCTGCGGGTGCTGATGGCCGACACCGCCGACCTGGAGGTCGTCGGCGAGGCCGGTACGGGTACCGACGGCGTCCGCCTCGCCGCCGAACTGCGCCCCGACGTGGTGGTGATGGACATCCGGATGCCGGGCATGGACGGCATCGAGGCCACCGGGCTGATCACCACGGCCGCGGAGGCCGTCAAGGTGCTCGTGCTGACCACCTTCGACGAGGACGACCACGTCTACGGGGCGCTGCGCGCCGGCGCGAGCGGGTTCGCCGTGAAGGACATGGCCGTGGAGGACATCCTCGCCGCGATCCGGGTGATCGCCGCGGGGGACGCCCTGATCGCGCCGGGCGTCACCCGCCGGCTGATCGCGGACTTCGTCCGCGCGCCCGGGCCGGCGGCGCCCGAGGTGCGGGCGCCGCGACCCGTCGCGGGGATCACCGAGCGCGAGCGGGAGGTGCTGACCTTGGTGGGGCTGGGTCTCTCGAACGGCGAGATAGCCGAGGAGCTGTTCATCTCGGCGGCCACGGCCAAATCGCACGTCTCGCGCCTGTTCACCAAGCTCGGCGCCCGGGACCGGGTCCAACTCGTCATCACGGCCTACGAGATAGGGCTGGTCGCAGCGCCCCGCTGAGGGGCCCGGGCGCCGGGGCGCGAGTGGTGCCGCCGCGTACGGTGTCGACGCGAGTGGCGCTGAATCGATTCCTCAGGCGGTGACGGCCTCCGGGCGGTTCTCGTCCCGCTGCCCGACGGAGGCCGCCGAACGCGAGGAGAACAGCCCGTCCACCGCCAGGGCTCCGGGGCCGGTGAACACCAGCAGGAGGAAGGCCCAGCAGAACATCGCCGAGGCCTCGCCGCCGTTCTGCAGCGGCCACAGCGCACCGGGCTGGTGCACGGTGAAGTACGCGTACGCCATCGAACCGGAGGCGACGAAGGCGGCCGCCCGGGTGCTGAGCCCCAGCAGGACCAGAGCGCCGGCGACGAGCTGGATGGCGGCGGCGTACCAGCCGGGCCAGCTCCCGGTGGCGACGGTTCCGCCACCGTGCGCACCGCCGAGGACACCGAAGAGGGAAGCGGCGCCGTGCGAGGCGAAGAGCAGTCCGGTGACGATCCGGAACAGGCCGAGGGCGTAGGGCCGGGCATGGTCGAGACGTGCGTTCATGGGGGGAGGCTCCTTCGGTTGGGGACGGGTCCCGAAGTCGTGCCGACGTTCTCGAGCGTGGGTGAGCCATAGGTTAGGTACGCCTAACCGGGCCGGCAAGCGCGAGTTCCGGCCACCGGCCGAGGAGGTCCGACGCTACCCCCGCACCTTCAACCCGGCGCCGGTGGCGCGCGCGGAGTTCCCCTCCCCGGCGGAGGTCGCCCCGGTGCCGGGAACGGGTCCGTGTGCCCGCGCGAGGAATCGGGAACCTGCCGGTCCACTCCCCTGTGACGGACCGGCAGGTCCGCGTCTGAGTCCGAGCCTAGGACGGGCCCGCACCCCCGCCTGTGCATCGCGCGCAGGTTTGCTTGATCTTGCGTGCAGGAGGTTTCGCGTCCGGCCGTGTGGTTCGCGCGGCGCGTCGGCCCCGTCCGCCGGGAGCCTGCCGACCCGTGGGGTCCGCTGGACGCGTGAGCATCCTCCCCGGCCGTGACTGGTGGACCGGGCTCCCGCCCGCGGCGGGAGCCGCCGTCATGGCCACCGGCATCATCTCCGTCGGACTGCACCTGACCGGGCACGACGCGGCGTCACTGGCCGCGCTGGTCGTCGCCGGTGCGCTGTGGCTCGTACTCGCCGCCGACTTCACCTCCCGGCTGCTGGGCGACCGCGGGCGGTTTCGCGCCGAGGCCGACACACCGGCAGCGCTGACGGCCGTCGCCGCCACCACCGTCATCGGGGCCCGGCTCTCGCAGCAGGGCTGGCAGACGGCGGCCGCCGTGCTGCTCGTGGTGGCCGCGGTGCTCTGGCCCGGGCTGCTCTTCAACGTCCTGCGGCACTGGCGGCGGCGCATGCCGGGAGCGGCCTTCCTCGGCTGCGTGGCGACCCAGGGGCTCTCCCTCCTCGCCGCGTCCCTCGCCGACGCCGACCACCACGACCTGCTGGCGCGGGCGGCGATGGCCGCCTTCTGCCTCGGCCTGCTGCTCTACCTGGCGGCCCTCTTCCGCTTCGACCTGCGCGAGGTGGTGGGCGGCAAGGGCGACCACTGGGTGGCGGGCGGTGCGCTCTCCATCTCCGCCCTGGCCGGATCCAAGCTCACCGCGTCACCCGTATGGACCGGTTCGGCACACACCACGCTGCGTACCGTCACGCTGGCCCTGCTCGCCCTTTCCCTCGTCTGGTACGTCGTCCTCCTCGCCGCCGAACTGCGCCACCCGCGGCCGCGCTACGACATGCGCCGCTGGGCCACCGTCTTCCCGCTCGGCATGACGGCCACCGCCTGTCTCTCCGTGGCGGAACCGGCCGGTGTCGCCTGGCTGCGCACGCTGGGCGAGGTCCTCCTCTGGGTCGCCGTGGGCGCCTGGCTGCTGACCTTCGCCGCGCTGGTCGCCTCGCACCTCACCGCCGGGGGCGGGGAGAGGGGCCGATGACACCCCGCGCCCGGCGCCCCGCCTCCCACGCCCCCTTGTGGCGTGTGGCGATGGCGGCGCCTCCTCAGTAGGGTCCCGGCATGGCGTACACATTTCAGGTGACCATCGACTCGACCGACCCGCACGCGCTCGCCGACTGGTGGGCCGAGGCGCTCGGTTGGGAAGTGGAGCCGAGCGACGAGCAGTTCATCCGCGGCCTGATCGAGGCGGGCCACGCGAGCGAGGACGACACCAAGATCCACCGGGGCACCCTCGTCTGGAAGGTGGGCGCCGCGATCCGCCACCCGGAGGGCCTGGAGCGCGCACCCCGTGTCCTCTTCCAGTTCGTCCCCGAACCCAAGACGGTCAAGAACCGGGCCCATTTCGACGTCCGTACCGGCTCCGACGACCCCAAGGCACTGGTCGAACGCCTCATCGCCAACGGCGCCAAGCACCTCCACGAGGGCCGTATGGGCGGCAGCGCATGGACGACCCTCGCCGATCCGGAGGGCAACGAGCTCTGTGTCTCCCACTAGGTGATCGAGTGCGGGGGTTCGACCGTCAGCGCACCTGTGTAACATCCGCATTCCGATTGCAGTCATTACTCGGAGGGGTGTCCGGATGTGGGAGCTCGCGCGCTCGTGGGTCGACGGATGGACCGTCTCGCGACGGGCACCGAGGCCGGTGGACGTGCCGTGGGGGCTGAGCATCCAGGTCGGGCTGCCGGCCCAGGCGGTCCGTCACGTCCTGCTCGACACCGACGTCGAAACCGCACGCGGGCTCATCGGTACGGTCACCGAACCGACCACCTGCATCAAGGCCTTTCTGGAACCGGACGTCATGGAGCCGTGGTTCTCGTCCGACTGGGAGCGGACCGATCCCGGCTTCCTGATGGCCGTCGACCTGCGTCCGTCCGTCGTGCGCGCACCTGACGGTTACACCGCCACCGCCGAGAGGGACGGCGATGTCGTCAGCGTGCGCGTTCTGGCCGCCGACGGGGAGCTCGCCGCGCGCGGTCAGACCGGTCTGACGGGTACCGCCTGCGTCTTCGACCAGATCATCACCGAGGAGGCCCACCAGCGCCTCGGCCTCGGGACGGTCGTGATGGGCGCACTCACCGAGGCGGCCGTCGAGAACGGTGCGACCACCGGCGTCCTGGGCGCGACCGTCCAAGGCCGGGCGCTCTACGAAACGCTCGACTGGAAGGTCCTCGCACCGCTGACCGGCTTCCTGTACAAGCCCGTCGCTCGCTGAACCGCAACCGGGTGCGGGGCGGACCGACAGCGCAACCTTGTCGCCATCGGGACGGTGCGGTGAACGACGGAGGCCCTCCTACTCGTTGAGCCGGTTGACGAAGGACGCCTCTGCCCCCACGCCACGATCGATTCGGGGTCCACGTCGAAGTCGGCGTCGTCGCAGCACGTCTCCCGGGTCTCGCGGGCGTTCTCCGTCTCGTCGCGCAGCCCGGGGCCGTCCGTGTACGGGTACCCGTCGGCCCGTAGCGGCGGCAGCAGGATCCTGATGCGTCGCTGATCGCCCCCGCCCCCGGGCCCGCCGTCATGCGGAGGCCTCGGACGGTGCGTAGTGGTGCAAGCAGCTGTGCAACTGCGGTTCGAGGCGGGACGGGTTGCCGCCGTTGACCGCATGCCCCAGCCGGCTCTCGATCCGGAAGCGATGGGCGAACTCCTCGAACGACGGTGCACACCAGAGGATCGCCGCCGTCTGCGCCTTGGCGTCGTATCGGTCGCTCTCTGCCTCCTCCCCGGCACGCCGGGCCTCGAACTCGTGCTCTCAGGGGACATCTCATGTGGGGGCCTAAATCGAGTGCGGGAGTCCCGGTCCGGGTGATACAAGGTCTGAGTGACTGATCATCTCTACTTCCCCACCCTGCTGCGGATGATTGACGAGCGTTCCGCCGCGTTCCGCGCCGCCGTCGCCGCGGCCCCCAGCCTCGACGCCGACGTCCCGTCCTGCCCGGGCTGGACGCTGTACGACCTGGCGAACCACCTCAGTGAGGGGGACCGCTTCTGGGCCTACATCGTGCGGAACACCGCGCCGGGCGACGAGCGGCCGAGCAAGGACGGGCTGGCGGCGCCCAGGGAGCGCGAGGAGCTCATAGCCTGGCTGGCCGACTCGACGGAGCAACTGCTCACTGCTCTGCGCGAGGCCGGCCCGGACCGGGGCTGCTGGGCCTGGTGGGAGCCGCTGGCCTCGCCGCACACGGTGGCCGCCGTGGCCCGCCGCCGCGTCCCGGAATCGCTGATCCACACCTACGACGCCCAGTTGGCCTCCGGTACCCCGCAGGAGCTGCCGACGACCGAGGCGGCCGACGCCATCGAGGAGTTCCTCGCCACCGTCTGCACCGGCACGGTCCCGTGGCCGGGCGAGCCCGCCACCATGGACTACCACGCAGCCGAGGCCGGCTCCTGGCGCCAGACGGTGGACGCCGCCGGTTCCCGCTTCACCCGCCTCACCGCGGCGGAGGCCGCCGAGAGCAAGCCCACCGCCGCCATCTACGGCACGGCGAGCGAGATGGCCCTGCTCATGTACATGCGCATCCCGGCCGGCTCGCTGCGGATGGAGGGCGATGCCGACCTGCTCCGGCAGCTGCAGAACTGGGGCTAAGAGAACATCTCGTTCGGAGGGTCTGCGGGTGCAGATGATGGCTGCTGCGATGCTGGCGAAGGCGGCGAAGCGGTCGGCCTTGCGTTCGTAGCGGCGGTGGAGCCCGCGGAAGCCGCCGAGCCAGGCGACCGTGCGCTCGATCACCCAGCGGTGCCGGCCGAGGCGGTTGGAGGTCTCGATCCCGCCGAGGCCGGTGGCGCACCGTGCGGCGTCGAAGCAGACCGCGGACACTGCGGACCCGGATCGTTCATCGGGCATCGGAACCCCCACGTGGTCGCTGCGATCGGAATCGTCGACGCCAGCTCGGCAGCCCTGCCGTTTGAGCCGATTGCGGGGGCGACCACGCAGTCCCCGGATACGTGGGATCGCTTCCAACAGCGGGATCAGCCGTGTGACGTCATGCCGATTTCCCTTCCGAAAGCCGGGTACCCCGGGAGTCGGGCCACCTCCCAGCCTCCGGCGACCTCACTCAACAACAACCGCATCGTCTCCGCGAACGCCGGGAACTCCTCCAGCGTGCTCGCCATTTCCCAGCGGTGCCTCAGCACCTGGCGCCTCGTCGGGACCGGATGCCGGGTCCGGTGCAGCGGACCGTCCTCCACGGTGCGAGGTAGCAGCCGCACCGTCGCGTCCACCGTCCAAACGGCTACGGCCTGCCGCATGCCGGCCTGCCACACCTCGTCCTCGGCCAGTGCCGGGTACACGTCGACGACCTCCGCGCGATACGCCTGCTCGATCTCCGCAGCCATCTCGGCCGGCAGGGTGAAGACGCACCAGCAGCTGGAGAACGGCATCCGGCAGTACGCGGCCGTCAGGAACACCGATTGGTAGCAGGCCGCCTCGAAGTCGATCAGCTGTAGTCCCTCTGCGGTGAGCAGGTTGTTGTCGGGACAGGTATCACCCGGAGTGAAGGCCGGATACTCCTCCCCACCCGCTGTCCCGATCCGGGCCAACTCCTCCGCAAGGCCCGGCGGAGCTTCCACTCCGGAGCCATCGAGCAGCACGAGCAGTTCGGCGGCCCTCTCGGCGATCCACGGCTCGTCCCCCCAGGACCGCATGCCCTTGTCGTACCGGGACCACAACCGCACGAGATCGGCGCGCCGGTGAACCGATTCGGCGGCCATCCGCCCGAGCCCACGGGCCCAGGCCAGCAACCCGCTTTCCGCGACGGTCGGATCGCTCCCGAGGAGGACGTCCGCCAGGGTAGGCGCGTTGCCGAGGTCTGCCATGACCAGCAGGGGCACCTCGAGGTCCACGCCCAGGAGCTCGGGACCAGCGATCCCGAGGGACAGCCCGGCGGCCTCAGCCGTGAAGCAGCGCAGAGACTCCGGCTCGTTGCCGAACGCCTTGACTATCACACTGCCGCCACCGGCCGTTTCGCACCGCACCACAGTGCTGCGCGGGCTGCCACCCAGGTCGACCGGGCCGGACAACTCGACCCCCAACAGTTCGCTGGCGGCGCGCAAGATCGACTCCATCCCGACAGTCTGTCACCAACACCCTGGACGCCGCAGCCCGCCGTGTGGACGTGCCGGGCGCGGGCGCGGGCCTGTTCGTGGGACTCGTGCCGTCACCTTCGGCTGGGCCCCTGCCGGTTGGCCCGCTCGCCAGCCGGTGGCAGAGTGAGCTGCATGATCGGACGTCTGTACACCGTTGTCATCGACTGCCCCGACCCGGATGAACTCGCCGGTTTCTACGAGAAGCTGTTATCGCTCTCGCGACAGGAGGACACCGGCGAGTTCGTCGTGCTCCAGGACGCGGCGGGGACCCCGGTGGTCCTCTTCCAGCGGGTGGACGGTTATCGCGCGCCGCGTTGGACGGATTCCGCGCGTCCTCAGCAAATGCACATCGACGTGATGGTCACGGACCTCGACATAGCTGAGGCCCAGGTGCTCGCCCTCGGCGCGAAGCTGCTGGATGGTTCGGACAAGCCGATCGGTTACCGCGTCTACGAGGACCCCGTCGGCCATCCCTTCTGCCTGATCACTCCCGAGGGAGCCTGACCCTGCCGTTTGGGGTCCGGCGCCGAATACGACTCGCACTAGAAGGCGTTCGCGGAAGCGGCACGCTTCCGGGACAGTTGTACGCGTGCCTGACCGGGCACGGCGATGAGCTGTGTGCGCCGGGCACAGTGCACTCGGCAGTCGAGCTGACGCTCCTGCCGGAACATCGACGTGGACGCGGAGCGATGCACGCCGGCCCGAAACCAGGGCGGATCGATGTGGCTCGGCTGCGGTCACCGCTGGCCGGCCTGCCGCTGCCCCGGTTCTCCGACGGGTGCCCGGTCCTGGCCGTCGGCGTGCCACCGTGGCTGCGGTCGGACGCTCCGTGCTCGCCGGGCCGGCTGTTCCGCCACGTCTAGGGGCGGGCGAAGACCGCCTCACGGTTCATTCCTGGCCGGCCCTACTCGTTCGTCGCCGTGCTGGAGAGGGGCGCCACATCCTGGATGCAGATCCTGGACGCGGTCCGGTTCGGCCGACGACGCCACTGCGGTGACCGCAGCCCGACACCGCGTGACTACGGCACACACGTTTCGCCTGCTCAAGCAGACCCTCGGCTGGACCCGCCCCGAGCTACGGGAACCGGACGCCGCGGACCGGCGGACGTCGCTGATCACCGCCGCCCATCCCCAGCGCCTTCTCGCCCGCCCGCTCACCCGCGATCTGAGGCCCCCCGAAGCGCTCCGGCCGCACGCCCCACCCGTCGTACGTGCCCCCGTGATCGCGCACGGCCAGAGCGGGCCCGACGGCCAGTGTGCTGAGGGCGTTCGTCCCCTGCGGGCGGTGTCGACGGACCCGATCGATTCGCCGGACGGGCCCTCCAAGGGTCGTGTGGGTCGGGCCGGGCTCGCGGCTCCCTGATCCGGCCCGACCGACAGGACACCGCCTAGACTGACCTCCGTGAACGTCCTCCTCTTCGGCGCGACCGGCATGCTCGGCTGGGGCGTCCTGCGCGAATGCCTGCGCAGCGATGCGGTCGAGAGCGTCGTCGCCGTCGGACGCACCCCGCTCGGCGTCAGCCACCCCAAGCTGCGCGAGTGCGTCCAGGGAGATCCGTCCGACCTGGCCGCCGCCGGGATCGACCCGGCCGCGTACGACGCCTGCTTCTACTGCCTCGGGGTCTCCTCCGTCGGCATGAAGGAAGAGGCGTACCGGCGCGTCACCCACGACCTGACGCTCGCCGTCGCCCGGCCGTTGTCCGCCGCCAACCCCGGCATGACCTTCGTCTACGTCTCCGGCGAGGGCACGGACAGCACCGAGCGGGGCCGTTCCATGTGGGCCCGGGTCAAGGGGAAGACCGAGAACGACCTGCTCGAACTCCCCTTCCGTGCGTACATGTTCCGCCCCGGCATCGTCCAGCCGGTGCGCGGCGTGCCCTCCAAGGCCCGGCTGTCCCGGGTGTTCTACGCCGTCCTCGGCCCCCTGGTCCCCCTCGTGCGGCGGGTCGCCCCGAACCTCGTCATCACCTCCGAGGCCTTCGGCCGCGCCATGATCGCCGTCGCTTCACCCGGCACCGAGATCCCCGGGCACATCCTGCGGCCCGCCGACATCAACCGCCTGGGCACTGCGCCGACCAGGCATAATTAACTACCGGGCACACCCTCCCGCACGTGAGAATGAGCCATCTCAAACCGGGAGGACCCCATGAGCCAGGAGACCCTGACTCTGCATGACCTGCTGCCCGCACAGGCGCTGGCGGACTCGATCGACGCCGGGTACGTGACCCGCAAGTCGCATCCCGAACTGCCGCTGTCCATCTACACCTACACGCGGACGGCCCAGTACGAACGCGTCTGGAACGACGTCACCACCCGCTGCCGCGGACTCGTCGCCGACGACACCACCGGCGCGATCGTCGCGTTGCCGCTGCCGAAGTTCTTCAACGTCGGCGAGCACGAGTCGGGTCAACCGTACGCCCCCGCCCTCCCGGACGAGCCGTTCGAGGTCTACGACAAGGTCGACGGCAGCCTCGCCGTCGTCTTCCACTACGCGGACCGCTGGCGGGTCGCCTCCAAGGGGTCCTTCATCAGCGCCCAGGCGACCTGGGCGCAGCGCCTGCTCGACGGCCGGGACACCGCGGCCCTGCGCCCCGGCACCACCTACCTCGCCGAGATCCTGTACCCGCAGAACCGCATCGTCGTCGACTACGGCGACCGCCGGGACCTCGTCCTCCTCGCGGCCTTCGGTCAGGACGGCACCGAGGTCCCCCTCGCCGAGGCCGCGTCCCACTGGGAGGGGATCGGTTCCGTCGTCACGGTCTGGCCCGCCATGCCCATCGACGAGCTGATCGCCCTCACCGAGTCCAACACCCTGCCCGGCGGTGCCTCGGCGACCGGCACCCAGGCGGAGGGCTTCGTGCTGCGCTTCGCCTCCGGTGTGCGCGCGAAGGCCAAGCTGGCCGAGTACGTACGGCTCCACCGCCTGCTGACCAAGGCCACCGAGCGGGACATCTGGCGCGCCCACGGCATCCAGCGGTTCGCCGGCCTGCCCCTCAAGCAGCTCGCCCAGGGCCTCGGCACCACGGTCGTCGAGATCGAGGCCACGGGCGGCAAGCCGCTCGACGCACTGCTCGACCAGGTGCCCGACGAGTTCGACGCCTGGGTGAGCGAGGTGATCGAGCGGCTCGAGAGCGAGGCCGCGCGGCGCGAGCGCGCCATCGACGAGGCGTACGCGGGACTCGCGCACCTGGCCGCCGACCGGGGGGCCTTCGCCCGGGCGGTGAAGGCACTGCCCGACCGGGAGGTCCGGGCCGCGATGTTCCTGCGCCTGGACGGCCGGTCCACGGAACTGGCCGTATGGCGCAACGTGCGGCCGGAGACGTCCGACCCCTTCACGAACGACGAGGAGAACTGACCCGTGTCCGAAGACACACCCAACACGGACGTGAACACGGATGTGAACACGGACGCGACTGCGACTGCGATTGCGGCCGAGGAGGCCCCGCTGCCCGTCGTGCACGTCATGACGGGCCTGCCGGCCTCCGGCAAGACGACCGCCGCGCGCGCCCTGCAGGCCGAGGCCGGTGGCCGCATGCGCCGCGTCAACCTCGACGACCTGCGGCTCATGCTCGACCTCCCGGACCCCGGGCGGGGCCGTAGCTTCAGGCACGAGCAGACCGTGCTGGCCGTCCAGGACGCGGCGGTCCGCGCGGCGGTCGACGGCGGCTTCGACGTGGTCGTCGACAACACCCACCTGACCAAGAACATCCCCAAGCGGCTCAAGGCGGCGGTCGGCGGTCTCGCGACCTTCGTCGTGCACGACTTCACCGACGTCCCGCTGGAGGAGTGCCTGCGCCGGGACGCCGCGCGCGAGCGCCAGGTCGGCGAGGAGATCATCCGCATATTGGCCGAGAAGCACGAGAAGGCCCGGCGGGGAGGCTGGCGGCTGACGTCGGAGTGGATGAACGGCGGGTCGAGCGGGGTGGCCGCGCCGCCCGTGACGGAGTACGTGCCCGACCCGGCCCTGCCGGCCGCGGTGATGTGCGACATCGACGGCACGCTCGCGCTGACCGGCGACCGGGGCCCGTACGACTTCTCGCGCTGCGAGCTCGACCTGCTCAACGAGCCGGTACGGCACGCGCTCGACGCCTTCCGGCGCGCCGACGGCGACGCGATCGTGCTGCTGTCGGGGCGCGGCGAGGAGTACCGTCAGCAGACGGAGTCCTGGCTGCGGCGCCACGAGGTGCCGTACGACGAGCTGTGGATGCGCGCGGCGGGCGACACGCGCCGCGACGACGTGGTGAAGGCGGAGCTGTTCGACGCGCATGTGCGCCACCGGTACGCGGTACGGGTCTCGCTCGACGACCGGGACCGCGTGGTCGCGATCTGGCGCCGGATGGGCCTGCCCACCTGGCAGGTCAACTACGGCGACTTCTGAGGGCCCGGCCGCCGTGAACGCCGCGCGGAACGTGCTGATCGTGGACGGCGCGAACGTCGTCGGCTCGGTGCCGGACGGCTGGTGGCGGGACCGGCGGGGCGCGGCCGTCCGGCTGCGCGACCTGCTGGCCGGCCGGGGCGGCGACGAGGAGATCGTCCTCGTCGTGGAAGGCGCCGCCCGGGGCGTCGAGTCCGTTCCGGGCGTCCGGGTGGACCCGGCGCCCGGGAGCGGTGACGACCGGATCGTGGAGTTGGCCGCCGCGTACGCGGAGCGCGGCTGTGTCGTCGTCACGGCCGACCGTGAACTGCGGGAACGGGTCCGGGCGTACGGCGTGGAGTGCGTGGGGCCGCGTGCCGTACGCCCGGTGGACTGACTGCTGACCTGTCCGCCCGACTGCTCCCTGTCCGTTTGCCTATCGGCCGACAGGCAGGGACGGGGACAGGGGCGGGGTCAGCGGCAGTACTTGACCTCGGAGAGGTTCTTGACGTAGCGGGCGGAGACCCAGCGCTCCTTCTCGTACGCACGCTTGGGGGCCGCGGCGTCGTGCTCCCAGCTGCCGTTCTTGTCGGCCAGGCGGTACCAGATGCGGTTGCCGTCGACCTTCTCACCGTACTTCTTGCACTCGATCTCGACCTTGCTGTGCGGGTACACGTGGCCGAGGGACTGCGAGTGGGTGCTCGGCTTGCTGCGGACCGTCAGCGGGCCCTTCGAGACGACCTTGCCGGTGACGTACTTCTCGGGGTACGCACCGGGCTCCGCGGACCCTCCGCCGACGACGATCTCCCGCGGCGGCTGGTTCTCCGGACCGTCGTCGGCGACGGCGGCGCCCGCTCCGACCAGACCGAGAACCAGGCTGCCGGCGGCGAGAGCGAGGGTGGTTCTGGTGGGCTTCAGCATGAGCCGGCTCCTCTACGAAGACATCCACCCGGCCGCGACGCGCGGCACGGGGCGGCAACCAGGCGGGTTGCCAGGGACGACTATGACGAGGGCGGGGCGCGTAGCCCCGGTGGCTCACCGTCGTTTAACCCGATATGACCAATTTGCCCTATCGAGGTGCGCGGCCGTGCCCGCCCCCGAACGGGCACGGCCGTGCAGCGAGCCCCGGAGGAACGGGGCGGCGCCGGCCGGTGACCCGGCGGAGGAGAATCTACGGCCCCGCCGTCCCCGCCCGCGCCCATCCGGGGGATGAGGCCGGAGTACCACCCAGGGAGGTGGCGACCTACAACCTGGGTGGTACGCAAGGGGTTGATGTGCACGCGGGCACACGTCCGGCGGCGGTCCGGATCCGTGCCGGGTGCGCTGCCCGTACCCTGCTCGCGCGGCCCGGGGTGCGGGCGGTGGCGGCCCGGGCGAGAGTGGGTGCCATGGGTATCGATGACTACGGCGGCGGCGCCGGCGCACACGAGACCGGCGTCCTCGTCGTCACGACCAACGACGTCCCCGGCTACCGGGTCGAGCGCGTCATCGGCGAGGTCTTCGGCCTCACCGTCCGCTCCCGCCACCTGGGCAGCCAGATCGGCGCGGGCCTGAAGTCGATGATCGGCGGCGAACTGAAGGGCCTCACCAAGACCCTGGTGGAGACCCGGAACCAGGCCATGGACCGGCTCATCGAACAGGCGAAGGCGCGCGGTGGCAACGCCGTGCTGATGATGCGGTTCGACGTCACCGACGCCCAGGACGTCGGGACCGAGGTGTGCGCGTACGGAACGGCCGTGGTCCTCGTCCCCGCCTCGACCTGACCCCTCCCCCCGGCCGTCGAGGTCGCGCACCGGGATGCGATGCTCCCGTCGTGAGCGAACCACGCGAGGTCGTCGTCGTCCGCCGGCCGGGGCATGCCCTTTCCGCCCGGGACGGGCTGGCCGGGTTGCTGGCCGCCTACCACCTGCGCACGCAGGAGGAGAAGGGCGAGGCCGTCGCCGGCGTGGAAGGGCTGCCCGACCGCTACCGCGCGGAGATCACGGATCCGCAGGTGGCCTTCGCCGGCGACGACGTGCTGCTGGCGTCGATCGGGGACGCCGTGGTGGGCTGCCTGGTGGTGGCCGCCCCCGTGGACGGGCGGTCCGAGGTCAAGAGGCTCTGGACGGCCCCGGAGTTCCGCGGGCTGGGCATCGCCCGCCGTCTCCTCGGCGCCGCGCTGACGCATGCCGAGGAGCGCGGCCTCAGCGCGGTGCGGCTGTCGGTGTGGCAGTGGCGGGCGGGCGCGATCGCCCTGTACGAACGGCTCGGATTCACCGTCACCGGGTCGTGGGACGAGCGGGACAGGCTGGTCTGCATGGAACGTTCCGTGTGAGGGGAACGCCGCAACCGCTGAGCCGGTCCGGCCCGTCGAGCTCACGCCTCGCCCGCGGCCTACCGCTTCCAGAGGGTCACTTCGGTGAGGTACGTCGGGACCTTGTAGAGCCTGTCCGTCGAGGGCTCGACCCCGACGATCTTGACCATGGCGAGATTGCCCTTGCTGGTGACGGTGCAGAGCAGGTCGCCCTGGACGATGGCACTGTCCGCCCCGCCGAGGTCCGACTGCGGCAGCTTCTCGGGAATCGGATCGGTGGCGGCCCCGGTCTCGCACTGTTCGGGGGTGGCGCCCCTGCTCTTGCCGAACGGGGTCACGCTCTCGACGCTGTCGTAGCCCATGGCCAGCTCCCGGTCGTTGTAGCCGATGTCGCCGAACGGAGCCACCTTGGGGAAGTCGAGGTCGACCGCGTTGACTTTGCCGAACTCCCTGGGCGCGAGGAACTTCACGGGCTTGTCCTTGAACACCGCGGTGTAGGTGCGGCCGGACGCCTGGGGCGCGGGGGTCGAGCCGCTGCTTTGCGCCGCCGGCGCCGTGTCCTTCGGCGCCTCCGCCGTCCTGTCCTTGTTGTCGCCCGCGGTCTGCTGGGCGCCGCCCTCGTCGTCGTTGTGCGTGAAGTACCACGTGCCGCCCGCGGCGAGGGCGACCACCAGGATTCCGGCGCCGACGACCAGGGGCACGCGGCTGCGGCGTGCGGGGGCGGGTACCGCCTGCGCGGAAGGTGCGGAGTAGGAGGGTGCGGCGTAGGCGGGGGCGGTGGACGCGCCGTACCCAGGGTGGCCCGGGCCCTGGGTCGGTGCGTACGCCGGGGGGACCGGTCCGGGCGCCTGCGCGGGCGCCTGCGTGGGCGCGTACGCGGGCCGGACGTGCTCGGGGGCCACGGTCGGTGTGTACGCCGGCGGGGGCGGGGTCTGCGCCGGTGCCTGTGCCTGGGCCTGTGCCTGGGCCTGTGCCGACCGCTCGCGGCGGGCGATCTCCGCGGTCAGCGGCTCGGGCAGCCAGCCGTCGAAGTCACGCAGTTCCCGGCCCGCGACGCGGCCGCACCACTCGGCGAGCTCGGCCGGGCTGGGCCGCTGCGCGGCATCGGACTGCAGGCAGCGCTCCAACAGCTGGCGCAGGGGTTCCGGGTAGCCGCTCAGGTCCGGGGCCTGCTGCGGGGTGTTGGCTATCGCGGCGGCGATCGAGAGGCCCCCGCCGTCGCCGTACGGGTGGCGGCCGGTGGCCACGACCGCCGCGATCAGACCCAGCGCGAAGACGTCCGTCGCCGCCGTGACGGTCCGGCCGAGCGCGTGCTCGGGGGACATGTACTGCGGCGTCCCGATGAACCCGCCGCTGCGCGTCAGCTGGGTGGTGTCGGTGGCCCGCGCGATACCGAAGTCGATCACCCACGGGCCGTTCGAACCGAGCAGGATGTTGCTCGGCTTGAGGTCGCGGTGCACCACCGAGGCTGCGTGAACGGAGTGCAGGGCCTGCGCCGTGCAGCCGATCAGCTGGAACACCGCGGGCAGCGGCAGCGAACCGTGCGCGGCGAGAGCGTCGTCGAGCGCCAGGCCCGGTACGAACGCGGTGGCCAGCCAAGGCCGTTCACCACTGGTGTCGTGGTCGAGCACCGGTACGATGTGGTAGCCCTGCACGCGGCGGGCCGCCTGCACCTCGCGTTCGAAGCGGACCCGGAAGTCCTGCTCCTGGGCGAACTCGCGGCGGATGACCTTCAGGGCGATCGGCTGGTTCCCGCGGGTCCGTGAGAGGTAGACGGAACCCATACCGCCTTCGCCGATCTTCGCGAGCAGCCGGTAACCGGAGATCTCCTGCGGATCCTCCGGCCCGAGCGGTCTCAGTACGGCGTCGTCGGCGTTGGACATGGACTCCCCCTTGATGATCACTGGCCTCAGATCCTAACGGGGGCGTCGCCTGCTACGGCACCGCGCCAGTACGGTGGTGCTCCGAAGACGAAGGGGCGGTCCGATGGGTCAACGCAAGTCGGCGGCAGAGGTGTTCGACGCTCTGGGGGAGCGCTACGAGGAGGTGTTCGGGCGGGTTCCCGGCCAACTGGCGGCCCTTGACTGGCTCACCGACCGACTGCCCTCCGGAGCACGGGTGTTGGACGTCGGCAGCGGTACGGGACGGCCCACCGCCGAGACGCTGGTGCGGGCCGGCTGCGCCGTCACCGGCATCGACGTCTCGGCGGCCATGGTCGAACTGGCCCGCGCCAGAGTCCCGCAGGCCCGCTTCGAGCAGGCCGACGTACGGACCTACACGCCCGAGCGGGCCGGCTTCGACGCGGTGTGCTCCTTCTTCCCGCTGCTGGTGATGGACCAGCCGGAGGTCGCGGGGGCACTGGACCGCATGGCGTCCTGGGTCGCGCCCGGCGGGTACTTCGTGATGGCCACGGTGCCGGGGGACATCCGGGGCCTGGACATCGAGTGGATGGGCCACGAGGTCACCGTCAGCAGCCTCTCCACGGCGGACCACCTGGCCCGGCTCGCCGACCTGGGCCTGGAGGTGCTGCACCACCACACCGCGCACTTCCAGCCCGCCGACGACCGGGCGGTCCCGGAGGAGCACCTCTTCTGCTACGCGCGCCGGAGCGTGGGTTCATGATGGAGCCGGACCCCGAGTGGGACGCCATCGTCCGGCACGCGCCGATGTCCGACAGCCATTCCCGGTGCACCGACTCCTGGGTTCCCCCGGTCGAGGAGCTGCTGTGGCGCACGGCGCGGGCCAGTGCGCTCGTGCGCTTCTTCCCCTTCTCCAGCCACAACTGCCTGCGCCTCGCGACGAGCTCCGATTTCGCGACCGCCGAAACCCTGGGCCCTTGCATCGTGTACTGCTACGACGACTTCAAGGCCCCGGACCGCAGGCCGGAGTACTGGGTCCGGGACGTCTGGCCGCAGGACCCGTCACGCGAGCCCGTCCTGCGGACCTACGACGTCGACGCCGCGGTACGCGAGCTGGAGCGGCTGACCGCGGACTTCACGCCGGCGGCGTAGGCGTGGACCGCTGGGCGCGGTCGGGGCGCAGGCCCGCGCCCAGCCCCGCGATCACCACCAGCAGGCCCAGCCACACCGCCGGGCCGGGGACCCCGCTGCCGGTGAGGACCCCCGCACCGGCAGCGGCCAGGGGCGCGATCCCGGTCAGCAGGCCGGCGCGGCCGGCGCCGACGGCGGCCACCGTGCGGTACCAGAGCAGGAAGGCCACCGCCGTCACCATGACGGCGAGGTAGCCGACGGCCGCCCACGGGGTCCGCCCCAGCGACGACAGCCCGGCGGTGCCCTCGAAGACGACGGTGAGCCCCGCCAGCATCAGCGCGCCCAACCACACCGCGTGCACGGACACCCCCCACGCCCCGTGCCGGCGCAGCACCGGCACCGCGAGCAGGGTGAAGGCGGCCTCGCAGCCCAGCGCGAGGGCCGCCCAGGCCACTCCCGCGGCGTCCGTCCGGCCCGTTCCCTCGACCAGTACCGCTCCGGCCACCACCACCGGAGCCGCCAGCAGCACCCGACGGCTGGGCCGTCGCCCTTCCAGGACGGGGCCGAGCAGACCCAGCAAGATGGGTACGGAGGCCACCGCGACGGCGATGACGGCCGGTTCGGCGTGCGCGACCCCGCGGACCACGGCCACGTTGAACAGCACCAGCCCGGTCGCAGCGATCCCCGCCAGCCACAGCCACTCCCGTCCGCGCGGCCGGTGGATCGGCACCCGGGCGACCCGGGCCAGACCGAACAGCAGCAGCGCGGCGGCCGCGTACCGGACGGCCTGGGTGGCGAACAGCGGGGCGTCGACGAGCGCCCGCGAGACGGTGACGCTGCTGCCGACCAGCGCCATCCCCACGATCCCCGGAACCAGGTCACGCAGCGCGGTGGATCCGGCGGGAGAGGCGGTGGCGGTGGTCGAGGCGGAGGCGGTGGTCGAGTCGGACGAAGGGGCGGCGGTGGAAGCGCGCGGTGTCTGCATGGGATCCAGCGTGGCCGCACAATGGCCCCATGAGCAGGTCCAAAGAAGGCGTCACCCAGGGGTCCAAAGGCCCGAGCGGCTCGGACTTCCTCCAGCTCGACGTCGGCCAGGCTCCACCGGGCGGCCGCACCGAATGGCTGGCGGGCCGGCTCCGCGCAGCCATCGCCGACGGCACCCTCCCGATCGGCAGCCGGCTCCCGGCCAGCCGTGTCCTCGCCGCCGAACTGCGCGTCTCCCGGGGGCTGGTCACCGAGGCCTACCAGCGCCTCGCCGAGACCGGCCAGGTCAGCGGCCGCGGCCGGGGCGGCACCGTGGTCGTCGCCGCCCCGCCGCCGGTGGCCGTCCCCTCCCGCCCACCGGAGCGCGGTGGGCTCGTCGACGCCCTGCGCGCCGTGCCGTGCCGGATCGACCTGTCACCCGGGGTCCCCGACCTCACCGCCTTTCCGCGCACGGCCTGGCTGCAGGTGGAGCGCCGGGTCCTCGCCTCGCTCACCCCGGCCGACTTCGGTTACGGGAACCCCCAGGGCGCGCCCGCACTGCGCGAGGCGGTCGTCGGCTGGCTGGCCCGGAACCGGGGGATCCGGGCCGACCCCGACGAGGTGGTCGTCGTCGCGGGCGTCGCCCAGGCGCTGGCGCTGCTGGCGCACGTCCTGCGGGAGGAAGGCGTCCACCGGATCGCGGTGGAGGACCCGGGCTCGCTGGGCGCCCGGCAGCAACTGGAGTACGGGCTGATGGAGACGGTCCCCGTACGGGTGGACCAGGCCGGGCTGGACGTGGCCGCGCTGAGGGCGAGCGGGGCGGGGGCCGTCCTGCTCACCCCGGCGCACCAGTTCCCGACCGGGGTCGTCCTCGACGGCGAGCGCCGCCGGGCCCTGCTCGGCTGGGCGGCCGCCGGGGGGCTGGTCATCGAGGACGACTACGACGCCGAGCACCGCTACGACCGGGCCCCGGTCCCCGCGCTGCGCGCCCTGCTGCCCGAGGCGGTCTGCTACGCCGGCAGCGTGTCCAAGCTGCTCGCCCCCGCCCTGCGCCTGGGCTGGCTGTTGGTCCCGCCGCGCCTGCGCGACGCCGTGACCGCCGCCAAGCGCTACGCCGACCTCGGCAATCCGGTCCTCGCCCAGTTGGTCCTCGCCCGGCTGATGGACTCGGGCGAGCTGGAACGGCACCTGCGCTTCGTCCGGCGCCGCCACCGCCGCCGCCGCGACGCCATGCTCCGGGCCGTCGCCGAGCTGCTGCCCGGCGCCCGGGTGCACGGCGCGGCGGCCGGGCTGCACCTGATGGTCACCTTCGACGGTGCCGGCTTCGACGACACGGCCCTGGCCTCGGCGGCCCTGGCCCTGGGGGTCAAGACCCACCCGCTGTCCTGGCACCGGGTCCGGCCCGGCCCGCCGGGTCTGATCCTCGGCTACGCGGCGGGCTCGGCCGGAGAGATCGAAGAGGGCATCGCCACCCTGGCCACGGCCCTGGAGGGGGTCCTGGACGGGCCCCCGGAAACCGGTCGGAAAGTTTTTCCGGAACGGCGGCAACCTCCCGGGGGGTCGCGCGTCGTGCGGGGGTGAAGGGCGCAGAACCGCGTCCTCGACCCGACCGTGGAGAACCACCGTGAAGAACCCCAAGCGCGTCCCCCCGGCCTTCCGTCGGACGGCCGTCACCGCTGCCGCCGCCGCAGTGGCCGTCGCCCTCGCCGGTCCCGCCTTCGCCGCGAGCGGCGGCTCGGCCGCGCCCTCCCCGTCGGTCAGCGTGCCGGCCAGCGCGTCGCCCACCGCGGGCGGGCCCAAGCCCTCCCCGTCGGTGAGCACCCCGCCGAGCGCGGGCTCGGGCACCGGGAGCGCGTCCCCCAGCGCCGCGCCCGGTGTCCGTCCGTCGGCCCCCTCGGACGCCCGGCCCAGCGCGTCGCCCTCCGAGCCGGGCGCCGCACCTGCCGCACCGGCCGCACCCGGCGCGGCGGAGCTCGCGCATACTGGCTCCTCGGCGACGACCATCGCCATGGGGGCGGGGGCCACGGTTCTGGTCCTCGCCGGCGCGGGAGCCCTGTACGCCGTACGGCGCCGCGCGAACAGCTGAGGAACCCCGTGCTCCAACTCGCTTCACCCGGCGGCCCCCTCATGCCCGGCTTCGGCCGGGCGTGGCGGGGCCTTTGGTCGTTGCTGCGCCGGGACCGTTCCGCCCCGCCGGCCTCCCCGCGGTCGTACGGCTCCTCGTACGGTTCCTCGTCGCCCTACGACCGCACGGACCACGGCGACCAACGGCCGCCCACCGTCACCGAGCTCTACCACGCGCACCGTTTGCGGATGGTCCGGCTCGCGGTGCTGCTCGTCGACGACCTGGCCACCGCCGAGGACGTGGTCCAGGACGCCTTCACGGCCCTCTACCGGCGGCACGGGGAGCAGATCGCCGAAGTCGACAACGCGCTGGGCTACCTGCGCACCGCGGTGGTCAACACCTCGCGCTCGGTGCTGCGCCGTCGGCGCACCGTCCGGGCCTGGACCCCGCCCGCGGCTGCCGACATACCGTCCGCCGAGGACCACGTGGTCCTGGACGAGGCGCACCGCGAGGTGCTCGCCGCGCTCGGCCGGCTCACGCCGCGCCGCCGTCAGGTGCTGGTGCTGCGGTACTGGGCCGACCTCAGTGAAGCGGAGATCGCGGCCACCCTCGGGATCAGCCGGGGAGCGGTGAAGTCCAACGCGAGCCGCGGCCTGGACGCCCTGGAACGGATTCTGGAGGGACGGATATGACGCGTGACGGCGAACGCCTCGCCGAGCGCCCCGTCGAGCGCCGGCTGCGACAGGCCCTCGACGCGCGCGCGGACAGCATCGACGTCCGCCGGCTGCGGCCCGCGGAGCCGCCCGGGGCGCACCTGGGACGGCTGCCGATGGCCGGGCTGCGGCGGTTCGCGCTGCCGTTGGCCGGCCTTGCGGCGGCGGCGGCCGCCGGGATCGGGTACCTGCTGCTCGCCCCGGATCCGTCGCCCGAGCCGGGGCCACCGGCCACCCCGCCGCGGATCACGGCCCCCGGCCCGTCTCCGCAGGACCCGACGTCACCCGCCCCTCAACCCTCCGGATCCGGGCGGCGGACCCCGTCCGTGTCCTCGCCCCCCACCGGGGCGGTGAGCCCGTCCCCGTCGGTCCCGTCCTCACCCAGGGCATCGAGGTCGGGGGCGGAGCCCCCGTCGGCGAGCCCGTCCGCCGCGCGGGGAGGCGTCACCACCTCCTCGCCCCCGCCGAGCCCCACTCCGCGGTAGCCCTGCCAGGGGGCCGCCCGGTCAGCTCCGGAGGTTCTCCACCGCGGTGACCAGCGGGGCGAGTTCAGGGGTGCGCGAGGCCTCGTCCAGGGCCTCGCGCAGGGCGGTGTCGTTGGTGGGGCGGGCCGCGGCCAGGAGGGTCAGGCCCGCCTCGCTGACGTCGGTGTAGATGCCCCGACGGTCGGTGTCGCAGATGTAGCGGTTCAGCAGGCCGCGGTCCTCCAGCCTGCTCACCAGCCGGGTCGTCGCGCTCTGGCTGAGCACCACCGAGTCGGCGACCTGGTGCATCCGGAGGTGACCGCCCGGGCCGTTGTGCTGGCGGCTGAGGACGTCGAGCAGCGAGTACTCGCGCACGCTCAGGCCGTGGCCGGCCTGCAGGGCCCGTTCGATGTGCGCCTCGATCCGCCCGTGCAGGAGGGAGAGGGCGCACCAGCCCTGGGAAAGGGCGGTGAGCGCGCTGTCCGTGGCCGTCATGGGCTCCTCCGTCGAAGCGTCCAGGGCTGGGGTGTGTGACCACCAGGATAGTCCACATGCGCAATAGCCCGCGCTTGCAAATATCCCGCGCCTGCAATTAACGTTGAGCGCATGCAAGCGGCGACCGCAAGCAATCGCCCTCGACCGCGATCGTTCGCCCTCGACCGCGATCACGCCGTCGCCCCGCCGCACCCCGCACCACCCCCTCCCCTGAAGGACACCTCCCCCATGCCTCTCGCACTCCTCGCCCTCGCCGTCGGGGCCTTCGGGATCGGCACCACCGAATTCGTGATCATGGGCCTGCTCCCCGAGGTCGCCGGCACGTACGGGGTCTCGATCCCCGCCGCGGGCTTCCTGGTCACCGGCTACGCCCTCGGCGTCGTCCTCGGCGCGCCCCTCATGACCGTGCTCGGCACCCGCATTCCCCGCAAGCGCATGCTGATGCTGCTCATGGGCCTCTTCGTCGCGGGCAACGTGCTCTCCGCCCTCGCCCCCGCCTTCGGCGTCATGCTCGCCGGACGCGTCGTCGCCTCACTCGCCCACGGCGCCTTCTTCGGCATCGGCGCGGTCGTCGCCGCCGAACTCGTCGCCCCCGAGAAGAAGGCCGGCGCCATCGCCATGATGTTCACCGGACTGACCGTCGCCAACGTCGTCGGCGTCCCCCTCGGCACGTTCGTCGGGCAGACCCTCGGCTGGCGCGTCACCTTCCTGATCGTCGCCGCGCTCGGCGTCGCCGGTCTGCTCGGCATCGCCCGGCTGGTACCCGAGCTGCCCCGGCCCGAGGGCGGGGTGCGGACCCGCAGCGAGCTCGCCGCCTTCCGCAACGTCCAGGTGCTGCTCGCGATGGCGATGACCGTCCTCGGCTTCGGCGGCGTCTTCGCCGCGATCACCTACATCACCCCGATGATGACCGACGTCGCAGGCTTCGCCGACACCTCCGTCACCTGGCTCCTCGTCCTCTTCGGCCTGGGCATGGTCGCCGGCAACCTCATCGGCGGCCGGTACGCCGACCGCGCGCTGATGCCGATGCTGTACGTGGCCCTGGGCGCCCTGGCCGTCACCCTCGCCGTCTTCACCTTCACCGCCCACACCAAGGTCGGCGCGGCGCTCACGCTCGTACTGATCGGCGCCCTCGGCTTCGCCACCGTCCCGCCGCTCCAGAAGCGGGTCCTGGACCAGGCTGCCGGGGCGCCCACCTTGGCCTCGGCCGTCAACATCGGCGCCTTCAACCTCGGCAACGCCCTCGCCGCCTGGCTCGGCGGGCTGGTGATCGCCGCCGGCCTCGGCTGGACCGCCCCCAACTGGGTCGGTGCGGCGCTGGCCGCCTCCGCCCTGGTGCTCGCCCTCGCTTCCGGCGCGCTGGAACGCCGTACGGCGCGGCGCGCGGCCCGCGGCGACCGGGGCCCGGCCGTGGCGGCCGGTGCACCCGCGGCCACCGCGGCCGTCCCCGCCCACCACTGATCCGCCTCCTTCCCCCCGTACGCACGCACCCCCGCCCGCAAGGAGAAGCACCGCATGTCCACCCCCACCCGCACCGCCGTCGCCCCGCTGACCACCGAGGACGCCGAGCTGCTCGTCGCCACCGCAACGGCCGCCGCCGGAGCGGCCGGGGCCACGGTCAGCGTCACCGTCCTCGACGCTGGTGGCCACCTCCTCGCCTTCCGCCGCGACGACCGCGCCGTGCTGATCTCCGGCGAGACCAGCACCCGCAAGGCCTACACCGCGCTCCAGCTGAACGCGCCCACCGCCGACCTCGTCGATGCCGTCCGGCCGGGCGGCCCCTTCCACACCCTGCCCACGGCCCTCGACCGACCGCTGCTGTTCATCGCGGGCGGGCTGCCCGTCCACCGCGACGGCCGGCTCATCGGCGCCATCGGCGTCGGCGGCGGCGCCCCCGAGCAGGACCACGGCTTCGCCGCCGCCGCGCGGGACGCCCTCGTCTGAGACCGCCGGGTCGCGCGCCCGTGTCCCCCGTGCCACGTTGGTACGGGGGACACGGGCAGATGATGAGCACACCGAGACGGCACACGAGGGTCCGCACCATCGCGACGGCAACGGTCGCCGCGCTGGTCACCCTTGCCCTCCCGGGCTGCACGGCCGCCTCGGACGAGGCGCGCGCCCCCGGTGACCCGGGTTCCTCCACCGCCTCCGCCACGGCGGCGGTCCCGGCCGAGGCCGCCCCCACCCCCACGCCGAGCCCGACCTACCCGTTGTCCACCGCTCCGCGCACCATCCCTGCGGTACGGGAGCACGTGCCCGCCCGCGGGCCCGGCTGGAAGCCCACCCCCGAAGCCCGCGTGGTCGTCTCCCCGGACGACACCGCAGCGCTCTCCGACGAAGCCAAGCTGCTCGCCGGCGAACTGCGCATCGGATACGGGGCGTCGGCGGCGCCGCGCGCCGGCGACGTGGAGCTGTCCCTGGACGCGGGCGCCTCGGGAGGGCCCGAGTCGTACACCATGGACGTCAAGGACGGCCGCGTCCGGATCAACGGCCCCGACCAGGCCGGAGTCTTCTACGGCACCCGCACCCTCAAGCAGGCGGTCAAGGGCGCCGGTTCGGCCCCCGAGGGCACCGTGCGCGACGCCCCCGCGAAACCCCAGCGCGGCCTCAACCTCGACGTAGCCCGCAAGCACTTCAGCCCGGACTGGATCGAGGACCGGCTGCGCGAGATGGCCGACCTCAAGCTCAACCAGCTCGGCCTGCACTTCTCCGACGACCAGGCCTTCCGCATCCAGTCCGACACGCACCCCGAGATCGTCTCCACCCCGCACCTGACCAAGGCCCAGGTCCGCGAGATCAACGCGCTCGCCGCCCGGCTGCACATCACGGTGGTCCCCGAGATCGACTCGCCCGGCCACCTCGGCGCGGTCCTGCGCGCCCACCCCGACCTGCAGCTGCGCGACACGCAGGGGCGGGCCGTCAAGGGGGCCGTGGACATATCGAACCCGGCCTCCGCCAAGCTCGTGGACGAGCTGCTGCGCGAGTACCTTCCGCTCTTCCCCGGAGGGGCCTGGCACCTGGGCGCCGACGAGTACCAGGCGCTGGTCTACCGCGACCCGCAGGCCTCCTTCCCCCAGCTCGCCCGGGCCGCCCAGCAGCGGTACGGGCCCTCGGCGCGGGTCCAGGACCTGGCGACGGGCTGGCTGAACGACCGCGCCGCCGTGGTCCGGCCGTCGGGCAAGGCGCTCAAGGCGTGGAACGACGGGTTCTTCGCGGGCGGGGTGACGAACGCCGCCAAGGACATCCAGGTCGAGTACTGGACCGGCAAGGAGAACGGCGCCCGGCCGCCGCTGGAGTACCTGCGCGAGGGCCGCAAGCTCGTCAACCTCAACGACGAGTTCCTCTACTACGTGCTGGGGGAGCCCAACCAGTTCACGTACCCCACCGGGAAGCGGATCTACGAGCAGTGGACCCCGCTCGTCCTGCGCGGCACGACCCCCGTCCCGGCCTCGTACGGGCCGCAGATCCTGGGCGGGCGCCTCGCCGTCTGGAGCGACCTGGCGGGTGCCCAGACGCAGGCCCAGGTGGCCGCGGGCATCCAGGCTCCGCTGGCAGCGCTGTCCCAGAAGGTGTGGGACGCACGCACGCCCCAGCTGCCCTGGCCCGACTTCAAGGCCCTCGCCGACCGGCTCTGACCGGTCCTACGGCCGCGCCGTGCGGTCGACGCGCGCGCGGCGGCGCTGGAGACACTGGCCGACCAGCGGCAGAGCCAGAACCACCGCAGACGTCCAGACGGCGGCGAAGACCCAGATCAGGAGCCGGGAGACGGTGAGCGAGGCCGCCACGAACAGCACCGCCGCCGCCGCACCGAGCAGCCAAGCGGCCACGATGCGGTGACGCCGGTGCGACGTGGCGGACCGCAGGATCCGGTCGAGGGAACGGTCACCCTTGAGTTCGGCCTCGATCGCCGAGAGGGCGCGCTGCTCGCGATCGGAGAGTCCGGCTCCGTCCATCACGGCGTACCTCCGCCGGCTGCTGCCGTCGGGCGCGGGTCGCAGCCTCTGGCCAGGGAATACCCTGCCTGACGCGGCCCAACCCCGGAGGACGCCGTGACTGCGGGCCCCGGTCACCAGATGGAGTTGACCCACTCCGGGTGGTCGATGAAGGGGTTGCGGTTGTGCTGGTACCGGTCGAATATGACCTGGTTGCGGCGCTGCTCGAAGGCGTCCGGCGGGTCCATCTGGTTCCACTGCTTCAGCAGGCTGATCCGGCCCATCGCGGGGGCCGAACCGTTGTTGACCTTGTCGTTCAGCTCCAGGTTCGCGAAGCCGTCACCACCGTCGTAGCGGACGGCCATGTACAGCAGCATCCGCGCCACGTCGCCCTTGACCGCGTCGCGCGGCTCGAAGGAGTCGGCGTCGGTCCGGCTGCCCGGTGCCTCGCTGACCGGGCTGCCGCCCTTGTCGAAGTCCTTGTTGCCCCGGGTGCTGTTGACGGTGACGTCCTCCGGGCGCAGGTGGTGCAGGTCGGTGCCCGGGCCGGTGGCGGTGCCGAAGTCGCCGTGGCTCTTGGCCCAGACGTGCTCGCGGTTCCAGTCGTTGGCGCCGCCGCCGTTCGTCGCCTTGGACTGGGAGCGGCCGGAGTAGACCAGGATGACGTTGTTGGGGTTCGCCGGGTCCTCGTCGGTCACCTTCAGGGCGTTCCACACACCCTCGTAGGACACCTTGGACTGGGTCTTGATGATGTCGTGCAGGGCGGTCTTCAGCGCGGGCCCGGTCTTGCCCTGGGCACTCGCGTAGTAGTCCGCGTACGGGTCCGCCGCGGCGGCCGTCGGGTTCTCCCCGGCGGCTTGGCGCTGCTGGCCGGCGGACGCGGCCGCCGGTACGGCGAACAGGGCGGCGGCGGCGAGGCCGGCAGCCCAAGGGGTCAGGCGCGAGATTCTCATCGGGTGGGGGGTACCTCTCCATACGCACCGTCCCCGCCCGGGGAATTGGCGGAGTGTCAGTGGCAGTGCGAGGGTCACATTGTCATGTGCCCAACAGGTGAAAACCATGTGTCGAGAGTGGGTGATCTTCGTGTGTGCCGGCCGCGCGCCGCGGGCAGGGTAGCGGTGGCCCCCGGTGGGGCCTCAGCGACCGTGACCAGCCCCATCTGGAGCAGCCCATGGCAGTGAAGATCCTCATCGTGACCGGCGACGCGGCCGAGTCGCTGGAGGTCCTGTATCCGTACCAGCGCCTGCGCGAGGAGGGGTACGAGGTCCACATCGCGGCGCCGCAGGTGAAGAAGCTGCGGTTCGTGGTCCACGACTTCGAGGAGGGCTTCGACACCTACACCGAGAAGCCCGGCTACACCTGGCCCGCCGACCTGGCCTTCGCGGACGTCGTCACCGAGGACTACGCGGCCCTGGTCGTCCCGGGCGGCCGGGCGCCGGAGTACCTGCGCAACGACCCCGAAGTGCGCCGGATCCTGGCTGCCTTCGCGGAGTCCGACAAGCCGATCGCCCAGATCTGCCACGGCCCGCTCATCACGGCCGCGGCCGGGGGCCTGGCCGGCCGTCGGGTGACCGCGTACCCGGCGCTGGAACTGGACATGAAGGCGGCCGGGGCCGAGTTCGAGGACTCCGAGACCGTGGTCGACGGCACCCTCGTCTCGGCCCGGGCCTGGCCGGACCACTCGCGTTGGATGCGGGAGTTCCTGACGGTGCTGCGCGGCAAGGCCCCGGTGGCCTGAGCGGGCCCACGGACCACGCGGGCGGCCGTGACCCCGTACGAGGGGTCACGGCCGTCGGGTCGTGTCGGCGGGAGGTCGGGCGCGGCCGCCGCCGCGGCGGACGTCAGCTCACGGGGGTGATCGCCGGAGCCGGCTCGTACCGGTAGTTCTCGCCGAAGTTCTTCTTCACGGCCGCCTCCCAGGAGCCGTCCGCGACCATCTTCTTCAGCGCGTCGTTGATCTTCCGCTGGAGCTCCTTGTTGCCCTTCTTGACACCGATGCCGTAGTTCTCGTTGCTCAGGTTCTGGCCGAGCAGCTTGAACTTGTTCTCGCTGCCCTTGCGGGCGGCGTACCCGGCCAGGATGGAGTTGTCGGTGGTCATGGCGTCGACCCGGCTCTCCTGGAGCGCGACGACGCAGTCCGCGTAGCCGGCCATCTCCAGCAGGCCCGCCTTGGGGGCGAGGTTCTTGCGGAGGTTCTCGGCCGAGGTGGAGCCGGAGACCGAGCACAGGCTCTTCGAATTGAGGTCTTCGGCCTTGGTGATCGAAGCGTCGCCGGCGCGCGTCATCAGGTCCTGGTGCGCGACGAAGTACGGTCCGGCGAAGTCGACCTTCTCCTTGCGCTTGTCGTTGATCGAATAGCTCGCGACGACGAACTTGACCTCGTTGTACTGGAGCAGCAGTTCGCGGTCGTTGCTGTAGACCTGCTTGAATTCGATCTTGTTCGACTTGTAGCCGAGTTCCTTGGCCACGTACGTGGCGACGTCGACGTCGAATCCGGAGAAGGTGCCGTCGGTCTCCCGCAGGCCTATGCCGGGCTGGTCGAACTTGATGCCGATGGGGAGGGTCCCCTCCCCCTGGTCCCCATCGTCGAAGACGCCGCACCCGGAGGCGGTCAGGGCGATCGCGATCACTGCGGCGACCGCACCGGCCTGGGGAACCTTCATGCTGCACTCTTTCCTGGGGGAACGCGGGACGCCACCGGGATTGCCGGGGCGCGTGGAACCGCGCGAATGTGGGGGACGTCTGGACGCGTGTACGAGGAAGCTAGGAAGCAGAACGGCTTATCGTCACTAGATTTGAGCAAAACTTGAGGATAACGATCCGGACAGTCGTCGATCGCGCGGTTGGCGCAGGTCGGAACGGGGGAAAGGGGCGGCGCGACGGTGGGTCCGGTGCGACCGGACGGAAATGCTCCGCTATTGGGTGAAGGGGTGTAAATCGGTTTTGTCCGTAAGGGGCGGCCGTTCGCATCCGGTACGCGCGCATTCCCGCCGCGACCGGGGGATTTCCGCCGCGGCGCGCGGCGGACCGCGGCGAGCCGGGCCGGATGGTCGAACCGGCCGAAGTGGCCGGAAGCGTGCGGTCGTTCGAGCCGGGCCGGGGGGCTCGTGGGATCATGGACGGGCATTGCCCGTGAACGAAGGGGGAGTTCGGTGACCGGTGTACGCAAGGGTCTGGCCAAGGTGGAGTTCGCGCTGCGGTGGGACCCGAGCCCGACGGGCACGCCCGCGAACGACCTCGACATAGTCGCCGCGGTCTACGGCGCCGCGGACCTCCACGGGGCGCCCGTCCAGCTCGTGCACTTCGGCAGCCGGTCGCCCGACGGCACCATCACCTTGAACCGGGACAGCCACACCGGCCAGGGCTTCGGCTTCGACGAGGTGATGACCATCGAGCTGCACCGGATCGCACCGGAGTCGAGCCGGGTGGTGGTCGGCGTGGTCATCCAGAACACCGACGCCGGCGCCGCGGGCCCCACGAAGACCTTCGCCGACATCGGCGGCGCCGGGTTCCGGATCCGTGAGGGTCACACCGACCTGGCCGAGGGTGACTTCGCGGCCGTGACCGCCGCCACCGCGGCCACCGTCGCCGAATTCACCCGGGACGCCTCGGGTCCCTGGTCCTTCGACCTGCGACTGCACGGCTTCGAAGCCGACCCCGAAGCGTTCGCCCGGACCATGGGCGCGCTCCGCTGAAGTCGGCCGTCCGGGCCGGTGCGGAGCCGCACGGATCGGACGGCGGCCACTCCTGGGGTGAGTGGCCGCCGCCCGGTCCGGGTGGCGCGCTGCCGCCGTCCCCACGAGGCAGCGCGGGCGGGTCGCCGTCAGGTCATCGGGACGGCGGCCCGCCGGTTCAGGAGGCCCGGTCGGCCGGGGGGCCGGTGGGGCGGGAAGGCGTGAGGCCCAGGGACGGGAGCATCACGGCGTCGACGAACCGGACCAGGTAGTCGGCGTCCGCGTACCGTCCCTCCAACACCGGCCGGATCCGGAGGACGCCCATCAGCTGGGCGGGGAGGAACTCCACGGCCGGATGGTCCGCGGCGATCTCGCCGCGCGCCACGGCCCGTCCGACCATCTCGGCGAACGCGGCCAGCTCCGGCTCGACCAGCGCCTCGCGCAGCGCGGCCTGGAGTTCCTCGTCGCTGAGCACGGCGTGCCCGAGGGCCTGTGTCAGTCGGGTGTCCCTGCCGGAGGTGCCGGCCGCGATCCGGGCCGCCTCGCGCAGATCTCCGGCCAGCGACCCGGTGTCCACGGCGACGAGGGTGCCGCGGCGGCCCGCGCGCAGGGCGGCGGCGACGAGCTGGGGCTTGGTCTTCCACTGCCGGTAGAGCGTCGACTTGCCGCAGCTGGCCCGGGCGGCGACGCCCTCCATGGTCAGGGCCTCGTAGCCGTACTCGCGCAGCTGCTCCAGGACGGCGTCGTAGAACTCCTGCTCACGCTCCGGTGTGATCTTGGAGCGGCGCGCGGGGGACGGTGTCGACGTCATGGATGCGGCTCTCCTCGGGGGCGCCTCGGCTGCAGGTTCCACTACGGAAGTGTACGGGAACGCGACCGTATCGGTACACCGGCGTATCGATACGCCAATGTATCGATACACTGGCGTGTCGCTGTGCGCGCAAACAGGAAGAGAGACCGGGGGATGAGCTCCCACACCACACCTGCCGAGCCGGCAGCCGGACCGAGAGCCGCGCGCCGCCGCCTCATACGCGAGCTGCTGCTCGTCGTGGGCTTCTTCGCCGTCTACAAGGCGGGCCGGCTGCTCTCGACCGACCGCACCGACGAGGCCTTCCGCAACGCGGCGCGCACGTGGGACGCCGAGCGCTTCCTGCACCTGCCCGGCGAGGGCGCGGTACAGCGGCTGCTGCTGCACGGGGACGCCCTCGTCACCACCGCGAACACCTACTACGCGGGCGTCCACTTCCCCGCGACCGCGCTCTTCCTGATCTGGCTCTACATCCGGCGCCCCGCCCACTACCTGTGGACGCGCCGCGTGCTCGCCGGACTCACCGGAGCCGCCCTCGCCCTGCACCTGGCCTTCCCGCTCGCGCCCCCGCGACTGCTCGACGCCGCGCGGCTCATCGACACCGCACAGGTCTACGGGCCCACCGTCTACAAGGCCGCACCGGCCGAGGACACCCTGGCGAACCAGTTCGCCGCCATGCCCTCACTGCACTTCGGCTGGGCGCTGATGCTCGCGCTCGGCATGATCGCCGCCACCTCCTCGCGGTGGCGCTTCCTGTGGCTGCTGCACCCGCTGCTGACCCTGCTCGTGATAGTCGGCACCGCCAACCACTACTGGCTCGACGCCGTCGTGGCCGCCGTCCTGCTGGGGGCGGCCCTGCTGCTCGTCCCCAAGCCGCGCACGAGCGACCCCGACCCCGATCCGGACCGGGGCGCGGGCCCGGGCCCGGACGCGCGAACGGGCCCGGAGCCCGGCCAGGACATCCCCGTACGAGGCCTGCCGCGCCCGCGGAGCGCGGACGCGGCCGTAGGAGCAAGACGATGAACGACACCACCCTCGCCGTCGGGCTCTGCCTGGCTTCGGCCGTGGCCTACGCGGCCGCCGCCGTCGCCCAGGAACGCCTCGCCCGGGCCGCCGTCGCGCGCACCGCCAAGGCCCTGCTGGGCTCCGGTGCCTGGTGGTGGTCGGCCGGGCTGAACGCCGCCGCAGCGCTGCTGCACGCGGCGGCCCTGCGCTACGGCCCCCTCACCCTGGTGCAGCCGCTCGGCGCGCTCACCCTGGTGGCCGCCGTCCCGCTGGGGGCGCGCCGGTCCGGCCGCCGGGTGGCGGCCACCGAATGGCGGGGCACCCTGGCCACCGTCGCCGGGCTCGGCCTGCTGCTGCTCCCGGCCTCCGGGCCGGCCCCCGACGACACCCTCACCCTGATCGAGGCGCTGGCCGTCTCCGGCGCGACCCTCGCCGTGATCATGATGCTGACCGCGGACAAGGACCCGCGCTCGGGCCTGCGCCACGCGACCGCCTCCGGGCTGGCCTCCGCGGCGGCCTCCGCGCTGACCCAGACGGTGGCCGTGGCGGCCGGTCGCGGCGGAGCCCTGCTCAGCGTCCGGGTCGTCTCCGTCGCCCTGCTCGTCATGGTGTTCGCCGTCGGCGGGATGCTCCTGTCGCAGCGGGCCTACCGCGGCGGACTCGGCGCCCCGCTGGCCGTGGTGAACCTCGCCAACCCGCTGGCCGCGGCCGCCATCGGCATGGTCCTGCTCGGCGAACGACTGCAGGGCGGAGTGCCGGGGCTGCTGCTGGCCGGCGCCGGAGCCTTCCTGGCGGCGCGCGGGGTGGTCCTGCTCACCCGGACGCCCTCCACCGGTTCCGGTCCGGGCACCGGCCCCGTCACGGGTGCCGAGCTCCCCGTAGCGGCCGGCCGCGTGGCGGTCTGAGCAGCAGAGAACCGTTCCGCCACCGGGCGCGTCCTCCCGGGGGAACACCGAAACGACCGAAGCGGAGTGACTGGACATGGGGATCGTCAGCTGGATCATCCTGGGACTGCTGGCCGGGGGCATCGCCAAGGTCCTGCTGCCCGGTCGGGATCCCGGTGGCCTGATCGGGACCACCCTCATCGGCGTCGCCGGAGCCTTCATCGGCGGCTGGCTGTCGGCGAAGGTCCTGGACAAGCCCATCCAGACCGAGTTCTTCGACCTCGCCACTTGGGGCTCCGCCATCGCGGGCTCACTGGTGCTGCTGATCGGCTACCGCATCCTGTTCGGCAACTCCCGGAACTGACCCGGCCGCACGCGGTCCGGTCCGGTCCGGGCCCCGCCACCGCCCGGGCCGCCCGACCGCCCGTCACGTTCCAGCCGATTCAGGCCGCCCGCGCCGCGTTCGCGAGACGCCCCGCCGCGCCGGACGACCGGCGGATTACGCTGGCCGCTGGCCGCTGGCCGCACCACCGCGACGTACGCGCACGAGCAGCGAGGAAACCGGTAGCCAGATGAGCGTCACCCCCGTCCCCACAGCCGACCTGTACGACGAGTACGGCGAGTCCCTGGCCATCTGCGCCACCGGGTTCCGCCAGTTCGGCGGACGCCGGCTGTTCGCCGGTCCCGTACGGACCGTGCGCTGCCACGAGGACAACGCACTGCTGCGCACCCTCCTCCACACGCCGGGCGGGGGCGCGGTCCTCGTCGTGGACGGCGGCGGCTCGCCGCGCACCGCCCTCGTCGGCGACCTCATCGCGGGCGCGGCCGAGGCCAACGGCTGGGCCGGCCTGATCGTCAACGGCTCGGTCCGCGACAGCGTCGCCCTCGGCGGGCTCGACCTCGGCATCAAGGCGCTCGGCACGGTTCCCCGCAAGAGCGGCAAGACCGGCGACGGCGCGGTCGACGAGCCCGTCACCATCGGCGACGTCACCTTCCGCGCCGGGGACACCGTCCACGCCGACGACGACGGCGTGGTCGTCCTGCCCCGCTGACGTCCGGACCGGAGCCGGCGGGGCCGGGGCGGTCCAGAACCGGCCAGGGCCGGAGCACCGACCCTGGCCCGGCCCCGGCGGGCCGGGTTTCACTGCGGGCCCATGAGACGACGCCACAGGATCACCGGCCTGCTCGGCGCGATCGCGCTGACCGCCGCCACCCTGGCCGCCGCGGGACCCGCGTACGCCGCCGCGCTCCCGGCCGCGGACCCGCCGCCCGCCGAGTTCGGCACCGACTGGCACGACCCGCTCACGGCGGCTCCGCCCGTCGCCCGGCCCGCGACCCGGTCCTGCCAGGTGACCCTCGCGGAGGCACAGTTCCGCGACTTCACGCCCTACCAGGGGACTTATGCACCGCCCGCCGCCTGCGGAGCGACCGGCTGGGCCAAGGTGGTCCTGCGCCTCGACGGCAAGGTCAAGGGCCGCCAGTACGACCGCCTCGGTCACCTCGCCGTCGGCGGGGTCGAGATCCTGCGCACCTCCACCCCGCAGCCCTCGCCCGACGGCATCACCTGGTCCGTCGAGAAGGACGTCACCCGCTACCGCGACACCCTCGCCCGCCCGCAGCCCGTCGAGATGCTCATCGGCAACGTCGTGAACGACACGTACACCGGCGTCATCGACGTCAAGGTGACCCTGACCTTCTACGCCGCCGACGGCCGCAACCCGGCCCCGGACACCCCCGACCGCGTCCTGCCCCTCACCTCCCCGTCGGTCACCACCCCGCGCAACACGGAGCGCCTCCTCGCCGAGGTGTACGCCACCGGCTCGGGCGGCGGCTGCGAGGAGTACTGGTACATGACCACCCCGGACGCGGCCCCGTACTCCTGCAAGGCCGCCGACGGCCCGTACCGCGAGGTGCAGATCTCCGTCGACGGACAGCTCGCCGGCATCGCCGCGCCGTTCCCCACCGTCTGGACCGGCGGCTGGTCCAACCCCTTCCTCTGGAAGTACCACTGCCCGTCTCCCGCTCGGTCGGCCGGGACAGAGCGATGATCCGTGCCCCGCGGGGGTTGAGCCGCTCGGTGAACCGCTGGATCGTGCCCCCTTTGCCTGCCGCGTCCCGGCCCTCGCAGATCACCACAAGCCGCGCCCTGTCTCCTTCACCCAGCGTTGCAGCTTCAGCAGGTGGAGGGACCGTGGTTCTCCGGAGCCCAGACCGTGACACCACGAGGCCGCCTGCTGGTCTCCTCCGATGCGGGGCTTGCCGCGCTCACCCACCACTGACAAGCCCGCCGCAACGGTCATCCGGAAATCAGCGGAAGGCCGCGACATCGGCATCTGAGCCGCCTCACGACCGCCTCGGAGACCCCAGCGCGGCCGCCGCCACTCGGTGGCGGCCGCGCTGTCGTGTGGGCCCCGCCGTCCAGGCCCTCCGCTGGATCGTCCTGGACGTCCAGCCAGACCGTCCCGCCCCTGCTTCCTGCCGCCGACGGCATCGAGGCAGCCCGCGCCCAGTAACGAGCAAACGCCGCCCCGACGGCGTTGCGATCGTCCCTGCCTCTCGCCGTTCAGCCGCACCTGACCCGCGCACCAGCGGACGCCCGCCTTCGTCCACCCCGTCAGTACCCCTCACTACGCTTCAGCCAGGAAGTCACTCCCGTCCACCGGCCTGACTGCCTCACTCGTGAGGGCGCAACTATCGCAACTATGATAGTTGGGGTAGGTTTGGGGGATGGAGCCGAAGACGTACACGACGATCGACCTTCGCAAGCAGATGGGCGAGATCCTCGACCGCACCCGGATCGCGGGGGAGCCTGCCGCGATCACCCGCAAGGGCAAGACCCTGGCCTACCTCGTGCCGGCCGAGTGGTTCGAGCAGTACATGGCACAGAGTCCGTCGGCCCCCGGCGCCGGCCAGAACGCCGCCTGAAAGGGCCGGACCACAGGCAGACCAGGAGTCCCTTCGTCATGACAGCGCAGCCCGTCCACTTCGACGGCCCCGGCGGCGAGAAGCCCCGCCGGGTGCCGCCCATGCCCGAACGCACCCCGCAGGCCCTGCGCCTGGCCATCCAGGAACACGCCCCGCACCTGCTGCCGGACTTCGAGGCCCACTGGCGCCGCGCGATCGGCGACGCCTTCAACCTCACCCCGGTACCGGCCTTCATGCGCCTGTGGTGGACCCAGTACGCCATCGCCCGCGACCCAGGCCTGGAAGCCCACCTGCGCGACCTCGAAGCCCGCGCCGCGAAGTCCGAGGACCCCGAGGAGTCCGCCCGGCTCCTGGCCGAATACAGCCAGCTGCGCCGCCAGGCGGCCGTTGTGGAGCCCGGTCGGTGACCGATGAGTTCCCACTCCCGCCCTGGAAGATGGACTGGACGGCAGAGGCGCTCCAGGAATTCGAGAGCATGCCCGAGGACGGCAAGCAGCTGGTCCTGTCAGCCCGCGCCGAGCTGATCACCACCCCGGATCCCTACTACCGGGGCATCGACGCCGATGTGTCACTGCCGCACTGGATCACGGTCCGCCCCCTGGCCTCGACCAGTCCGGGCGGCCCGCACATCGCCGACCTCGCCGGTGGCCGCGGCTGGCTCATCTTCACCTTCACCCGCCGCCATACCGACCCCCAGATCACCGTCACCGACGCGTTCTGGGCCTGACCGGGCACCCCGCCGGAGATGCCTCTGAAAGACCCTCGGCGCGCTGTTTAGCCCCCGCATGTCCGCGTGGGCGCGCCGACGCCTCGGGGGTCGTTTCGCAGGTCGGCCGGTTGCGTAGAACCGTGAGGTTCGCACCCCAGTGGCCAGGGCGCGGAACCGGTGGTGTGCCCGGTCGTTGAAGGGCCGGGTGCACGCCGTCCCGGGCACGCTCTTCCGTTGTCCTCGGCCTGCCCGGGGCGGAACCCCGGTCCGATCGTTATCTAGTCCCGTACTTCGCGGGTCGTTGATTCGTATGGTGTGACCGGTCCGGGAGTGTCCCGGTCCGGTCGTATGGCGTTGGTCCGGATGTGTCGATGACTTCCCGGTCCCCGCGGCCACGATCTGAGCGTCAGCGCCTTGAAGTGGTGGTGACGTCCGTGGTGGAAAAGCGTCTGGGCGCTCTGCCTGTCGCTGCCGAGTTTCTGCGCCGGCTGGACGTGGCCGGGATCGTCGACGAGGTGTGTCCGGGCGGCGCGAGCGCGCATCTGACGCACGGGCAGGTCATCGAGGCGCTGGTGGCCAACCGGCTGACCTCGCCCGCACCGCTGGTGCGCGTCGGGGACTGGGCCCGCACCTGGGCGGTGGAAGAGGTCTTCGGCATCACACTGGACCTCCTCAACGACGATCGCCTGGCCCGCGCGCTGGACGCGATCGCCCCGAAGCTGGAAGTCGTCGCCGGCACCGTCGGCGCGCGGGCGATCACCGAGTTCGGGATCGACGTTTCCCGGCTGCACTGGGACATGACCAGCATGTCCGTCCACGGTGCCTTTCCCGCCCAGGACCAGGACGAGCGGTATCCGCTCATCGCCTGCAACGGGCATCCCAAGGACCGTCGTCTGGATCTGAAACAGGTCCAGGCCGGGCTCGCGGTGACGGCCGACGGCGGTATCCCCGTGCACTCCCGGGTCTTCGACGATGCCGCCGCCGAGGTCAGCCAGGCCGTCGGAGCGATGAACGACCTCAAAGCGATGGCCGGCACCCCTGATTTCCTGATGGTCGCCGACTCCAAGCTGGTGTCCTATTCCAACATCACCGCCCTGCTTCAGGCCGGGGTGGAGTTCATCGCGCCCGTCCCGGCCGCGCAGATCAAGGACGAGTTCTACGCGGCCCTGGACCGTGAGCGGGCAGAGCCCGTCGACTGGGTTCCGGAGCGGGACGAGAAGAAACCGGAGACGGAACGGGAGACCTACCGGGTCCTGGAGGACACCCACACGCTGACTGGCCGCCGCAAGAGCGACCCGCCGCTGACCATGCGCCGGATCCTGATCCATTCCACCGCCGTCGCGGCCGGCCAACAGGCGGCCCGCGCCAAACGACTGGCCAAAGCCGCCGCAGACCTCGACCGACTCACCACCGCGGCGGGCGGGCAGCACTACAGGACGGGGGAGAAGATCGCCGCCCGGATCGGCGTCATCACGGCCAAACGCCGCGTCACCTCCTGCCTGCGCTGGCAGATCACCGCCGACGAGCACGGCGCCCCCAGCCTGGCCTGGCACTTCGACCAGGACGTACTCAAGGCCGAAGCAGCCGTCGACGGCTGGCACGAGCTCATCACCAGCCTCCCGCCCGAGAAGGCCGGCCCGGACGAAGTACTGATCCACTACAAGGGCCAGGGCACGGTCGAACGCCGTTACCACGACTTCAAGGGCCCCCTCGCGGTCGCACCGGTCTTCGTGCAGCACAACCGGCGCGTCGCCGCGCTGATCCAGGTCATCTGCCTGGCCCTGCTGGTCTTCTGCCTCATCGAGCGGCAGGTCAGACGAGCACTCGGCCCCGACGAGACCATGCCCGGCCTCTACCCGGACAACCGCCGCGTCCGCCCCACCGGCCGGATGATCCTCTACCACCTCGGTGAACTCACCCTGCGAATCGGCAACGTCACCGACCCGCCAACCGTCCAGATCAACCGCGGCGTCCAACTCCACCTCCTCGATCTCCTCGGCACCGACATCGGGCAAACCCGCTGGCCACAGACCTGAAACGGTCACCCGCGAAGTACGGGTCTAGTGTGATGCGCCAGAAGTCCTGATGGTTATTTACTGCCCTGTTGCCATGTCGCATTCGGGTCCTTCTGCTGTGGAGATCACGCTGTCCGAGGCCGAGCGCGCCGAGTTGGTGCGCCGGACGGGTATGCCGCACCGACGCTCGGCCGAGAAGGCCCGCATCATCCTGGCGTGCGCTGATGGCATGTCAAACGCGGGTGCCGCACGGATCGTCGGCGTCCAGGCCAAGACGGTTGGCAAGTGGCGTCGGGCTTTCGCCGCAGAGCGGATCGCCGGGCTTGAGGACGCCGGCTGGATCGGGCGGCCGAAGGCCGACCTGGTCCTGGACGAGGCTGAGCGGAGGCAGCTGACGCAGTGGGCGCGGCGGGCGAAGACCGCCCAGTTCCTCGCGTTGCGGGCCAAGATCGTGCTGCGCTGCGCGGAGGGTGGGACGAATCAGCAGGCCGCGGCCGACCTCAGCATCGACCAATCGACCGTGGACCGGTGGCGGGCCCGGTTCATTGCCAAACGCCTCGACGGCTTGCATGACGAGCCCCGCTCGGGCCGGCCGCCCTCGATCCTCCTCGACCAGGTCGAGGAGGTCATCGTGGCAACCCTGGAGTCGTCCGCGGGCAGGGACACGCACTGGTCACGAGCCTCGATGGCCCAGCGCACCGGCCTGTCGAAGTCGACCATCGGCCGGATCTGGAAGAAGTTCGACCTCAAGCCCCACCTGCAGGATTCCTTCAAACTGTCCACCGATCCGCAGTTCGTCGCCAAGGTCGTCGACGTCGTCGGCCTGTACCACCACCCGCCCGAGAAGGCGGTAGTGCTCTGCGTGGACGAGAAGTCCCAGATCCAGGCTCTGGACCGCTCCCAGCCGGTCTTGCCGATGATGCCGGGCATGCCCGAACGCCGGACCCACGACTACTACCGGCACGGCATCACCAGCCTGTTCGCCGCCTTCAACATCGCTGACGGCACTGTCATATCGGCGCTGCACTGCCGCCACCGGGCGATCGAGTTCAAGAAATTCCTGATCCGGATCGACAAGGCGGTGCCCGCCGAGCTCGAGGTGCACCTGGTGTGTGACAACTACGCCACCCACAACACCGCCGAGATCAAGACCTGGCTCGGCAAGCACCCGCGTTTCCACGTCCACTTCACGCCGACCGGTTCCTCCTGGATGAACCAGGTCGAACGGTGGTTTGGCCTGCTGACCGACAAACTCATCCGCCGCGGCGTCCACCGGTCCGTGAAGGCCCTGGAGGACGACATCGCTGCGTGGATCGACACCTGGAACGAGAATCCACGGCCCTTCACCTGGACCAAGACCGCCGACGAGATCCTCAACTCCCTCGCCGACTACCTCGGCAAGGTCGGAACCGCCAACCAGCAAACAGAGCAGAACTAACCATCAGGATTTCTGGCGCATCACACTAGGGACCGCAGCGGCCCCATCGGGGCGGCATGCCTCGGTTCTGACACACCGTCGGATTCCGGGCACTCCCGGGCACCTGGCGGTGCGCAAGATCGGGGAATCCACGGGGTGACCTGGGGCTACTCCGGGCACACCAAGTGTGGTGATATCCCGAGGGATTGCTGTGAAAACGCAGGTCAGACGTGCTCCCTTAACGCCACACAGTCCCTTCCACTCGTCCTGCACGGCTCCTCCGGCGTCGACGACGCCGACCTCGCCAAGGCCGTCGCCGCAGGAATGACGAAGGTCAATATTTCCACCCACCTCAACAAGCTCTTCACCCGCACCGTGCGGGACCGTCTGCGAACGGCCCCCAACGTCGCCGACCCGCGCGCGTACCTGGGCCCCGCACGGGACACGGTCGCGGCCGAGGTGGCCCGTCTGTTGGGAGTCCTAGTCGCCCGCTGACCACGAGACCGACCCCGAACCGCAGGAGGCGGTTCGGCGCCTTCACCACCTTCAGGCTGGCAGAGCGGGGCCAGGGCCGCAGCTGAGGCGGCGTGGGTGAGGGTGCGGCCGGTGGCACGCGGTGCGCCGTTCGAGCCGCTTGAGCTCGAGGTCCCTGCCGCACACCGTCGCGGTGCCCGCCACGTCCAGCCCGCAGCCGAGACCGGACCGGAGGCGGCGCAAGGCGGGCCCGATTCGGGAGCCGCCACCGACCTCGCCACGATGGAGCAGAGCCGCCGGACGTTCGAGGCCGCTGCCCGCATGGCAGCCAAGCTCCAGGCCCCGGCGTGGACCACTCTTCCGGAGGGCTCCCCGGCCTGGCCTCCGCCGGGCAGCTGTCCACAGTCGGGGCGGACCTCTTGCAGCTGGACGGCCAGGAGCTCCTCGCGCGCCGGTACGTCGAGCGGCGCGCACAGCTGGAAGGACTGTTCGCCGAGCGCGCCCTGACGGCCCCATGGACGTTGTGCCCCATGACGACGGACCTGGCCAAGGCGCGGGGATGGTTGGAGTCCTGGACGGGCGTGTCCGGGGTGAAGGGTTTGGTGATCAAGCCCCTGACCAGCCGATATTTGGGTAGATGTCGGGGGTGGACCAAGATCAGAAGGCGGGGCACCACTGAGTCGATCACTGGCACCCTGACCCGCCCGCTGCTCCTCGGTCTCGGCCGCCACGACGCAGCGGGCTGACTGCGTGGGGCCGGTGTGGCGGCGCCGTACTCGCGCACCCACGTTTTGCAGACCTGCCACCCGCAAGCGGCCGGGCATTGCGCCAGGCCAGGCGGTGGTCGGACCTCTCGTCAGCGTCTCCAGCGGCGCCCCTCGGGTCCGGTGACACCGCTCCTCAGGTCATCGACCGACAGGGGGACACAGCCATGCCGGGCCCGGAAGGTCGGCGGCCCTCTTGCAGGACCGCATAGAACGTAACGGGGGGCGAGGGCGTGGCGGCAGGACAGGTTGTCCGGTGCCCGGAGCGGGACGCTGCAGTGTCGCGGGGTCAAAATCTTGAAGACATCTTCTAAATTGGCTGTAGAGTGGAGACGTCGGCGTGGTCGCGATGGTGACCACTCGGGCCAGTGGCTCGACGTCGCGTCGGCGATCCTCCCTGTGGTGCGGGCTTTGTTGAGGAGTGGCCATGAACAAGGGGCATGTGTGGACGAATTTCGCGGGTGATCAAAGCTGTCGCCCAGCGGTGTTCGAGAGGCCTGGGGCTCCGGCGGAGGTAGCAGAGGCTATTGGCCGTGCGGCAGCGGCCGGCCGTACGGTCCGGGTGGCGGGAGCCGGGCATTCCTTCACCGACGGCGTGTTGACCGATGGAACCCTACTGTCGCTGGAGCGCATGAATCGCGTGCTCGACATCGACCCGGCGACCGGTCTGGTACGTGTCGAGGCCGGAATATCGCTGGGAGCGCTCAGTGCGGTGATGTACGACCACGGTCTCGCGTTCGCGAACCTCGGCGACATCGATGTGCAGTCGATCGCCGGCGCGACAGGGACGGGCACCCACGGCACCGGCATGACGCTGCCCAACCTGTCCGCAGGCTTGAAATCGATTCAACTCGCCCTCGCTGACGGCAGCATCCTGGAAGTCGGTGAGGGCATGGATCCCGACGCCTGGCGGGCCGCGCGGGTGAGCATGGGTGCCCTCGGTGTCGTCACTGCAGTGACGCTGCAGGCCGTGCCGGCTTTCACTCTCAGTGCCGAGGACACGACTGCGCCGTTGGAGACGGTTTTGCGCAGCCTCGACGAGCGCGTCGACAGCAACGACCACTTCGGCTTCTTCGCCTTCCCGCACAGCGAGCTGGCCATGACGAAGACCTGGAACCGGACCTCGGCCGCACCCCGTCCGCGATCAAGAGCCGGGGCATGGTGTCATGACGTGCTCCTGACAAATCATGCCTACTTGGGTGTGTGTTTGCTCGGTCGAGCACGTAGAGGGTGGATTCCGGCGCTGAACCGGCTGGCCTCGGCCTATTCAGGAACGACCAGGTACGTCGACCGTTCCTACCGGGTATTCGCCACGCCACGCCGCGTACCCCTCACCGAGATGGAGTATGCAATCCCGCGTGAGTACGCCGCCGAGGCGGTGCGGACCGTCATGAAGATCGCCGAGAGGCGCGAGTTCGATGTGCCCGCTCCGCTGGAGGTCCGCTTCGTCGCCTCCGACGATGCCTACCTCAGTCCGGCGGGCGGCCGTGGGACCTGCTACATCGCCGTGCACCAGTTCGCGGGCATCCCATGGGAGCAGTATTTTCGGACCGTGGAGCAGGCCATGATCGACTTCGGTGGACGGCCGCACTGGGGCAAGCGGCATTTCCTCAACGCCGAAATGCTGCGCCGCCAGTATCCACACTGGGACCGCTTCCAGGCAGTGCGAGCCCGCCTCGACCCTCACGGGGTGTTCACCAACGATCACATCAGGCGCGTCCTGGGCCGCCCGGTCGGTGCAGGTGAACCGGCATGAGCCCCTCGGTCCCGCTTCTGCACCAGCATTTCCCGGCGCTGCGCGAGGCACTGCCTCACCTACGCCTGGGATCGGCTCCCACACCTGTGCGTCGCCTGCCGGGCCTGTCCACTGGAGCCGCGCCCCTGTGGATGAAGTGCGAGGGCGCCTTCGGCGATGGTGGATGGGGCGGCAACAAAGTACGCAAACTTGAATGGCTGCTGGCTGACGCCCTCCGTCAAGGCCGGCGCACAATCCTGACCGTGGGCGGCCTGGGAACCAATTGGGGATTGGCGACCGCCTTGTACGCACGCGACCAGGGCCTGCACACGGCACTCGCCCTGATCGACCAGCCCGTCGACGACCACGTACGCGCGCAGCTCGCACGCCTGGAGCAGAGCGGTGCGACCCTGCACTTCACGCACACGAAGGCGAGAACCCTCGCGCTGGCGCCCTTCCTGGCCGCCCGCCATACGACTGGCGGCCGACTGCCTTACTTCATCCCACCGGGTGGTTCGTCACCCATCGGCGTACTCGGTTATGTCGAGGCAGCACTGGAAATCGCCGACCAGGTACGTTGCGAAGCTCTCCCCGAACCGTCGCACATCGTCACCGCCGTCGGATCCGGAGGCACGGCAGCGGGACTGCTGCTCGGCCTCCAACTGTGCGGCCTGCACAACACCAAGGTGGTCGCCGTCGTCGTCAACGACACGCTGCGACTGGACCCACCCAGCCTCGTCCGGCTGGCGTGCCGCACCAAGAAGGTACTCGTGTCGCTCGGAGCGGACCTTCCGCCGACCGACATCCGCAGGAACGGCCTGATCGTCGTACGGGACTGGCTCGGGCCGGCTTACGGCCACGCGACAGAGGACGGAGAACACGCACAGCAACTGGCCGCGGATACAGAAGACCTCATTCTCGAACCCGTCTACACCGCCAAGTCGATGGCCGCCCTGCTCGCCCTGAACGCCATAGGACGCTTGGGGGCCGGCCCCGTCCTCTATCTGGACACGAACGGACCACGATGAAAGCACACAGCACACCTGCCAGTGACGCCCAACTCGACGGCGCCCGGGGCGACGTGTCCACCCACGGCAATCCGGTTGCCGATCCCGGCCGGACGGCTCTCGACGTTGTTACACCCGAGCTGGTCGCCCGCCTCGTACGCGGCGTGGTGACCGGGACGCGCCACGCGGTCTCAGGCGCCTCGGGCACTGCGGGCCTCACCGCCAGCTACTGCCCGTTCACCGGGGGAAAGCTTGCTGACCTGCCCGTATCGACCCCGGCGGACGTGGACACCGCCTTCGCGCGGGCCCGCGACGCCCAGCAAGCCTGGGCCGCCACCCCGGTCCGCCATCGGGCCGCGGTCCTCCTCCGCTTCCACGACCTGCTGCTGCGTCGGCAGTCGGAGGCCCTGGACATCATTCAGCTGGAGACCGGCAAGACACGGCTGCACGCCCACGAGGAGATCCAGGGCGTCTGCGTCGCCGCCCGCCACTATGGGCGCAACGCGTCCGCCTATCTGCGCCCCAAGGCACACCTGGGAGTCATCCCGTACCTCACCAAGGTCACCGAGCTGCGCCAGCCGCGCGGGGTCGTGGGCCAGATCGTGCCCTGGAACTACCCGCTGGGGCTCTCGGTCGGGGACGCATTGCCCGCCTTCGTCGCCGGAAACGCCGTGGTGATGAAACCGGACAGCCAGACCGCGCTCACCGCCCTGTGGGCGCGCGAGTTGCTGATCGAGGCCGGCCTCCCGGCCGAGGTGTGGCAGGTCGTCGTCGGCGAGGGCCACGTCATCGGCCCCGCCGTCGTCGAACGCGCCGACTACGTCTCCTTCACCGGCTCCACCCGCACCGGCCGCGAGGTCGCTCGCAGCGCCGCTGCCCGGCTGGTGGGCTGCTCTTTGGAACTCGGCGGCAAGAACGCCATGCTGGTGCTCCACGACGCGGACCTGGACAAAGCGGCGGCCGGCGCGGTCCGCGCCTGCTTCAGTTCCGCAGGCCAGCTGTGCGTCTCCATAGAGCGGCTGTACGTACACGCATCACTGGCGGACGACTTCCTGAGCCGCTTCGCCGCCCGGACCAGGGCCATGCGGCTGGGTACCCCGCTGGGGTACGGCGCAGACATGGGATCCCTGGTCTCCAGACGCCAGCTGGAAACCGTCACCCGCCACGTCCAAGACGCCGTCGACAAAGGGGCCACGGTGATCACCGGTGCCCGCCACAGGCCCGAGATCGGCCCGCTGTTCTACGAGCCCACCATCCTGGAAGGCGTCAGCACACGGATGGCGATCCACGAGGAAGAGACCTTCGGCCCAGTAGTCTCCGTCTACCGGTTTGCCGACGAGGACGAGGCGGTCGCGCTCGCCAACGCCTCCATGTACGGACTCAACGCCAGCGTCTGGTCCACCGACGGGCGCCGCGCCCGGGCGGTCGCCGCCCGCCTCCGGGCCGGAACGGTCAATGTCAACGAGGGCTACGCCGCCGCCTACGGCAGCGTCCGCTCCCCGATGGGCGGCATGGGCGACTCGGGCCTGGGCCGCCGCCATGGCTCCGAAGGCATAATGAAGTACACAGAAGCGCAAACCATTGCTCACCAGCGCCTGCTCCCGCTCGGCCCCGCCTTCGGCATGAACGATGAGAAGTACGCGTCGTTCCTCAGCCGAAGCCTGCACGCGATGAAGGCGATCCACTTCCGCTGACACTCAGCCACCGGCTCCGGTGTGAGGCTCCCTGACGACGCGCCTGGGCCATCACTTTCGGATCTTGCCGCGCCTGCGCCGTGCAACACCGCACCTCGCGGCGCTGTTGGAACACCCCGGTACGTCCAGTACAGGGAGACACCTCCGCCTTGAGATGCACGGCACCGGAGCACGCGGGCCCGGCCAACAAGATCCGCAAGAGAGGGCCCCGGGCCCTTTCCCAGCCAGCACTACTCACACAGCACGCCGTCGCCGAGCACGATCCACCCCCGGCCGAGGCAGCCGATGGAGGTACCAATGTCATCAGAGAAGCACGCCTATGAGCAGACTGCTCACTCCGAAGCAGCTGAGGCCGGGGACGTCCCTGCCCTCGACTACGACGTCATCGTCATCGGCTCCGGCTTCGGCGGATCCGTGTCGGCGCTACGCCTCACCGAAAAGGGCTACCGCGTGGGTGTCCTGGAGGCCGGCCGCCGCTTCACCAACGAGACCCTGCCGAAGAATTCCTGGGACCTGCGCAACTACCTCTGGGCCCCGGCGCTGGGCTTCTATGGCATCCAGCGCATCCATCTCCTGGGCAAGGTGATGGTGCTCGCCGGCGCGGGCGTGGGTGGCGGGTCGCTGAACTACGCGAACACCCTCTACGTGCCGCCCGCAGCGTTCTTCCGGGACCCGCAGTGGGGGCACATCACCGACTGGGCGCAAGAGCTCAAACCGTACTACGACCAAGCGCAGCGGATGCTTGGGGTGCGGCCCACCCGGACCATGACCCCCTGCGATGTCCACCTCCAGGACGTGGCCGAGAAGATGGGAGTCGGCGATACCTTCCGCATGGCCTCCGTAGGGGTGTTCTTCGGTGACGGTGAGGACGCCGGTGGAGCGGTACGCGTCGATCCCGGCCAGTCTGCCCCGGACCCGTACTTCGGGGGCGTGGGACCGTCCCGCAAGGCGTGCACCGAGTGCGGTGAATGCATGACAGGTTGCCGTTACGGCGCCAAGAACACCCTCAATGAGAACTACCTGCACCTCGCCGAGAAGTCCGGCGCGGTGGTGCACGCGATGACCACAGCCGTCGCGGTCGCCGAGGAGCCCGGTGGCGGTGGCTACCGTGTCACCACCGTCCCTACCGACCAGCGCCGCAAGGGGCGGCAAACGGTGCTCCGCGCACGGCAGGTTGTGATCGCGGCCGGCACCTACGGCACCCAGACACTGCTGCATCGGATGCGGGCCACCGGCCTGTTGCCGCGCATCTCGCCCAAGCTGGGTGAACTGACCCGTACCAACTCCGAGGCGCTGGTGGGGGCCACGACCTCGGACCGGCTCTATCGCAGGAAGCACAGCGGCCCCAAGGTGGACTCCGGTAAGCGGGTGGACTTCAGCAGGGGAGTGGCGATCACTTCCTCCATCCACCCCGATGAGACCACTCACATCGAAGCGGTGCGGTACGGCAAGGGCTCAAACGCGATGGCCCCGCTGTCCATCCTCCAAATCCCGTACGGGGGAAGACTGCCGCGCTGGGTGCAGTTCATCGGAGCCAACCTGCGCAGGCCCGGCGATGCGGTCCACATGATCAACTACCGCCGTTGGTCGGAGCGGACCATCGTCGGACTGGTCATGCAGACCCACGACAACTCGCTGACCACCTGCCTCAGGCCCAAAGGGCTGGGTAAGGGCCTGCTCACCGCACGGCAGGGGCACGGCGAGCCCAATCCGGACCATATTCCCGAGGCCGCAGAGGGCGCCAGACTGCTCGCGCGATCCATCAACGGCACCGCGAGCAGCAACGTTGGCGAACTGATGGGAACCCCCCTGACCGCGCATTTCCTCGGCGGCTGCCCGATCGGCCAAGACGCGGAGCACGGCGTCATCGACCCGTACCATCGTCTCTTCGGCTACCCCGGCATTTCGGTGGTGGACGGAGCATCCGTCTCAGCCAACCTGGGCGTGAATCCCGCGCTGACCATCACCGCGCAAGCGGAACGGGCAATGGCGCTATGGCCCAACAAGGATGAGCAGGATTTCCGTCCCGAGCAAGGCAGACCGTACCTGAGGATGGCACCGGTCGCTCCCGTTTGCCCGGTAGTGCCCGCTGACGCCTTTGGGGCATTGCGGCTGACGGTCATGCTGCCGGTGCCCCTGGTGCCGCCGCGGCGGGATCGCGGTGCAGGGCCCGGTGAGGCAGGCCCTGCACCCTCGGCCCAGGCATAGTGGGGGACGTGGTGTCACGGCATGGGGGCCGGGGCCTGATGGTGGCCGCGGTGCTGGGCGAGGTTCGCTGGTTGTTGCGGTGTCCGGCTGGGACGTGGTGTGGAGGCAGGCCGGGATGTCGTGATGGCTGAGATGGACGGCCTGGCGAGGAGCTGGTCGCCTGATGTCTGGCGCTGGTCGGCAGCCCGCTTCCGCGGCTGTGAGACGGGCCTGGCCTGATGTCGTTCGTGCCACAACGGCTTTGATACGGGGGTGAGTTCAGTGGTCATCATGGCCGGCAAGCCGCGACGCTCCTGTCGCTGATGATCGCTGCACCCGTTCCGACCGGCAATTGAGCGATGAGCCAAGGTGCCACGTCCCACCGCCAACCACGCCCAGCTTGTGGCGACCCGTGAGTCCTGCGCATTGTTAGGGCAGTTGCACCACGTTGCACCCTGCCGCGGTGATGCGGCGAGTGATGGAACGTGCTTCTCTCTCGTAGATCGAGAAGACAAACGGACCGGGAACGAGGAGAAGCCGGCACATTTTTGCCCCGGCGAGAGCGATCACCCGTTCGAGCGCTGGCAGCTTTACACCCGAGCGATATCCGTTGTCCAGATAGACCGGCGGCTCAGGGTGCCCCAGGAGTTCAGCCAGGTGGGCCAAGGCGTTGCGATGTGGTTCCATACGCCACATGTCATACGGGTAACACCGCAAATAGATCACAGCGAAGCCGGCGTCCTGAGAGGTGTGATAAAACGCCATGACGTCCCTCCCGATGGAGGTGAAGGATCTGCGGAGGGCGGCGCGCGACACTGCGTGCAACCGATTGGCCACCGCGCGTAGCAGTTGGGGGGCTGTGCTAGAGGGGCGGCACCTCTCAACCCTAGCTCCTAATGTTGAAGATGTCTACAACATTGCTAGACTGGAAGCATGCCCAATCCTGAGAAGCGCTACGCCAAGGGCGCGCGCCGCCGAGAAGAGCTCCTGAACGCCGCACTCGAGGTCCTGGCGGAGCAAGGTATCGCGGGCCTCACTCACCGCGCAGTTACCGAACGCGCGGGGTGTCCATTCACTTCCGTCTCCTACTTCTTCGGCACGATCGACCAGCTGGCCGTCGAAGCGATACAGCTCATCGCGGAGAACCTCAACACCCATCTGGAAGCCCTCGCTCAGCGCTTCGAGGGCGGCAGGGCCAGCCCGGCGGAGGTTGCTGCCGAATTCTCCAAGCTCTTGACCACGTACTCGCAGGCACTGGAACTGGCCCGCTACGAAGTACTCCTTCACGCTGTGCGGAGCCCGAGTCAGTCCGACGCGCTGGCCGGCATCGTTCGGAGTATGGAACATGTTGCCGAAGTGGCCTTGCGATCAGCAGGTGCCAGGCGGCCAGCGGCTGGCGCACGCGCATTTGCAGCCCTGGCCGAGGGACTGAACCTGTACCACCTTGTCGGCCCTCGGGCCGACGACGTTGAGGCGGCGAGCGCTGCATTCCGCGCCCTGTTCATAGCGTTCGCCATGGACGATCAAGAGCATTCAGCGTGGGAAGAGCACCTCAAGGCCAAGCCCTCAGTCAACCGCTCTGGATGAATGCCGGGTACTGCGCGGACTGCACGAGGTGGCACGAGTCGGGTGCGCGCAGTCGCCGGCAAGACCTGACCCGCCCTGGGCACCCCGAACACCGGGGCTGGCTCACGCACCGTCAAGTTGGTCCGTCGTACGTCTGACCAGCACAACCTGCTCTTCCAGTGACAAGTTCCACCGCCGACTCTTGCTCAACGCGTCTGTCCCTCACGCTTCAGAGTCGTCACCAGCTCCCCGTAAGCGCGCCGGGCTGAGCCCGACGAAGAGGGATGGCTGGGAGCGCTCCAACGCCGTGATCACATCAGCAATCACCAGTTGCGGGCGTCGCTGGTTTTGCGTCCCGGGAGACGGAGACACCGCAGTCCTGATGTCGCCCACAGCGGCTTCGCCGCGCTCCGGTGACAGCGGGCCCGAGTGGGAAGGGGTCGGGGTTCGGCGGTGAGCGCTCCGGAGTGCTGTCTCGACCTCGCTCGAACCGCTCTTGGACTGCCCTGATGACACGGAGGCAAGATTTTGCCCGCCCTGCGCGGGGTCACCCACCACCACGGCCACCAGCAGACCCCGGACCCCACCCCACACCCTGCCGGACCGGATCCGCACGAGCCCCCTCCGCCTCCCGGGCGACTTCAGGTTCGCTGGTTGTTGGGGTGTCCGGCTGGGATGTGGTGTGGGGAGTGTGCTGTGTGCCGGGTTCCGTGTTCGGGTGGTTTCGGTTCGGGCTGGGCGGGGAGCGGTACCCGGTGGTTCGGGCCCGGTGTCGGGTCTCAAGGACCGCGCCAGGGCATGGGTTTCTGGCGCCGGTCGGCAGCCCGCTTCCGAGGCTGTGAGACGGGCCTGGCCTGGTGCCGTTCGTGCCACAACGGGCGGATTTCGGGGTCGAGTTCAGTGGTCATCATGGCCGACAGGCCGTGACGCTCCTGTCGCTGATGATCGCTGCACCCGTTCCGACCCGGCGGCCATGAGCGATGAGCCAAGGTGCCACGTCGCACCTCCAACCACGCCCAGCTCGCGAGGTGTCGTGCAATCCGTAAGGGATCGCGGGGCCACGGTGATGCTCAGGGGGCATGCTTCGGCCCAGCTGGCGATCAGGCGAGAGGGACCCCTCGAAGACTTGAAGAAGCCTTCAATATTTGGCTACTCTACCGCCATCCGCTCCAACAGCAGCGGGTCGGCATCGCAGGATGCACCTCACGACCGTGGGGCGAAGCTCTGGACGTCGCGAGGGGTCCTCCACCGGTCCGAGCCGTGGGGTGCGGCCTCTGATCCCCCCAGCAATGCGTTGCTGCGCCAGCCTGGCCACCCGCACCATGCGGCAGCGCGCCACCCCACACCGACCCTTGGCAGGGGCGGGTCGTGCTGCCAGGGCGCGACCTCCGACCTGCACGTGGATGAGCTGGAGCAGCTCAACTGGGGGAGTCACCCGGGCCGGCCTCGGTAAGGCATGCGGCTGATGGTCGATATCGGCGCCCGAAGGAAAGTGAACTCATCATCCGGGCTGAGTCATTTTCCCTGTCAATGTGGGCGGTTCGCCATCTTGCGCCCAACCTGTGGCGCGCCAGAGTGGGAAAATGCCGCGGCCGATCTTCGAATGCTGTGCGACTAGAAGTCGGAGGTCGATGAATGCTCAAGAATTATTACGAGACCGTGCGCGCTAAGCGACTGTACCGCCAGATTCGCTCGCTCGGCAGCCGTGTCATTCGGAAAGGGTTCTGGGAGAAGCAGCGGCTTCCCACCAAAATATCTATATCCCTGCTCGTTCCTGTTCTGCTCGCCGTGGCTTTTGGCGGCCTGCGGCTGCGAGATAATCAAGCTGAATGGCGGTCGGCTTCGACCGCAGAGCGGACTGCCAGGCTGGTTCAGGCGGCAACGCTTGTGGCCCATCATCTCGAGCGCGAACGAGACCTATCTGTGAGTCCGCTCATTGCAGGTAAGCGAGACGGTGGCCTGGTTGGAGATCTTTATCGGGTCACCAGTGCTTCCATATCCACTCTCAAGCAACATACAGAAGTGGCGCCGAGTGCAGGGAGACTGCATGATCGCCTTGTGGAGGTGGACCGTCTTCTGTCCGGACTTCCTGAAGTGAGAGCGCGGGCATACCTTGCTCCCGGGGTGGATACGGAGGAGGCGTATTCGGATATCGTGACATCCCTCCTTGCTCTGACCAATGAGTTGAGTCTAGGTACCGGAAGTAGTGTCACCTCGGATGCGCGCGCGGTGTATGCGATCGCTCTGGCCAAGGAAGCGATTTCGATCAATCGGGCGATTGTCATGCATATGCTGCTGGATGTCCGTAATTCCGGTGACCCAGTCACTCGCCACACCCAAGCGGCCAGGAGCGTCGGGTATCAATCGCTTGCGCAAATAGCCAGAAAGGAGCTGTCGAGTTCCTCGGGGGGCGAGTTCGAGGCGAGTCCGCGCTCGGATCTCACCTCCCCCGGGATGGAGCAGATGGTGAGGCACGTAGGGGCCGGCCTGAGCAACCAGCAGCTCGCCTCCCAAGGGGTCACCCCTGATCGCTGGATGGAGGGTGCAAGCGTTCAATTCGACGAAAGCTGGGAAATCGAGAGTATGCTAACTGCCAGAGCTGTCCATTTTGCGTCGGACAGCACACGGGAAGCAAAAGAGGCTCTCATTGACGAAGTGCTTGCCATGTTGCTTGCTCTCCTGATTACCGCAACGCTTGCCCTGGCGATGGTTCGCTCTATGGTTTCCAGGTTGACAATTCTTCGTGACTCCGTCCATCGCATCGCAAATCAGTCCTTGCCTGATGTTGTCGCTTCCCTCTCCAGTGTGACGTCTGAGGCTATTGACACTGTTATTGCACCGATTTCGGTTGATGGGTCGGATGAGATAGCAGAGCTGGCCAGAGCGTTTGACGGCCTACATTTTCAAGCAGTTGATCTGGCCGCAGGGCAAGCTCTTCTCAGGGGCAATATAAACGCAATCCTGGTCAATATGTCACGTCGAAATCAGCATTTGGTCACGCAGCAAGTTGGCTTGATTTCGGAACTGGAAAGAACCGAGATGGACGAAGCTCGGCTTGAGCGTCTATTTGAGGTCGACCACCTGGCCGCTCGCATTTTGAGGAATGGAGAGAATCTGCTAGTACTCGGGGGTGATGATTCGGCGGGGCGGCGCCTGGTGCCTGGGTCAATTCCTTTGATCGATGTGCTCCGCGCTGCCATCTCGGAGGTGGAGAGTTACTCTCGAGTGGAACTGAAGGATATCCCCAATGTGCGAATAGAGGGCGCGGTAGTCATTGATCTCATGCACCTGATAGCCGAGCTGCTTGAGAACGCTACGAAGTTCTCCGTTGAGAATTTCAAAGTCCTGATGACTGTGATTCTTTACCCTGATCGACGATTGGCCATTGAGATTCTCGACAGGGGGGTAGGTATTGCGCCGGATGTGATTAAGGGTCTGAACGATAAACTCAGGATGCCGCCTGCGGTTGATGTAGGGGTCTATTCCCACATGGGACTCTTCGTGGTCGGGAGGCTGGCCTCCAGGCATGGAATGCTGGTTCAGCTCTACCCGTCAAACGGTGCGTCCGGCACGCGCGCCGTCGTTGTTGTGCCCACACGTGCCTGGATCATTTGAGCTCCGTCTGCGGCGTCGACTGCAACGCCTGCGCCGGCTTGGCCTGGGACACGCAGCGCCGCCGCGGGCTTCGCCTCAAGGAAGCAGTGCTCGGCTGGTCCCGGGGCCAACTTACCGGCAAAATCCACCTCGCTGCGGACCGTAAGTGCTGTCCGCTCACGTGAGTTACTGGTGCCGGACGAGCAGTGGGTGTTGTTCCGGCGGGTGGTACGGACGACAGAGGTCACAACGTCCACGTCCGCAGGGTGGCGGCTGGCGTCGAGCGGGTAATCGCGAGGCCTTGGCCGCGATGGATTTTGTGGGAACCTCGGGCTGCACCTGACGGCAGCTGCCGCGAGTGTTGATGGTGTCCCGCTGAGTGGTGTAACTGATCTCGGCTGGGATGTGCGCCGCCGTGGTGTGCCCGCGTGCATCGGCTGTTGGTGAATGCTCCCTAAAACTGGGCAGGCCACCGTGCAAATGTCCTTGGTGAACGGGCAGTTCAACCCAAGGAGTGCACGGTGGCCTTGTCCCAGCATGACCTACTTCGCCTGCTCGAGTCACTACGTTCGGCGGACGGTCTTGAACTCGTCCGCGAGGTCGCCGAACGCCTGCTGCAGGAACTGATCGAGGCCGAGGCCACCGCGAGGATCGGTGCGGAGTGGGGTGAACACGCCGAGGCCCGCACCGCCTATCGCAACGGACACCGGGACAAGACCCTCACCACGCAGGCCGGTGACCTGGAACTCGCGATCCCCAAACTTCGGGCCGGCAGCTTCTTTCCCAGCCTGCTCGAGCGCCGGCGCCGGATCGACCAGGCCCTCTACGCCGTGGTCATGGAAGCGTACGTCCACGGCGTGTCCACCCGCTCCGTCGACGACCTGGTCAAAGCCCTCGGCTCGGACACCGGTATATCGAAGAGCGAGGTCTCCCGGATCTGCGCCGGCCTCGACGAACAACTCGAGGTCTTCCGCACCCGACCGCTGGACCACATCCGGTTCCCCTACCTGTTCCTCGACGCGACTTACGTCAAAGCACGCGTCGAGCACCGGATCGTCTCCCAGGCCATCGTCATCGCCACCGGCGTTACCGAAGACGGCGGCCGCGAGGTCGTCGGCGTGATGGTCGGTGACAGCGAGACCGAGGCCTTCTGGTCCCAGTTCCTGCGTCACCTGCGAGAACGCGGCCTGACCGGCGTCCGCCTCGTGATCTCCGACAGCCACAGCGGCCTGGTCAAAGCGATCCGGAAAGTCATGATCGGCGCTGCCTGGCAGCGCTGCCGCGTCCACTTCGTCCGCAACGTCTTCTCCGTGATCCCGAAGGGCTCCGCGGAAATGGTCGCCGCGACCATCCGGACCCTGTTCGCCCAGCCCACCGCCGAAGCCGTCCGCACCCACCTCGACACCGTCGCCGACATGCTCGGCGGCCAGTTCCCCAAGGTCAAAACCATGCTCCTCGAGGCGAAGGAAGACCTGACCGCATTCGCCGAATTCCCGCACCAGCACTGGAAGAAGATCCAGTCGACCAACCCGCTCGAACGGTTGAACCGCGAAATCAAACGACGCTCCGACGTCGTCCAGGTCTTCCCGAACACCGCCGCCGTCAGCCGCCTGGCCACCGCCGTCCTCACCGAACTCCACGACGAATGGATCGCCTTCCCCCGCCGCTACCTCTCCGTCGAAAGCATGGACAGCCTCTATCCAGACACCGCGACCCGCCTGCCCGACACCATCGAAAGATCGGCTACACCACTACAAGGGACATGACCCGAGTGTTCGGCCCGAGCTGGCAGACAGCCTACCGACGCCTTGCCCAGTCGAGGCGGGCCCGGGTCTGGGTCCGCCTCCACCGCGTCACCCTCGACGAACTCGGTGCCCGTGGCGAAAGGGACTGATCGCGCAGCGCGAGCCGCTGGGCTCACAAGGCCGGCTGGTCTCCAGATGGAGACCGCGGACGTTGCAGCCCTGGGTGGCCAGCACGACCCTGGTCTCCAGATGGAGACCGCGGACGTTGCAGCCCTGGGTGGCCAGCACGACGGCGGTGTGATTGCCCGATGGCTGACCGACTGATCCTCCCAGGCTGCCGGCGTGGGTGTACCGATCGAAGTGGGTGAAGCGCTGGCCTGGGTGAGCCCGCAGCGGATCGGTGGTTCGGCAGCGGAGCTAGGGACTGTCCGATGGGTCGTGTGAGCCGATCAGGGCTGTGGCCTAGTGTTCGCTGAACGAAGGGGGTCGCATGTCGCGCTATACAGCCGAAGCAGAGGCGGGGATGAAGGGGATCACGTTTCGTGCCTGGCGCGGAAAGCACTACGTGACCCTGGCCGAGCTGCTGGTTCGCCTCGGCAGCTTCGGCCTGGACCTGACCTGGCGCGTCGAACTTGACGAGATCGTCGATCCTCGCTGTGTCGAGATGGAGAGAAGGTCCGCAGACTCCGGCATGGACACGTTGACGCTGTTGTCGTTGACGACCCCCTTCCTTCAGTTGATCGACGCTGAAGTATGTGGGTTCGCCGGGGACGAGCTGGTGCTTGTCCTGACCGAATTCGACAGCTCCTTGTGGGATGTCAGGGCTGTCGACGAGCGCGTACTCAGCGAACTTCGCCTCCACTACCCGGGTGCCGAGGATCTCTGAACGGGGAGCTTCACTTCGGGCGGAGCCATAGGCGGATCGCGGCCACGGTGACCGTCCCGTGGAAGACGTATGCCCGTTTGTCGAAGCGTGTGGCGACGGCCCGGAAGTTCTTGAGCCGGTTGATGGTCCGCTCAACTTCGTTGCGGCGCCGGTAGATCGTCTTGTCGAACCCCTGTGGGCCGACCGCCTTGGCTGCCGCGGCGCCGGCGGTTGGCCCGCTGGTCTCTCGGCTCGGGGATCGTGTGCTTGATCTGACGTTTGCGCAGGTGACGCCGATTGCGGCGTGACGAGTACGCCTTATCGCCCCCGACATGGTCGGGCCGGGTACGTGGTCGTCCACCAGCCTGCCGGGGCACACGGATCTCTTCCAGAACGGGAATCATCTGCGGTGCGTCCCCCCACTGGCCGGGCGTGATGACAAACCCGAGCGGGCGGCACCCGCCTTCTCCGGCGAGGTGGATCTTGCTTGTGAGCCCGCCTCGCGAGCGTCCCAGGGCCTCATCGGGACGGTGACGCGCCGGGCTCCTGCGTCGACCCGGGATCTTCGGGGCGCGGGTGGAGGCGCCAGCCGCGTGCTGATGAGCGCGGCAGGTCGTGGAATCGACGCTGACCATGCTCCAGTCGATCCGGCCCTCGGCATCGGCGTCGGTCTGGACGGCCCGCAGAATTCTCTCCCACGTGCCGTCCGCCGACCACCTTCGATGACGGTCGTGGACCGTCTTCCAGCTACCGAAGCAGGGAGGCAGGTCCCGCCAGGGGAGGCCGGTCCGCTGTCGGAACAGAATCCCGTTGATCACCCGACGGTGGCATTGCCAGCGTCCTCCTCGTCCGCGATTCGCCGGCAAGTGCGGCTCCAGACGAGCCCACTCTTCATCCGAAAGATCTCCCCGCCCCATGCCTCACGGAACGAGTCCCCAACGGGAGCGTCACGCGACCCATCGGACACGACCTAGCCGCACGTGGCAAGCTGTACCTGCACCGGCGGGTGTTCGCCACGTTGCTCCGCATCCGGGTCAGCCAGGGCGAGCGCGTGCTGCGGCAGCGTCAAGTGCCGAAGTTGATCCCTTCGCGCCCTGCGTTGCTTTCTGCGACCTGGCTGGCGCGGGTGGACCCGCATGGTTCCGCAGTACGCATCGAGGTTCTGGCCTGATGAACTGCGGGTTGTCGTAGGTGGTGGTTCGGCTTCGTGATGTCAGTGCCGTGGCTGCCCACACCGGAGCGCGCCGCCACCGCCTTGGCCGCACACCTCAAGCAGCCCAGCAGTCTTCACCGGCTGCGTCCACACCGACACCACCATCCATCTCACCTGTGTGCCGTTCTCGGCGCCGGGCAGCGGCAGAACCTGCACAACTGCGGCCACACCGCCGCCTCCCTCGCCCCGAGAGGCCGCTGGCCTCCCTGCTGCCCCGCACCCGCCCCCAGCCAGTGCTCCTGGATCGCATTGCTACCTCCTTGTGCTACGCGAGCCTGTTCGGCATCGACGGGGCAGTGCGTCCCCCGATTGGGTCCTCGGCGCGAGGCACGCAGTCAGCACCGCGCCCGACGCTGCGGGACAGGGCCTGGCCCGCTCGCCGGGCCGGATCGGCTTCGGGAGCAATGGCGGCGACGAGTTCGCGGTAGAACGACGTGCGAGAAGGCGTGTCCGCACTGTCCGTTGGCCACGGAAGCTTGTCTCACGCACCCAGACCAGTGCGGCGAAGACGGCAATCTTGTAGATGTCTTCTAGATTGGATGTAGAGTGACCATGCCGGCGTGGTCGCGACTGCCCCGACCCGTCGGGGAAAACCGTGCCGAGCCTGACGTGGAACCGCAGGGCATGTGCGCTCCAGCACCGGACCTGCTGACAAGCATTGGATTGGAGTGCTCTGTGATCTCGTCAACAACCGCAACACGCGCAAGTTCCTTGCGCAGGATGGTCGCCGCCCTGGCGGTAGCCCTGTTATCCCTGGCGGCAGGCCTCACCTCCCCGCCGAGCGCCCATGCCGCCTCGGCGTCGACAGAGTCTTGCCGGGCGGGGGAGGAGAGTCTCGACTGCATGAGACTCCACCTGAGCGGTTCGGGAGGCTTCGTGCTCGCGCTGCACCCGGGCGCTCTGTCGAACCAACAGGTCGTGGTCGACAGGGTGGACGACGGACAGAACCGCTTCTGGAAGCTCAGCGTGAACCGGGCGGACGCGACGTTCGAGATCGTCAGCAAGTCGACCGGCACTTGCGTAGGCAGCCAGCCGACCGCCGAGCGCTACGACGTGCTCGTCACCGCGAACTGCCAGAACAAGGGCTCACAGCGTTGGTACTTCAACCCTGGCCCCGGCAACAAGTTGATGGTCCGCAACGTCGATTCCGGCAAGTGCCTGGCCGCCTTCGGCGCCGATGTGCGCAACTCCCGGGTGGGTGACCCCGTCATCGCCACACCGTGCCAGCTCGAAGCCCGCGGCCAGCTCTGGTTGGTTGGATCGGGACCGTACTCCGCGGTCTGGGACCTGGCTATCGACCACGCGGCGAACACGTGTCAGAAGTCAACGGACACCTGCACGTGGAATGCGGAGAGCGAGGCCCCCGCGGCCCCGCTGCCAGGTTCCTGCGGGTCGGAGGTGTGGTACAACGACACGCCTTACCCGCTCGACCACGTGTTCACCAGGACCAAGACGACCGGCTACTCCAACGAGGTGGGCAGCGAGTTGGAGGTCGGGTTCGAGACGGGGGCCGTCGGCTCGCTGATCGCCAAGGTCACGGCCAAGCTGAAGGTATCCGCCAAGGTCGTGTGGTCGAACTCGCACAGTGAGGCCGAGCAGACGAAGTTCACTGTGAAGCCCGGAGAGTACGGCTGGTACGAGTTGGCGAAGGTCGCCCAGAAGGTGACGGGCACCTGGACCTTCGGCATCGGCGGGCTGCACACCTGGACGGTGCGTGACACCGTTACGGTCCCCCTCGAGCACGCCAACGGCCTGACCACCATCTACGTCGCGAAGTCCAGCCCCACTCCGCCCCGCTGCAGCTTCTGAGTGACTGTTGTCGTTCCGGTCCTGTGCGGTGTTGGGCGAACGGGAGTCTCGTTCGGGTGATCGCGGCGGGTGCGCGCATGAGAACAAGGCCTCTTGGCGGCTCGGTAGATTCCACGCCAACGAGTGTGCCAAGAGGCCCTGTTGTCGCAATTCTGCGCGTTCGTGCAGGCCGGGTCCGGTCCGGGCGCCCCGTCGCGTGACTGCCTCGCAAACCAGTTCGGGAACGCCGCTGGTAACGGGATGCGCGAGCGCCGCTATCCCACAGGCATGACAGACGTGCAGTGGGCCGTGGTCTGTCCGGTACTGCCACTGCAGGGACGCGGTGGGCAGTCGGAAGCGTACTGCCGCCGGGCGATGCTGGACACGGTCCTCTACCTGGTCGACAACGGAACGAAATGGCGAGCCATGTCGGCGGCGCGGGCACGGACAGCCGCGGCTTCGACGGCGGCAGGCCTATCAACGGGCGTAAGCGGCACGCGGTGAAGCCGCCCCACGAGCATCGTGCTCATGCCGGGAACCTCAACCGAGCGGCAGGCTGGGGACGTTCGAGACCCCGATTCGGTTCGGTAAAGCGACTGTGTCATTTAATACAGTCAGTCGACATGGTCACTCGACAATGTCGACTGTACGTTGGCGGGAACCGATGTCTCGAACTGAAAGGCGCGCTCATGACTCAGCCGCCCGTCCTCACGGCCCAGGCGATACCACAGCGCCCGGCCCTGCCCCTGGTGGGCCACGCCCTCGCGCTCCCGAAGGGGTTCGATGCCACGACCCACCTGATGAAGGAGGTCAAGGAGCTCGGCCCGATCTACAGGCTCCGCGTCTTCGACACCGAGGCCGTGGTCGTGGGCGGCCTGGATCTGGTGACGGAACTTGCGGACGAGTCCCGCTTCCGCAAGAACGTGCACCCCGACCTGGTCGAGATCCGGCAGTTCGCGGGGGACGGCCTGTTCACCGCTTTCAACCACGAGGCGAACTGGCAGAAGGCCCACGACATTCTGATGCCGGCGTTCTCTCTGGGTGCGATGCGCGACTACCACGCGACCATGCTGAGGGTCGCCCGCTCTTTGATCGGCAAGTGGGACCAGGCTGCCGGCCAGCGTGCGGTGGACATCCCCGAGGACATGACCCGCCTGACCTTCGACACCATCGGGCTGTGCGGCTTCGACTACGACTTCGAGTCGTTCCGCCGGGACGAACTGCACTCCTTCGTCGAGGCCATGGCACGGGCCCTGGCCTTCACCCAGACCAAGGGCGAGTCCATCCCGGGAACGGTGCGGTTCAGGCGCAAGCAGTCCGAGCAGTTCCGCCAAGACATCAGGCTAATGACCGACCTGGTCGACGAGGTCATCCGGCAGCGCAAGCAGTCCGGAGATACAAGCACCGGCGACCTGCTGGGCCGGATGCTTCACACCCCGGATGCCAGGACGGGCCGGCCGCTCGACGACGTGAACATCCGCAACCAGGTCATCACGTTCCTCATCGCCGGGCACGAGACGACCAGCGGTGCCCTGTCCTTCGCCCTGTACTACCTGACCAAGCACCCCGAGATCCTCGCCCGTGCTCAGGCCGAGGTGGACGCGCTGTGGGGAGACGAGGAAACTCCGGACCCCGACTACGGCGACATCGGCAAGCTCACCTACATCCGCCAGGTGCTCAACGAGAGCCTCCGGCTGTGGCCGACCGCGCCCGGCTACGCCGTGGAGCCCTTGGAGGACACCATCATCGGCAGTAGGTACGCCGTCCGCAAGGGCGAGACGCTGATGGTCCTCACCCCCGCCCTGCACCGTGACCCCGCCTGGGGCGAGAACGTCGAGCTGTTCGACCCCGAACGCTTCACCCAGGAACAGGAAGAGAAGCGCCCGGTCCACCTCTTCAAGCCGTTCGGCAACGGCGAACGCGCCTGCATCGGACGCCAGTTCGCCCTCCACGAGGCCACGCTGCTGCTCGGCCTCCTCGTCCACCGCTACCGGCTGATCGACCACACCGACTACCAGCTGAAGATCAAGCAGACGCTCACACTCAAGCCCGACGGCTTCACACTCAAGCTGACCCGGCGCACCACCGAGGAGCGCCGTCGGCCCGCCGTGACGGCGAGCGAGGCGGCAACCGGGCGGGGCGTGAGCGTGACCCGGCGGGCCTCCGGCGCCGCGCTCACCCTGCTGCACGGCTCCAACCTCGGCACCTGCGCCGGCATCGCCCGCGACCTGGCCACCGACGGCGATGACCACGGCTTCGCACCGTCCGTGGCGCCCCTCGACGCCCACGCCGGCAAGCTGGATCCCGCCGGCGGCCCGCTGGTGATCGTCGCCGCCTCCTACAACGGCAGGCCCACCGACGATGCTGCCGAGTTCGTGGCGTGGCTGGAGGGTCTGGAGTCCGGCTCGCTCGCCGGCCTCCCGTACGCCGTGCTCGGCGTCGGCGACCGCAACTGGGCCGCCACCTACCAGCGCGTCCCCACCCTCATCGACGAGCGCCTGGCGGCGGCCGGAGCCGTCCCCCTTCTCGAACGCGGCGCCGCCGACGCCTCCGGCGACTTCGCCGGAACGGTGGACCGTTGGGTCGGGGAATTGTGGACAACGCTTCTCGAGCGCTACGGCCACGCCCCAGGCGAGGTCCCGGCGCCCGCGGAGTTCGACGACAGCCAAGGGCTCTATGAGCTGGAGGACGCCACCGACTCGGTCACCGGCGGCCTCGCCGCGCGGCACGGCGTCCAGCCGATGGAAGTGCTCGACGCGTACGAACTCGTCGACACGAAACACGAGCTCGGCCGCTCCAAGCGGTTCCTGCGCCTGCGGCTGCCCGAGGGCGTCACCTACCGCACCGCCGACCACTTGGCGATCCTGCCCAGCAACCCCGACGCCCTCGTCCAGCGCGTGGCCGACCGCTTCGGCCTCGACCTGGACCGCACCATCCGCCTGCGCGCCCGCCGCCGCAGCCGCAACGTCCTGCCCGTCGACCGCCCGCTGACCCTGCGCCGCCTGCTCACCGACTTCGTGGAACTGCAGGACGCCGCCACCCCCGAGCAGGTCGCCGTCCTGGCCGAGCACACCACCTGCCCGCCCGAGAAGCAGCCCCTGGCCGCACTTGCCGCGGCAGACCCGGAGACCATCCGCGAGCAGGTGGCCGTCGTCGGCCACAGTGTCCTGGGCCTGCTGGAGAAGTACCGCGCCTGCGAGCTGCCCTTCGAGCACTTCCTGGAGCTGCTGCCGGTTCTGCGGCCCCGCCACTACTCCGTCTCCTCGTCCGCGGCCGCCCAACCCGGTGAGGTGGACCTCATGGTGTCGCTGCTTGCCGCACCTCACCGTAGCGGCGAGGGCACATTCCAGGGCATCGCCTCGCACTACATCCAGACCGTGAACCCCGGAGACACCCTGCAGGCCCGGGTGCTGCAGGGCAGCGAGTCCTTCCGCCTCCCCGAGGACCCGTCGGTGCCGGTGATCCTGGTCAGCGCGGGCACCGGCCTCGCGCCCTTCCGGGGTGCGGTGCTCGACCGGGTGCACAGTGGGTCGACGGGAACCCTGTTGTGCTACTTCGGCTGCGACCATCCCGATGTCGACTACCTTCACCGCCAGGAGTTCGAGGCGGCGGAGGCGGCCGGCGCGGTCAGCATGCGGCCCACCTTCACGCACGCTCCCGAGCACGGTGCCCGTTTCGTTCAGGACCGGATCGCGCGCGAGAGCGACGAGGTCTGGGCCGCGCTGGAGGCCGGCGGCAGGGTCTACGTCTGCGGGGACGGCCGCCGCATGGCGCCCGCGGTGCGGGAGGCGTTCATGGCGATCTACCGCCAGAACTCCTGCGCCGACGACGAGGAGGCCGCCGCTTGGCTGGCCGCCACCACCGAATCCGGTCGCTATGTCGAGGACGTCTGGGCCGGCTGACCCCCGCCCATCGACTTTCTCGGACCACACGGCCACGGACGTGCAGGCGTCCGTGGCCGGTGTGTCGGTCCGCTACGCGTACGCCTCGCCACGCCGGACCGGCGGGGGCGTGCGCGGTGCGGCGAACGGACGTCGGCGTTCCTTACTGGGTCTGGACGGCTGCGAGGTTCAGGCCCCCTCCGGCCAGGGCGACGGTCGCGGAGACCAGGGCCTGGAGGCCGGCGCTTTCGGCGGGTCCGTCCGGCGCGTAGAGGCGCTGCATCGTGAGCCCGTCGAAGCCGGCGAGGAAGAAGCGGGCGATCAGGTCCGCCGGCTGGACGAGTTCGAACCCGCTCCGGGACGCCGTCTCGGTCACGATCCGCACCGTGACCTCGTTAACCTGTTGGTAATGAGCCTGGCGGGCCTCGCTGAGACCGGGGGTGCGCAAGGCGAGCAGGGCCAGTTCCGTGAGCAGCTGGTGCCCGCTCGCCTCCTCCTGGACGGTGCGCCAGAGGGCGCCGGCCAATGCGGCGATCGTCTCCTCGAAGCCAGCGTTTTGCGGAGCCGCTTGCTCGACCTGCGCTATCAGGTCCGCGGTGAGCTGGTCCATGACCGCTCGGTACAGGCCCTCCTTCGTGCCGAAGGTGTAGTGGACCGTGGCCTGGGCGACGCCGAGTTCGGCGGCGATGGCACGCGTGCTCCCGACGGCGACGCCCTCCCTCGCCATAAAGGCGATAGCCGCTTTGATCAGCTGGGGACGGCGCTCGGCCGCAGAAACGTGAGCCATGCGGCCACTATATCGACTTAGTCGATCGAACCAGTCGGTATGAGGACGGCGTCCGGCACTGCCCCTGATGGGCCCGAGCGCCGGCGGGACGGGAAGTGGCCCCGGGTTCCTCATGGACGGCGCGCGCCCCGACGTATCGGCTCCTCCGCTTCTACCGTCAGGGGTTCCGCCGGGGCTGGGGCTGTCGGCCTGGGCAACCGAGGTGACCCTGGCGACCGGCGGCACGTTCACCTCGCCCGCCGGGGGAACCTGCGCGCGGAAGCCGCGTTCGCCCTGCGGGGCTCCCGATCGGACCATCGCATGGCTTCACGGCTTCCGCCGACTACGGATCCGATGGGAACGACGCGAGGACATTCACGAAGCTTCCTCGGCCTCGCCAGCTGCCTCATCACCTACCGCCACGTCCAACGGCTTTGTCAGGACCTCTAAGTGATCGGCTTCTTGGCGGTGCCTGCGGACGGCCGCGGAGGTGCCGACGTAGACGCACTCCGCGGCCGGGCATGACTCCCAGTAGCCGCTGTCCAGAGCTGCCTGCCGGATGGTCGTCGCACCGTCCGGGCCGAAGTCGTGCTCGGCGAGGAGTCGGGCCACGGAATTGTCGTACCGGACAGCCATAAGGGCGGCCTCGGCGATCTTGTCGTGGCCGGGCGCGAAGAAGGAATCGATTCCGACTTCGGCTCCGCAGCCACACCAGCAGGTTCCCGTTGGTGCGAGACGGGCGTCCTCTCCAGTCATGACCTCACGGTAGACCCATGTCGCGCCCCGGTATGGTTTTAATCACCCTATTTCGTGTTGTTCGGGGCGTCGTCCGACGGGGTCCAAGCGGCGGCGCGAGCGGGCCCCGGCCGGCGAACGCCGGTTTCCTGAGGGGGTGACTCCCGCCTCTCATTGTTACCATTATTTCGGCATATCCTACGAGTCTAGGTATGGGCGTCGTGGCGGATGGAGCGTTCCCTGCCGACGTGACGAGCATGGTGGGGCGCCGGTCGGAGATCGCCGGAGTGAAGCGCCTGCTCGCCGACTCGCGTCTGGTGACGCTGACCGGCACCGGAGGCGTGGGAAAGACGCGCCTGGCACTGCAGGTCGCGCGTGACGTGCGGCGGGCGTTCCGTGACGGGGTCTTCTGGGTGTCGCTGGCGGAGGTCGGTGAGTCCGACCAAGTCGTCCTGACCGTCATGGACGCCGTGGGCATGCGCACGATGGGTCCCGACGCCGCAAGGGCGCTGACCCGTCACCTGCGGGACAAGCGACTGCTGCTGGTCCTCGACAACTGCGAGCACCTGGTGGAGGCGTGCGGGGAGGCGGCGGCCGACCTTCTGGCGATGTGTCCCGGAGTCCGCGTGCTGGCCACCAGCCGTGAGGTACTCGACATTGCGGGCGAACGTGTCTTCGCGGTGCCGCCCCTGCCCGTACCCCTGGAGACTTCCCCGGGGAGCCACGGTGGGATCCGAGCCGACTCGGTCGCCCTGTTCGTCGACCGGGCAGCCGCTGCCGCCCCCGGCTTCGAGGTCACTCCCGACAACGAGCAGGCCGTGGCCGCACTGTGCAGGCACCTCGAGGGTCTGCCCCTGGCCATCGAACTTGCCGCGGCCCGCGTGCGGTCACTCTCCGTCGAAGAGCTCGTCCGCCGCCAGGACGAACGGTACGAACTCCTCACCCGCCGGCGGCGCCGCGGCTCCGCATTCCGACACCGATCCCTTCGATCCACCGTCGACTGGAGCTTCGAGCTCTGCTCGCCCGAAGAACGCCTTCTGTGGGCCCGCTTGTCGGTTTTCGCCGGAGGCTGCGACCTCACCGCCGCTCAGAACGTCTGCTCGGACCGGAAACTCACCCGCGAAGCCGTGCTCGAAGCCGTCGCCGGTCTCGTGGAGAAATCGATCCTCACGCGTGAGGAAGTCCACGGACGCGTGCGCTACCGCATGCTCGAGACCCTCCGCCAGTACGGCCGGGAACACCTCGCCCGAGCCGGCGAGACTGACGGTCTGCGGCGCCGTCACCGCGACCACTACCTGCAGCTGGCCGAGCACGTCCACGACCAGTGGTTCGGCCCTGGACAGGTCATCCTCTTCGCTTCCGCGCGCCGGGAGCACGCCAACCTGCGCGCGGCTCTGGAGTACTGCCTCACGGAGCCTGGCGAAGCACCCCACGCCCTCCGGATGGCTGCCTCCTTGTGGACCTACTGGATCGTGTGCGGCCTGGTACAAGAAGGCGCGATCTGGCTGGCGCGAGCCCTGGCCGGCAGCCCGGCGCCGGGCCCGCACCGGGTCGACGCCCTTTGGGCGGCCAGCCTCGTGAGCAACTACAGCGGAGATCGGGGCAGGCCGGCGGAGCGCGCGGCTCTCGCCATGATCGAGGAGTGCCACCGGCTGGCCACGAGCCTGCGAGACCCGGCCCGCATCGCCCACGCAACCTACCTGTGGGGATACATGCAACTGCTCGGAGAGGACCCGGTCCGCGGGTTCCTCGTCCTCGGTGAGGGAGTCGAGTTGGAGCGAGCCCTGGGTGAGCCCAACCCCCACCTGCGCCATGCCCAGCTCCTTCTCGCGATCGCGGGCAGCCTGGCCGACCTCGACCACGTGGTGCGCACCGTCGGCGAGGAGTGCCGCACAGCCTGCCGGGACGCCGGCGAGCAGTGGCTGCAGTCCTGGAGCCTGCTCTACCTCGGCCTGTCCGCCGTGATCCAAGGGCGCTGCGAGGACGCGGAGGCATACCTCAGGGGGGCCGTCCGGCTCCAGCATCCGTTCCGCCAGCCGCTCGGCGTCGGCTGCGCTCTGGAATATTTGGCGTGGAGCGCGGTGAAGTCGGGCGATCCCGACCGCGGCGCTCGGCTCTTCGGCGCCGGCACCGTGTTCCTCGAACCACTCGGGCTCGACTTCGGCAACCTGACCAGGGAACAGTGGGTCGAGCGAGGGGACCGCTCCGGCATCGTCCGGACAGCCGTGGACGCCCTGGGTGAGCGGGCGTACCGGCTGGCCTACCAGAGCGGAGCGCGGCTCACCCAGGACGAAGCCGTCGCGTACGCCCTGGGAATTCGGGAGACTACGTCCCGGAACACGGTGCAAGTGCCGAAACGGCCCGAGGTTCTCACCCGGCGAGAGCGACAGATCGCCGAGCTGCTGGCCGAGGGCAAGTCCAACAGGGACATCGCTGAGCAACTGGTCATCTCCCAGCGCACCGCCGAGACGCATGTCGCCAACATTCTCAGCAAACTCGCCTGTACTTCCCGTGCCCAGGTCGCGACCGTGATCACCGGACAGAACCTGACCGGCCACCTGCCCGAGCAGGACGACCAGAACCCCGCGGCCGCCAAATAGATCCCGTACGGGATCCGGACGGCCACCGTCCCTTGCGGCGGCCGGGGCTGGGCGTAGCCCTGCCGCTACTTTTTGCCTCTGCACGGCGACCTGGAGTGATATCGATTACGGGTCGTAGCCACCGCATGGGCGCGAATGAACTCAGTAGCCGGCTACGTAATTCTCGCGATGTGGAGAACCAGGCGCGCTGCCAATGGTGGAGAAGCAGGCCACCCATCCGTTGGTCAACCCCGGCGCTCGACCCATGCATCCCCCCGGCCTGCCGGAGCCGTGGTTCCACCGCACTCCCTGAGATCACTGGCAGGTGAACGACATGGTTATGCACGTACGACAGCAGGCCGGTTCTCTGCACACCGCGCTCTACCTTCGGTGCTACCCCCACGACCCGACCGGCATGGAGTTCCACCGTCGCGCGATGCGACGGCTCGCGCAGTGGTACGGCCTGCCCGCACCGTCGGAGTACGTGGACAACGGTCTGCGGTCCCGCGACGGCCTGCCGCAGTTGGAGAACCTGGTGTGGCAGATCGCGCGGGGCCGGATCGACATGCTCCTCATCCCGGGCCCGTTCGTGTTCGCACTGGATGACCGTGAGGCCGCGGACGTGGCCCACCGGCTGCGTCGGCTCGGCTGCCGTCTGCTTGAGCTGCCGCACAGCCGACCCGTCAGGGTCGGCCCCCTGACGCGGCCGGTCCCACTCGGCGGTGCCCGGCCGGCGATGGCGCCCAGGCAGCGGCAAGAGGTCGTCTCATTGCTCTCCCGCGAAAGGCCCCCACGTCCCACCTCTGCGGACGGCTGGTGACGGCAGGGTCAGGGCACCCCCGTCCGTCGGACGTGGTCTTACGATCCAGTTGGCCGGCGGTACCGATCTTCCAGGCGAGGCCGCGGGCAGAGGCCGTCACGGCCCGCAGGCCGTGCTGGGCCGTCCTTGGAAGGGTCGCCGAGGTGGAACAGCACCGCGGTGACCCGGCCCCTGGCGTTCTTGGGATCTGGCGCCACCGAGGCCGTCCGGTCGCCCTCCAGAAGCCGCTGCGCTCCCTCGTGCACGGCCCCACTCGGCATGCACGTACTGCGCGCAGGGCAGTGGGCCCGTCCCGGTGCCTGTGCGGCGCGCACCGATGGCGCGAGGTGCCCGGGCGGTCACGGCGCGACCGAGTCCGGCCCGGGTGGATCACGCGGACCGCACGACAGTGAGCCGGATCCGAATGTTGAAATCTGCTCGTTACTTTCGTGGTATTGCGTGGAAGTTCAGTCATTGGTTACGGTCCATTTCCACAACCAAGTGCCCAACAATCCAAACACGCTGTGGAAAGTTGGGCATCCACCCTGGTTCCTGGGAGTGTTGATGAGGCTGTTCGGCTATCTGGATCGTCTGTCCGCACGACCGGGCGAGGAGCTTTCCGTGAGGGTGAGCGGAGACGGTGGCGAGGTCGCGATCGACCTGGTGCGGCTGGTGCACGGTGACGCCAACCCGCAGGGTCCCGGCTTCATCGTCGAGGACGTACCGTCGGTCGCCCGGCAGACAGCGGTGGTGGCCGAGCAGGAGACAGCAGCAGGCTCCTGCCTACTGGCGGACCGGGTCTTTTCCGCAGACACCACCCGGCTCTCCGCGGAGTTGCTGGTCTGGCCGACCACGCCGGGGGCAGGCCGGGAGCAGGGGTTGTTCAGCCTGGTCGACCGGCACGGTGAACAGGTCCTCGCGCTGGCGCTCAGCCCCGAGGGGTGTCCATGCCTGTGCCTGGCGGACGGGACGGTGCTCGCCGCCGCCGACCGGCCACTGGCCCAGAGCCGTTGGTACCGGCTGATGGTCGAATTCGTACCGCACGCCCTCCGTCTTTCCGTCCTGCCGCTGCAGCCCTATGCCGGTGAGGATGCAGAAGCACACGCGTACTCCGGTGCAGCGGTGGATCTCTCGTCGGTCAGCGGAGTGGTCATTGCGGCACTGCGCTGTCCTTCGGACGGCACCCGCTATTGCCCAGGGTCGGTGTTCAACGGCAAGGTGGAGCGGCCGGTGCTGCGCTCGGGTCCGGATGTCCTTGCTGAGTGGGCCTTCGAGCGCGACTTCAGCTCGCAAACCACCGCCGACGTCTCAGGACGCGGAGCCCACGCACTCCTGGTCAACATGCCGACCAGGGCCATGACGGGGCACAACTGGACCGGTGAGGTGCACGACGCCACCGACGCACCCGAACAGTACGGCGCGATCCACTTCCACGACGACGACCTGCTGGACGCCGGCTGGCCGGAAGCGGCACGCATCACGCTGCCGGAGGATCTGCCGACCGGCATCTACGCGGTCCGGTTGCGCGGCATCACCGGCGACGGTGAGGAGACCGATCACATCCCGGTCGTGGTACCCCCGCCGGCCGGCCGACCGCGGGCGAGGATCGCCTACCTGGTCCCGACCTTCACCTACCTCGCCTATGCCAACGAGCGGCTGCTGCACCGGCTCGACTACGAGTCCGCAGGCATCCTGGACCACCCCGTCAACCCATCTGTACACGACACCACGCTCGCCGACCATCCCGAATTCGGATCCAGCCTCTACGACCACCACAGCGACGGCTCCGGCATCTGCTACTCCAGCGCCCTGCGGCCCATCCTGAATCTGCGTCCGGACTACCGCATGTGGCTGCAGAACGCTCCGAGAGGCCTGAGCGCGGACCTTTACGTCGAGCACTGGTTCACACAGAGCACGTTCGAGCATGACGTGATCAGCGACCACGACCTGCACGCCGACCCCGAGCACGCCCTCGACGGCTACCAGGTGTTGATCACCGGAGGGCACCCGGAGTACTACAGCGGCCGGATGCTGGACGCGCTCCAGCGCCATCTCGACTCCGGCGGCTGCCTCATGTACCTGGGCGGCAACGGCTTCTACTGGGTGACCTCCCAGGATCCGCGACGGCCACACGTACTGGAGGTCCGCCGCTCGGCGGGAATCCGTACCTGGGAGATCCAGCCGGGGGAGCAGCGGCACTCGACGACCGGCGAACAGGGCGGACTGTGGCGATGGCGCGGCCGCTCTCCCAACAAGCTTGTCGGGATCGGCATGTGCAGCCAGGGATGGGACGAGAAGGCGCCGGCGTTCGCGCGGACGCCACTGTCCTACGAGCCGGAGTGGGCCTGGGTGTTCGACGGCATCGACGACGAACTGATCGGTGACTTCGGACTGATCATGAACGGAGCCAGCGGCGATGAACTCGACCGCTGCGACCTCGGCCTCGGCAGCCCGCCGAACACCGCTGTGCTCGCTACCTCACAGCGGCACAGCGACTACTACCAGCTCGCCGTGGAAGACGTGCTGATGCTCTCGCCAGGGCTCGGCGGCAGCGAGTGCAAGGACGTGCGATCCGACATGGTCGTCGTGGAGCAGCCTGCCGGCGGGGCGGTGTTCTCCGTGGGCTCCGTCTGCTTCACCGGTTCCCTGCCGTGGAACGGCTGCCAGAACAACGTCTCCCGGCTGGTTCGCAACGTGCTGGACAACTTCCAGTCACGCGATTCCAAACAAGCCCCCACCCATCGCGCCGACGGCCCCGCCGACGCGGAACACCACACAGCAGAGAGGCACCCCGGATGAACCGCTCCGCCTCGGGCGCAGACCCGTCCAACCGAAGAAGACGCCACATCGCCGGTGCCACCGCCGTAGCCGCGATGGTGCTCCTTGCCACCGCCTGCGGCAGCATCAAGGAGGACACCGGCGCAGGCACAGCCCAGAACGACGCAAAGCTCTGCAAGCGCTCCACCGACAAGGTGATCGGCTTCGACTACCCCTTGACCTCGCTCTCGGTGTACGGGGACCTGAAGCGGTTCGCCGAGCAGCGAGCCAAGGAACGCGGTTACACGGTCAAGTACACCGCCGACGACGAGAACCTGCAGAAGCAGACCCAGAACATGCAGACCTGGGTGACCCAGAAGATCCCCGCGATCGTCTCCTACCCGCTGGAGCCGGCCTCCATGGAGCCGCTCGCCCAGGAGGCCAGGAACAACTGCACCGTGTTCGTCTCCTACGCCTCCCCCCTGAAGAACCAGGACGCAGCCGTGCTCTTCAGCGGTCTGGAGAGCGGCAAGGAACTCGGCAAGACGGCGGCGGCCTGGGCCAAGGAGCACAAGGGACCCGTCAAGGTGCTGGTGCTCAACAACCGTGACCTCGCGGTCGGCGCACAGCGCGACGACGGCCTGAAAGCCACTTTCCCGGCAGGTGTGAGCAACGTCGAGGTGGTCTCCACACAGAAGGCGGGTACCCGAGCGGATGGCGAGCAGATCACACGCACGGTATTGCAGGCACACCCTGACCTGAACATGGTGCTCGGCTACGACGACGACGTGTCGCTCGGCGCACAGCAGGCGTTCATCAACGCCGGCAAGAACCCCAAGGACCCCGGCATCTTCATCGGCGGCCAGGACGGTTCCAAGGACGGCCTGACCGCTGTCTCGCAAGGCGGCATCTACCGGGTCTCCGTGGCGGTGCGCATCCGCGACATCGGCTTCGCCGTCACCGACGTGCCCGCGGATCTGCTCGAGGGCAAGCCGAACCAGGGCGTCAACGTCCCTCCCGTAGCGCTGACCGCGGACAACCCCGAGCTCAAGGACTACCTGAGCGACTACAGCTGAGCCGACTGAGGGCGGGCGTGCCCGCGTCCGCCCTCATCGTATGACCCCGACTCGAACCACAGAAGCGAGATGCCATGACGCTCACAGTCCGCGGGCTGTTCAAGAGTTATGGTGCGTTCACCGTCCTGAAGGGTGTCGACCTGGACATCGCCGAGGGCGAAGTGCACGCGCTGCTGGGCCCCAACGGAGCCGGCAAGTCCACACTGATCAAGTGCATAGGCGGGTCCACGAACCCGGACGTCGGCGAGATGACGCTCGACGGCGAACCGCTGACGGGCCTGACGCCGGGCCGCGCCTTCGCCTCCGGGATCGCCACGATCCACCAGCACCTGTCGCTGATCGACGTACTGTCGGTGAGCGACAACCTCTTCCTCGGCCAGGAGCAGACCGTCGCCGGTGTGCTCAACCGCCGGGCGCAGCGCGCCGAGACCAAGGATCTGCTGACGCGTTTCGGCCTTCACGTCGCGCCCGGCGCGCGGGTCGGTGATCTCCCCATGGGTACCAAACAGTTGCTGGAGATCGCCAAGGCGTGGCACCGCACCGAGGTGAAGGTGATGATCCTGGACGAGCCGACGGCGTCGCTGTCCGAGAGCGAAACCGAACGGCTGTTCATCGAGGTTGCCAAGATGAAGTCCCAAGGAGCCCGCATCGTCTACACCACGCACCGGCTCGGTGAGGTGTTCCGGATCGCCGACCGGGTCACAGTGCTGCGCGACGGAGTTGTCGCGCTGCAGGAGAAGGTGGCCGACGTTGCTCCGGAGCAGATCGTCTCCGTCATTTCCGGCGGCGCCGGTCAGCCGGCCGCGTCAGCCGCGTCCGTTGCCGTGTCTGCCCTGTCTACCGCGTCTGCCAGGGTCCGGCTGAGGCTGCACGCGCTGGCAGGTCCCCGGTTCGGGCCGTTGGACCTGGAAGTGAGGGCCGGTGAGATCCTCGGCCTCTATGGCGTGCTGGGATCGGGGCGCAGTTCCCTGCTGGAGACGCTTGCCGGCCGGTTCACTGCCGTCTCCGGCCAGATGGTGGTGGACGGCCGCCCCGTCGCCGCCCGCACACCGGCCGCCGCGCTGCGCCACGGCATCGCACTGGTCCCCTCCGACCGCCTGCGCCAGGCTCTGTGGGGCACCCGCAGCGCCGCCGACAACCTGTTGCTGCCGTCCTATCGAAGCCTGGCCAAAGCAGGTGTGCGCCGCCCCGCCAGGGAACGACAGTTGTTCCGCGCCAGCGCGCTGCGGGTGGATCTGCAACCGCTGGCGGCTAACCGTAATGGCTCCTCGTTCTCCGGCGGGAACCAGCAAAAGCTCGTCCTCGGCCGCTGGCTGGCCCGCGCGGACAAGCTGGCCGTACTGCTGCTGGACGAGCCGACCCAGGGGGTCGACGTGGGAGCCCGGCGTCAGATCTACGAGGTCTGCCGGGAGTTGGCGGACCGTGGCCTGGCTGTCGTCTTCGCTTCCTCCGACGCTGAGGAGGTGCGGCAACTCGCCCAACGGGCGGTGGTGATGGACCGGGGCTGTCCGATCGCCGAACTGTCCGGCCACGACATCACCGAGGCCACCCTGCTCCGCCATGCCCACCAGTTCACCGGCGTCACCACCGCAGGCCCTGACGCCCCCGGCCCCGCTGCCTATGGCCGCGTGAGACCGCCGACCGCTCCGGAGGTACACCCATGACCACGACCGCAAGCGCAACTCCGGTCGCCTCAGCAACCGGGGGCGGGCGCAACGCACTCGAAATCGTGCTGCGCTCCGCGCTGCTGATCGGCCTGATCATCCTGATCCTGTTCTTCACCCTCCAGTCGGATCTCTTCCTGACGGTGGGCAACACAAAGAACATCGCGCTGTCCGGCGCGGTGCTGCTGATCGTGGCCGTGCCGCAGGCCCTACTGGTGATCATGGGATACGTCGATCTCTCGGTCGGGTCGGCGGTGGGCCTGTCCGGAGTGGTGACCGGGTTGCTGATCGTGGACCACCATGTCGGCTGGGGCCTGGCCGTGCTCGCGGGCCTGGGCATCGGGGCGTTCGGCGGCCTCGTCAACGGCGTACTCGTCGCTGTCACCCGGCTGAGCCCGATCATCGTCACCCTGGGCACCCTGCAGCTCTACCGCGGTGTGGCGCAGTATCTGCGGGACGATCCGCCGGCCGGCTTCGGCACCGGGATGTCACTGTTCGGCCGGGGACTCTTCCTCGGCGTACCAGTCCCTGTATGGGTCGCTTTGGTGGTCTTTGGGCTCGGCGCCCTCTACCTGTACGGCACGCCCTCCGGCCGGCACGTCTACGCGATCGGCGTCAACACCGAGGCGGCGTTCTTGTCCGGCGTCGCCACCAGGCGGCTGCCCCTGCTGCTGTTCGTGGTCACCGGGCTCGCTGCCGGTCTCGGCGGTGTCCTCTACGCCGCACGGCTGGACGCAGCGCCGCCCAGCACGCTCGGCGCCACCTTCGAACTCCAGGTGCTCACCGCCGTACTGCTGGGCGGCATCGCCTTCAGCGGTGGTCGAGGCACGATGCTCGGGGTGCTGCTGGGGGTGGTGTTCCTCGGAGTGCTCAACAACGGGATGACCTTGATGAACGTGCCGTACTTCGCCCAGGCGATCGCAACAGGCGCGGCGCTGGTGGTCGCCGCCGGCCTCGACGAACTCGGTCAGCGGGCCGGCAGGCTACGCAGGATACTGCGTACCACCTGATATCACCACGACCTAGTGCAGTCCCTGCGTTGGAGGAAAACGATGCTTCCCGAGGAACGTCGCCGGCAGATCCTGTCGTTGCTGGAAGACAGCGAGGTGTTGCGGCCCGCAGACCTGGCCGCCCAACTCGACGTCTCTGCCGAAACCATCCGCCGAGACTTGGTCATGCTGGAACGCGAGGGGGACATCCGCCGGGTCTTCGGCGGCGCCGCCAGAGCCCGGGACCTTTCGCGCAGCGCCGAGCCTGGCCGGGCCGATCGTGAATGCATCCAGCAGGAGGCCAAGGGGGAGATCGCAGCCGTCGTGGCAACCCTGGTGGGGGACAGCGACACGGTATTCATGGATGTGGGAACGACGGTGCTCGCCGCCGTGCAGAGTCTGCCGCAGTCCTTCCACGGCCGGGTGGTGACCAACAACATCAGCGCGGTCGTCGCACTGGCCGGGCGTTCAGATGTCAACCTTCACCTGGTGGGTGGCCGCATCCGGCATGACGAGCTCACCTGTTACGGCCCCGATGCCGAGGAGCAGGTGAGCAGGTTCTTCGCGGACAAGGCGTTCCTGGGGTCCGGAGGCGTACAGGCGACCCTAGGGCTGACCGACTACCACCTCGAGGAGATCGCCGTCCGGCACCGCATGATCGACAACGCGGCCGAGGTATATGTCCTTGCGGACGCCAGCAAGTTGGGGCACGTCGCACTGCGCAAGGTCTGCGGCTGGGAGCGGATCACGGCTCTGATCACCGATTCCAAGGCGGACGCCGACATGGTTCGCGAGCTGCGCGACGCCGGCCTGACCGTACTTCAGCCATCCATGGACCCCATGAACGCCCCGGGTGCCATGGCCCCGGACGAGGAGGTGCGCCGATGACAGGCATCGTGCTCGCCATAGACCAAGGCACCTCCTCGACCAAAGCCCTGGTCGTCGCTGCCGACGGGACGGTACTGGCTGAGGCAGAGATCCTGGTGCCCGTGTACACCCCGAACCCCGGCACGGTAGAGGCGGACCCGGCGGCCCTCCTTGCCTCGGTACTGGACGCAGGCAGGCAGGCCGTGGCCGAAGCGGCGGTGGCTGTGGACGTGGTGGCCCTGGCCAATCAGGGAGAGAGCGTGCTGGCTTGGGATCCGGCTACCGGTCGCCCCGAGTCGGCGTGCGTCGTCTGGCAGGACCGCAGGGCCGCGGAGGTCTGCGCGCGGGGTCAGGCGAACGCCGCCCGGCTCACCGAGCTCACCGGCCTGCCACTGGATCCGTACTTCTCGGCTCCGAAAATGCGCTGGCTGCGCGACCGCCTCGGCTCCGGCGGGGTGATCACTACCACCGACACCTGGCTGCTGCACCAGCTCACCGGCGAGTTCGTCACCGATGCCGCCACAGCCTCACGCAGCATGCTGCTCGATCTGTCCTCGGCAACCTGGTCCGACGAGGCCTGGGAGTTGTTTGGACTCGACGAGCCGCGTCCCCGGCTGGTCCGAAACGACGAAATCGTCGGGACCACACGAGCCTTTGGCCGTGAGGTCCCGGTCGGGGGCGTCATCGTCGACCAGCAGGCCGCGCTGTGGGCGCAGCGCTGCCGAGAGTGGGGCGAGGCCAAGTGCACGTACGGCACCGGAGCCTTTCTCCTGACCAACACCGGTGACCGGCCGGTACGCAGCGGCGCGGGGCTGACCCCGTCGGTCGCCTGGGACCTGACCGGGCAGCGCCGCTGGTGCCTGGACGGGCAGGTCTGCACCGTCGGTCAGGCACTGTCGTGGCTGCGCGACGTCGGCTTGCTCGACGGGCCGGGTGACCTGGACGCGGTGGGGGAGACCGTGGATGACACCGCAGGCGTGGTGTTCGTGCCCTCGCTGGCGGGTCTGGCGGCGCCGCACTGGCAGCCTTCGGCGACCGGAGGCTTCTTCGGCCTCAATCTGGCCGCAACCCGGGCACACCTGGTCCGTGCCGTGTGCCTGGGCATTGCGGCCCAGGTCGTCGACCTCGTCGACGCGAGCACCGCCGATCTCGGCGGTGCCCCGCCCCTCTTGCGGGTGGACGGCGGGCTCACCCGATCCCGGCTTCTGGTGCAGATGCAAGCCGATTTGCTGCAGGCCCCCGTAGAGGTGGCCGCGGCCCCGCACGCCACCGCCCTCGGCGTGGCGGATCTCGGCCTGCGCGCCGCGACCGGCCACTCGCTGCCCGATCCCCGGCCGGGGACGATCATCGAACCCAGCCGCTCCGCCGAGTGGGCAGAGCAGCAGTTGTCCCGTTGGAGGTCCGCGCTGGCCCTTAGTCGCCACTGGAGTGAACTGTGACAGGCAGTCAGGAAGCACCTGATGAGGAGTTCGACGTCGCCGTTGTTGGCGCGGGAGTTGTCGGCTGCGCAATAGCCCGCGCATTCGCCCAGCGCGGCATGTCGGTGGCACTGCTCGACTCCCGGTCCGATGTCGGCGATGTCACGAGCAAGGCCAACACCGCCATCCTGCACACCGGCTACGACGCCAAGCCCGGGACGTTGGAATCCCGGCTGGTGGCCAGGGGATACCAGCTGCTCGGCGACTACGCCGCAAAGGCCGGCATCCCCGTCGAGCCACTGGGTGCGCTGTTGGTCGCCTGGGATGTCGAGCAGGCCGAGACGCTGCCGGAGCTGGCAGAACAGGCCGTCGCCAACGGCTACGAGCACACCCGCCAGGTGGACGCTGAGGAGGTGCGGCGAAGAGAACCACATCTCGGTGACGGGCAGTTCGGCGCCCTGGAGGTCCCTGGCGAGTCGATCATCTGCCCGTGGACGACAACACTGGCCTTCGCCACCGAAGCCGTCCGGCACGGTGCGCGGCTGCTACTCGGCCACACCGTGCTGGGCGTCGAACCCGCCGAGGAGCACGTGGTGCTGGACACCGACCGCGGCAAGGTGCGCGCCCGGCACGTGGTGAACGCCGCAGGGCTGGGCAGCGACGAAGTGCACCGCATGTTCGGCCACAAGAGTTTCTCCGTTACGCCGCGGCGTGGGCAGCTCATCGTGTTCGACAAACTCGCACGCTCGCTGCTGAACCACATCCTGCTGCCCGTGCCCAGCAAATTTGGCAAGGGCGTGCTGGTCAGTCCCACCGTCTACGGCAACGTCATGCTCGGTCCCACGGCTGAGAACATGGACGACCGCACCGCCACCGAGTCCACCGAGGACGGCATGGCGATGCTCAGGGACAAAGGGCGTCGTATCCTGCCCGCACTACTGGACGAGGAGGTCACCACCGTCTATGCGGGCCTGCGGGCGGCGACCGAGCACAGCGACTACCAGATCTCCTTCCATCCCGAGCAGCGCTACGTGTGCGTCGGTGGGATCCGCTCCACCGGCCTGACGTCTTCACTCGCCATCGCCGAGCATCTCACCGAGCAGATGGCGGCGTGGCCAGGACTTGACCTGTCGGGCCCGCCCCTCGAAGCGGCCCCGCCGCGCATGCCCTCCATCGGACAGGCCCAGGCCAGGCCCCACCAGGACGCCGGCCTGATTGCGCAGGATCCCGCGTACGGCGAGATCGTCTGCTTCTGCGAGCGGGTCAGCCGCGGCGAGATCAGGGATGCCCTGCACAGCGATATCCCGCCGGCCGACATCGGGGGTCTGCGCCGAAGGACCCGCGCCGGAATGGGGCGCTGCCAGGGATTCTTCTGCGGTTCAGCGGTGTCCAGGATGATCCGGGACGGGGCGGACGCGCCCATCGCCGCGGAGATCATAAAATGAACGAGCGAAACGAGGCCGCTGTGGGTGAGCGTGTCAGGCACGAAGTGGACGTCGTGGTGGTCGGAGCCGGGCCCTCCGGGCTCGCGGCCGCGATCGCGCTGCGCCAGGCAGGTGTGGCACGGGTCGAGGTGCTCGAACGAGAGTCGGCGGCGGGCGGCATCCCCCGGCACTGCGCCCACACGGGCTACGGCGTGCGGGACCTGCGCCGGGTGATGTCGGGGCCGCGGTACGCCCGGCACTACGCACAGGCCGCCCGTGCTGCCGGAGTGGAGTTGAGCACCACGGCGATGGTTACTGGCTGGTCAGCCGACGGTGGTCTCGAGGTGTCCTCACCGGCCGGGCTGCGCACCGTGCACGCCTCCGCTGTCCTGCTCGCCACCGGTGCCCGGGAACGCGGCCGTGCGGCACGCTGGGTGCCGGGGGACCGGGGGGAGGGCGTCTACACCACGGGCCAGTTGCAGCAGGAGGTGTACTTGCGCGGCCAGCAGGTCGGGAGCAGGGCGCTGGTGGTCGGTGCCGAGCACGTCAGCTTCTCGGCCGTGACGACGCTGCGCCACGCCGGTGTGGAGGTCGTGGGCCTGACCACCGAACTGCCCCAGCACCAGAGCTATGCGGTGTTCAATTTCGCCACCCGCATGCTGTACAAGACCCCGCTGCTGACCGGTACTAGGGTGGTCGAGCTGCGCGGACGCCCGCGGCTGACCCATGCCGTGCTGATGCGCCTCTCCGACGGGCGCCAGCTGACGGTGCCCTGCGACACCATCGTGTTCACTGGTGACTGGATACCCGACCACGAGTTGGCAAGGACGGCCGGTCTCCAGATGGACCCAGCCACCCTCGGGCCTACGATCGACGCGACCGGATCCACCAGCCGGCCGGGGATCTTCGCTGCGGGCAACCTCTGCCATCCAGTGGAGACCGCGGACGTGGCAGCCCTGGGCGGTCGGCACGTCGGTGGTGTGATTGCCCGGTGGCTGGCCGACCGCTCCTCCCAGGTGGCTGGCGCGGGTGTACCAATCGAAGTGGGCGAAGCGCTGGCCTGGGTGAGCCCGCAACGGATCGGTTCGACAGCGGAGCTGCCTGCACGGGGCAGGCTGATCCTGCGCCCGCGGGTGTTCGCCACGCTTCCCTGGATCCGGGTCAACCAGGGCGAGCGCGTGCTCTGGCAGCGGCAGGTGCCGAAGTTGATCCCTTCACGCCCTACGTTGCTGCCTGCGACCTGGCTGGCGCGGGTGGACCCGCATGGTCCCGCGGTACGCATCGAGGTCCTGGTGTGAGCGGCCGAGCGTGACAAGCGCCCCGCACCCTGCTCGTCCTCGACGACGTCTGGGAGGCCGAGTAGCTCGATCCCTTCCTGACCGGAGGCCGCCGCTGCGTACGCCTGGTCACCACCCGCAACCCCGCCCTGCTTCCCCACAGCGCGCAGCGCATCCCCGTCGACCAGATGTCCCCCGAGCAGGCCAGGCCCGTGTTGACCTGAGTGGACGTTCGCCCAATTCCCCAGGTGCCCGTTTTGGGGCTGGTGACTCGCCTCGTCAGAGGTCGACGCGATGTTCGGCAGCCGATGGGTCATCGACGGAGCCGTAGCGCAAGACGACGTGCGCCGGCCGGAACGGCAGGTCGTTCAGGATGGGTGCCATGAGAGCGAAGAGTGCGTCGGCGTCCGGTCCGTAGGCGTAGAGGACCACCTCGCCTCCTCCGTACTCGTGTCCGTCGAACTCGCCGACGTCGCCTTGCTCGATTGCCTCGGTCAGCAGGGACTGTGCCTGGCGGACGGCCTCCCGTTGGCTTGGCTCGCCGAGGCCGTCATCGGCCAGTCGATAGTGAGCGATGACGGCATGTTCAACGTCGGCTTCTGCTTCGTCTGTATCGGCCATGCGGGAAACGATCTCATCTCGGACCGCCATCCTCGCCGGCCCGGCCTCCGGGACGCGGTCCTAGGCGATCGTGGGTTTGACAGGCTTGTCGGTCGGGTTCTTGGAGCGCTTGTTCGGGCGGTAGCTGGGGCCGTTCGTGATGACCTGGTGGCTCGTGTTGATCAGCCGGTCCAGGAGCGACTCGGCGACGACGGGGTGGGGGATGAGTGGATACCAGTTGCTGGGTGCCCGGTTGCTGGTGATGATCAGCGACCTGCCCTGCCGCTCGCTGACCAGCTCGTGGAGATCGTCGGCCTGGGACACTCCGAGGACCTTGCCCGCCGGTCGCCCCTCACCACCACCGAGATCGCCCACCGCTACGAAGACAGCGACCGCACGGCACAGAGGCTGCTCGCCGCAGCACGCCAGCACGCAGCAGGGTGAACGTGGCGGTGGAGCACCGTCTTGACGGCGCCCCACGACTGCGGTGCGCCCACGCCGATACCGACCATGCCAGCTCGGCACCACCACGATGCCGGGCCTGCCCCGGTGCGCCGCGCACATCGCGGCGAGGGCACTCACCGTAGGAGGCTGAGGGTGCAGGCACGGCGCCCCTCCCCCCGGTGGGGCGCCGCGCCCGTTCGGGCCGGAGCTGCGAGTGCCTGCCCGTCAGCCGGTGGCGACGGGGTAGACGTCGTCGATGGTGTCCTGGTCGGTGGTGGTCTCCCACTCCGTCACCTTGCCGCCGTCAGTGCGTTCCAGGACGTAGCGGTCGGCGCGGAACCAGATGGCTTGGGAAAGCCGCTTGCCGTTGGCGGGGTATTCGCGCTCGACGGTGACGGTGCGGCTACTGGATTGAGTCGTCTCCTGGGCGACGCGGGTGCGCAGCTGGTGGCTGATGGTGGTGCTGAGGGAGGCGGAGAAGCCCTTGTACTGGAAGCTCGTCTCGGCGGTGACGGAGATGCTGGTGGTGGTCTCCACCTCGCGGGCGTTGCTCGTGGTCATGCCTATGGTGGTGCTCTGGGACTCCTTCTTGCTCACTTGGCCACTGTGTTCGTAGTAGTAGACGATCTTGTAGTAGCCGTACCGCTTGAGCAGGTAGTACGGACTCTCCGCGGCCTGCCGCGCACGGCCGAGTGCCGGGTCCGACACCAGCGGGAAGGGCAATAATGTGGTGCCGATGAGGACTTCCTGCGTGGTCTCCGGGTGGGGCCTCAAGTGTCCGCTCATCCGGAGGATTCCGCCGACCGCGCTTCCGGTCGGTCCGGCTGCGGCGTTGATGATGCCGTTGTAGGCGGTGTCCCTCTCCAGCAGCCACAGCTGGGAGTCGCCGTCCGCGCCAGATGCCCGCCAATAGGTGTTGACCTTGTCGGAGCCGCTCGTGCCGAAGTTGTTGGGGGTCAGGAACAGCCCCCCGTTCTTGTTGCTGAGCGTGCAGTAGCCGCCCCCCGCCTGCCGCAGCAGCCAGGTCTGGCTGTTGCGGACAGCGGCGTCCGCCCCGTTCTGCGGCGGGAAGAGGTTGACCCGGACGTCATGACTGGCGAAGTTGTCCGGAGTCAGCAGGTTGCCGGCGACCTTCTGGGCGATGAGGTACTCGCCGTTGTCGAGGCTCAGAACATTCCACGTCTGCGATGCCCGGGCCTGCCCGCTGCTCTCGGACTTCCAGAGCGTGGCGTAGGAGTCCCCCTCGAAGCCTGAACTGGTGAGGTACAGGCCGGTGCGCTTGTTCTTCAACCGGTAGGCGTAACCCTGCTCGACGCCCTCAGCCGTTGCCATCGTTCCCCTTCCGGATGGGATCCTCATCAGGAAGCGTCATCCTCACAGGGGAATCCCATCAGGAGGAAGTACGTAATAAGACAGAAGTCAACATGCGAAATCAACAGTCCAGCACATGAATCATCAAGCGTGGCTGCCAGTTGTCCCGCTTCCTCGGGCATGGCTCCGTCAGCTGGTGACTCTGGGGCCGGAGCCATCAGCTGCCCGATGACTTCGCCCAGTTGGCCACCGCGCGGAGGTGGCCTCGCGGCCTGGTGGGCCGGCTTCATCGAGTCGTCCGGGTGCCGTGCCCGCCGAGACGGCCCATGCGGTGGCGGACGGTATGGAAGATGACACGACTGGACCACCCTCCGGTGATCTGACGCCATGACCGCTGTCGTCCGGATGCGGCTCGCCGTCGACGTTCAGAGCGCTGACGTAACCGAGCACAAGGTCTCACGCTGCGGTCCCTCGCAGGTCCCGGTCCGGCGTCACCCCTCGTCCCTGATGGACCAGGACGGTTCGGCTGCAGCCTTGACAGCATCCGACCATGCCCCGAAACTCTCCTGTAACTTCATGTTTACGTCAACATGGTCACCCACTGGTCGGCGTGCATGATCGTCGGATCCCGACTTTCTCCCTGGACGGGAGGAGGCGGGGCGGAGGGTCGATCCCAGCCGTCCCGCGCGGGATTCGCCTCAGCCATGTCGCCGAACGTGCTCACCTCACCCCCGCCAACCAGCGGGAACGGTCAGATCGCACCCGGGCGACCCGGCCCCGACCCGGCCCCGACCCGGCTCCCCCCACCATGCACGGGCCAAGGAGCGCCCGGCTTTCTCATCCCTTGCGCAGGCACGGAGGAGGCCGACGGCTCCGCTTCTCCTCGCCCCTCTCCTCGGGCAGCACCGGCAAGGAGGAGTCCCGGGCGGGGCTCCACGGGTGACCGGTGCGGGAGAAGGTGCTTGTCAACCGGATCTCGCGAACGATTGGCATGGACCTGCCAGTTCGCATCCGAACTCCTGTCTGTCGCCTGTCCGCGAACCGGGCTGGAGCAGGGGAATCGCCGCGAACCAGCCGGTTCGGCCTCGTGGCTGTCCGTCAGATCCGCTACTCCACTCACCGGTCGCCGCACTGACACGGTGACTGGCGGCAGGCCCGACGGAGCAGGCGGACGGCTGCTGAGGATCGACGGAACCACCCGAGCGGGGCCGTGTTCCGCACGGCGTCGCCCCCACGCCCAGTTCAGGAGCCGCACCATGCTCAGTCAATCCCCTCCCAGGCCCCCCGGTCGCCGCTCGCGCAGAGCGCTGGTAGCGGCCGTCACGCTGGCCTTAACGGCCGGCGGCGCGGCCGCCGCCCAGCCCGCCTCCGGAGCGACCCCCGCCGCCACCGTCACAGCCATGCCGGCTGCCGCTCGCGCGATCAGCGGCTCCCAGACGGTGACCTATGACGGCTACTCGATGATGATCGACGGGAAGCGCACCTACATCTGGAGCGGTGAGTTCCACTACAACCGGTTGCCCAGTCCGGACCTGTGGCGGGACACGCTGCAGAAGTTGAAGGCGGCAGGCTTCAACACCGTCTCCATCTACTTCGACTGGGCCTACCACTCGCCCAAGCCCGGTGTGTACGACTTCAGCGGCATCCGCGACGTCGACAAGTTGCTGGACATGGCTGCGCAGGAGGGCGTCTACGTGATAGCCCGGCCCGGCCCGTACATCAACGCCGAGCTCGACAGCGGCGGATTCCCGGCCTGGGTCGACACCCTGCCGGGTTCGGCGCGCAGCACCGACCCCGCGTATCTGGCCGCGGCGGACGAGTGGCTGAACCACATCGACCCGATCCTGGCTCGCCACCAGCTCACCAACGGGACCGGATCGATCATCGCTTACCAGATCGAGAACGAGTACTACAGGAACAACGACGACGGCCGGGCCTACATGGCCCACCTGGAGAAGGCCGCGCGGGACCACGGAATCACCGTGCCGCTCACCGGTAACCACAACCAAGCGTTCGCCACCGGTCCGGGGGCGGTGGACATCGACGCCGTGGACTCCTACCCGCAGGGGTTCAACTGCTCCAACCCCACGCAGTGGAGGGACCTGCCGAACATCGCCGGCTACCCCCGCGCGCCCGGCTCCCCGCTGTTCACCGCGGAGTTCCAGGGCGGGTCCTTCGACCCGTGGGGTGGCCCCGGATACGACAAGTGCCACCAGCTGACCGGCGCCGACTTCGCCAACGTCTTCTACAAGAACAACCTCGCCGTCGGGGCGACCATGCAGAACCTCTACATGGCCTACGGCGGTACCTCCTGGGGCTGGCAGGCCGACCCCAACATGGTCTACACCTCCTACGACTACGGTGCGGCGATCAGCGAGCCCCGCCAGCTCACCGACAAGTACCAGCAGATCAAGCTGATCGGCTCCTTCCTCCGGACCGCACAGTCGTTGAACAAGACCGACCAGGTGGCCAACGCCGCCCCGAGCACCCAGGACGTGGTGCAGACGGTCCGCCGGAACCCGGACGACGGAACGCAGTTCCATTTCCTGCGGCAGGCGGACGTCAAGTCCACCGGCACCGTCAACGCGCACATCGCGGTCGACCTGACCAAGGGCGCCTACACTTTCGACGACCAGGACAGTCGCCTCGCCTACAGCGCGGGCTGGACCCATGTCGGCGCCGAGCAGGACTACGCGAAGAACGACTACCGCCAGACCGAGTCCTGGGCCGACACCGCCGGCGCGAGCGTCTCGGTACCGTTCACCGGCAAGTCGGTCCGCTGGATCGCATCGACCGCACCCAACCACGGCCTGGCCGACGTCTACATCGACGGCACCAAGGTGGCCACCGTGGACGGCTACTCGACCACGGTCGTGCCGCAGCAGGTGCAGTTCTCGGCGAACGACCTGTCCGACGCCGCACACACCCTGAAGATCGTCGCAACCGGGCAGAAGAACGCCTCGGCCTCCGGCGCCTTCGTCGCGGTCGACGCCGTCGACGAGCCGACGGGGGCCACGCGAAACTACCCGTCCGTCCCGCAGCAGGCGGGAACCGCGATCACGCTGGCGGGGAGGGAGTCCAAGACCCTCGTGGCCGGCTACCAGCTCGGCGCGAGCCGGCTGCAGTACTCCACCTCGGAGCTGATGACCAGCACCACCATCGGCGGCCGTGACCTGGCGGTGCTCTACGGCGGCCAGGGGCAGTCCGGCGAGACGGTGCTCAACTTCCCGACGAAGCCGACCGTGAAGGTGCTGAGCGGGAACGTGCCGTTCACCTGGAACGCGACCACCGGTGACCTGCGGCTGAACTACCAGCACTCCGGCCTGGCCCGGGTGCTCGTCACGGGCGGAGAGCGACCGCTGCTGCTGCTGATCGGGGATACCGCAACCGCCAAGACGTTCTGGCAGGCCCAGAGCGCGGCCGGCCCCGTGCTGGTACGCGGCAGTTCGCTGCTGCGCGGCGCCACCACCGCCGCCGACGGCACGCTGGCACTCACCGGCGACTCCGCCACCGCCGGCGCTGTCGAGGTCTTCGCCGGCTCCTTCGCGAAGACCACCTGGAACGGCCGTGCCCTCGCCCTGACGACCACGTCGAGCGGCTCGGGAACGGGCCGGCTCAAGGCCCCGACCGCGGTCTCCCTGCCCGCACTGACCGGCTGGAAGAAGTCCGCCGAGAATCCCGAGGCGCAGCCGGGCTTCGACGACAGCACCTGGACGGTCGCGGACAAGCTCACCTCCCAGAGCACGACCACCCCGGACACGCTCCCGGTGCTGTTCACCGACGAGTACGGCTTCCACTACGGCGACGTCTGGTACCGGGCGCACTTCAAGGGCATGCCCGGTACCAACGCCGTGGACCTGTCCGCGATCACCGGCCCCGCCGGCATCTACTCGGTCTGGCTGAACGGCACCTTCCTGGGCAGCACCGATGACCGCCACCACCGGTTCGCCTTCCCCGCCGGCAGCCTCAAGGACGGCGCGGACAACGTGCTCTCGGTGCTGCTGGAGAACTCCGGCCACAACGAGGACTGGACGGCCAACGACTCCCACAAGCAGGCACGCGGCCTGACCGGTGCCGCTTTCGTCGGCGCACCGACCACCGCGGTCACCTGGCGCATCCAGGGCAGCCGCGGCGGGGAGACCCTGATCGACCCGGCCCGCGGCCCGATGAACACCGGAGGCCTTTACGGCGAGCGTTCCGGCTGGTCGCTGCCCGGCTTCCCCGACACCACGTGGTCACCCGTCACCCTGCCGACCAACAGCACCACCCCGGGCGTCACCTGGTACCGCACCTCGGCGAACCTCGACCTCCCCGCGGGCCAGGACACCTCGGTGGGGCTGCGTATCACCGACGACCCGTCACGCCACTACCGGGCACTGATCTTCGTCAACGGCTGGCAGCTCGGCCGGTACATCAACAACCTCGGCCCGCAGCACAGCTTCCCGATCCCCAACGGCATCCTCAACCCCAACGGTGCCAACTCCATCGCCCTCGCGGTCTGGAACGCCGACGGCACCACCGGCGGCCTGGGCGCCGTTTCCCTGGAGTCCTACGGCACCCAGCTCTCCCCGCTCACGACAGGCCAGGTGGCCGCCCCCCAGTACCAGGCCGCCACCTACGCGTCCGCCTCCCCGAATGCCAAGCTGGCGCTCGCCGCACCGGAGCACCTCGCGCCGGCCGAGCAGACCACCGTCACCGCCACGCTGGCCGTGCCGGCCGGCGTCACTTCCGCCACCGCGACCGACATCACCCTGCGGGCACCGACCGGCTGGACCGTCACCCCGGCGACGGCGGTCGCCGATGCCACGGTGGCCCCGGGCACGTCGGTCACCGCGACCTATCAGGTCACCGCCCCCGCAGGCACCCTGCCGCAGTTCTCCGCACTCACCGCAGCGGCTGACTTCCAGCAGGGCGGCGTGAGGCACCTGGCCGACACCCGTAAGGTCCTTCCGGCCACCGCGGTAGAGCCCCCGACCGCCGACACCGCCGTCAGCGCCCTGCCGTTCTACTACTCGGCCAACGGCTGGGGTCCGGTGGAGCGGAACACGAGCAACGGCGAGGCCGGCGCCGGAGACGGGCGAACACTCTCACTCAACGGCAAGACCTTTGCCACGGGCCTGGGAACGCACGCATCAAGTGTGGTGGGGCTGAATCTGGACGGCCACTGCACCCGGCTGACCGCTACGGTGGGCATCGACGACGAGGTCGACCACGGCTCGGTGGCCTTCTCGGTCCGCGCCGACGGCCGCACCCTGACGACCACCACCGTACGCACCCACGCCACCGGCCCGACGACGCTGGACGTCGACATCACCGGCGCCAAGGTGCTGGAACTGGTGGCCGCCGACGGCGGTGACGACACGGGCAAGGACCACGCCGACTGGGCCGCCGCACAGTTGCACTGCAGCTGACCGGATCCCTGAAGAAAGGAGTGCCCGGCGGCCGACGGCCGCCGGGCACTCCTGGATGTCCGTGTGCCGTCCCCGCTGATTCGAAGATCTCAAAGAGACTGGCGTGTGCTCCTGGCACAGACTGAGCGTTACTGCTCAGGGCTCCAAGGTGACCGCGGCGCTCGACGGCGTGAAGCTCGGCACCCCGGTCATGTGGCCCTCCCAGTGGAGGTCCGCCACCCGCCCCGGCCCGCACGACATCGCCCTTCAACTCGGCCAGACCCAGCCCGTGACGGGCCTCGGCTACCTGCCGAGGCAGGACGGCACACCCAACGGGGGGGATCACCCGTTACACGGTTTCCACGAGCACCGACGGAGTGCACTTCACCCAGGTGGCCAGCGGCACCTGGGCGAACACGGCAACGGCCAAGTCCGCCACCTTGCCGGCTGCCCAGGCGAAGTACGTCGGGCCGACCGCCCTGGCAGGAGTCAACGGATTCACCTCCGCCGCTGAGATCACCATCCAGTGACCGAACCCGTCCGGGCCCGCGGCACCCTGCTCCCGCCCCGGACGGGCGCCCGCCGACCGTCCGGAGGCCACGGCCACGAGCCGGTCGCGGGTGAGGGTGGTGTCCCAGGGTCGTGACTTCGGCTCCCACTTGGCACTTTGACGCGATGCCTGTTACAGCCGCCGCTGTCCAGGTGGGTGTGGGAGTCTCAGCGAGCCTCGCACCCGTGTCCGGGGGAACGCCGCGCCAGGATGGGGAGCCCGTGGGCCCTCTCGCCCCGGGTAGAAGGAGGGCGCATTGATCACCACGAACGTTCAGCGCCACGGCACGGTCCTGGGCAGCGTCATCGGGGCGCTAGACGAAGATGCGGGCGCGGCAATTCCAGCGGGCGTTGGATAACGTCACCGGTGAGCGGGACCTCATGGTCGACCTTCACGGCGCGATGTCCATGGACGCCGACGGCCTGCTCCATCTCCTGGCCCTGCACCGGCGGGCAGAGAGCTTGGGCTTGCGTGTCCTGGTCGACGGCCGGCAGCCCCAGCCCCAGCAGTTCCTGGCTGATGTCGCGGGCATTCGCGGGCGCGGCTCGGCCACCGGCGAGCGGTACGCGGTGGCGGGCCTCCGCCGGCTGATCGAGGAGCGGGCGCAGCGCGCTCGTGATCTCTTGGATTTCGGTGCCGGATGGCTGTCCGGCGTCTAGCGAGGCTCTGGTCTTGTCGAGCAAGGCCCGCCGGCGTTCATCCCTGTCCGGCGCTTCGCGTACCAGGGTGGCCTCGGGGATCCACACCAGTGGTGGCGGAAGTGTCTCCGCTGGGGCGCTGTGAGCGGCCGCGCGCGCCGGGGTCGTGCATTCCCTTCTCGCCGGTGCCCTTCTCCTGGTCTTCGCCGCGGATGCCCATGCTCTTGGAGGGCTTGCCGTGGGGTTGCCCGCCTCTTCCTCGGAGACCTCTCTGCCGGGGCCCTTGGCGTGGGCGTACTTCTGCGGGTGGAAGGAGCGGTGGGCGCTGGGGTTGTCCTGCGGGCGGGTGCGACTCGGCGGCCGCCCCCGGCCTTCGACAGTGAGGCATACAAGCAGCGGACACTGTCGAACGCTGCATCAACAAGCTCAAAGTGCGACACGAAGTCGCACACGTTAAGCGGGAAAGCCGCGAAGGAAGGAAACATGTGCTGACCCCGGATTAGTGTCCGTAATCCGTTCCCGCGCTCACGTGCGTCGCCGGTAACAGCGGGGTGTGAAGCTGAGCGTTCAAGCCCAAGGGTTCCCTGGCCATCGGGGAACGACAGGCGAGGGAAAGGCTGGACGGGTGAACCGCGTGAACCCCCATTGATGTCTCGTAAGGTTGAAGCCGCCCGATGGTTCGCAATCAGTGGCTACAGAACCCGGCGTTGAAAGACGTCAGGCGACTCTCGGAGATTTGAGACCGGGAGGAGGACACCGCCGGTTCCGGGATAGAGGGGGCACCCACCCCAGCCGCAACTTACGTGTGTGGAACGTGGAAACCCCGTTGGAGTCCGGGCTCAGCCCGGTAAGCCAACCGCAAGGAAGGCCCAACTCTCCAGCGGGAACAGGATGGCCCAAGAAGCGAACGCCGGTCGACCGAAAGGTCAGAGGAAGGCCCTGGAGTCCTTCAATCCAGGCTATAACTCGCCGGATACAGGTCGGAATGACCTGGCCCGAAAGGGTGCCCACGGGGGCCGGGTGAGCCTTTGAACCATCCCGAGTAATGACGCCAGAACCTGCCGGACAAGTTAGACGCGAAGGAGGAACATGCGACAGACAGTCCCTACTGCCGGCCGCACCTCCAAAGTGAACGGACTGCAGGGCGAACCACTGGACTGGCACGGCATCGACTGGGCCAGCACTGAGGAAAACGTACGGCGCCTGAGACAACGGATCTTCAAAGCGACACAGGAAGGGGACCTCAAGAAGGTCCGCAATCTGCAAAAGCTCCTGCTGCGGAGCCGCAGTAACACACTCCTGAGCGTGAAACGGGTAACGCAGCAGAGCAAGGGCCGCAAGACGGCAGGCATCGACAGGGAACGAGCACTCACCCCCCAGGCGCGAGCTCGCATGGCGGTCGACATCGACCAGCAAACCCAGCCCTGGAGAGCCAAACCTGTCAAACGGGTCTACATCCCGAAGAGCAATGGAAAGCAACGCCCGCTCGGAATCCCGGTCATGCGCGACCGAGTAGTCCAGGCGCGTGTAAAGAACGCGCTGGAACCCGAGTGGGAAGCCCGGTTCGAATCACGATCCTACGGATTTCGACCAGGCCGCGGATGCCACGACGCCATCCAGGCGATCTTCAGCACCGCGAAGGGCAAGACGGCCAAACGTCAGTGGGTACTCGACGCCGACCTGGCCGCAGCGTTCGACCGCATCGACCACGACCGCCTACTCGACGGCGTCGGCGGCTTCCCCGCCAGGGAACTCGTCCGCCAGTGGCTGAAGGCAGGCGTGGTCGATGACGGACGCTTCACTCGCACCGATGAGGGAACACCTCAAGGCGGAGTGATCAGCCCCTTGCTGCTCAACATTGCACTTCACGGAATGGAGCAAGCCGCAGGTGTTCGGTTCGCAACCCGCAAAGGAACAGTGATGTGGGCCGCGAAAGGGACGCCGATCCTGGTGCGTTACGCCGACGACTTTGCCGTGTTCTGCACGAGCAAGGAGGAAGCTGAGACGGTCAAGTCGCGGCTTGGCGATTGGCTTGAACCCCGAGGTCTTCGCTTCAACGAGGAGAAGACGCGAATCCTTCACCTTTCCGAAGGGTTCGACTTCCTCGGCTTCAACGTCCGACGCCATGGCGACAGCCTGATCATTACGCCCAGCAAGGATGCGGTAAAGAGGATCCGGAATCGACTGCGCTCCGAGATGCAAGCTCTCCTCGGACAGAGCATCACAGTCGTACTCCGCAGGCTATCCCCGATCGTCAGGGGCTGGTCTGCGTACTACCGGACGGTGGTATCCAGCAAGACGTTCTCAGCGCTGGACAGTTACGTGTGGACGCTCACCTACAAGTGGGCCAAGCGCACCCACCCGAAGAAGTCGAAGCACTGGATCGTCAATAAGTACTTCGGCAGACTCAACCGGTCCAAGAACAATAACTGGGTTTTCGGTGACCGCACCACAGGTGCACATCTTCCCAAGTTCGCCTGGACCAGCATCAGAAGGCATCAGTTAGTCAAGGGGAACTCGTCACCTGATGATCCCGCGCTCCACGACTACTGGAATCAGCGTCGCAGGACGCGCACACCTCCGCCAATGGACAAGATCAGCCTTACTCTGGCAGCCCGTCAGAAAGGAGTCTGTCCTCTCTGCGGTCAGGCGCTCATCGCTGGAGCAGAATACGAGCCGGAAAGTCCACGCGAGTGGATCGACTGGTTCGACGCGATGAAGAAGCGGTTGCACAAACACCACTTCGCCTACCGACGAGACGGCGGATCTGATGAAGTAAAGAATCTTCGACTCGTTCACTCCGAATGCCATCAGCAGCTTCATGCAAGAGATGGCGGCAACAAAAAGCAGATTCTGTGAAGCGTTTGGGCTTGCTTGAGCCGTGGTGCCTGGAAACAGGCATGCCCGGTTCTGAGGGGGCCGGGTCATGGCAACATGACCCGGCTACCCGACCAGTGGCGCGGCCTGGCCACCCGATGCGACAAGGCCGCCACCATCTACGTCGCCTGACTCCACCTCGCCGCCATGTTCATCTGGTCAGCGAGGTGCTCCGAAGGAAACGGCCTAGTTCTGCGTGGGGGTGGCCGGGTTGCCGTTCCCGGTGTGCGCGACGTCCACCGCCAGTCGGTCGTCGAGCTGGAGGACCCGGTAGGGCAGTCGGGCGCGCAGGCCGAGGCCGATCTGGGTGCGGCCCTCGAAGCTCGCGCCGAACACGGTGTCCCGGAAGGTGCGGTAGCCGGTGACGTCCACGCCGGGCAGAGGCTGCCCGCTCCGGCCGGGGATGGTGGGGGCCATGGTCTGCCGGTCGTAGGCGGGCGAGTCCACCATCACCTCCAGGACCGCGCCGCCGCGCACCGGCAGGGGATCGCCGGAGGCGTCCTGGAGGAGGGCGTCGGTGTAACGGACTTGATAGCCCACCGGGTTGGCGGACGAGCTGCCCGGCACGTCAAACACCAGCCGTTCGTAGCAGGGGTGTTCGCCGCTCCTGATGCCACGCAGCTCCGGGACCTGGCCGGTGGAACGGCCCTCGGCCGGGCTGTCCCACCCGCTCGGGCACTGCATGGCCGGTGCGACGGCCCCGGCCGCAGCGGCGGTGGTCGGGGCCGCCGCGGCTATGGTGGCGGGCAGGGACGTGGTGGCCGCGAGGGCGAGAGCGGCGGGAAGGATGATGCAACGTGGCATGATCTGCCTCCTGGGCGAGATTGTCGGTTCCTGTTGCTTCCTGTTGACTCCCGCATGCCCGGGTGCTCGGGTTGCAGACCTGAACCCTGGGAACTTTCTGCGAAAGACGTGACGGCCGGCCAGGTTCGTACCTGCGCCGCCACGCCTCGTCGACCTGCCATCGCGGAGGCGGAAGAGCGGTAGACAAAGGCCATGCGCGAGCTCAGCCGCCGCCCAGGCTGGTGTTGTCCGTCGGTGCCGGGACGGGCGGGTGCTGTGCTCGCCCGTCCCGGCACCGGTCCCGCGCCGTCGGTCAGGGGAGCAGGCGCAGCCGTGCGGTCGCTGACCAGTCGGCTTGCAGGGTGATCGCCGGGTCGATGTAGTTGCCCCAGTCGAGGTCCGGGTAGTTGATCTGCGCGCTGACGATCAGATCGACGCCCGGGGCGCTCGCGTACGGGTCGGACTCCACGGTCTCGAACGCGTCGATGACCACGTACCTGTCGGTGGCCGAGGCGTTCTTGTTGCCGGTGACCTTGACGGTTACGGTGTGCTCGCCGTCGGGCAGACCGGTGCGTTCGAACACCGTCTGCTGGTACTGCTTGGCGGGGGCGTACAGGTCCACCTGGGTGGGGGCTGCGCCGTCGACCGAAATCTCGGCGATCCCGTGGGTGCCGTTCTTGGGCGCGATGACGCGCCGAACATGTAGCGGGGCGCGGGTCGGGGCGGCTCGCTGGATCCGCTGATGCGTGCGTAGAGACCACGTCGGTCGAGCATGCGCACCACCTGACCGACCAGACCGTTCGCCCGGGGCTCGGTCTTCGGGCCGGCGAGACGCTCCAGCACAACCGGACGCACCCCAGCCAGTGCCACCTCGCAGGCGAGCATCAACCCGTTCGGGCCGCCACCGACAATTACTACATCAAGCATGACAATCCTCCTTTCTGGGGAATAGCGGCGTAGGGGCTGCAAGCAGCAGCCCCTGTTCAGGGTGGAAAGGAGGGGCCTACGGAGTGGGAAGTCCGGTGGCCACCATGCGCAGAGCCCGGGGCAGCAGAACCTCCATCGGCTCGCCCGTGCCGCCCTGCACGAACAGCTCGAGGGCGACATTGTTCGCGGCCATCACGCTCGCGGCCACCAGGCGAGGGTAGAGGTCGGACCCGGGATCCGTGCCCGTGCGGTCAGCGATCGCTGCGGCAAGCTCCTTCTCCGCAATCTTGCTCGCCCGCAGCATCTCGGCCTCCAGCGCGGGTTCGGCCAACATCACCCGCAGACCGGCCGCCCACTCATCGGGCTCCTGGGGTGGCATGTGCTCCACCTCAGGGCCAGGCTCCAGCTGCCGTAGTGCCGCCCGAGTGATTGCCTCCCACAGGGGCTCGCCGGGCGGTCCGTGACGCAGCTCCGCCGCGAGCCGCAAGGAGCGCTCAAGGTAGCGAAACGCAATCGCTTCGGCCTTGCTGGAGAAGTAGTTGTTGTAGGTGCGCGGAGACACCCCGACCGCCGCGGCGATGTCTTCCACCTTGACCGCTCTCCACCCGCGCTCGACGGTGAGCCGGACTGCGGCCCAGCTCAGCGCTGCGCGCGTGGCTTCCTTCTTCCGTTCCCGAAGACCACTCATGCCACTCACGTTAGCGGAACCTGCGTGATGCGCAATTATTCGCATCACGCAATTGTCTGGGCGGGGATCTGCCGACTCTGACTGGATGAGGCAGTGGCCGCCCCAACGCGCCGACAGGCCCTCGAGCGGCATCCAGCCGCCTCCGTGCACGACACCTGTCGCACATCAGGCATAGGAGGGTTCATGCTTCTGACCGGGAAAAGCCTGGCGTCTTCCGCATCCAATCGCCCCTCAAGCCCAGTAGAAGCGACGCTCCAGGGTGAGTACGGCTGCGGCGATTGACGTCATTCGATTCGGGCTGGACGGTGCCCGTCGGAAGATCCGCCAGGACTTCGGACGGGCAACTCCACCCTCGACTGGGGCTCGTGCCTTGGGCAGCGCCCGGTTGACGGCCCGTTGGGTGAGCGACAGCTTGCCTCGGGCAGGCTGTCTGGCCGGTGTGGTCACCCACGCGCCGGCACCGATGTAGGCGCGATCGGCCAGGATCGGCACCCCCTGGCGCTCGCAGATCCTGATGATCCGATGGGTACGGGCCGCGGTCAGGTCATGGCAGTGCTCCGGCACGGCCGGCGACAGCCACAGCACCTCGCCGTGAGGGTCCGTGACCACCTGCACGTCCACCCCGTGTCGGCGGTGCTTGGCCGAGTAGTCGGCGCGGCCGTCGCCGAGGCGGTCACCCTCGCGGGTGACGATGAGCATCGTGACCCACTCGATGAGCGCATGGGGAAGGTCGAGTGCGGCAGGATGAGGCACCAACAAGGCTCCTGCGCCGCTGGGTTGAGGCTTCGAACAGCTCTCTCAACGGCACTGGAGCCTTGTGTGTTCTGGCCACAGTGCCTGTCACCCGATCGGTGGCCACCCTGAAAGACCTCAGTCATCATGCAGGTTGCCGTCGACCGCAGGAGTGGTGCGGGTCGGTCAGGGTGTGCGGACCCAGACCTCGATCGGCTGCGGAGGAATGGTGAGGCTGAGAGCGGGGCCGGTGCGGGGGGTGATGGATCGGATGGTGAGGTTCAGACCGTAACGGTGGCGTCCCGCGGTCGCCGAGAGACAGGTATCCGGCAGGTAGTTTCACGCTGTCCGGGCCGTCTCGGCGGGACTGAGACTCAGATGCGCCCTGCATATGGGGACTGCGCACGGGGCTCGGCGAATCCACGTTGGTTCCTTGCCCGAGCCCGTCGTTCTCCTCCATCCACGATCAATCGAGGTGAAGATGATCGAATATCGTGCGGCCGTCAGGACGGGTCGTCCATTGACTGCCGTGCTGACGCTGCTGACACTAGTCGCCACGCTCTTGGGCGGATCGCTCGCCTGGTCGCCACCGGCTATGGCAGTCACCGATCACAGCGTGAACTGGCGCTACTTCAGGACGGACAGTGCATCGGTCCGTGCGCACAACTATCAACTCATGATCACCAGACTGCGTGCTACGGCCAGCGCATATCGTGGCTCCATGTATCGCACGAGTCAAGGCAACACCGAGATCGTTGTGGGCCTTGCCGATGACGAACATTTCAGTCTCTATTTCAACGCAGGGACCATGTACCTCATCGGGTTCCGATCACATGCCCATGGCGCACAGACTTACGCATTCGCAGGAGATGTCGAGCAAGTCGGCCAGTTCACTCATGCAAGCGTGCCGCAAGCATTGCCCACGGGAGGCGACTATACCGCCCTGGAGCGCATGGCAGGCGTAGGTCGCAGTGAACTGGGCTACAGTTCCGAGTCGATGCTGAGTGCACTCAGCGACTTGCGCAACTACGACGGAGGTGAAGCCGGTGTCACCAATGTACGGATGGCCCGAGCCGCACTCCAAGTCGCCGCGATAACTGCCGAGGCTGCACGCTTCCATCACATCTCGGAGTTCATGCACACTCAGGCAGGTTCAACGGACACGGCAATTCGGTTGCCCGCCGAATACCTCACCGAGGAAAACAATTGGGCCCACCTCTCCAACTATGCAGCCCGCGTGAGTCAGGTGCCCAACCACCAGCCGGAGGTGGTCGGTCAGAGGAGCTACAGCTCCTTCCAAGATGCTGCACTGGTACTGGCGATAGCACTTTCGCGCGCGATTGACCACACATGCAAACGGTCGGTGCCGTCGCCGACCTGGTCCCCGTGGGAGTCCCTCGGCGGAGCCCTGGCCGACAGCCCGAAGGTGGTCAGTCAGGCACCCAACAGTCTCGACGCCTTCGTCCAGGGCATGGACGGCCATCTGTACACGAAGTCCTACAACGGTGTGTCCTGGTCGAATTACGATGATCTCGGCGCGCCCCCTGGCGGCACGATCGTCGGCGCACCCGCGGTGGTGTCACTGCAGAACGGACGCTTGGACGTGTTCGTCCGCGGATCGGACAACGCGCTCTGGCACAAGCGGTACGTCAACGACGCATGGTCCGACTGGGAGTCCCTCGGAGGAGCCCTGGCCGACAGTCCGACGGTGGTCAGTCGGGGACCCAACAGCCTCAACGTATTCGTCCGCGGTTCGGACAACGCGCTCTGGCACAAGTGGTATGTCAATGGCAACTGGTCCGACTGGGAGTTTCTCGAAGGTGAATTCAGCGGCGCCCCTGCGGTGGTGCCACTGAAGAACGGCGGCATGGAAGTACTCGTCCGCGGATCGGACAACCATCTCTGGAACAAGTGGTATGTCAATGGCAACTGGTCCAACTGGGAGTCCCTCGGAGGTGAATTGAGCGGCGCACCTGTGGCGGTGCCACTGGAGAACGGCGGCCTGGACGTATCCGTCCGCGGATCGGACAACGCGCTCTGGCACAAGCGGTACGTCAACGACGCATGGTCCGACTGGGAGTCCCTCGGAGGAGCCCTGGCCGACAGTCCGACGGTGGTCAGTCAGGCACCGAACAGACTCGACGTCGTCATCCATGGCAACGACACACACCTGCAAGTGAAAAGTTGGACCGACAACAAGTCCTGGACAGACTGGGAGAGCCTCGACGGTACTCTGCGCGGCACACCTGCGGCAGTGTCATCGGAGAACGGACGCGAGGACGTGTTCGTCCGCGGTTCGGACAACGCGCTCTGGCACAAGTCGTACGTCGCTGACCGTGGGACGGCATGCGCGGGACGGGACGAGCTGTGATGCCGAGTCAACCTCGTACTCCGAGGACTGATCAAACCGACAGCTGATCAGATCTGGACAGGACAGAGCGCCCGGTGGTCACCAGGACCGCCGGGCGCTCTGCCGTGGGTGGCCACGAGCGTTTTGTTCGGTGAAGGTTGTTCGGCAACCCGCGTGAGGCGCGTGACGGTTCCTCAAGAGCGCGGGGCCTGGTCGTGCACCCAGGCAACGACCTGTGCACGGCGGGTGAGGCCCAACTTGAGCAGGATCCGCTGTACGTGGCCCTGCGCGGTCCGGGGCGAGATGACGAGCCGAGCAGCGATCTGCTTGTCCGACAGCCCCTCCCGCAGCAGGCCGGCGACTTGCTGCTCGCGGGCGGTAAGAAGAGGGGGCAAGGCCTTCTGCAAGGGGTGAGCGAGGACTCGGTCGTCCAGCAGGGCCAGTGCGAGAGCCTGCTGGACGCTCGAGGCCGCGCCCGTTCGGACGTGCTTCTCGAATGCGGCATCGCCCAGAGCGGTCCGCAGCTCCCTCTCGCAGGCCAGATGGTGGACGGCAGACTGCCCCACGCCGGGAAACAGGGTGGAGGTCTGCTGCCACAAGCTTTGAGCGGCACCCAGGTGTTTCGCCGCTTCCCTGCTGTGGCCCTGTCGTGCCCGCGCCCAAGCCATCATCTCGAGGCACCGGGCCACCAGGAACCGGTCGTGGCTGGGCAACGCGTCGCGAAGGCACGCTCGCAGCATCGTGACGACTTGCTCGGGCTCCTGTGCCAGCCAGTGCCTCAGGGCGAGGGCCCACAAGGCGTGGGGCCGGGCCCACTGCATGTCGTGGGTGTCGCACCGGTCCAGCAAGTCCTGGGCAAGGCCAGCAGCCCGCCGGTCACCGGCGAAGCAGGCGGCAAGGACGAGGTGATGGAGGGTGGTCCACGATTCCCCGGCGTCACCGAGGGCCTCATAGCGTGCACGAGCATCTTCCAGGAGATCGATGGCTCTCACGAAGTCGTCCTGGAACAGCGCGCTGAGCCCGGCCAGCTGGCCCGCCGCGGCGTGGGTACCAGGGTCGCCCATAACCCGGGCCAGGCCGCCGCACTCGGCGGCTCGAACCGCACCGCCGGCCGTATCGCCGGTGAGGAGGGCCAGCCAGCCGTCCGTCCAGAGGGCCTTGGCCCTGTCGGGGCTCGGCTCGGTGTCCAACGCGAGCAGCTGCGCCAGGCAGGCGCGGTCTTCCTGCAGGTGGCCGATGCCCAACCGGTGACTGCGGACCGCGGTGATGATCTCCATGCCTCTGCGTGCCTCTCCTGGCTCGTTGAGGCAGGATTGCAGCGCATCACGGATGTTGGGTTGTTCACGCTGCAGACGGACCAACCACTCGGGCTGCTTCGCGGTGAACCATTCTGCTTCCGCCCGCCGAACGAGGGCGTGGTAGTGGTCCCGGTGCCGCCGCACGAGGTCCCGGGACAGCCCGTGCTCTTGCAGCCGCAGCTGCCCGTACTGACGCATGGTGCCCAGCATCCGGTAGAAGACCTGATGGTCGTGCTCCTCGCGGATGAGTACGGACTTGTCGACCAGCCCCGCCACCATGTCGAGAACGGCCGATCGAGGCAGGGACTCGTCCGTGCAGACCGCCTCGACAGCAGCAAGATTGAAACCGGCGGAGAAGACCGACATCCGCGCCCAGAGCCGCTGTTCCTGATCGCTGCAGAGGTTGTAGCTCCAGTCGACGGCTGCCCGCAGGGTGCGAAAGCGCGGCGGCGCGGCCCGGCTCCCGCCTGTGAGCAAGGCGAAGCTGTCGTCCAGGCGGTCGAGGATCTGGTCGCAGGCAAGGACCCGCAGGCGGGCGGCGGCCAGTTCGATCGCCAGGGGAACGCCTTCCAGGCGGTGGCAGATTTCGGCAGCGGCCTGAACATCGGCGGGCGAGGGATCGAAGGCCCCAAGTACGGAGATGGCACGATCGGTGAACAACCGCACCGCGTCGTTGCGTACCGCCGGTCTGGTGGACGGGAGGACCGGCCCGGGTGGCGGAAGCGAGGGAACCATGAGCAGCTGCTCGCCGTCCACACCGAGCGTCTGCCGGCTGGTGACGATCACCCGCAGGTGGGGAGCGGCCTCAAGGAGGGCGCTGGTGAGGACCGCTACGGCGTGCAGAAGGTGCTCGCAGTTGTCGAACACGATCAGCGTCCGGCGCTCTCGCAGGTACTCCGTCAGCGCTCCGATCGGCCGGCCGTCGGGGCTGGGCCGCAGCCCGAACATGGCCGACGCAGCGCTGGTGATAGCCTCCCCCGCTTCTAAGGCTGCCACATCGATCAGCCAGGTGCCGGCCGGGAACGAGCGCTGGAGTGTGTGGGCGAGCTGCACAGCGAGGCGGGACTTGCCGATGCCGGCGGGGCCGGTCATGGTCAGCAGTCTGCTCCTGGCGACCAGTTGCCGAGCGAGCGCAAGCTCCTGCCGCCGTCCGATGAAACTGGTCGTATGTGCGGGGAGATTCCCGTGTCCTGTGCGCACTGCCGTCCTGCCTGTTCTCTGGTTCGGGGTCCGCGGTCGTCGCATCTCACTGGCGGCTGCGAATCGTGCCGGGCCGGCACGTCGCTCCACCGGGGAGTGGCGATCGTCCGCGAGTCATGCGAGTTCGCCATCCGAGGGGTGAGGCGGAGAGGGATCTCCGTCCCGCTCTACTGGGAAGGCCCTTGAAGGTTCCAATGAGCAGATGAGGGCTGCGGCGATGCCTGTGAACGCCAGGAGGTGTTCGGCTTTGCGTGCGTGGTGGCAGTGTAAGCGGCGGCAGCCCGCGAGCCAGGGCACCGTCCGCTCCACGACCCATCGGTGACGGCCCGGCCGGGTCGACAGTTCGATTCCCTTCCGGGCGATGCAGTGACGGATGTCGCGTCTGCGGAGCCATATGCGCAGGTGGAGGTAGCCGTGGAGCTTGCCGGCCGGCAGCGACGTGGTCCGCGGCGCGATCGGATCGGCGGGATGCCGCGCACGAGGGGTTGCCAGGCCTGGCTGTCGTGCAGGTTCGCGCCCGAGACCCTTGCGCTTCCCTCCCACACCGGGCTTGACCCCGTCGTCGGGAAGTGGTGCGAACCTGAGTACCGTTGAGGCGACGCCGAGCGCTTTCGTGAGCTTGTCGCTCGACGTCTCAGGCTGGGTAATGTCAGAGTTGTGCAACTGGCCGGGGTCTGGGCCCTGGGGGCAGTACGCGTAGGCCGGCGCCGACACCGCCACGCACGACCCCGGATCAGCGCCGCCTTGGGCACAGGTCTCATGCTTTGACTCCTGGTTTGACTGGTCCTGTCACCTGCGCACGACGGTGGGCGCGAATTTCGGCCCCTCGGACGATGAGGTCCCGGGCTGGCCTGCTTCGGTCAACTCCCGGTGAACTGCAAGCAGTTGATAGCGATCCCGGCGCTTGTAGCGCGGCGGGGAGACAGGCGGTGGGGGCGGAAGGCCTACGGTCGGGTACGTCTTGGCGTACCCCCACCCCCGACGCAGAGTGATCGAGGTTGCGCATAACTTACGCAATTGGAGCATCTGGAAGCAAGATCTGTCTCCGTGCGCGGACTACACCCATGTGCACGCTCGACACCTCGCTCCTCGACCTCCCCTCGACAGGGTGACGGCTCGCCGAAACCGGCCCGTCGGCACACCGCTCCCGCCACGCTTCTAGTACTGCAACGGCGTTTGGCGTGACTGGTGGCCAGGGTGATCGTTGTTCTGGTCATGGGTGGGGTGTTTGGTGATGTCAGGGTGTGGGCGGCGGGTCTGGGTGAGTTGCACGAGCGGTTCGTGCACCGGTTTGCCCGGTCGGAGCCGCGGGAGTCCGCGCTTGCGTATATGCGGGGGCTGATAGCCCCGTTGGAGCGGAAGAACGGGTGGACGCTCGCGGAGGAAGCCGGGCATGGCGGCCCGGACCGGATCCACCGGTTGCTGAACCGGTGCGACTGGGACGCCGATGAGGTCCTGGCCGACATCCGTGACTACGTGGTCGAGCATCTCGGTGACCCGGGTGCGGTGCTGATCGTGGACGACACCGGGTTCCTGAAGAAGGGTGTCCGATCGGCCGGGGTCCAGCGCCAGTACTCAGGCACCGCCGGGCGGACGGAGAACTGCCAGGTCGGTGTCTTCCTCGCCTATGCCGGCGGACGCGGCCGCACCCTGATCGACCGCCGCCTGTATCTGCCCACGTCATGGACCGATGACCGGGAACGGTGCCGGGCCGCGGGCATCGAGGACACGGTCGCCTTCGAGACGAAAGTGGTCATCGCCAAGGCCATGGTCCGCCGGGCGATCACGGAGAAGATCCCGTTCCGTTGGGTGACCGCGGACGCCGCCTACGGCTTCTCCAAGGGCTGGCGGACCGAGCTCGAGCGGGCCGATGTCTTCCACGTCATGGCCACCACCCGCCACGACACCGTCGTCACCCGATGGGCCATGGACCACCCCGTCCATGACCTGTTCAACGGTCTGCCCCGGCAGAAGTGGAAACGCCGTTCCTGCGGCAACGGGGCCCACGGCCCACGCGTCTACGACTGGGCGAGGGTCGAGGTCCGCCCCTGGCACCGTGAGGACCGACGGCACTGGGTGATCGCCCGCCGCAGTGTCCGCCGGCCGGACGAGATCTCGTACTGCATCGCCTACTGCCCCACCGAGACCACGCTCGACGAACTGATCCACGTCGCCGGCAGCCGCTGGGCCGTCGAGGAATGCTTCCAGACCGCCAAGCAGGAGTGCGGCCTGGACGACTACCAGGTCCGCCGCTACCCCGGCTGGCACCGCCACATCACCCTCGCCATCGCCGCCCACGCCTGCCTCACCGTCCTGCGGGCCCGCGAACAGGATGCCGGGAAAGCAGAAACGGATCCTCCCAGCTCATCCCACTCACCCTCCCGGAACTCAGACGCCTGATCACCCGCCTCACCCGGCCCCGCCCAAACATCGATCACGTCCTGCACTGGTCGCACTGGCGCCGACGACGACAACACCAAGCCCGCACCAGCCACTACAAACGCCGAGGCCACACACCACCCGAAGCTGCCAACCTGTCAGGCAAAAGACCGTTGCAGTACTAGCCTCGGGCTTTCACCACGGGCGGTGTCCGGTGGGCGATCGGGAAAACAGAACATGCTCCTGACCTGCAAGGATAGGACTTGCTGAGGGTCCTGTGCGTGGCGAGGAAAGAAGCACTTCCCAGGTGAAGAAGCGTATCGGGTCCTATCCGTCTGTCTGTGTTGAGGACGGTGGCCGCTCGGTGGTCTCGCAGCCCGGGACAGTGCTGCTGGGCGACGGTCCGCAAGTCCGGCCTGGTCGGCGCGATATCGGAGGCATTGGCGCCGTGGCGCAAACCGCGGGCGTTCCACGACCCGGGCAAGATCCTTCTGGATGTCGCACTCGCGGTCGCTCCGGGCCGGGACTGCCTGGCGGACGCGGCGATGCTGCGGGCCGAGGACGACGAGGGCCTGCCGTGCATCGTCATGGAGTACACACCCTCGGTCACGTTGGACGACGTCCTCAAGCGGGGCCCGCTGCCCACGGGCGAGGGGCCCGCATCGGCCTGGCGGTGGCCGCCGCGTTGCGCGCCGCCCACGACATCGGTGTGCTGCACCGGGACGTCAAGCCCGCCAATGTCCTCATCGGGCACGACGGCCGGATCGTACTCACAGACTTCGGGATCGCCCTGGAGAGCGGCACGTCGCCGCTGACCCGGATCGGTGAGCTCCTCGGTTCGATCTCCTGTCTCGCGCCGGAGCGGCTGCGCAGCGTCCCGCTGGGGCCGGCGTGCGACCTGTGGTCCCTCGGCGTGCTGCTGTACTGCGCGGTCGAGGGCCGGCATCCCTGCGACCGGGACAACCCGATCGAGATGGCCTACGCCATCGCGGCCGATCCCTACGACCGTCCGCGCGCCGCCGGTGACCTGGCCCTGGTGATTCAGGGCTGCTGGTGAAGGAGCCCGAGCGGCGCACGAGTCTGTCGGAGACCGAGGACCACCTGCGGCATGCGGCCGGAACGGGGACGGGAACCGCCGTCCTCGCCCCGTCCGCGCCCGACGCACCCCGTGAGGACGAGTCCGCGGCCGGGGCCGTAGTGGCGGGTTCTTCCGCGCGGCCGGAGATTGACGCCGCTGACCCTGCCCCCCCCGTGGACGCCGGACCGGGCGCCGGCGCCGCGCAGCTCCGTCCGGGCGGTCCGGGCGTGCCGCAGCCGACGCACCCCATCGGGCTCCCGCGAGCGACGCGGCGAGTCCACGCCGGCCCGGTCCGAGCGTGCCCGGGCGCTGCCTCCCGGGTACCACATCGAGCACCAGAGCAGTGGCCTCTCCCTGCCGGTTCCCGACGGCTGGAAGGGCAAGGAACTGGATGGCGGTGAGGTCGTCTACGTGGATCCGTCCGGGCTTGCGGTCCTGGAGCACCGGCGCACGATTGAGGAGGCGCAGACGCGCCGCGACAACCCCGGCCACGTACGGGTGAGAATGGAGCCCACGACCGTTCGCGGAGGCCCCGGCGGCTACTGGGAGTTCACCTTCGACGGCAGGGTACGGAACTTCCGGGTGGCGGAGGTGGCGGAGGTGGCGGAGGTGGCGTTCGCGGACACGGACGGCACGCAGTACGTCGTTCATCTCTCCGCACCGGACGAGCAGTGGAGCCGGTACCGGCCCGTCTTCGACACCGCCGTCGTCGGCCTCCGCCTCGGCGGGTGAACCGGCCTTCGGCCGACCACCGGCGATCCTGGCGCGGAGTGGCTTCAGGGCGTCGCCGCTGATGCTGTGACGCTGCATCCGGGCGGGTGCGTACGGCGGCCCGGCATGCGGGTCTGCCCGTGTGGCATAGGTGACTCAAGTGGGGAGCTACGCGGACCGCGTGGCAATGGCGGACGCGGCCGACACGCCTACGTCGTCTGCTTCTCCGTACCGGATCAGGAGTGGCATCGGCACCGGACCGTCGGAGACATGGCCGTTGAGCGACTTCGCCTACCGTCGGGTCTCCAACTGGTCGCTTCGCAAGCGTAGTTAGCGGTTCGTTATAGACCGGACTGCATTCTTCACTGGTCCTCCTTCATCGCCGCGCAGTAGGGTCAACGCATCCTCAACCACCGGGCGGGCGGCTGAAGCGCGGTACCGGGGGTGGGCTCTGCGGCGCGACGGTGCGCCTGAGGGGTCCAGGACTGTCCTGTCGTATCGGGCCGCGTCGGCCCGAGGAATTGGCTTCCTTGCCCTCGCGATCTCCGCCGGTCAACTCCCCGGTTTCGTCTTCCGCCACCCATCGGCCACTGGCTGAAGTCTCCGCCCCGTACGAGGAAGGAAACGCCCATGCACATCGCAAAGCCGCTGCCGCCCGCCGGTCGCCCCGCCCGCCGCCTGACCTCATGCACCACCGCCCTGCTGGTCCCCGGTGTGGGTGCCGCCTACCCGGCCACCGCCGCCGACTCCGTCTCCTGCACCTTCGAGTCGCCTTCCCAGAAGCTGCCGTTCATGGCGCTCAACGGCGCTGGCCGCGTACTCGTCGGGACCGCACCCGGAGGGAAATCAGGGCAGGCCGCGCGCGTCAACATCCCCGACGACGGACGCTCGTTCAAATCCGAGCTGTTCATCAAGAACCTCGACGCAGGCAGTCATCGCTTCAACTTCGCCAACCACCTCCCCGGTGACTGGCAGCAGCCGGACCCGCTCGGGGCGGCACGTCTGGGCCACTGGAACCAGTGGACCTTCGACATAACATGGTCCTCCGCCGATGCACCCGGTTCGATCACCGTCGCACGGGACGGCGTCAGCGTAGGCACGCACCAGGGTGCCAACAACTACCACCGCGGGCAGCCGCCACACTTCAGGATCGGCGCCCACCGCCCTGGCTGGAGCCCGGAAAGGGGCCGAAGCATCGGGCCGGAGCATCCGAGGCGGTCCTCTTCATCGACGACACCGCTCCCGGTACCCAGGAGACGAAGACGGACAAGTCTTCGCTCCCGAGCACCGACTCGACCGGTGTGATCGGCATCGCCGCCGCCAGTGCCGCGGCGCTGGCCCCTGACTCGTGACCTTAAATTGGGCGGATACCTGGACGTGTTCAGTCCTGCCAGCGGCCCTCGCCGGTCCGGGGGACCCCGCCGAGCCGGATGCGGGTACTCCTGAGGTACGGGCGGGAAATGACGTTTCGACTCGTTCGGTGAGGGGTGGACCAGAGCCGGCGGGGCAAAGGACGTAATCGACCTGAGATGAGAGTAATGAACGCACATCGGTGCGGCTGGGGCGAACCGTACCCCTGCTGTGGGGATGGGGACCGCGTACGGGGCACCGCGAACCCGGCAGAGGAATCCGACGACTTCGCGGACCAGTGGATCAGGCCCTATGTCACGGCTCGCGCGGAGTCCGGCGAGGCGGGGGCGGCGGACACACTGCGACTGTCGAAGGTTCAGTTCGCCGAGCCGTCGGGCGACGCGGTGTTCATCGTGATGCACGGCTCCACGTCCACAGTCACCGTCAGCATGTCGAGACCGCAGCCCGTTCGGCATGCGGCGCCGCGTTACCGCCCGCGCCTGGTGACTGCGGTGGCCACGGTGGTCGGGACGCTCGTCGTTGCCGCCGCCGCATGGCACTCGTCGGACGAGACCAGCAGCAGGGGACCGGATCCGTCGACCGCACTGGAGGTCGTCGAGCCGGGCGACGAGGCCACCGAGAAAACCGCCGACAGCACTACCACGCCCCGCTTGCCTCCCCCTCCGGCCCCCGGCGGGGTTTCTGCCACTGCCACTCCCCAGCGGTCCGCGCAGGCGCGACCGACCGGCTCCGCAGAAGCCGGCAAGTCTCCCAACGCGACGGGCTCGGCCAGCTCTGCCCGAGATTCCGCGCCCGCGGCGCCACCTCCGAGTCGAACGCCGGTGCCACCAGCTACCGCAAAGCCCCCGGCCGTACAGCCCGTTCTCCGCCGCGGCGACAGAGGTGTCGCAGTCAACGATCTCCAGTCCCGGCTCTCCCAGCTCGGTCTCTACGACGGCCCCATACACGGGCAGTACAACGGCCCGGTCTCCCGTGCGGTGAGCGCACTCCAGGACCGTTACGGCATCACAGGAGACGAGAGAGCGGTCTACGGTCGGGCAACCAGAGCGGCGCTGGAAGCGAGGACGACCTGACTCTCGGGGCCTCGACCGCCGTGGGCGAGTCGAGACAGCGGGGCTGAATGCGCCAGCCGCGTGCCGGCCCCTCGCTTCGTTCGGGCGAGGGCCCCTTGCTTCATCGGCGATGGTCGTACGAGACGAATTGTGACCGCCGGGACGATCCTGCTGTTCCTCAGTACTGGCGCCACATCGATGCTCCAGCCGCTGAGGTTCCGATCCCGTCTCGCCCTTCTGCGTGACGAGGGACCCTTGGCGGTCGTCAGCAGCAGTCTCCGCTCCCGGTTCCGGCCGGCCCGCACGCGAGGAGCTCATCGCAGCGTCGACGAGCGTGACTTCAGCCATCTCGTCCGCAGTTCTCCACGTGCACCGCACTGAGATCCCTCGATGCGATCAAGGCACCGCGCCAGGGACCTGGCCATCAGTCAGCCTCAGTGCTGCGAGCTTTCCCGCGTGGACAGAGGCCGAGGCGCCCCGGGTGGGGGAGACCGGGATCGCCCACGTGGGCGCCGACCTCACGCGCATCGCGCTGCATGAGGTCACCCGCGGCCGGCACGAGACCCTGCGTCGCTGGCTCCAACTGGACGACCGAGTAAGGCAACTGGCCATCATCACCGCCGATCCCGGCGGCTTGCGCGAGCACACTCCCGGCGAACTGGCCGCCAGCTGGCGCACGACCCGGCCACCGATGAGGCCCGGCTCACCGACCTGCTGGCCAGCTGGTTCTACCAGCGCAACGCCGAAGCGCCACAGGGCCTCGGCTCGGGTGGATCGCCGCGGCCGCCGCCTGGACCTGTCGCAAGCCGCGCCGTGGCCAGCTACCCGCCGCCCACGGTATTAGCCCAGAGCCTGGAGGGCGCCGGCGAACAGGGCGAGGCCCCTGCGGACTTGGTGGTCAGCACCGGGCTGAGGATCGTCGACCTCCTCGACCTCCTCGACCTCCTCGACCGGCTGGAGCGCGCCTACCGCCCCCGCACCGAGCTGATCGAGGACCGGTACGCCGTGGAATCCCTGTCCGCCGACGTTCCGGCGCTCACGAAGACGGCCGACTGGCTGCTCGGCCAGAGCTCCCTGCGGGAAGCGCCCTCGCAGCAGTTGCGGGCTGTCCTCGAGCCGGACATCACCGACTACCTGCGCGACCTGCGATCCGACGGCGCACTGTTGGACGTCACCGTCCCCGCCCTCGACGCACCGCGCCGCGCATCTGACCCAGGCCCGCGAGGCCGTCCGCGCCGACTCCGCGGCCGCGCACGCGGGGCGCGAGCAGGAGGCGCAGCAACTCCAGGACGCCGTCGAGGACCTGACCGCACAGCGCGCGACCACGGCCGAGGACAGCACCGACTACTTCACCGACCCTGAACTGCTGCACCCCGAGACCTCCTAACTGGCCGCGCGCTAGGGTCAACTGCACCTCATACACGACGCGCTCGGCCGCCTGGCCTTTCCCGCCCCGGCCCCTCCCGACCTGCCCGAGGCGCTCGCCCCGGTCGCGGCCGCGCAGATCCAGCGCCGCGTCATCGAGGCCTTCGGCACCCCGCGCGCGGCTCAGGCTCTGGCGGCCAGATCCACTACCAGCTCCAGCAGCCGGTGCCCGCCCACGGCGTGCCACCACCGGCGCCGAGACCGACCTGCTGACCCGCACCCGCGACGCACTGGAGCACACCGCGGCCGCCGGTGTTCCCCTCGACGAGGAGGACATCCGCGCCCGCCCGCAGCAGGCCATGGCCGCCCAGCCGTCCCGGCCGACCCGATCCCCACGGCGCCCGCCACCCACAACGAGTCCCACACCCGGGCCCTGGAAGCCGATCCCAGCACGCCCGGAGTCCACCGGTGACCTGGGTGCTGAGCGCCTCGAGCTCCCTGCTGCTGCGCACAGTCGCCCCGCTCATCCGGCGTGCCTTGCCCCACCTCGCCATGGCGGCCATGGCCACGCTCGTGTGCGGCACCGCCCTCGCCGCCGGACACGGACGAACCGCGGTTCCCAGGGTGGCCCACCGAGCCGTCGCCACCCGCTATGAGAAGCGCGCCTACATCCACCTCGACACCGTCACCCTCGCAGCCCTCACCACCTCGCTCCGAACATGATCCAAGAAGCAGTGCCAGGGGGAGCCTGGGCAAGCCCTTCCGACACAGGGCTTGCCCGGACTGTCGGCCAGGGGCACTGCCGTCCCGGCCGCAAGAGGTCGGCGTGGTTCGCGGGCGACTGCGGCTCACTCGCACGAGGGAGTGGAATCTGCGGGCACCGCCCGGCCGGACGCTCTCGCGTTGGGCCAAAGCCCCGCCGGACAGCAACGGCCATCCGGCCAAAGGACACATGGGTGAACCACCACCACCGGCTCGTCCAGCAGCTCGGCCCCGCAGTTCGGGCGGTCCGGATGTGGGCCGGACCGTGGGCCGGGCCGGGGGAGGTTCGGCAGGGGGCCTCGCCTGCTTCAATACGGGATACAGCCAAGCACGGTCACGTCCTACGACGGAGCCCCCCGGCTGGTGTTGTCCGTCGGTGCCGGGACGGGCGGGTGCTGTGCTCGCCCGTTCCGGCACCGGTCCCGCGCCGTCGGTCAGGGGAGCAGGCGCAGCCGTGCGGTCGCTGACCAGTCGGCTTGCAGGGTGATCGCCGGGTCGATGTAGTTGCCCCAGTCGAGGTCCGGGTAGTTGATCTGCGCGCTGACGATCAGATCGACGCCCGGGGCGCTCGCGTACGGGTCGGACTCCACGGTCTCGAACGCGTCGATGACCACGTACCTGTCGGTGGCCGAGGCGTTCTTGTTGCCGGTGACCTTGACGGTTACGGTGTGCTCGCCGTCGGGCAGACCGGTGCGTTCGAACACCGTCTGCTGGTACTGCTTGGCGGGGGCGTACAGGTCCACCTGGGTGGGGGCTGCGCCGTCGACCGAAATCTCGGCGACCCCGTGGGTGCTGTTCTTGGGCGCGATGACGCGGATGCCGGTGCCCTGGAATGTGGTGGTGGCGGTGTCGCCGGTCTGGTTGCTGTAGGACTCGGTGCCATTGAGGTCGCCGGTGCTCCAGATCTGGCCGGTCGCGTGTGTCCATGCCCCGTTGTAGGTGATCAGGTTGGACGTGTTGTCGATGAAGGGATTGATCACCTGGAAAGCGTCGATGAGGGCGTAGGCGGCCGTAGCGCTGGCATTCTTGGTGCCGGTGCATTCGACCTTGATTGTGTGCTGGCCGTGGGCCAGCGGTGCGCTGAGAAAGACCCGTTGGGGAGCTGTCTTCGAGGTGCCGTAGAGGTCGGCGGTACCTGCGGGGGTGCCGTCGACGTAGACCTTGATGATGCCCAGGTTGCTGTTCTTGACGCTGTAGAGGCCGATGCCGGTTCCGGTGAACGTCAGCTCCGCCGTTGCCCCGGCCGTGTTCGTGTACGACTCCGTTCCGAGGATGTCGCTCGCGGTGGTGCTCTGGTTGGCGGCGTGCGTCCACGGGCCGGTGTGGACGACGGCCGGGTCGGCGTTGTCGATCAGTCGGCCGGCGAGTTCCAGGCGATTCGAGGGTGCCAGGCGGACGGCGCCCGTGCCGTCCGCTTCGACCTGGATGCCCGGTCCCGTCGCTCCTGCGGTGGCCTTGGCGAGGCGGATGTTGGCCTTGGCGCTGCGGAAGTCGTTGGTCCAGTGGGCGGCGCCGTCCTTGCCGAACAGGTAGTAGCTGTGCGTGTCCTGGGCCCAGGGCCAGGTCGGCTGGGTTTGGTAGGCGTCGGTGCCGGTTGCCCGGGTGCGGGTGGCGGCGCCGGACGGGCGGCCGATGTGGTCGTCGGGGTAGACGGTCCACTGGGCGTCCCGCTGCCAGGTGAGGGTGTCGGTCCGGGCGGCGAGGGTGAAGAGCACCCCGACGTCACTGAAGGAGCCGGAGGGGGGATTGGCGATGCTGTAGGTGGTGGTGAGCAGGCCGCGGCCGTCGACGGAGATGTTGATGGTGGTGTTGATCGTGCCGAAGCTGCCGGTGAGGGTGACGACCGCCTGGCCGCCGGTGGTGGTGACCGTGGCCGACGTGCCGGTCCATGGGCCGGGAGTTGTGCGGTTGAGCACCAGGTCCGGGCCTCCGGTGAGGACCCGCGCGCCACCCGCCGCCCTGGCCTCGACCAGGCGCGCGGTGGTCTTGTCGAAGACCACGGTGAAGGGTGCGTCGACGCCGGTGACCACGATCCGCGTCGCGGTCTCCTGGACGGTGGGGGTGGTGCCGCCGGGTGCGGTGAACTGCGGCAGTCCGCCGCGGGTGTTGAGCCACAGGCGGTACTCGTCGACGACCGTCGTCCCGCGCCGGATCGTCAGGTGGAGGGTGTCTCCCGCTGTCCAGGGGCCGGCCGGGATGGTGAGGGTGCCGTTCTGCCGCGGGGGCACGGCGACCCCGGTCAGCGTGCCGGACCGCGGGCCGATCTCCCAGGCGATGGTGAGTTCCTCGAGGTCGGTGTGGTCGTACCAGTTCTTGACCGGCACCGGGATGGCTTTTCCCGGGGTCAGGTCGGTGAGTACGCCGTCGGCGATCCGCACGGGCGAGAACGCCTTCTTCGTCAGCCAGAACTCCGGCTTGGGCCGGCGCCACAGGTCGATGATCCCCCACTCGCCGTAGCCGACTGGGCCTTGGGGCAGGTTGAACACCTCGTCGATGGCCGCCCAGATAGCGCCCCCGACCACGCCGCTCGTGGTGCGGAACTTGTCGGCCAACTTGTCGATGCTGTGGCCCCAGAATCCCCGCACGCCAGGGTCCGCCTGCAGGGTGGCGGTATTATAACACGGCACGTGGGCGAACTCGCCGTACTGGATGGGCTGGCTCGCATTGCCGTTCGCGTTGCCGAGCCTGGGGTAGTGCCCGGAGTAGACGTCGGTTTGGTTGCCGCCGTTGCGCTGGGAATAGTCTTCGAACACCGTCGGGCGAGAGGGGTCGTTCTCGTGCGCGTAGGTGTTCTCCTGAGCGAAGTTGGTCCCCATGCCGCTCTCGTTGCCGACAGACCACTCGATCACGCAGGCGTGGCTGCGGTCGCGCTCGATCATCTCGGCGAACTGCGTCAGGTACTGGCCGGTGTAGGCGGGGTCGTCCACCGTCCCGTTCTGGAAGCAGACCGGCGCCTCTTCCTCGACGTAGAGGCCGAGGCGGTCGGCCAGTTCGAGCAGGGCCGGGGTCGGGGGGTAGTGCGAGGTGCGGACGAAGTTGCAGTTCGCCTCCTTGTACAGGCGAAGCGCTTGTTCCTCCATCTCCGGGTTCGTCGAACGTCCCTGCGTGGCCGTGATGTCGTGGTGGCAGACGCCGAGCAGGTGCACGGGCTTGCCGTTGACCAGTAGCTGGTTGCCCTGCCTCTTGACCTGGCGAAAGCCGACAGCTCTCGACACCGTCTGCGTGACGCCGTCCACCGTGTACGTGGCCTTCAGGGTGTACAGGTGGGGATGCTCCGCGTCCCACTTACGGGGCGCGTTGACCGGGATGGCCACCGCCTGTTGGGGCGCCGCCCCGGTCAGGGTGAGGCTGGCGGGGGTGATGGGGACGGGCCGGCCGTCCGGGTCGGTGAGGGCCAGGTCGACGGTGGCGGTCTTTCCCGCCGCCAGTGCGGCGGCGGCGGTCACCGTCAGGGTTGCGTTCGTGTAGGAGTCATCGAACGTCGTGTCGGTGTGCAGCCGGGTGAGGTGGGAGGCCGGCAGTGCCACGAGGGTCACGTCGCGCAGGATCCCGCCGATGACGTGCTTGGCGTAGGCGGACTGGCCCGCGATGCTGGTCGGCCGGTCGGTGACGCCGACTGCCACGGTGGCCTGCTGGCCCGGGGCGACGAGTGAGGTGATGTCGGCATACCAGGTGGTGAAACCGCCGTCGTGGGTGGCCACCGGGGTGCCGTTGACCCAAAGGCGGGCGTAGCTGTATACGCCGTCGAAACGCAGCATGATCGTGCGCCCGGCGTAGTCGGCCGGCACGGCCACTTTCACGGAGTACGCGCACTCCTGGTCAGAAGGCACGGTCTGGCCCTGCATCGCGGGTTCGCCCGGGACGCTGACCGCCGTCCAGGAGGAGGTGTCGGTGGCGGTGGCCCAGAAGGACGCGGGCGGGGTGGTGGTGTAGCGCCAGCCTGAGGTGAGGGGGATGCACGGGGCGGCCACGCCCGTGACGGTGTCGGGCAGCGGGGGGATGACGGGGGGTGCGGTGGCGGCCGCGGCCGGTGCGGCGGTGAAGAAGTCGCCGGCGCCGGCGACGGCGACGAGCATCCCGGTGGCGACCATGCTCTTCAGGATGCCGCGGCGGGAGACGCCCATCGGGGCCGTTTCAGCGGCGGGGGCGGAGGCGTGAGGGTCAGGAGACGACACTGTCTTCCCTTCTTAGCAACTAGGCTGCTAGGTAGATTTAGCGGGCACCTGAGGAAGTTGGCAATACCTGGGACGCGGGAATTCGTCACCGTCGGGGCATTGCGGCAGAACCGCCCGGACGCGGGGGCGCCGCCCGGGTGGCACCGGCCTCGCGGGGCGGTGTCCGCGCGGCCGGGCGCGGTAGTGAGTCGGACCTGCGCTGCTCGTGGGGCACGGCAGTGACCGAGGACTTTCGGCCGAGGGGGGCGGTTCAGGCGAAGCGGGCGGAGACGCCGCCGTCGACGGCCCAGTCGGCGCCGGTGACGAAGGCGGCGGCCTCGGAGAGGAGGAAGGTGACGACGGTGGCGACGTCGCGGGGTGTGCCGAGGCGTCCGAGGATGTGCTTGTCGGTGGCGGCTTGGCGGACCTGGGGTGGTTGCCGGTCGAAGTACTCGGTGAGCAGGTCGGTTTCGATGTAGCCGGGGCTGACCGCGTTCACTCTGATGCCGCTCGGTCCGACTTCGAGGGCGAGGGAGCGGGTGAGGCCGACGAGTCCGGCTTTGGCGGCTGCGTAGGGGAACATGCCGGGACAGGTCAGAGTGGCGTGCATGGAGGCGATGTTGACGATGGAGCCGTGCCCCGAGGTCACCATGTCGGGCAGGACTGCGCGGGCCATCAGCCAGGCGCTCTTGAGGTCGACGCCGAACACCTCGTCCCACTGCTCGGTTGTCATGGTGACAGGGTCGGCGTAGGCGTTGCGTCCGGCGTTGTTGACCAGTCCTGTAGCTGGGCCGATTTCCTCGCGCAGTGCGGTGACCGCGTCGGCGATCTGGTCCTCGCGAGTGATGTCGCAGACGGCCCAGGCGGCTGCCGGCCCGATGCGGTGGGCGGTGTGGCGCAGGCGGTCGGCGTCGATGTCGAGCAGTCCCACGCGGGCGCCCGCGTCGGCCGCCATGCGGGCGATGGCCGCGCCGATGCCGCGCGCGGCACCGGTGACGAGGACGGCGCGGCCGGTGAGGTCGATCATGCTCTGCTCCGGTTTCGGACGGGCCGCAGGAGTTCGTCGAACTCCGCGAGGAACCGGTCGACGCCGGCGCTCTCCTGCGGGTCCAGGCTGCGGGCGGGGTGGCGGCAGTGGGGATCGTCGATGAGGCCGCGGCGGACGGAGATGAGTTTCTCCACCGTGATGATCAGTTCGACCTCCTGCATCCAGTAGGCCAGGTAGGGAACGAGCTTGGCATGCAGGGCGAGCGCGCCGTCCTGGTCGCCGTCGTGCCACAGGCGCCAGATGCGCTGGTAGATCTCGGTGAAGGAGCAGCCGGGCTGGACCCCGGCGGTGCCGCGTCGCAGGGCGTCGGCCAGCTGCAGTCCCGCGTAGCCGACGAAGGAGCGCAGGGCGGGTGTACCGGCGGCGAGGTCCTCGGCCAGACGGCCGGGCAGCGCCGTCTCGATCTTCACCGCGGCCAGGTTGGGGTGCTCGGCAGCGATGTGGCGAAGGGACTGTGCGGTGAAGGCCGATCCGGTCTGGGCGGGTGCGTACTGGAGGATCACGGGGGTGGGGGCGACGGCGGTCAGGACGGCGGTGACGTGCCGGTGCACCTCGGCGGGGGACGGGTCGAGGAAGTGGGGTGGGAGCAGGTTGATCGCGTCCGCGCCGGCGTCGACGGCGGCGGTGGCGCGGTCGACGGCGACGCGGGTGGCGTGGTCGGGGATCGAGATGACGGCGGCGGCGTCGGGCCGGGGGGTGGTGATGTCGAGAAGGCGGCGGGTGAGCAGGGCGCGTTCGTCGTCGGTGAGTTTGTGGAACTCGCTGGCGAAGCCGGGGAACATGACGGCGGTGACGCCGGTGGCGAGCACGTGGGTTACGAGGCGCTCGAAGCCTTCGGCGTCGAGGCTGCCATCCGTCGTGAACGGCACTTCGAGGACCGGTATGACGCCGCGGAGCAGGTCGGCTGTCATCAGAAGGGTGCCTTCGCGGGGCGGTCGCCGGATCCGCCGACCAGGAAGTCGAGGTCGGCGCCTTGGTCGGCCTGGAGGACGTGGTCGACGTAGAGGCGGGTCCAGCCGCGCTCGCCCGCCCGGGCGGGCGGGGTCCACTCGGCCCGGCGGGCGGCAAGTTCCTCGTCGCCGACGTCCAGTCGCAGGGTGCGGTTCGGGGTGTCGAGTTCGACGATGTCACCGGTGCGGACGAGGGCGAGGGGCCCGCCGGCCGCGGCCTCCGGTGCCACGTGCAGGACGACGGTGCCATAGGCAGTGCCGCTCATCCGGGCGTCGGAGATGCGGACCATGTCGCTGACGCCTTGGGCGAGCAGTTTCGCCGGGAGGGGCAGGTTGCCGAGTTCGGGCATGCCCGGGTAGCCGCGGGGGCCGAGGTTGCGGACGACGAGGACGGTGTCGGCGTCGGCCGGCAGGTCGGGGTCGTCGGCGGCCAGCAGGTAGTCCTCGATGCTGTCGAAGACCAGGGCGGGGCCGCGGTGGCGCAGAAGGTGGGGTGAGGCGGCGGACTGCTTGACGACCGCGCCGGCGGGGGCGAGGTTGCCGCGCAGGACGGCGGTGCCGCTGTTGGCGGGCCGGACCGGGTCGTCGACGGTGCGGATCACTTCGCGGTTCCAGACCTGGTGGTCTTCGAGGTTGTCGCCGAGGGTGCGGCCGGTGACGGTGAGTGCGGTGTGGTCGAGGAGTTCGCCGAGTTCGGTCATGAGGGCGGGCAGCCCCCCGGCGTAGGCGAAGTCCTCCATCAGGAAACGGCCGCTGGGCATGAGGTCGGCGAGCAGGGGGGCCGTGCGGCCGATCGCGTCGAAGTCCTCGAGGCTGATCGCGGTGCCGGCACGGCCGGCGATCGCAAGCAGGTGCAGCACGGCGTTGGTCGAGCCGCCGATGGCGGCGTTGACGACGACGGCGTTGGTGAACGCCTCCCGGGTCAGGATGCTCGAGGGCCGCAGGCCCTCGCGGGCGAGTTCGACGGCGCGGGCGCCGGACTGTTCGGCGAGCTGGGCGCGCCGAGCGTCGACCGCGGGCAGTGCGGCCGCGCCGGGCAGGGAGAGACCGAGGGCCTCGGTGACACAGCCCATGGTGGAGGCGGTGCCCATGGTCATGCAGTGGCCGGCGGAGCGGGCCAGGCAGCCCTCGAACTCATCGAATTCGTCCTGGCTGATACGCCCGGCCCGCCGCTCCTCGCTCATGCGCCAGATGTCGGTGCCGGATCCCACCGTCTTGCCGCGGAAGCGCCCGGTGAGCATCGGGCCGCCGGACAGCGCGATGGTGGGCAGGTCGACACTGACCGCTCCCATGAGCTGGGCGGGCAGGGTCTTGTCGCAGCCGCCGAGCAGGACGACCGCGTCCAGGGGGTTGGCCCGGATGGTCTCCTCCACGTCCATGCTCATCAGGTTGCGGAACAGCATGGAGGTGGGCCGCATGAGCGGTTCGCCGATGGACATGGTCGGGAATTCGAGGGCGAGTCCGCCGGCGGCGGTGATGCCGCGGCGCACGGATTCGGCCAGGACCCGCAGGTGGGCGTTGCAGGGGGTCAACTCGGACCAGCTGTTGCAGATGCCCACCACCGGCTTGTCGCGTAGCTGGTCACGGGTGAGTCCGAGTTGGCGCATGTGGTGGCGGGCGATGAATCCCGCCTTGCCGGGATCCTCCCACCAAGCCGCACTCCGCAGGGAGCTCATACCGCACCGCCCGTGGGGTTTGTGCGGGCAGGGACAACGGCGGGCTGCCGGGGCATGGTAGCCACCCTTCCTTCACGATGCGGGTCCACTTCCTGCGGGCAGAATGAAGGCCTGGGGCAGGTCGACGGGGCCGGGAACGGCTGCGGGCCCATCGCTGGTGGATTAGGCCCCGATAGTGTTACTTAGCAGCTATGCTGTCAAGCATCGATGTGGGAACCTGCCAGACAGTCGAGGAATGGAGGGGGCGCATGAACGTGCACCTCAGAGCTACCCGCACGCCGCGGGCCCCGCGCGGCGGAGACCGGAGCGGTGTGTCCGGCCCTCTCGCGGCCGTACCCGGGAGCGGTCGCGGAAGCAGGATGCCGGTGAACACCGGCTGTCTCCCCTTGAGTCACCTGTTTCGAGTACCGGCATCCGCCGGGCCCTCCGCCCCGGGGGCCGGCCGCCAGGGGCGCGCTGCCCATGCGGGGTGGGCGGCATGACGATCGAGCGCGCGACGCTGAGCGACACCGTGGCACGGGAGATCATCGAGGAGATCAGGCAGCGCCGGCTCCGGGAGGGGGACGAGATCCCTGCCGAGGGCGAGCTCTCCGAACGGCACGGTGTCAACCGCCTCGCGGTGCGTGAGGCGATCCGCACCCTGACCGCCCGGGGCGTCCTCGTCTCCAGTCAGGGCAAGCGGGCGCGGGTGGCGACTCCGTCGCCGGCCGTCTTGGCGCAGATCCTCGAATTTCGGCTCAGCCAGAAATCGATGGACCTCCAGGACCTGCTCGACACCCGCAGGGTGATCGAGTGCGAACTCGCCCGGCGCGCCGCGGCCCGGATCGCCGACGGCCACGGCTCCATCGCGGAGGCCGCACAGGCACTGGACAACATGATCGCCGCGGGAGCAAGCTCCGAGGCCTTCATCGCAGCCGACCTCGCCTTCCACAACGCCGTCTCCGACCTTGCCGCGTCCGAGGTCTTCTCGTACCTACTCGCCGCCATGAACGGCGCCCTGCTCGACGCGCGCCGCGCGAGCTACCGCGGCCGCGAACGACGGGGCGAGGGCCAGGACTCCACGATCGGTGCACACCGGGACATCCTGGACGCCATTGCCGCAGGCGACCCCGAGCGCGCGGCCCGGGCCATGACCGATCACCTCAAGGAAACCGGTCACGACCTCGGCCTCTGACCCCGGCGTTCCCCCGTCTCGGCCGCTCCCGGACTCAGGTGACAGCCGGCCATATCCCGGCCGTCGCACGGAGGCCCCTGATGAGGCGGGCCCTCGCGCGATGTGGAGGCGTGGTCGCCACAGACCGAGTGGGCGGGGGTGCCGGCCCCACGGTCCGAGCGGTCACGATGGCTGGCTCCCGAGGGGTTTCGGCAAAGAACCGCCGAAACACTTGGCAACTAGGCTGCTAGGTAGCTATAACTGCAGGGTTCAACGGAGCGCACGGCCGCGATTCACGGGGACTGGCTCCCCCGGACGCCGGAACCAGTGGCCGTCCCACCAGCCGGGAGAACCAGTGAGACTGACCGACCTGCCGTACCGCACGCTCGCCATCGTCCGCGGGAGCGACCGCGACGCCGCTCTACGCACCGTGGTGACTCTCGCCGAGGAGGGGATCACGGCCGTCGAGGTGTCCCTGACCACGGCGGACGCGTTGTGGGTGATCGAACGGGCCCGCCGTGAGCTCGGGCCCGACGCGCTGCTCGGCGCCGGGACCGTCCTGAGCGCCGACAGTGCCGTCCGGGCCGCCGACGCGGGCGCCGCGTTCCTCGTCACCCCCGGCCTGGTTGCACGCCTGCCCGAACTGCCGCTGCTGATGGGCGCCCTGACGCCCGGTGAGGTCATGGCGGCCACCGGGCACGGCGCCCTCGCCGTCAAGCTCTTCCCCGCCATGTTCGGTGGCCCCGCCTATCTGGCCGCGCTACGCGCCCCGTTCCCGGACGTGCCGTTCGTGCCCGTCGGCGGGATCGACGCCACCGCCGCCCTCGCCTACCTCACTGCCGGAGCCGTTGCCGTCGGAGCCGGGACGCCCCTGATCGGCGACGCCGCCGACGGCGGCGACCAGGCCGCGCTGCGCGCCCGCGTCGCCCACTGGCGCGCCGCCCTCACCCCGGCGGTGGCCCGATGACCACGTCCCCTGCCACACCTGTCCCCGAGGTCGTCACCGTCGGCGAGGCGATGGCCGCGCTGCGGGCCACCGGACCGATCAGACTCGCCCCGCCCATGGAACTCTCGATCGCCGGGGCCGAGTCCAACGTCGCCATCTGCCTCGCCCGCCTCGGCCACCGCACCGCCTGGATCGGCCGGGTCGGCGCCGACCCGTTCGGCGCCTTGATCCTGCGCACCCTGCGCGCCGAAGGCGTCGACACCACCCACACCCGCACCGACACCCAGGGCCGGCCCACCGGCCTGCTCGTACGCGAAGACGCCATCGGCGACCTCGCCGCCGTCCACTACTACCGCGACCGCTCCGCCGGATCCGCCCTCCACCCCGACGACGTCCTGCCCGCCCTCCACCCCGGCACCCGCATACTCCACCTCACCGGCATCACCCCCGCGCTCAGCCCCACCGCCGCCCGCACCGCCCTCGCCGCCGCCGCGCACGCCCGCCACCTCGGTACCACCGTCTGCCTCGACGTCAACCACCGCGCCCGCCTGTGGACCCACCAGCAGGCCCGGCAGGTCCTGCTGCCTCTGGCCCGCCATGCCGACCTCCTCATCGCCTCCGCCGACGAACTCCACCTCGTCACCGACGACCCCGCCCACGACGAGGACCATGCCATCGCCGGGCTCCTCGCCCAGGGCACGCGGGAAGTGGTCATCACCCGCGGCGGCGACGGCGCCACCCTCACCACCGCCGACGGCACCCACCACACCCCGGCCCGCCGCGTGCCCGTCGTGGACGTCATCGGCGCCGGCGACGCCTTCGTCGCCGGCTACCTCTCCGGGGTCCTCGACAATCTCACCACCGAGCAGCGCCTCCACCGCGCGACCGCCACCGCCGCGTTCGCCGTCGCCACCCGCGGCGACTGGGAAGGCCTGCCCACCCGCACCGACCTCGCCCTCCTCGACACCCCCGCCGGCACCACCCTGCGCTGACCCCGAGGACCCCGATGCACGACCTCAGCCCCCGCATCACCGTCCGGGCCCTGCCGCTGTCGCCCCCGGCGGCGGCGGGCCCGGACACTGGATCGCCGCCGCCGCACCGGCATCGCCCTCCTCGCACCCGACGGCACCACCGACTGGCTCGCACGCCCCGAAGGCCACGCGCGTGTCCCCACCCGCATGAACGACGACGCCTGCGACCCTCACGGCCGGTCCTGGGCCGGCAGCATGCCCTACGACGGCACCACCCCGGGCGCCGGCAACCTCTACCGCACCGACCACGACGGCACCGTCCACCCCGTCCTGGAGGGCCTCACCATCGTCAACGGCCCCGCCTTGACTCCCGACGGCCGCACCCTCTACCTCGCCGACAGTGCCACTCGCGTCATCCACCGCTGCCCCCTGGACCCCGCCATCGCGTACCTGCCGCGATAACCGCAGGGCACCGCCGGGTTCCGAGTTCCCAGCGCGAACGGGCGCGCCCGCACGCCCACCCTCCGGTTGGATCGGGGGCGTGCGGGCGTAAGCGCGCGGGGCCTTCGAGCTGCCCGGTCGGTGGTTCCTGGAGTCCTCCGCACCGGGGTTGCGGAGGCAGCAGGTCAAGTAACATCCACCGAGCCGAAGGCGCGCGGCCGCTCACCGTGCTGCCCACGCGGTCGAACGGGCGCCCACCGCCATCGACTCCCACGGGATCGTCCCGCCAAGGCCCCGGTCCAGAATCCGCGGACGAACCCTGCTCGTGCATGAGGGCCTCGGAATCAGCCTGCGGCCGAGGCACTTCCCCCAGCTCCCAGCGCGAGCCATCCGGCCAAGGCACTTGACAGCATAGCTGCTAAGCCTGAGCATCGATTTGAGCCACCGAGCCCCGCCCGCCACACGGACCGGCCCCTCGTCACACGGCGCCAGCCCCACCAGCTTCTGTACCCACCGGCGCCTCCAGCTGTTAAGGAACACCGACCATGCGTCCTCGGCAGACTCCCAGAACCGCGGCTGCCCCGGCCATGACCGATGGCCGGTACCTCGTCGGCGAGGCGGCCGGCGGAAGGCCCAGGCAGCCGAGCTCGGCGTAGGCCTGAAGGTGGTGAACCTGGGCAATGACGCGAACAAGACCGTCAGCGAGGTCCAGTCCGCGATCGCACAGAAGACCAACGGCCTGATCGTCGTCGTCCTCGCCCCGTCGGCCTGCGCCAAGGAGAACCTGGTCCCGAGGATCGGCTTCTCCGGCGCCCAGATGGGCGGTGAGGTCGGCAAGCGTGCCGCCGAGGAGTTCAAGATGAAGATCCACATGCGGTTCTCCCTCGTGTGGTGGAACCTCGACCACCGGACGAGCCCGGACGCGCCACCCTGTTGGACGGTCACCCTACCCACTCGCACACCCGACGGCCGCCATGGAACCGACAGTTCATCCCGCGGGCGCCCGACCCGCACCGAGGCCGTCACCGCTGCAGCCCTACGCGCCCAGACCCCCACCGTGCGGCGCCACCGCCGCGGCGCCCACCTCGACCTCCCCGACCCGGCCTGACCCACCGCACACACGCCCGCACCAGGGGCCTGAAGTGCCACCACCGTGAGCCGGCGTCACGACAGCCCATGCCGCTCGAACAAAGCGGGCGGGGCGAGCCGTCCAGAGGCCGCCCGGCCCGCCGGGCCTTTCACAGATCGTCAGCACCACGCACCCACCAGGCCGTCGACAGCCATCGCCGTCGGTCCCTTCGACCGGGCGGCCTGGCCGCCCGCCCTCGAACAGCCCCGGCCGGTATCCCCCCGCCGGCCGGGGCCCCTCCCCTTCTCACCGGCCACTGCCGGTCCTAGCCGGCCATGGAGCGTGATGTGCTCAAACGCTGCATGGTCTGCCGGCCCAGTGGTTCGAGCAGTACATGGCACAGCGTCCATCGGCCCCGGCGCCGGCCAGAACGCTGCCTGCGACGGCCGGTGTTCGTCTGCTGTCTTAACCTCGCCACCGAAACGTTCCGCCCCGGCTCGCACGGCCGAGCGGCGCGCCCCCACTTCGCCGTCCGCTCTCCCATCCACCGCCAGCTGAAGTCTGCGCTTCGTACGAGGAAACGCCCATGCCCATCGCAGTGCTGCCGTCCTCCACCCGCCGCCCAGCCCCTCTCCTCACAGCGTGCACCGCCGCCCTGATGGTCGTCGCTCTGGGCGCTGCTTCGCCGGCCGCCGCAGCCGATTCGGTCTCGTACGACTTCGAGTCCCCGTCCCAGAAACTGCCGTTTATGGCGCTCAACGGCTTCGGCCGCGTTCTGGTGGGGCCCGCACCCGGAGGGAAGTCGGGGCAGGCGGCGCGCGTGAACATCCCCAACGACGGGCGTTCGTTCAAGTCCGAGCTGGTCATCAAGGGGCTCGACGCGGGCAGTCATCGTTTCGTCTTTGCCAACTACCTGCCCGGTGACTGGCAGGAGCGGGACCTCGACACCATCGTCGCCCAGTGGTTCAGCACGCAGGACGACGGCGGGGGCATCAAGCCCGTCGTCGCGCTGTCGGTCCACGGCGGCAACTGGCAGCTGAAGGTCCACTGGATGAGCAACGGTGAGATACAGGAATCCGTCCTCCCGCTCGGTGCTGCGCGTCCGGGCCATTGGAACCGGTGGGTCTTCGACATCACGTGGTCCACCGCGGGCAGGCCCGGCTCGATCCACGTCACGCGGGACGGCGTCACCGTCGGTTCGCACCAGGGTGCCAACAACTACCACCGCGGCGATCCGCCGCACTTCCGGATCGGTGCCTACCGGCCCAGCTGGCGTCCGGAGAAGGGGCCGGAGAAGCGGGCCGGAGCAGCCGAGGCGGTCCTCTTCATCGATGACATCGCCATCACCAGCACCACCCCCGGCACCCAGCCGAACCCGGGCCCCACCACCCCCGCCACCCCTGCCCCCTCGGGTTCCCCGACCCCGTCGCCCAGTCCCACGTCCACCAGCTCACCCTCCGCCTCCGCACAAGCCGGTGCCGCGTCCACAGGCGCTACGTCGACGTCCGCCGGCGACGCAACTCCCGGAGCGACCGGGAAGAAGTCGAACGCCAACGGGTCCTCGCTCCCGAGCGCCGGCGCGACCGGTGTGATCGCCATCGCGGCTGCCAGCGTCGTGGCACTGGCCGTCGGCGCGTACCTCCTCCGACGACGCAGCGCCACCCGATCGACCCACCGCCGACCCGGCCCTTAGGGCGCAGCACAATTCCACGGCAACAGACGCCGGCCGACCCGACGCCGTGCGGGCGGAGGGCCTGACGCGGCAGCACAGAGGCAAGCGGATCGTCGACGACGTCCACCTGAACGTGCCAGCAGGGGTGGTAACCGGATTCCTCGGAGCCAACGGCGCGGGGAAGACGACCACACTACCCCTGATGCTCGGACTGATATCCGGCCAGGGAACCACGACGTATTTCGGGCGCTCTCTCGCCCAGTGGCGAGAATCGGCCCGGACCGTCGGCGTGGTCATGGGAGGCGTCGCAGGACACCCCCGCCAAACCCTCACCGCCCCTCTACGCATGGTCGCGGCCGGTGCGGGAGTACGGGACAGCCGTATGCCCGAAGTCATCGACTCCAGGGTGGATTCGGGTACGGATGCTGTTTGGTCAGGTGCTATCGCCGCTGGACGCTTTCACCGGGCCGCTGTAAGGGGATCGGGCCGGCCCGGGGTCGCGGGTGTCCGGGGAGGGGACGAATTCCGAGACGATGTGAGGGTTGGGGGGCCTCTGTAGAGCGGTGTTCAGTCGGCGCGCTTCCCGGAGATCTCCAGCAGCTGCGGTTCGAGGCAGTTGCAGGCCGCCATCTGGGCCGGGCCCGAATCGCCCGCGGGTGGGACTTCGATCAGTGCCGTCAGGCTCAGTTTCGCGTCCGAGCTCCGCCACTTCTTACCCTTGGTGTTCAGCAACGCGCCCCGCTCGGAGTCTTCGTCGAAGGTGAACGAGACCGTCGCGCTCTTGCCCCGTACCTCCTCCGTGCGCAGCAGGGGGCAGGCGACCAGTGAGGCACCGTTGTCCAGCTTCAGCACGGGCAGCCGGGGACCGGTCACCTCGTGCTCGAAGGAGTACCTGGCCAGGCCGTTGAGCTCTGGGGCCTTCGGCATCTCGGCCAGTTTCCCGATCATCTCGTCGGTCAGGGGACCGGGCGCGAAGTGCTCGTTCTCCGGCTTGTCGGGGGTGGTGAAACTCGTGTAGTCGGCAAATCGACCGCACACCGTCCGGTCCGCATCGGCGGTCGGCGACAACACGGCCGCCCCCGCCGCGTCGCGGCCGGCCGCGGCCACCGGCGTCTTGCGCAGCTGCACCGTCGTCGCGGCGAACCTCGCGACGCTCTCGGACTCCGGCGACGCCGGCGCCGCCGTGGCCATCCACGTCTCCACGGCCGCCTTCCACTCCCCGCCGGGCGCCTCCTGCACGAAGTAGTGCACTGCCGTGGCCGGCCCGTCCTCCCACCCGTTCGCCTTGCTGAGCGCGACGAAGAACCTCGGGTGCGACGGCTGGTCCCGTTCCGCGGGAATCACGAACGAGGGCTTCACCAGGCTGGTCGTGCTGGTGCCCGGCCAGTTCCGCAGCGCACGTATGGCGGCGTTCGCCTTCCACTCCGCCAGCAGCGGGCCGGTTGCCACGTTGGCCATCCCGTCTGCTGGCTTCCACCCCGCCGGGGTGCGGCGCTCCCACTCGAACCGGCTGAAGACCTTCTCGGCCTCGGCCTGTGCGATCACCAGTGGGGGCGCCGGCGGGGCGGAGGGTCTCGTCGCCTCGGCGGCCGGTGTTGTGCCCGCCGTCTTCCCGGCCGAGGTGCCCGTACACCCGGCCGCTCCAGCCGCGACGAGCACCACCGCCGCAGCGACGGCAATACCTCTGTCCCACCCCATCAGATGCCCCTTCCCTGGATACAGCGCGAGGAAGGCCCGGTCCCCCCTGGCCTATCAGGACCCTATGCGGTGCCGCGGGCACACCGCAGGCGGGCCCGTCAGGCGGATGCCCTGCTGCCGCGCCCGGCGGTAGGGCCGTCGTCGCGTTCGGGAGCCCGCGAGCGGCAGGCAGCGGAGTGGCTTTCCCGCGCTTGGGTTTTGTGTTCGGTGCGATCCGGTCAGGTTGTCCGTAGTCATTGACAACCGAAAGGCGTCGCTGTGAGCGGGTTCGACATCTGGGGGTACCACCCCAACGCGGGATACCTGCGGGGCACTGACATCGTCGGCTACAAGGTCGAGGCCACCGACGGCAGCATCGGCAAGATCGACAAGCATTCCGAAGACGTCGGCGCCTCCTACCTGGTTGTGGACACCGGGGTGTGGATCTTCGGCAAGCATGTGCTGCTGCCGGCCGGGACCATCGAGCGCATCGACATGATCGGGGAGACGGTCTACGTCAACCGGACGAAGGACCAGATCAAGGACGCCCCGGAGTACGACGAGGGCAAACAGGCCGGCGAGTCCAACTACCTGGAGCGGTTCGGCCGGTACTACGGCCGGCCCATGTAGAGGGTGAAGGTGGTCAGGGGCGGGCGGCCGGAGGCTCCCGCCCCTGACGGCAGGGAGGCCGCCCGTCTGGTGGCGGCCCACCCGGGAGTCGCCCAGCACCTGGGCACCGCGGCCGTACTGACCGACCCACTGCTTCCGCACGACCGGGTGGACACCCCGGACCCCGCCGACTGGGCGCGTACGGTCATCACAGCCATCCGCGCCAGCACTGCCCCGCAGACGCGCTGACGATCCCCCGGGGTGCGCCCGCCGGGCGATACCCGTGGTCCCCGTCGCCTGGTGTCAGGAGCACGGCGACACCGTGGGGCCTGGAGTGGCACCCCCAAGGCGGGGGTCCGCTGTACCGTCGTCGAGGTGGTGGCGGGGGCCGGTTCCGTCGTCGGCCAGGGCCATGACGGTATCCGCGACGGGGCCGTGCATGGTGACGTGTTGGAGCCAGGCGCGTCCGGCGGGGCCAAGACGGACCGTTCCAGACATCTGGGCTGTGAACACCAGTGGAACCTCGAACATGTCCTGCTGGGTGTCGTAGACCGCGTTCCAGAGTTGCGGGTCATACGAGGAGACGACGACGGACTCCTCAGCGCTCATCCGTACGGGGTCTGTGCCGGGGGCGCGGGACCTGCCGGGGGAAGTCCGTCTGGGCCCGGCACCTCGGCACAGACGCACATGTTTTCGTCGGGATGCGGTTGCGACGAGTCAGTTTGCGAGACGCTGTTCGATCAGGGCGAGGCCCGAACGCCGGCCCGTGAGACGCTTGGTGCTGGCGTGAGGAACGGAGTTCCAGCCGGGCCCGGCCACCAGCAGAGTGGAGTGGGACCTCGCCCCCCTGACCCCCCACCCCACTCCCTCGACCGCGCTCACCAGTTCCGCCGCAGCAGCGGGACGGGCCTGGGCCCACACCACCACCAGCGACGGGCCGACCCGTCGTACCGCCTCGATCAAGGCTTCCGCCGGAACGGCCGGACCGAACATCTTCACCGGCAGTCCGCGCTCAGTGAGGGCCGCCCACAGAGCTTCCAGCGGAAGGCTGTGGAGTTCTTCCGGCGCGCAGGCCAGTACCATCGGCCGGACCCCTTCGCGGGTGGGCAGGCGAGGCTCGCGCCGACGCCGCAGCGTTGAGGAGACCAGCCAGGACAGCAGGTGCTCGACCTCGATGTAACGTTCGCCGGCAGAGGCGCACTTACGGCCGGCCGCGTGCAGCGTCGGGGCGATGATCTCCTCCCACGCCACCACACAGCCGTGGTCCTCGATCGCCCGGTCCAGGACGGCCTCCACCGCGTCCCCGTCCAGTCTTACGGCCGCCCGTGCGAGACCGCGGCACTCGGCACAGACCGGCCCCAGCGGCAGCGTCGCGGGTCCTCCAGGAGCCCGCCCCCCGGTCGCGGGTGCATCGTCCTCGAACCGGAACGCTCCTGCCGCCTTCACCCGGGCAGCTCGCGCGGCCTCCGCGGGCGGCACCCCCTGCCCGGTCAGATGGCACATCTCCTCCAGACGCGCGATGTCCTCCGGCAGCCAGCGCCGATGCTAGCCCGCGACGCGGACAGCGGGCCCGATCGCATAACGCCGCTCCCACGAACGCAGCGTTCCCGCCGCCACTCCGAGACGCTGCGCCACGGCTCCCGTACTCATGCCGACCACCGGCGGCGTCAGGTGCTGCTCTTCGACCTTCACGGGTTCAGCTGCCAGATGGACGCGTTGAGGGCGGTTGCGAAGGCCACCCACACGAGGTACGGCACGAGCAGGAGCGCAGCAGTGCGGCTCAGCCGCCAGAACAGAACCACCGTGGTGGCGAGCGCGGCCAGCAGCAGGACGATGTCCAGCAGGGCGAGGCCGAACTGGCGGGCCGCGAAGAACAGCGGGGTCCAGGCCAGATTGAGGGCGAGCTGCACCGACCACCACACGTGGGCCCGCCGCACGCGCAGACGATCCGGTTGGCGCCCGACCAGCCAGGCCGCGACCGCCATCATCCCGTACAGCACGGTCCAGACGGGCCCGAACAGCCAGGCGGGCGGGGCCCAGCCGGGCCGGACCAGCGCCGAGTAGACCTCACCCGCATCGGCGGAGGCCAGCGCTCCCAGTACCGCGACGCCGTAACTCACGGCGAGGAAGCCTGCAAGGGCCCGCCACTGCCTCGATCCGCGCGGGCGGGCCGGGGCCGGCATCGGCGCTGGTGTCGCGGAATGTGCCACGGCTGTCTCCCGGTGTACTCGATGACTTCCGACGCGCAGCGCGACCTGGGTCTGCCGCGGCCCGGCATCTCTTCCGCGCGGACACAGCTTCGTGCCGCCTGCCTCTTCTTCTCCTGCCGCGCCGCTGCCGGATGCGCAGGCCGGGCGCATCCGCCCAGCGGCGCGGCGGGGCGTCACCACCCCCGCGTACCCGGCGGGCCCTTGAAAGGCCCGTTGATCTCGGAGGTGATCCAGCCCCCGTAGAAGTCTCCCGGCTGCGCGACCACCTCCTCGTCCCCGACTCGGCAGCGATCCACCCGGGATGGGTAGAAGGCCAGGAATCCGGCGATCGCGGCGAATCCGGGGGAGGGGTCCTCGTAGCTCCACGCCACGTCCGGGACCCCGGCGCTGCCTTCGACGCGCAGGTCCCAGTACGTGGCGGCGCCTTTCCACTCGCACCACGTTCGGGTACCGGACTGCCGGAACAGCTCCTGGCGCGTGTCCTGGGCCGGAACGTAGAAGACCGGGGGATGGCTCGTCTCCAGCACCCGGACCGAGTGGCGGGTGTCGGCGATCAGGGCTCCGGCGAATTCGACGACCACGTGCCGGCCGTCCGCCTCGAGGCGCGGCGGTCGGGGGTAGTCCCACACTGACTCGGCGGGTCGGCTCGATGTCCCGGTCGCGTTCACAGTTACTCCCCGCACCGCGCGGCGGGAGCCGCGCCCTCGAGCTGGTCGACCAGGGCTTGTGCGGCTGCGGCTGGGTCGCCGCCCTTAGGCAGGGAGGGCGTCTGCCCGGTCACAGGCCGGTCGGAGAAGCCCGTCTCCAGGTGCGGGAGACGGAAGTCGAACACCCGCAGCCGCCGGGCCCGCCCCTCGCGGGCCACGACACCGAGCCAGCAGCTCAGGGCCGTTTTGGCCGCCGCGTAGTCGGCCGTGCCCAGCATTGGCCGGTCAACGATGGCTCCCGTCACGGCGGCCAGGAACCCGCCGTCCGCCATGCGGGCGACCGCGCCGCGCAGCACTGCGGCCGGACACAGCACGTTGACGGCGAACAGGTGCTCGACGACCGCATCGGGCACCTCATCCACCCGCCCGAACCCGGCCACCCCCACCGTGACCAGGACACCGTCCAGTCCCCCCAGCTCCCGCACCGCCCACGTGGCGAGGGCGGCACAGTTGTCGAGGTCGTACGCATCGAGCCCCCGGACCGGAGCCCCGCCGAGCCCGGCGGCCAAGTCAGCCAGCCGGTACGGATTCCTTCCGGCGAGGGCGACCACGGCGCCGCGGGCGTGCAGCTCATGGGCCGCGAGCGCGCCGAGCACGCCGCTGGCTCCCGCGACGAGTACCCGCGCCCCGCTCATACCCGGCCAGGATGCAGCCGCACCGTCGTCCATGTCGGTCCCTTCGCCCTACAGGCCGGCGATCCGTGCCGCGAAGAAGCCCGCCACGAGGACGGCGCCGACCACGATCAGCCCCAGGAAGAACCACGGGTGCTCCCAGATCCCGCCGTCAGGTCGTTCCTGGTTCGCTTCGGCCGTGGAACCCTCCACTGACGGGGTTTCCTCCGGCATGACAGGACGGGCGCTCATGGTGCCTCCTACGCCAGACGAGGTCGTACCTTCTCCTCAACCGTCCGGCACCGGCCACGCGACCGCACCTTGCACCGTTCGTGCATCGCTTGAACCCCGCCCCGCGAGATCGGAGCTCCACGAGGTTGGCAATGGAAGCCGTCTTCTGCCACGCGGCCCCGCCGGCCAACCTCGTTATCCAAAGCCCTCGCTGAAGGGCTGGAGCGGCTGTTGGAACTGGACCCGGCGGTCATCGATGCCATGACGCTCGGGCTGCTCGGAGCGAGCCACGATCAGTGCGCGGTGGGCTGCTGCCCGGCTCGGGGGCCCCGGCCGGCGGCCGCGGGCGTGGACAGCCCGTACGTATGAAGAACCGGAGCGGGAAGCGCCCCGGATCGTGGGGCGCTTCCCGAACAACTATCGCGAGGCTTCACCTGCGCTGAGGGAGCTCGTTGGATCTGAAGGTGCGACGCGTGCGATGGAGTCGATGGCCCCACTGGTGAGAGCAGTGCGTGCCTGCAAGGACTGGCCTGATGCGTGGCCGAGGTGGCGGCGTTGCCAGTACGGGTTGTCGTGGGAGAGCTTGCTCGAGACACGGCCGTACATCCCGAAGGTCATGATGATCAGCCCCATGACGAAGCTGAACATCACGTTCGTCACCCCGAAGCCGAGGACGTTGGCGTCCTTGTCGAGGACGAAGATGTGCGCGAAGCCGCTGAGCAGGAACAGGGCTCCCACCGTGATGTTGAGGGTGGAGGCGAAGTTGCCGCCGACGAAGGCACCCGCGGCAAGTGCGAGTCCGACGACGACGGAGATGACACTGAGGGTCGTGTTCGTCGTCATCCCAGCGATGGTCTCACCCTGCGTGTCGAACGGGCGCAGGGCATCGGCGAAGCCCAGGATCCCGAAGGCGAGCAGGATCAGGCCGCAGAGCAGGGCGCCGTACCGGTATACGGTGGCGAGGTGGTGATCGACGGGTAGCTCGTCACTCAGCTTCATGTCGGTTCCTATGGGGGATCGTGTCGGTACGCGGCTGTGTCACTGCTCGTAATTCGCGAGGGCCAGGCCGAGGCCGAAGAACGTGGGCGCCCACTCCCCGATGAAGATGCCCCACCGATCCGCCCGCTCGACGTCCTCGCGGCTGTTGGAAGCGAGCCACGATGCGAGCGACAGGCCGATGGACAGAGTGGCCGCCAGGTAGGCATGTTCGCTCTTCACGCCTGCGGCATGCAGCTTCTTGACGATCATGACGAAGTCTCCTTCTGGTCATTCCGGGAGAAGCGCTCGAGCCTCCGAAGAGGTCTGTGACGAGTCGAACCTACTCCCGGACTGCACGGAGGGCGGCTTGCGTAATTTATGCATTGTTTTGGTGTTTCATGTGGTTACCGGCAACCTTCGGTTGCGCGCAAGGATGCCGGACCGGAGGAAAGCTGCCGGTCCGGCATGCGTCGCAACTCAGCTGCACGTACAGGGGGAGCTGCCCGACCCCTGGTAGGCGTCGAGTTCCACGTGGAAGGGGCCGCTTCCCGTGGCGGTCCTGGTGAAGGTCAGGCTCTCGTCGGTATCCACTCCGTCGGGAATGGCGCGGAGGATGGTGACGCGCCGAGCTCGACGACCCTGCGCAATCCGGCGCCGACGTTGACTCCCACGTCATGTTCAGGCCCAGTGGACGCCGAGGTCGGCCAGAGCGGCCCGCTGTGCCTGGTCGAGCCGGTCGCGGCGTTGCTTCTGGTTGGCGAGCCATACCGCGACGCAGTGGATGTCCCCGTCGGGCGTTTCCTGCACACCGGCGCGCCCCGGCAGGGCGCCCTCCCGCGCGATGTACTGCTGGAGGGCCGCAAGGCCTTTCTGGACGCCGCGCCCCGGAGGCGAGGAACTGGGCGAGCTCAGGGGGGCAGGCCCAATGCATACGGGTGGCGGTCTCTTGCAGCTCGGGAGATCCGTCCGCACCCGGGGCCTGAGCGAACCGGCCGCGAGCGGACACTGTCGTCGAGTTGTCGCCGTGATCCGGAATGGGGTGGCGTACCCGCCCGAGGCGGTAGATGAGAAATCTCTCCTCCTTCATTCATGCGTTCGATGGGGGCGGCAGACTGGCCGGATGGTGCTTCGGAAGGTCGGCGTGGCAGTCGCTGCTCTGTGCGCCCTTACGGCCGTAGGGGCAGTGATCGGGCTTGGGTGGTCCAGTGACGGCGATCCGCCATCTCTGGGCCCTGAGATCGTGGTACCCCTATCGGAGAGCAGTGGTGAGCCGTCTTCGCCTCCGTCGCGGTCCGTCGTACCTTCCGCCGCTCCACCGCCGTCAGCCGTGGCGTCGACTCCGTCGCCTGCCCCGACTTCGTCGGCCCAACCCGGAGGCCGGCCGGTCCCGAGGCCGTCGCCGCCCCGCAGCGATGACGGTGCCAGCCCTTCTCCCAGTGCCGGCTGGCGAGCCAGGACCGGGAGCGATGACGATGGTGACGACGGCGGCAGCGACGGGTGAGAGGGCGTCGTCGGATGCCGAGCGCCCGGTCACGCATCGTGGGAATGATGCTGCTCCTGGTCGCCACGACGTTGGCCGTGCCGGCGTTCGGCATCACGCTGATCTGGCAGGTCAGGCTCGACGCCGAGATGGATGATCAACTGCGCAGTGAAGCGGACAAGTTGCGCCGGTTCGCACATACGGCGCGGGAGCCGGCCACCGGGGAGCCGTTCGTCGACGGGGCGTCGCTGCTGACCGAGTTCATGACCGTCAACCTGCCGCGCCGGGAGGAGGCGTTCTTCAGTCTCGTCGACGGCCGAGCCGACCGGCGCAGCCCCAACGCGGTACCCACGCGCTTGGACCAGGACGCAGCTGTGGTCGCGCGGCTGTCGAAGGGGAGCGGCACGCGGATCGGCTGGCTCGACTCGCCGGCCGGGCGAGTGCGCTACGGCGTCGTCCCGGTGCGGGTGGCGGGGGACCGGCACGACACGCGTCTGGTGATCGTGGAGTTCCGGGATCGGCAGACGCGGGAGGAACGGTGGCTCGCGAAGATGTTCCTGACTGCGGGGGGCGGAGGACTGGTGCTCGCGGCCGCGGCGAGCTGGCTGGTGGCCGGCCGGGTGCTGGCGCCGATTCGCCTGGTGCGGCAGACCGCCGAGCGGATCGGAGAGTCCGACCTGACAGAGCGGCTGGAGGTGGCGGGAACTGACGACGTGGCGGCGCTGGCACATACGTTCAATAGCATGCTGGACCGGCTGGAGAGCGCGTTCACCACCCAGCGCCGTTTTCTCGACGAAGTGGCGCACGAGCTGCGCACCCCGATCACGGTGATCCGGGGCACTCTGGAGCTGGTGGAGGACGGGGCGGACGATCCGGCGGCGACCCGAGCCCTGGTAGTGGACGAGTTGGACCGGATGACCCGGATCGTGGAGGACCTGCTGCTGCTGGCCAAGGCGGAGCGCCCGGACTTCCTCGCGTTCGGCGAGACGAACCTGACGGACCTGGTGGTCGACGTGGTCGCCAAGGCCCGGGCGCTGGGCAACCGGCACTGGCGGGTGGCACAAGTGTCGGAGGCCACGCTCTTTATCGACGGCCAGCGGCTCACCCAGGCGCTGATGCAGCTTGTGGCGAATGCCGTGCGCCACACCCGCGCCGGGGACCTCATCGAGGTCGGCTCCCAGCTCCGCGAAGGCCGCCTGCTGCTGTGGGTGCGGGATGCGGGGCCGGGGGTCGGGCCGCAGGACCGGGAGCGCATCTTCGAACGCTTCGCGCAAGCCGGCCGAGTTGTCTCGGCCGACGGGTCGAGCCCGGGCATCGGGCTCGGCCTCGCCATCGTCCTGGAAATCGCTCAGGCGCACGGAGGCACGGCCTGGGTGGAGGACGCCGAGGGCGGCGGCGCCCGATTCGTGATCGCGCTGCCCGCCCACACTTCCTGGCAGAAAGGACCCCATGAACCGGGTACTCATAGCGGAGGACGAGGCCAGGATCGCCGCCTTCGTGCAACGGGGCCTGCAAAGCGCTGGTTTCGTCACCACCGTGGTCGGTGACGGGCTATCCGCCTACGAGGAGGCCCGGGCGGGCGGCTGTGACCTGATGATCCTGGATCTGGGGCTGCCGGCCTGCGACGGGTTCACCGTGCTGCGCAGGCTCCGCGAGGACCGGGTGACCCTGCCGGTGATCATCCTGACAGCGCGGGACAGCGTGTCCGACACGGTGGCGGGTCTGGAGGGCGGCGCCGACGACTACCTTTCCAAGCCGTTCGCCTTCGAGGAGTTGCTGGCCCGGGTACGGCTACGGCTGCGCGCGGACGGCGCCCCGGAAGCCTCACTGCTCAGAGCCGGTGACCTCGTACTCGATCTGCGCACCCGGCGGGCACACGTGGACGGGAGGGTGGCGGAGCTGTCCGCACGCGAGTTCGCGCTGGCCGAGGTGTTCCTGCGCCACCCCGACCAAGTGCTGACGCGGGAGCAATTGCTCAGCATGGTCTGGGGATTCGACTACGATCCCGGGTCCAACATCGTCGACGTCTACGTGCGCTACCTGCGACGCAAAGTGGGTGCCGACCGGGTGGAGACCATCCGTGGCGCCGGCTACCGGCTGCGCGCCTGACTACCGCCTCTGTCCACGCACAGAAGCTCATCTGCAAAGCCAAGGCGGCGGTGCCGCAGCCCACCTGGGGCACCCTCGCGTGTCATCCGGCTCGAGCCCATCCATCTTCGTGCGTACGCCGCCATCCGGCTGGGTACGTGGGCGCCTCCCGGCCCGCGCCCCGAACCGTTGTGGCGCGTCCGTGAGAGCACTCTCACAGGTAACCCACGACTAGCTCATGTATTCGCCACAGGCTCTCACCCATGACATCCACCCAGGATGTTTCAGAGCCAGGAGACGTGAGCATGGACGACCTACTGAAGCGGGCCCGCTCCTTTCGACACCGCATAGCCCGCGAGAAGGAACTCTTCCGGGACTTCGCGCTCGGGCAGGGCCCGGCAACGCTGTTCATCACCTGCTCGGACTCGCGGGTCGTGCCCACACTGATCACCGCGGCCGCGCCGGGCGAACTCTTCGAGCTGCGCAACGCCGGCAACATCGTGCCGCCCTACCGGCCGGGCTACCGGTCGGGCGAAGCCGCCACCATCGAGTACGCGGTGGAGGTCCTGAAGGTCCGCGACATCATCGTGTGCGGACACTCGCACTGCGGCGCGGTAGGGGCCGTGGCCCGTGGTGAGGACCTGACCCATCTGCCCAGCGTGGCGGGCTGGGTGGACTTCGCCAGACCGGCACTGACCGGGCTGCTCGACATCCCGCCGAAGGACCCGGCGCTGCCGGACGCCGTACAGCGCCACGTCACCGCGCAATTGATGACGCTGCGTGGCTATCCGCAGATCGAGCGCGGCACGGCCGCGGGCCGACTGAGCCTGCACGGCTGGTTCTACCGGGTGGACACCGGGGATCTGTGGGAGCTCGACGAGACACGAGGTGTATTCGGCCAGCACTGAGACCACGCCCCCCTGCACGCGCACCGGGTGACCGGTGCGCGCGAAAGGAACACCCGTGCCCCTTGAACACACACGCTCCGCCGGCAGCGCACGCCACGCACGCCGGGGACCCGGCCGGTCGGCCCATAGCGCCGTCGGCCCGTCGGCCCGCCCGGCCTCCGCCGGCACGGACATCCTCGCTTCCCTCGTCGTCTTTCTGGTGGCGCTGCCGCTGTGCATCGGAGTGGCGGCCGCCTCCGGCGTCCCCATCGCCCTCGGCATCATCTCCGGGATCATCGGCGGCCTGGTCGTCGGCTTCCTGCCCGGCAGCAGCCTGCAGGTATCCGGGCCGGCCGCCGGCCTCGCCGGGCTCTGCCTGGAATTCACCACCGAGCACGGTCTGGCCCTGCTCGGCCCCGTCATCCTGGCCTCCGGCCTGATCCAGATGGGGCTCGGAGCGCTCAGACTGGGAAGTCTGTTCCAGTCCATCTCCCTGGCCGTGGTCCAGGGCATGCTCGCCGGCATCGGGCTGCCGCTCATGCTGAGCCAGAGTTACGCCGTCATGGACGCCAAGCAGCTCGGCTCGGCCATCAAGAACATCGGGGGCCTGCCGCACCTGGTCCAGTCCACCCTGGCCGACCCACACCGGCTGGCCGCCCTGTTTCTGGGTATCGGCTCCCTGGCGATCTGCTTCCTGTGGAAGAAAGTGCCCGCCCCCCTGTCCAAAGTGCCCGCTCCCCTGATCGCCGTCATGCTCGGCTCCGTCCTCGCCGCCCTGCCCGGCATCGAGGTCAAGCGGGTGGTCTTCGGCAGTCTGCTGGACGCGGTGAACTTCCCCGGACCGGACGATTTCGCCGGCCTTGCCGACCCCGCAGTGATCACTATGGTGATCACCTTCGCCATCATCGCCTCCGCCGAAAGCCTCTTCAGCGCCGCCGCCGTCGACCGGATGCACGACGGGCCACGCACCAAGTACAACGCGGAGCTGTTCTCCCAGGGCATCGGCAACGTTCTGTGCGGACTCCTCGGCTCACTGCCCATGACCGCAGTGATCGCCCGCAGCTCCGCCAACGTCCAGGCCGGCGCCAAGACCAAGATCTCCCGCGTGCTGCACGGCGGCTGGCTGCTCGGCTTCGGGCTGCTGCTGCCCGGCCTGCTCGGCCTCATTCCGGTGGCGGTACTTGCCGGCATCCTCCTCCACGCGGGCTGGAAACTCTTCGACCCCACCGCCTTCCCGAAGATGTGGAAGACCGACCGCGGCGAGGGCATCGTGATGATCATCACGACCGTCGCCATCGTGGTCGCCAACCTCCTCGAAGGCGTGCTCGCAGGTCTGGCCGTCGCCATCGTCCTGGTCGCCCTGCGCATGTCCAGGATCGCCTTCCGCACCACTTCGGTCGACAACACCGCCTGCCTGACCATGAGCGGCAACGCGACATTCCTGCGCCTGCCCAAGCTGATCGAGGCCCTGGACTCTGTCGCGGGCATGCCGCGCATCCATCTGGACCTCACCGCCGTGGTCCACCTCGACCTCGCATGCCGCAGCCAGGTGGAGGAATTCGCCGAACGACAGCGCAAGGCTGGCGCCGAACACGTGGAACTCCTCCTGCCGGGCACCCCGCCAGAGAAGACGACGGCACCCGACCACAGCACCCTCGAAGCGGACTTCCCGGCAGGACTGGAACACCCGCAGGGACAGACCGCGCAGTTCCCCGGCCCGATCCCCACACCGGCTGTCGGCCTGATCCCCGGTCAGCAGCACCCGGTCGCAGAGCCATGGCCGCACGCCGCCGCCGGGGGTTGGCAGCACGGCGTCCCGATCCAGACAGCCACGAACTACGCGGTTCTGGACCACGTGGTCTCCAACTACGGCGCCCCGCACGCGGCCTCGTACAACGCGGCCTACGGTGCCCCACACCCCGGCAGTTACGACTACGGGCACGCCTACGATCCGCCGGAGGCCAGCCACTGGACCCCCGAGGACGAGCGCGCCGCCGAACGTGCCTACTGGGAAGGAACCCAACAATGAAGCGCCCGGTGCGCCTGCACCCCAAGCACACGACGTGCGCGGGCTGCCAGACCCAGTGGGACGAACCCGGCGCCCCGAACCACCGCTCGGCCCGTCCCCCCGCCCCCCGTCCGGAAGCCACGAGGGAGGCACGCGGACCCCGCATGATCCCTCGCCAGCAGAGCAACGTCGAGGAGAACAACGGTCTTTTCATGCTGCTGTGCAACCTCCATGCGTTGCTCACCGCACCCGCGCACACAGTAGGACCCAGGGCGAAGACAACCGTCCAGCAAACCCACCATCCGGCCACCGGGGTACTGGCGAAGCCTGTCCCGTTACGTCATCCGTACTGAGTCTGCGTGGAGCAGAAACGTGAGACGGGCGGGGGCGCGGACGGCCTCCGGCTCGCCGCGGCGATGCATCCCACTCGACTGGCTACTGCCGGCACACTCAGGGTGTCGGCAACGCTGATGACACCTCTGCCACCAGCTGATCCTGTACGGCCCGGGCCAGGGGCACTTCAGCGGCACCTCCACGTTCCAACCCTCCTGCACCTCATGCACAACGGTAGGTCCTGCGCCCGACCTGGATGTCTCGCGAGGGGCGCCGTACGGGATCCGTACGGCGCCCCTCGCACCAGGCGGGCGCCGTGCGAGGCCGACGGCTGGGAGCTGCGGGAGGACGAGATCGCCCCGCGATGGGGGTGGCCCACTCCGGTGCGTCCCGGTCGTGCGGGGAGACGCTTCCGACGTGGTGCGCGTGGAAAAGCACCACGGCGGCGAGGTCGGTGAGGACGTCGCGATCCAAGGACCGGTGGGGGTGCGCCAGGACCGATCGTGGTCGGCGGGATGGAGCCAATCCATCTGCTGGTGAGGACGTCGTTGCGCGGGCTCAGGGTGAAGTGCTGGGGTGCCGCACGACGCAGGGCGTACGGGCCGCCGAGCTCGGGGCGGGCCCAGGCGGGGGCTTCGAGGGCGGCCTCGACGGCGAAGGTCTTGCCGGTGCTGGCCGGGCCGTGGACGACGCCGGTCGCGGCGTTGGCTCCGGGTCGGCGGTGGGGCCGATAGGTCCGAACAGGCTCGTGCTGGCCCTGGCGGCGAGCGCCGGTCGCGCTCGCGCTGCGTACGGGTCCGGCCGTCGCCTTCGGGCACCGGGCGGGGCTCGGCGGGCGGGGTGCCGTTGCCGGTCATCGGCGCGAGAGTGCGGCGGGCCTGGCGGGAGGCGCGGCGCCGCTCCCGGCCGAGACGTGTCGCCTCCGCGCGGGCGCGCTCGCGGAAGGCGTCGGTCTGGGCCGCGGTGAGTTGGCCGGTCGGGTAGGCGGCGCACAGGTGCGTCTCGCCGTCGTAGAACTCGATGCTGCGGTCGTCGTGCGGCATGTATCGGATCTGGACCTGCACCCTCCACAACCACATCCCCGACCTCAAACGGCTCCGTGTTTCCCGCGTTCCCACACAACTGGACGGTGGTTCCCGGTGACCTTCCGGTGCCGCTGCACGTGCGGCCTTGATCGCGTAGGCGGCCGCGCCGAGCTCGTGCGCGGCGACGTGGGCGACGGCCCCGGCCTGGCCGGCGGCGTACGCGGCAGGCCGTGCTGCCCCACGCAGGTCTCTGGCTGCCCCCATCGCATGGCCGCCCGCCGCGCGAGCCTGCATCATCTTGACCTCGCCACGCACCCAGGCCCGGGCTGCTTGATCGCCTGACGCGGTCGCGGGTCCCCAGGCTGGGCCGCCTCGAAGAGGCCAAGGACGTGCTCTGCACAGGCGGCGGCCCATAGAGGGAGGAGGCGATGATCCGCATCAGTGAGAGTCCCACCACGGCGGATCGTCACGAAGCGAGGGTCGCGGACCTTCGGGAGGATCATGACGTGCACTCCCTCCTGCGCACATCGGCGCCGCTCGCTGCGGTGTGTCCTGGCGGCCGGTCAGCCGCCTGGCGCAGGGAATGAAGGGTCCGGCAACAGAAGGTCACGGGGCCGGTACGTTCACGTCCATCCGTTCGAGCTTTCGCAAGCAGGGGCGTGTCACCGCGGTCTGCGCCACTACCTCGGAGTACCGGATCCAAATGAGGCACCCGCAGTGTGAATGCGTGCGGTGGTGGCACCGGATGGGTGTCAGCCGCGACCGGCACGGTCGGCGCCTCCTCCCGCAACTACGGGTTCTCGGCGCAGTCCGGCTGGACCGACACGGTCACCGGCGAGATCAACACGGCCGCCCGCTGGTACCAGCCCGGCATCGGCCATGGGGCGCCGGTGAGATGGATTTTACTCCCGAGAAATCGTATGTTCGCGTAAACATGCGACGCTTGATGCGGTATCAGGTGTGTCGAATCGTGGCAATTGGCATGGCCATGCCATGCGTGCCGCAGGACCGCCGGGCTACCCCCGCTCCGCACCACCTAGGAGGAGGAACCTTCGATGTTTGTGATGCGTCATACCCGCCGGCACTTAGCCGGCATCGCCGGGACCGCGATCCTGGCCGCTGCGCTCGCCGCGGCCTCCACCCTGCCCGCGTCGGCAGCCGGAAGCAGCGCTCAGGCGCAGGGTGTTGTCGAGAACGCGGGAGCGGCCGGGACCGTTCCCGGCAGTTACATCGTCATCCTGAAGGACTCTGCAGCCCGTTCCACGGATGCCGGGGGCAGGGCTGTGGTCAAGCGGTACGGCGCGAAGATCGACCGGACCTACTCCGCCGCCCTCAACGGCTACTCCGCCGAGCTCACGGCGGCGCAGGCCAGGAGGCTCGCGGCCGACCCGGCGGTGAAGTCCGTGGTGCAGAACAGTCTCGTCACACTCGACGGTGCCGCCACCACCCAGCCCAACCCCCCGTCGTGGGGTCTGGACCGCATTGATCAGCGGGTACTGCCGCTCAACCAAGTTTACAGCCCCGTGGATCAGGCCGGTGAGGGCGTGACCGCCTACATCATCGACACCGGTGTGCGGATCACTCACAGCGACTTCGGGGGCCGCGGCTTCGACGGCTTCGACGCCATCGACAACGACAACACCGCCCAGGACGGCAATGGCCACGGCACTCACGTCGCGGGCACCGTCGCGGGCTCCCTGTACGGTGTGGCCAAGAAGGCGAAGATCGTCGGCGTCCGCGTCCTCGATGACTCCGGATCCGGTACGGTCGCGCAGGTTGTCGCCGGCATCGAGTGGGTGACAGCCAACGCCGTCAAACCGGCCGTGGCCAACATGTCACTCGGCGGCCGTGCCAACTCCGCGCTCGACACCGCAGTGCGCAACTCCGTGGCCTCCGGCGTCACCTACGCCGTCGCGGCGGGCAACGAGTACACGGACGCGAGTACCAGGTCCCCGGCGCGCGTCGCCGAAGCCCTCACCGTGGGCGCCACCAACAGCAGCGACGCCAAGACCTCCTTCTCCAACTACGGCAGCAGTCTGGACCTCTTCGCGCCGGGCGCCTCCATCGTCTCGGCATGGAACACCGATGACCACGCCGCCAACACGATTTCCGGTACCTCGATGGCCGCCCCGCACGTCGCGGGTGCCGCCGCCCTCCACCTTTCGCAGCACCCGCACAGCAGTCCCGCAGAAGTCGCCGAGGGCCTCGCCGCCGTCGCCACCCGGGACGTCGTGACCGCCCCCGGACCCGGCTCCCCGAACCGGTTCCTGTACGTCGGTGACGGCGCCACGCCGCCACAGCCGGGCACCCGCTTCGAGAACTCGGACGACTACGTGATCGCCGACCACTCCACCGTCGAGTCGCCGATCACTGCCAGCGGGATCACCGGCAGCGCGCCGGCCGCCCTGCGCGTATCGGTCGAGATCCGGCACACCTGGGTCGGGGACCTGCGGGTCGACCTCGTCGCCCCGGACGGCACCGTCTACAACCTGCGCAACCACACCGGCGGCAGCGATGACGACATCGTCCAGACCTACCTGGTGGACGCCTCCGCAGTGGTGGCCGACGGCGTGTGGAAGCTCCAGGTCGCGGACCTTGCGACGGGCGACACCGGGAAGATCGACTCCTGGGCCCTCCTCTTCTGAGTGTGGGAGAGGGGCCTACGGCCCCCGCGGAACCGGATGAACAGGCGGGGACGGCCGCTCAAGCGGCCGTCCCCGCCGCGCCGTGGTGACTGCCGGACACCCCGCACGCCGCCTGCCTGTGGCATTCGGCCGGACAGTGCCGTCCGGACGCCCCTGGCCCGCGGCGCGCTCCGGACGAGGCGTGGCCCCGCTCCGGACGGCCTGCTCGAGGCGCGTCCGGAGCGGGGGAGGGGGTAGCGGGCGGTGGGGGACGGTCAGTCGATCGTCCAGCGTTGCAGCGCGGAGCCGCTGCTCTCCTGCTGGGTCACCGTGGCACCGTTGGAAGCCGCGGCGGCGGTGAGCAGGAGACCGCTGCTGGCGGAGGTGATGGTGTGTTCTCCGTCGTCGAGCGGGATGACTTTCCAGCGTTGGTCGGCCTGGTTGCCGCAAGTTCGTTGTACGACGACGGCGCCGGGGCCACCGGTCACTTCCGCGCACTTCCCGGACGTCTTGTTGGTCATGGTGTAGGAGCCGTCGGACTGCCGGGTGAACGTCCAGGTCTGGCTGCTGCCGCGGTTCGGCGCCCACAGGACCAGTCCGGTGCCGTCGGACGTGGAGCCGCCCGGGTTGTCCAGTGCCTTGCCGCCGGTTTCGACGCTGTGCGCGCCCTCCACGACCTTCACGGTGCCGGGCCAGGGGATGCCGGGCGCGGCGTGGTAGCCGATCCCTGCCGCGGACCAGCGCGTTCCGTGCTGGGCCAGGCGCTGGCGAAAGTCCTTCCAGTCACGGGCCGACTGGGGTGTCCATCCGACCTCGGCGAGGGCGGGGAGGCGGGGGTAGCTCATGTAGTCGGCGTATGCGTGGGGCTCGGGCCAGCGAGTGCTCGGGGTCGGCAGGGCGTCGCTTCCCTCGTAGGCGCGGTCGGCCCACAGGGCGGCCTCGACGCCGGCGATCTGCCGGGCCGGGACGATGGAGCCGGTGCCGTCGGGCTTGGCGGTGCTCGTCGCCGGGTCCCACTCGTAGGACTTCTGCACCGGCACGTATCCGGACCAGCTCACACCGTAGGGGGTGGAGACGTCGTACTTCATGTCCAGGTAGGCATGGTCGGAGGGGGACATGACGAACTTGGCGCCCTGGGCGACGCCGTTGCGCACGAAGCGGATGCTCTCGGTCTCCCGCGGGGTGCCGATGCTCTCCCGGTCAGCGGCCTCGCCCCAGAACTGCATGATGCTGCCGGAGGGGACCTCGGCCTGACCGAGCTGGTGCCAGCCCATCACGGTCTTGCCCCGCCCGGTGGTCGCCTCGGTGGCAGCCTTGACGTAGGCGCCGTACTGCTCCTGGGTGGCCTGGGGGGTCTCGTCGCCTCCGAGATGGATGTAGGGACCGGGGGTGAGCCTGGCCACCGCCTTGATGACGGTCCGCAGGAACCTGCTCGTGGTGGCCGTGTGCTCCTTGTCCTCCAGGCAGTAGAGGCTGATGCCGACGTCGAAGCCGGAGTAGGGGGGTTTCGCCTTGTCGTCACAGTTGAGTTCGGGCACCGATGCCAGGGCGGCCTGGGTGTGTCCGGGGCCGTCGATCTCGGGCACCACGGTCATGAAGCGGGACGTGGCGTGGGCGACGATCTCTTTGTAGTCCGCCGCCGAGTAGTACCAGTTGGTGCCGCCGGTGAAGCCGCTCTGGGTGCTGGCACCCACCTTGGTCAGGTTCGGTATGGCGTCGATGGCGATGCGCCAGCCCTGGTCGTCGGTCAGGTGCAGGTGAAGAGTGTTGATCTTGTAGGCGGCGGCCTGGTCGATGTAGCGCTTGACCTGTTCCACCGGGTAGAAGCGGCGGGCGACGTCCAGCATCACGCCCCGGTACCCGTACCGGGGGGAGTCGGTTATCTGTACGGGCGAGACGGTCCACGGGCGGGGCTGTCTGTTGTGGGACTCCACCTCGGCCGGGAGCAGCTGGCGCAGCGTCTGGACTCCTCGGAACAGGCCCTCCGCCCCGTGCGCCCTCACGACGACACCATGCTTTCCGGACGACAGGGTGTATCCCTCGGCCCCAAGGCTCTTGGGGCCGTTGGGGTCCAGGACGACGGCGTTCTTCCGTGCCTGTGTGTCCCTGACGACCGGCAGGGTGTAGCCGGTCGCGGGGGCGAGCATCTTCGACACGTAGGTGCCGACGCCCAACGCCGCGGGGCTCTTCGACAGGACCGCGATCGGGGTCCGGTGGGTGAGGGTGAACCCCTGGCCCTGCACCGCCTGCTGCGAGACCGGTCGTGGAACGAGGGCGTAGGGGGCGGGGTGGGGCGTGGGGGAAGTGGTCGCCGCTTGAGAGGCAGCGGTCGGCAGCGGGAGGGTGAGGAGGGCTGTGGCGAGGACGGCGAGGTGACGGCCTCGACGGCGCAACCAGCGCATCGTTGACTCCTTCGGACGGGAAGGCGGGAGGGCAGCACACCAGGTGGTGGGCCGCCAGGGGGTGCGATGCGCGCCGGCGAGGGCAAACGCTGGCGCGCACGGCTCGTACGTCGGAATCGGCCCCTGGGGGCCCATTCCGACGCGTCACGGGCAACGCGCGTCCCCCGCCAGGATCATGACGCTGCGAGCCACTTGTGGTGCGGCGGGGGATCATGCGACGCGCGACGCGCGACTGAGCGCAGATCTTGCTTGTAGTTGCTCCTAATCGCCGACTTGCAAGCAACTTGAGCCAAAAGGTGTCAGTGGGAGAAGGGAGCGTCAAGACCTACGGCGTCGTAGCTTTCCTTCATTCGGAGGACCCGGGACCAGGGCGGGGTCCCAGGGCGCGATGCCGTCGCCCGCCACTGCATCCCGCACCCGCCGGCGCGCCCTGGCGGACCGTCCGGTGTGGTGGCTACCCGCGCGTGTGTGCGTTTTGCAGGTCCCTGGCGAGAAGTGCCGCCCCCACGCGGCCCGCCGATTCGCCGAACCCCGCGAGCCGGAGTTCCGGTACGGCCGGTGAGCCGAGCCGACTGACGAGGGCCTCCCGCAGGGTTGCGAGCAGCGAGGCACCTGCCTCGGCCAGCTCGCCACCGACGACCAGCCGATCTGGCGCGTACCGGCCGATCGCCGCCGCCAGTACGTCGGCCAGGGCCGCCATGGCCTCTCCGCAGATGGCGCGGGCGGCCGGGTCCCCGGCGTCGGCACGGTGATACACCTCGCGGGCGCCGACGCCGCGCCATCCGGTCGCCCGTGAGTACCGGCGCGTGACGGCGGCGGACGAGGCCACCGTCTCCAGGCATCCCCACCCGCCGCAGTGGCACGGGTCGCCTCCCGGCCGGACCTCGGTGTGGCCGAGCTCCTCCGCCCCGTAACGGTTGGTGAGGACCCGATCGGCGAGGACGACCGCCGAGCCGATTCCGTCGCCCACCGAGACGAACAGGAAGTCCCCGCAGTCCTGGCCGGCCCCCGCACGTGCCTCGGCGAGCCCGGCTGTGCGCCCGTCATGTCCGACGGCCACGGGGAGGTCCAGGTGCTCGGCCACCCAGTCCCGGACAGGGATGTCCCGCCAACCCAGCGCAGGGGCGTGCACCGCCCGGCCGGAGGTCTCGTCGACGGTGCCGGGGAGGATGACGCCCGCGGCGGTGGGACGACAGCGCTCGGCAAGCGTGGCCGCACAGGTGAGGACCGTCTCGAGGACGGCGTCCGGCCCCCGTTCGGGACGGGTGAACCAGCGTTCCCTGTTCCGTGGGACGCCGTCCGGGCCCAGGACACACCCCTTGATGTAGGTGGCGCCCGCCTCCAGTGCGATCACGGTCCCGTGGGCCGCGCGTGCGCGTCGTGCCGTGTGGTCCCTGGGCCGGGTCGGTGCGGTCCGCGTGCTGGGTTCACCGCGTGCAGCTGTGTTCCTCATTCCTCGCCTCAGGTGGATCCGGTGGGGGCAGGGAAGGGCCCGCCCCCTACTGGCCGGGGGTGTGGGCGCAGGGGGCGGGCGGCTGTGGGGGCTATTTGACGGATCCGGCGGTGAGGCCGGAGACGACCTTCCGCTCGATGAGCGCGAAGAGGATGACGACGGGCACGATGGCGATGACCGAGCCGGCGAACAAGTAGTTCCACTGGACGCTGTAGTTGCCGATGAAGCCGTTGATACCGACCGTCAGCGGCTGGCTCTCCGGAAGGGTGGAGAGCGTCAGGCCCATCACGAACTCGTTCCAGGCTGCGATGAAGGTGAAGATCATCGCAGTGACGACCCCCGGCATCGCGAGCGGCAGGGTGATCCGCAGCAGCGCCCCTCCCCGTCCCAGCCCGTCGATCATGGCGGATTCCTCGAGGGCCTCGGGGATGGAGGCGAAGTAGGCGGTGAGGATCCAGATCGCGAAGGCGAGGTTGAAGGCCGCGTTGCACAGGATCAGGGTCCATACCGAGTTGAGCATGCCCAGTTGGTAGAACTCGCGGTAGAGACCGACCAGCAGAGAGGTGGGCTGGAACATCTGGGTGATGAGCACGAGCAGGAGGAACAGCTTGCGGCCGCGGAACCGCATGCGCGCGGTGTAGTACGCGGCGGGCACGGCGACCAGCAGGACGAGCAGGGTGGATCCCGCCGCGACCAGCAGTGTGACCCGGAGGTTGTCCCCGAGGTGGGACTCGCGCCACACGTTGACGAAGTTCGCCCACTCGAAGCCGGCCGGCAGGTAGGTGGCGTCGCGCAGCTCGTGCGCCGGCCGCAACGCGGTGATCACCATCTCCGCGTACGGCACCAGGAACAGGGCTGCCAGCAGCCAGGCGACGGCGGTGACCAGCAGGGTGCGCGGGCGCGTCGTGCGGGGGGCCCGTGAGGCGCCGCTGCGTGTGCCGCGCGCAGGGGGTCGCGTTGCCGAGGCGGGCGGGGCGGTCTTCTCGGGGGTGAGGGCGGTCTGGGCCATCAGCTCTCCTCCTGGTTCCAGCGGCTGGCCTTGAGGAAGACGACGACCATGACCACGACGAGGGCGAAGTTCACGACGGACATGGCGGCGGACTGGCCGATGTCGGAATTCTTCAGCTGGTACATGAAGACGGTGGTGGTGGCGGTGGCGCTGTCCGGGCCGCCGCGGGTCATGCTCCAGATGATGGGGAAGGAGTTGAAGACGTTGATGAGGTTGATGACGACTCCCACGAGGAAAGCCGGTCTCAACAGCGGCAGGGTGATGCGCAGATACGTCTGCCAGGTGCTGGTGCCGTCCACCTTGGCGGCCTCGTAGATCTCGCCGGGGATGGTCTGCAGTCCCGCGAGCAGGGTGTACGTGGTGAACGGCAGCGAGACGAAGACGGCGACGAACATCATCCAGGGCCAGGCCGTCGAGGGGTCACCCAGCCAGTCCTTGGGGCCGTCGATGATTCCCAGGTCGGCCATCAGCGTGTTCAGGACGCCCGAGGTCTGATTGAGCATCCACTTGAAGCCGATGGCGGTCATCACGACCGAGGCGGCCCAGGGAGCGATGAGGGCCCAGCGGGTCACGCGGCGGCCGGGGAAGCGCTGGTTGAAGAGCTGGGCCAGCGCCAAGGAAAGCACCATGGTGGAGGTGACCACCACCACGGTCCACAGGACGGTCGACAGGACGACCGAGGGCAACGAGGGCTCATCGAACAACTGCTCGTACTTGTCGAACCCCGCCGAGCCCCGGACGAACCCGCTGCTGCTGATCCGGAGAAAGGAGGTGCGGACCATCTCGTAGACCGGCCAGAGCACGACCAGGACGATGAGCAGGAGGGCCGGCCCGATCCAGGGCAGCGGCCCCAGCCGGGCCAGGCCGCTCCGGCCCTTGCGGCCGGAGCGGGCGGTGGATGAAGTGGTGGACACGAGGAAGCCTTCCGTGACAGTGCGGTGCGCGGGGCCTACTGGTCGGAGATGGTCTCCTCGGCCTTCTTCTGCAGTTCGCCCAGTACCTTGGCCGGGTCGTTCACGGCTGTTCCGCCGCTCTTCTTGATCTCGGCCGAGATCGCGTCCCAGGCAGTGTCGCCCAGCGGGTAGAAGACCGCGTTCGGCAGCAGAGTGAAGAAGGGCTCGAGGTCCTTGTGCTTGCCGCTGCCGGTCATCTCCTTGAGGGTGTCCTCGGTGACGGGCATCAGGTTGTACATCTCGTCGAACTTCAGCGTGTTCTCCCTGGAGTACGCGAAGTCGAGGAACTTGCGGATCTCTTCCTTGTGGCCGTTGTCCTTGAACGCCATCATCCAGTCGGCGACGCCCAGCGTGGAGGCCAGTGCGCCCGTCTTCCCGGGGATCGGCACGACGCCGTAGTCGACCTTGCCGTCCTTGGACATCTGGATCAGGGAGGGGTGGCCGTTGAGCATCGCGGCCTTGCCGGCGGCGAAGTCCGCGAACGCGGTCTTGCGGTCCGTCGTCGCGGGGTTGGCGTAGGTCAGGCCGGGCTCGACGAGGTTCGTCTTCAGCCAGGTGAACGACTCGATGTTGGGCCGGCTGTTCAGCGTGTACGTTCCCTTGGCGTCCGTGAGGCCCCCGCCGTTGCCGAGCTCCCAGATCAGCGACTCGCCCTGGGCCTCCTCGGGACCGAGCGGCAGCGCGTAAGGGGTCACGCCCGGCACCTTCGCCTTGATCTTCTCGGCAGCGGCCTTGAGGTCGTCCCAACTCTTCGGCGCCTCTGTGATGCCGGCCTGGGTGAAGACCGTCTTGTTGTAGAAGAAGGCCCGAGCCGAGGAGACGAACGGTATGCCGTACTGGGTGCCATCGACCTCACCGGCCTTGGCGAAGCTGTCGATCAGGTTGGCGCGGGTGCTCTCCGACAGCACCTCCTCCGCCTTGTACAGCAGGTCGTCGGCGACCTTCTCGGCGTACCCGCCGGTCTGCAGGACGTCCGGGACGTTGCCGCTCTGGATCATCGTCTTGACCTGGGAGTCGATGTCGTTCCAGTTGATCACCTGGACATCGACCTTGATCCTCGGGTTGGAGGCGGTGAACCGCTGCGCGACGTCCTTCCAGTAGGCCGTGGAGCTGTTCGAGGCCTTGTCGCCGTAGTCGGCTGCCACCAGCTTCAGCGTCACGTCCCTGCCGTCCGACGCGCCGCCACCACCGCCGCCGCCGCAGGCCGTGAGGGTGAGCGCCCCGGCAATACCGGTGCAGGCCGCCACCACGAGCAACCGCTTGTTCATCGTCAGTACCGCCTTGTCTCCTGGCCGCTCACGATGACGCGGCCCAGTGGGGTCTGTGATCAGCAGAATTCGGAGCGTCTTGCGTGGGAATGAAGGATCAATCGGCTTTTCGCTCATGAACGAGCATCTGCTGTGGGCAAAGTAAACAGGAGGGAGCGGGCTCGAAACCAGGCCTGTTACGTAAAAAGTGCTAACCAGCCAGTCGTCGCCCCTCGGCGGACCCTGCGCGAGGGAAGGCCGCAGCTCTGTCCGGGGTCAACCGGAGGTCGGGGAGTGCGGTGGCTCTGGCCGGAAGGGCGTGACGCACCAAGAACGCCTGGGTGCCCGGCGGTTGCCGCAACACGTCGGCGCCGGCGTCCCCGCGCGCGGGCAGGCCGGCGGGGTCGGAAGGGGGGTGGGCCGGGCGCGCGCAGGGGCCACCTGGAAGTGTTCACGGGGCGCCGACGCACGCAGGAGTGGTGCGAAGCGGCGCGCGCGTCGTCGCGTCACCGTGCCGGTGGACTGTGGGTTCGTGGCCGGTGGCGAGGGCAGGGAGAGTTCCGTCGGCACATCGAGGCGGTGGATGCGCGGTTCGCGGACTCGCGGAATGCGCCCCTCGTGCCCGTGGGCTGCGTTGCCGCACGGGCCGGCCAAGGGCTTTGGCCGGTCATCCCGGTGGCGCGGGGGCGTCAGACGATGACGACCTCGATGCCGGCTTCGGTGAACCGCGCGGCCATGTCGGGGTCCAAGCCGGAGTCGGTGACGAGGGCGTCGATTCCCTCCAGGCCGCAGATCCTGGCAAAGGCGCGCTTGCCCATCTTGGACGAGTCCGTCGCGAGGATCACCTTCCGGGCGCGCTCGGCGAAGAGCCTGCTGATACCGGCCTCGTCCTCGTGGTGCGTCATGACGCCCAGCTGCGGGTCCACTCCGTCGACACCGAGCACCGCGACGTCGAGCACCACCTGGTGCAACACGCCTTCCGTCAATGGGCCGACCAGCTCATAGGTCTGGGGGCGTGCCACACCGCCGGTCACCACGATCTTGAACTGCGGGCGGACCGCCAGTTCGCCGGCGATGTTCAGGGCATTGGTGACGATCGTGTACCTCGGTCCGGACGACCCCTCCCCGCGCTCGGTGGTTCCCGCGCGCGCCCGGAGCACCAGCGCGCGGGCCACCTCGGTGGTGGTGGTGCCGCCGTTGAGGCCGATGACGTCCCCCTCGCCGAGCAGGTCTGCCACGGCGCTTGCGATGCGCTGCTTCTCCGAGACCCGGCGGGAGGACTTGTAGCGCAGTGGGAGCTCGTAGGAGACGCCGTGAGCGATCGCCCCGCCTCGCGTGCGGACGAGCAGCTTCTGCTCGGCCAGCTCGTCGAGATCGCGTCGGATGGTCGCCGGTGACACCGCGACCGTGGCGGCCGCATCTTCCACTTCCAGTTTGCCGTCGACCGCGAGCAGCTCCAGCAGCTTGCTCCACCGTTCCTGCTTGGACATGCGCCGCTTCCCCTCCGTGCTCTGGACAACCGAACCGCGCAGTGGAGGACGGACCGCCGGAGGCGCCCGCTCGCCGCCCCCGAGGGGCATGCGCGAAGTTGATCGTAACGCCAGGGCTCCGCACATCGCAGGGCGTGGGTGATTTGTGCACGCCAGGCAAGGTCCGGGCGTCGACTGGGCGTCGAACCCCTGGACGCGGACGGCCCGAGCGCGGATACTTCGCTCACGGAGCATGCGCGAAGTCGTTCACTTCTCGATCCAATCACGCAAACCCAGTCACTAGGATGGTTCGATATCGATGGATGGAAGTAGCCACTCGGCCTTGGCCGGAAATCTTCCCGCACTCGGCATCCGGGGCGAAGCCGCCGAATCCCTGTCGGGCAGGGCCCGGATTCCGGAACCGCTGAGCCGGACGAGGGACGTCCACCTCCGCACCTCGGGGCCGCCCATGTCCGATGCAACCCGTGAGGAGGAGTGCGTGATCGCTCTGGACGTGGGGGGCACCGGTATGAAGGGGGCGCTTCTCGACCAGGGCATGCGTCCACTGGACACCACCCACCGACCTACCCCGCGCGCAGACGGACCACCCGCGGTCCTGGATGCCATGGTCGACACCCTGCTCGCCCTGAACCGGATGGCGGTCGGACGCGGGCTGTGGGTGCGCCATGCCGGTGTGGTGGTCCCCGGCATCGTCGACGACGAGCTCCAACGAGCCGTCTGGTCGGCCAACATCGGGTGGCGCGACCTTCCCCTCGCCGCCCTCCTGGAGGAACGTTCCGGACTGCCTGTCACGCTGGGCCACGACGTTCGCGCGGGTGGCGCAGCCGAGTGCGCGCTGGGGGCCGCCCGCGGCGCGCGGAACGTGCTCTTCGTGGCGATCGGCACCGGCATCGCCGCGGCACTCGTTTGTGACGGCGAACCGATTCGGGCCGGCGGGTACGCCGGCGAACTCGGCCACGTCGTTGTCGAATCCGGGGGAGAGGCGTGTGCGTGCGGTGGCTCCGGCTGCCTGGAGACGGTCGCGTCCGCCGCCGCCGTCGCCGCTGCCTACGCCGCGCGCACCGGCCGGTCCGTGGCCGGCGCCGCCGATGTCGCGGCCCTGACCGCGCAGGGCGACCCCGCGGCGCGAGCAGTATGGGCGCGCGCTGTGACCGGACTGGCGGACGCGCTGGCAACCGCCACCGCCCTACTCGCACCCGAACTGGTCGTCCTCGGCGGCGGTCTCGCCGAGGCCGACCGGCTCTTGCTCGACCCCGTGCGCGCCGGTTTGGAGGCGCGTCTCACCTTCCACCGCCGCCCCCGCATCGTCCGAGCCGAACTGGGGGACCGGGCCGGATGCCTCGGCGCGGGTCTCGCCGCCTGGCAGGCGGCCCACCGGACGGGGGCGCCCGCCCGATGATCCTCGCCGTCACCCTCAACGCCGCCCTCGACGTCACCTGGGGCGTCGACGCCCTTGAACCCCGCAGTTCCCACCGCGTCGAGACCACGAACGAACGGGCGGGCGGCAAGGGAATCAACGTGGCCCGCGTCCTCGGCGCCCTCGGCCACACTCCTGTGGCGACCGGACTCGCGGGCGGGGCCACCGGCCGCCTGATCCGCGACGGACTGCGCACCGCCCGTATCCGGGACGCGTTCGTCGAAGTAGCAGGCGATTCGCGCAGGACCCTCACCGTCGTCTCGCGGGACGACGGCGACGCCACGGTCTTCAACGGGCGAGGACCGTACGTGACCCCCGCAGAATGGCACCTCTTCTCCCGGCACTACGCCACCCTGGTCACCCGGGCGCGTGTGGTCGTCCTGAGCGGCAGCGCCCCGCCCGGCCTCCCGGAGGACGCCTACGCCCAACTGATCGCCACGGCCGCGGCGGCCGACGCGCTCACCGTGCTCGACACCAGCGGCCCCTCCCTCCTTCACGCGCTGGCGGCCCGCCCTGACGTGGTCAAACCCAACGCGGTCGAGATCGTGGACGCGACGGGTCGCGAGGACCTCGCGCGGGCCGCCGCCGAGCTGCGCACGCGAGGGGCCCGCGCGGTCGTCGCGTCCGCCGGCCCGTCGGGCCTGTACGCCATCACGCCCGGGGGCGCCTGGCGGGCGACGCCCCCCGAGCGGCTCGCGGGCAACCCGACCGGCGCCGGCGACGCCTGCGTGGCCGCCATCGCCGCCGGTCTGGAGGCCGGCCTCGCCTGGCCGGACATCATGCGCGAGGCGGTGGCCCTCTCGGCCGCCGCGGTTCCCTGCCCGGTCGCCGGAGACGTGGACGCCGCCCTCTACCGCCGATTCCTCCCGGAAGTCTCCGTCGAGGAGGCGCCGTCCCGCAGCCCTGACCCTCTGAACCCCCGCCGTCCGAATTGACGGTCAAGGGCAGACTGATTGCGCGTTCATGCTCAGTAGGCGCAAGATCCAAGCAGTTATTGCCATGTGGTACGCCGTGAGCCAGCACGCTGAGCCACCGGACCCCCTTAGCCACTTCAAGCGCAAGGACTTTCGTGTGACCACCTTCGAAACCTCCCGCACCTCGGTCGAGATCGCCTCGCAGCCCGAGACCTGGGAGCGGGCCGCCCGGTCCGCCCGCTCCCACACCGAGGTCCTGCCCCGGCGCGGAGAACGCGTCGCCGTGGTCGGCTGCGGCACTTCCTGGTTCATGGCCCACGCCTACGCGCAGTTGCGCGAGAGCGGTGGCCACGGTGAGACCGACGCGTTCGCCGCCTCCGAGTTCCCCGGCGCTCGCGCCTACGACCGGATCGTGGCCCTCACCCGCTCCGGCACCACCACCGAGGTCCTCGACCTGTTGACGAAGGTCAAGGGCAGCACCGCGACCACCGCCATCACCGCCGACCCGGACACGCCCGTCATGACGGCTGCCGACCGTGTCGCCGTACTCGACTTCGCCGACGAGGAATCGGTCGTCCAGACCCGCTTCGCCACCACCGCGCTCGTCCTGCTGCGCGCACACCTGGAGGCCGAAGGCGCCCTGCCGGCCGGGGTACGCCCGCTCGCGCGGGCCGTCCAGGACGCCCGGCGCGCCCTCGACCTCCCGCTGAACCCCGAAGTGAGCGCCGCCGAACAGTTCACGTTTCTTGGAACAGGGTGGACCTACGGCCTCGCCCTCGAAGCGGGCCTGAAGATGCGCGAGGCCGCCGGAGCCTGGACTGAGGCCTACCCCGCCATGGAGTACCGCCACGGGCCCATCAGCATCACCGGCCCCGGCCGCGTCACCTGGCTGTTCGGTCCCGCCCCCCAGGGCCTCGCCGCGGACGTCGCGCGGGTTGGGGGGCTCTTCAACTCGGCCTCGACGGAGGCGTCCGACGCCCTCGATCCGCTCGCGGACCTGATCGTCGCCCAGCGCCTGGCCGTGCTCCTTGCCGAGGCCCGGGGCTACGACCCCGACCGCCCCCGCAACCTCACCCGCTCCGTGATCCTCGGCAACGCCGCCTGAGGCGCGGGGCCCCTGCCGTTCGCGGGCCGGGGCCCACCCGGCCGCGACGCCGGCGCCGACGTCCCCTCTGGGCGCCTAACCAACAGTTGACGTGGAGAAACCCTCATGCCCCTGACAACAACCGACGACATCGTCGGTCCCGCGCACGCCGACGCCTACGGCGTCGGGGCGTTCAACGTCGTGCAGATCGAACATGCCGAAGCCATCGTCGCCGGAGCCGAGCGGGCGGCCGTTCCCGTCATCCTCCAGATCAGCGAGAACACCGCCCGATACCACGGCTCACTCGCCCCGATCGGACTGGCCTCCCTGGCCCTCGCCCGAGAGTCCTCCGTACCGGTGGCGGTCCACCTGGACCACGCCGAGTCCGCCGACCTCGTCCACGAGGCCGTCGAACTCGGCTTCACCTCCGTCATGTTCGACGCCTCCAAACTCCCCTACGACGCCAACGTTGCCGCCACCCGGGACATCACCGAGTACTGTCACCGGGCCGACGTATGGGTCGAGGCCGAACTGGGAGAGGTCGGCGGTAAGGACGGCGCACATGCCCCCGGCGTCCGCACGGACCCCGACGAAGCAAGCGCTTTCGCCAAGGCCACGGCCGTCGACGCCCTGGCCGTCGCCGTGGGCAGCTCACACGCCATGCTCACCCGCGACGCCAACCTCGACTTCGAGCTCATAGCACGCCTGCGCGACGCGCTCGACGTACCACTCGTCCTGCACGGCTCCTCCGGCGTCGACGACGCCGACCTCGCCAAGGCCGTCGCCGCAGGAATGACGAAGGTCAATATTTCCACCCACCTCAACAAGCTCTTCACCCGCACCGTGCGGGACCGTCTGCGAACGGCCCCCAACGTCGCCGACCCGCGCACGTACCTGGGCCCCGCACGGGACACGGTCGCGGCCGAGGTGGCCCGTCTGTTGGGAATCCTCGCCGCCCGCTGACCACGACCCAGCGCCGCACCGCCAACCATGCACGAGCTCGTTAGGGCTCGCAGAGAATCAACATGCTGACTTGATCTCTGTGGGGTTGCTGTTCGTGAGGAACGCGGTGACGTCGGCGGGTGTGCGGAACCTGGCTGTCGAAGGTCGAACGGTGCAGCCGTGGTCACCGAGGAGCGGCTGGATTTGGTGAACGGCCCTGGTGATGGTGCTGCCGTTGACGCCGAAGAGCTGGGCGATCAGGTCTCGTGTTCCGAGTTTGCGCAGGTAGAGAATGGTGGCCAGGACTCGGTCGGCGGTGGTCAACTTGTCCTTGGCGCCGGCTCCGCGAGCCCGGATACGGTCTCCTCCTCGCTGCTGTGACCGCCCGTGTTCACGGAGCTCATCGAGTTTCTGAGACAGCTGGTCGACGAGTTCGTCCAGTGCCGGTTCGGTCATGCCGGTCAGCTCCGGGTTGCGCAGACCGCCGGCGCGGGACTGAGGCGGCAGGCCCTCGGCTGACCGCGGGTCCTCGGTCGCGCCGGCCGTGTCACCGTGTTGTGGATGGAGGGTGTAGTTCCAGTCGCCGTGGAAGCGGTGGCGGTGCATGGGTAGTGCGTCGATGTCTGTGTCGGTGACCTTGATGCCGGTGTCGTAGGTGCCCGGGTCGAGTTCCGCGTGGACTCTCAGCCCAGTGTGGGTAGTGGTCGCCTTGATGCTGTTCACGATGACGTCGTGGCTGGTCAGGGGCCTGCCGCGCCAGTTCATGGAGATGTGGGAGAACAGCCGGTGCTCGATCTTGTTCCACTTCGAGGTGCCCGGAGGCATGTGGCAGACCGTGATCTCCAAGCCCGTCTCGGCGGCCAGGGTGGCAAGTTCGGTCTTCCAGGCGCGGGTGCGGTATCCGTTGGAGCCGCCCGCGTCCGCGGTGATCAGCAGCCGGGCGGCCTGAGGGTAGTCGTGGCTGCCACGGGCTTGCCACCAGCGGCGGATCGAGGCAACGGCGAAGGCTGCCGTGTCGTGGTCGGTGCCGACACTGACCCAGCCGGTGTTCGCGGCGACGTCGTAGATCCCGTACGGGATCGCCTTGCCGGGTCCCTGCCGGTCCAGGAAGTCATGGGTCTTGACCTGGGCGGGAGCTCCCTTCGGCTCCCACTCACGGCCCCTGTTCTTGTAGGGGCCGACCAGTTCCTTCTTCTTGGTGTCCACACTGATCACCGGGTCGCCGGCGCCCATGTGTTCCTTGGCCCGGTCGTTGATGCAGTGGAACTGTGCATCCCGGTCGGGATGCTGGGCGCCCTCGAGGGTCTTGGCGTTGGCCTGGAGGCTGAATCCCTCCTCCCGCAGAAGGTCGGCGACGGTATCCGCCGAGACACGGTGGCCCTGCCTGGTGAGCTCGTCGGCGAGCCTGCGGGTGGACTTCGTCGTCCAGCGCAGCGGCGACATCGGATCCCCGCGCATGCCGGGCTCGACCAGCGCCAACAGCGCAGGCCGCAGTTCTGGATCCACCTCGGCCGCCCGCTTGCGCCCGCCACCTGGGCGGCGGACCCGGCCCAGCGGTTCCGCCCCGTCCTCCAACTCGTCCACGCCCTTGCGGACTGTGGTCTCGCTGACTTGGGCCGCCTGGGCGACCGCCCGGATCCCGCCGTGTCCCAGGATCCGGGCCTCAGCCCCCATCAGCAGACGGCGCTGCCGCTCGTCCAGATGTGGGAACAACACTGCGAACTTCAGGCCGAGTTGATCACAGACCTCGCCAGATATGCGCATACCACACCAACGAGTTGAACCGTGGGAAGCAACACCTTGATTCTCTGCGAGCCCTTAGGGGGTGTCTCGCCGTCCTGGCCGGTGTGCTTCAGGCGGGTACGGCGAAGGCCCGCTGGCGTGGCGCCGGTGGTGCAGTAGCCGGTGACGGCAGCGAGGATCTCCTCGTCGGTGATCAGTCCGGTGGGGTCGGTGCGGTGTTCGACGGCGACGCGGCGGGCCTGGTCGGTTCCGCGCCGAGCGCGACCAGCATGAGGTTGACCGCGTCACCGCCCGGTGCCAGGGCAAGGCGATCCGGGTGAACGCCTCCGGGTCCTGGTACAGCCTGGCCAGGGTGGCGCCGACGAACTCCCCTGGGTGATGCAGCCGTCGAGATCGCTGTCCGCGAGGGTGACCGTCCCCTCCCAGTACCGGTCGGCCGCCTCCTGCCGGGGAGGCGGCCTGGTCCGTACCGTCGGCGACGTCGAAGGCCCGCGCGACCCGCTGCGCCATGAGCCGGACGTCCCGGCGGGTGACGCAGGTATTGGGGGCTGGTGCGGATGCCGGACCCCACTCCGGCTACGAGCCGTCTCCCGCGGCGAGCGGACACGTCCTGGACCACACCGCCACCGGCAGCCTCAGGGTCGGCCCGAACACCTCGTAGCGGATGTCGGCCGGGACCACGCCCACATCAGCGCGAGGGGGCCTTGCGCTCTCGGACGGACCGCCGGTTCGATTGCGACCCGCCTCAGTCACCCCTGCGACCGCCCGCCCGGCGCCGTGCCGCGCGGCTGCGGAAGACGAGGACCAGGCCGGCGGCGAGCAGTGCGCTGCCGAAGGCGAGGATGATCGGGGTGTGGCTGGAGGCACCGGTCTCGGCCAGCGGACCGGCATCGTTGTCGGTGTCCTGGTCGGAGCCGGTGTCCAGGGGAATGGCGTCCGCGGCGTCGAGTGACGAGCCCGGCGCAGCCGGTCCCGTCGCCGGGGCCGATGCGGGCGCTTGCGCCGAGGCGGGTGCCTGCACCGACGGGGACGCCGATGCGCCGGACCGGTCGGGTGCGGAAGTGGCCGTGGTCTTCGCGGAGGGCGTGGCCGGCGGCGGTACGGGGGCTCCAGGGGAGATGGCGGTGATGGTGACGTCGTCGTAGTAGTTCACCACGGCCGGTGTGCCGCCTGCCTTGTGCCCCTTCCAGGCCTGCCAGTTGGGCCGGTACAGACCGATCTTGTGATAGGGGGCGGTGTCCTGGTGGTAGCTGTTGGGACCGCGGTGCGATCCCACCTCGGTTCCGTCGAGCCGGGCGGTGATGGAGCCGGTGGTGGTGGCGGTGGACCAGGTGATGTCGAAGGACCACTGGTTCCAGTGTCCGAGTCGTACCGGGCCGAGGTCGTACTTGACCTCGTGGGCCGGGTGCCTGCTCTCGTCCACCAGGTCTGAACCCGTCTTCCAGTGGACGATCATCATCCAGCGGTCGCCCTTGACGGCGAGGACGACCGCGGGGTAAGTGCCCGCCCCGCCGTGCCACTGGGAGACGATGGTCTGGGCGTCGTAGCGGATCCAGTCGTTGGGAAGGTAATTGGCGAAGGTGTACCGGTAACTTCCGTAGGGCACGCGCGCTGTGGCTATCTCGGTGCGGTAGGACTTCCCGTCGTCGGGCATGACGAACCGGACGGCCTTGCCGCCATGTCCCCCAGGCGCAGCCTTGACGTCCACGGTTCCGGTGCCGTCGATGCCCTTGCGGGGAAACGCGGTGGTGGCTCCGGACTCGAACCCGTCCTTGAAGGGGACGGGCGTCAGTGCACGGTCGGCGAAGGCCTCGGTCGCCCCGAATCCCACCGCCAACACGGCCGCCAAAGCTGTGCCGACCCGACGTCTGGGGCTGTAACGCTGGAGCATGAACTGTCCTTCAGGTGAGGGGAATGCGGTGGTGAACTGCGGCGCAGCAACCAGTGGCCACGGAGCGAAGGGACAACGACTGCCGTCCACGGCCCAGCCACGCACAGCAGATCGCAACCAATCAGAAACAGACACGTTCGCACGTGTTGGCGCATGACATCCTCAACAGGCAGTGCAGTCAAGCGCATGCGGAACGGTGAGATCCGTTCGTGATGTTCCAGCGCAGCCGACCGCGAAGGGGCGTGCGGCGGCGGCAGGCCTTGCCGAGGTGAGGGATCGTCCGGAAGCCTTCGCTTTGCTCCGAGCCGGCACCTGCTGTAGACCGCAGCCCGCCTCATCGGCTCGACCGAATTCATCGGGGCGCCCCCGAACGCGGTGCCGGAGGGGGCTTTGTTCACGACTTCGGTGCTGGCTCAACTTCCGGGCTCTGTCGCTAATTTGGGGGTAACGGCCTCTTGATCATGGTGAGAGCAGGATGCGGCGTCGTAGGAGATCGAAGTTGGCGCGGCCGTACATCTGTCTCTTCAGGAGCTTGACCCGCGTGACGTTGCCCTCGACCGCTCCGGAAGTGTAGGTCGTGGTGAGGGCGGCCTGGATGGCCGCGCGGTCGCGTCGCATGCCATTGGCCAGGGTGCGGAGTTCGCGTTGTCCATCGAGGCGGACGTCGGCCATCCAGACGTCGAGAGCGAGGTGTTCACTGCGGCGGTCGCGGACCATGAGTGCCAGGCGGCGTGCGTAAGCGACGGTCGTCGCCAGCGCTGGGTTCCGCTCGCACAGCTCGTCGAGACCCTTTCGCTCAACATCGTTGAGGCGCTCGGGTCGGCGCATGATCCAGTCGGTGACCCTGCGGACGGTCAGGTGTGGCAAGGGGGCGGTGAGTGGGATCGCGCCGTGGCGGTAGGGCTTCAGGTGCCGGCGGACGGTGTTGACGTTGCCGCGGTAGCCCAGCCGCTGGATTTCCCGGGTGAGCGCGGAGGCGTTGGTGCAGCCTTCCATCCAGCGATGGTGCAGGTAGAGGCGGTAATCATCGATCAGCGCGGGTCGATGAATGGCCGCGAGGAGAAGCTCATCGACTTCTGCGGCGTGCGCGAAGCGGTTGACTGTGCCGCGGCTGAGCCGCAGGTCGCGTGCGATGGCGCGAAGGCTGTCGCCACGTTGGATGCGTTCGTGGATCTGTTGGTGGCGTTCGCGGGTGCGGGCGACCAGAGGTCGTGGCCGCCCGTTGAGGTCCAGCTCTTCGCGGTCGCGGCCCTCGGAGGCCGGGCCGTCGTCGGTCCGGTCATCGTGTGAGGTGAGAGGCTGTCGCAGGTCAGCGCGATGCCGTCCGATGACCCGTTCGACTGCTTGCGCCAGGTTGTTCAGGAGGTGCCAGGCATCGGCTACCTGCATGGCCTGCGGGGCACCGACCTGGGCCCCGTCTCGGTAGGAGCCTGCACGGTCACGGCAGACGATCCGGACCTCAGGATGGTTTTGCAGCCAGGACGCGAAAGTCGCTGCGGCCCGGTCGGCCAGGACGTCGATCGGGCGGTGGGTTGCCATGTCGATGAGGATCGTCGCGTAGGTCCGTCCCCTGCGAACGGCGAAGTCGTCGACGCCGAGATGCGGCACCGATCCCGACGAGGGGAGCGGCAGCTTACGGATCAGCCGGAGCAGAGTGTCCTTGCAGGTGTCGATGGTCATGCGCTGGAACAGGCGAGCGCCTGGCCGGCCGCCCAGGAACAGGGCCACGTCGGTGAGCTGGGCGGTGAGTGCGTCGGTGCGGCGTGCATGGCGATGCGTCAGGCCCGGTATCTGTTCGGCGAACGTCCGGCGGTCACACTGCTCGTTCCCGCAGACGAGTCGACGCGCCCGTAGCTCGATCCGCACACGCCGGCCGGCGACCGGACGATCCGCCAGAGTCCGCTGGTAGTAGCAGTGCACTCTCGAAGATCTCCGCCCGCATCCGGGACAGGCCGCCGACACGGCCCTTGATCGCACGGCGACCCGGACCTCCACATCCGTCAGAACCAGCTGGTCGATCTCCACTGCGACACCCGGCAGAAGAAGATCCCCGACCTGAACCCCACCCATCACACCGGATAGTTGCCCAACTACCCCCAAATTAGCGACAGAGCCCGGAAGTTGAGCCAGAAGGGAAGTCGTGAACAGAGCCAACCGACACCGATACCCCCAGCACCGGCTCACTGCCGTCCTCAATCCCACCCGGCCAGGTGCACACGCAGCCCTCTGGATTCGCATACGGCGATGCATCGCTTTGCCTGGGCGTCACCGAAGGGCGTCGTGGCCCCGGGCGGACACACGCGCCCAGCAAAGACGCGTGCACTCCACGTCAAGAAAGCGTGCACCGCTCGCCGAAGCCGGCATTGGCGGCGCCTGGCGATACTCGGCGGGACGTACTCGATCGGCGCACACCTCGACGGAAGGCGTCCCACCATGCGTACCAAGCTTGTGCTCGGCCTTGCCACCGCCGCACTGCTCGCGAGCCCCCTGGCCACCGGAGCCGCTTCCGCGGCCACCGACACGGAGTCCGCGCTCACCGCAGTTCGGAGCTGTCCTCCGGAGCAGACGTACGACGACATCTCCTGCACGATGGCCTACAACGGTTCCTCCTGGTACAAGGGCGACTGGGTTGCCGTGCACCGTAGCCAGAGCGGCGGCACCTGGGTCAACGGCTACTCCAACAAGAGCGGTGTCTTCCGGGTGCTCCTCCGCAACGGGAACGGAAACAGCGTGGGCTCGGTCTGGACCAACGGAAACACCGGTCAGGGCGCCTCGGCCGGCCGGGTCAGCACCGTGCCGGCCCTGACTGGAACCATCGAAATCAACGGCGGTGCCTCGCGCCTCACCGTCAACGGCTGATCCGCGCACCGTACTCGGCAGCGACTCGAGGGGTCGTCCGGCATCCGCCGGGCGGCCCCTCCCGTCACGACCGCCCCATGCAGGCGGACCTGCCTGCCCCTCGGACGCCTGCCCCTCGGACGCCACCGCTCGGGACACCGCCTCTCATGGGCGCGGCAGTGGGGTCGACGGGAACGCGCCCGATCCGGTGATCCGCCCGGCACGGCATGAGCCGGGTTGCCTGCCCTCCCTCCGGCCGGGCTCACGCCACTGGCGAGCCCGTACCCGCCCATCGGCCCGTTCCGCTCACCCCCACCACGCACGCACATCAGGCCACGGGGCGATCCGGGGTGTGGAGAACGGGATACCTCCCCCCGGAGGATGGCGCGACCGTCCGCCCGGCAGCGCGTCGGAGGCGCGGTGCGCGAGGGGGACTCATGAGCTTCACCGTCTACGACACGGCGGACCTGCCGCGCGAGCACCGGTTCGAGTGGTGGCGCGAGACGGTCAGCCTGGGCGCCGGCCCGACCCGGATCACGACGGACCGGCCATCGGATTTCACGGGCAGCATGGGCATCCTCTCCCTGGGCGCCACACGACTCGCCGTGCTGGACTTCCCCCCTCTCGTCTCCGAGCGCACGGCCCGCCTGATCCGCCAGTCCGACCCGGAGACGTATGAGGTGACGCTCCTGCTCAGCGGCGGGATGGACGTCTCACAGTGCCGCCAGGACGCCAGACTCGCCGCAGGCAACTTCAACCTCTGGTCCTCGTCCCGCCCCTACACCGGCCGGAGCACCTCTGACCGTGACTCCGGTCCGTCCCGCGCCATCGTCCTGCACCTGCCACGCGTCGATCTCCTGCTGCCCGAGGCGAAGACGGACCGGCTGATCGCCCACGCGCTGCCTTCGGCGACCGGGATCGGGGCCGTCCTCGCCCGCCACCTCGTATCCGTCGTCCAGGAGGCGAAATCCCTCACGGAAGGGGACGGGGAACGACTCGGCGATATGACATCGGACTTGGCCACGGCCTTCCTCGCCCACTACGCGAGCGCCGCAGACCGCCTCCCCCCGGATACGCGCCGCCAGTTGCTGATGCGGCGACTCGATCTCTTCATCGAGGACAACCTCGCCGATCCCCGACTCTCGCCGCCGGCCATCGCCGCACGCCACCACATCTCCGTACGGCTGCTGCACAAGCTCTTCGCGGAACGCAAGGAAACTGTGGCCGAGACGATCCGCAGGCGCCGGCTCGAACGGTGCTCTACCGACCTGCTGGACCCGACGTTGTCCTCCCTCCCCATCCACGCGATCGCCAGCCGCTGGGGGTTCACCGACGCGGCGGTCTTCAGCCGTGCCTTTCGCACCGCGTACGGAATCTCACCTCGGGAGCACCGACATCGCCACGGGGCGCGGCCGGAACCGGGATGGGCGCTCAGCCCATAAGCCGGGACCGTGCGCTACGACGGCGCCTGCTTTGTTGCTGGAGGGGACACCAGCAGAGGAGCGAGCCCAACGCCTTGGCGGTCGGTGGCCCGCTCCAGGAACGGTGCACCGGTCACGGCCAGGACGCCGGCGGTGACAGCGGCGAGACATGATCCATCCTCGTGGTAGCGGAACGTCGATCAGCTTCCGGAAAGAGCCGCTGTGAGACGGGCATCAGGTGACCGATCCCGTGGCGGGGACGGCGAACTACGGTGCCCCCGAAATCAACCAGAAACCAACAGGTCTCAACGGGTGAGGTCTATGAGACTCCTGCCGTGGGAGATCGTCAACCCCGCGCCGTTGGCTGAGATGGGCTCGTAATCTTCCTTGGTTCCCCTTGTGTGAGGTCGGTCCGGTGGCTTGTTCTCGCGGTTGATTCGCTAAGCCCGGCCATCCAACAGAAGCTCGTCGATCACCACTACTGAACAGAAGTCAACAAGAATCGGGTTCCGATCACTTACGCTGACACCCCATCACCCGGCATGCCTGGGAGTCGGCCCTGCTTCGACGTCGCGGGCAACGCGCGTACCGGACCACTCATCCACGACACCACCATCAAGCGACTCCGCTATGCGACGCTCCGTCAACTCGCAGGCTCGCCACCGTAGTTAGCGTTTCGTTATAGACCAGCAAGTGATCTCCACTGGTTCTCCATCTGTACTGCACAGTATGGTCTGCGCAGCTTCAGCCACCGGGCGAACACCTGAATGACCGGTTGCGGAGGTTCGGTCCCGTGCCCGACGGTGCGTGAGAGGGGCGGCGACGCCTGTCCTTCCGAGTCTCGCCAGCCCCCAAAACCTCACCCGATCGCCGCGGCCGAATGGCTGCCCGGCTTCGCCGTCCCCTCTCCCCTCACCAACCGAACTCCCCGCTTCGTACGAGGAAACGCCCATGCCCATCGCAGTGCTGCCGTCCTCCACCCGCCGCCCAGCCCCTCTCCTCACAGCGTGCACCGCCGCCCTGATGGTCGTCGCTCTGGGCGCTGCTTCGCCGGCCGCCGCAGCCGATTCGGTCTCGTACGACTTCGAGTCCCCGTCCCAGAAACTGCCGTTCATGGCGCTCAACGGCTTCGGCCGCGTTCTGGTGGGGCCCGCACCCGGAGGGAAGTCGGGGCAGGCGGCGCGCGTGAACATCCCCAACGACGGGCGTTCGTTCAAGTCCGAGCTGGTCATCAAGGGGCTCGACGCGGGCAGTCATCGTTTCGTCTTTGCCAACTACCTGCCCGGTGACTGGCAGGAGCGGGACCTCGACACCATCGTCGCCCAGTGGTTCAGCACGCAGGACGACGGCGGGGGCATCAAGCCCGTCGTCGCGCTGTCGGTCCACGGCGGCAACTGGCAGCTGAAGGTCCACTGGATGAGCAACGGTGAGATACAGGAATCCGTCCTCCCGCTCGGTGCTGCGCGTCCGGGCCATTGGAACCGGTGGGTCTTCGACATCACGTGGTCCACCGCGGGCAGGCCCGGCTCGATCCACGTCACGCGGGACGGCGTCACCGTCGGTTCGCACCAGGGTGCCAACAACTACCACCGCGGCGATCCGCCGCACTTCCGGATCGGTGCCTACCGGCCCAGCTGGCGTCCGGAGAAGGGGCCGGAGAAGCGGGCCGGAGCAGCCGAGGCGGTCCTCTTCATCGATGACATCGCCATCACCAGCACCACCCCCGGCACCCAGCCGAACCCGGGCCCCACCACCCCCGCCACCCCTGCCCCCTCGGGTTCCCCGACCCCGTCGCCCAGTCCCACGTCCACCAGCTCACCCTCCGCCTCCGCACAAGCCGGTGCCGCGTCCACAGGCGCTACGTCGACGTCCGCCGGCGACGCAACTCCCGGAGCGACCGGGAAGAAGTCGAACGCCAACGGGTCCTCGCTCCCGAGCGCCGGCGCGACCGGTGTGATCGCCATCGCGGCTGCCAGCGTCGTGGCACTGGCCGTCGGCGCGTACCTCCTCCGACGACGCAGCGCCACCCGATCGACCCACGGTCGGCACCGTCCGTAAGGCTTCTGCCGCACCCGCCGCAACTCCGGCCATTTCCACAGCTTGTCGGAAGTTCACAAGTTCCGCGGGGGCCGCGCAGCCTCGGGTTACGCTCCCCGCCCCGGGTCGGCCGGCACCTGAGCCGCCCGGGGCAACTGCGCCGAGCACACGGGCCTGCCGTGCGATTGCTGTGCTCCTGCGGTTGCTCTCCGCATGAACCAGCCACCAGGTCCACGTCTTCGCACAGTTCGGGGGGCAGTTCGACGAAGGCGTCGCGGTCCTGCTGCAGCCCCTCTCCGTGCCCGTTACCGGTAGCAGCCCTCTTCGCCGGCCATCGGCATCAAGCCCGTGGCCGCAGCACCCTTCGGCCGCCACCCCGTCTCCGCAACGCCGATGTCTCCCCGCCCTGCGCCTGCCTCGCACGCCCACTGATGGAAAGCCCTGCCCCGTTGACGCTGGCCGATCACCAGACCGCCGCCCCGCCGTCCGCCACATACGGAGCCGTGCTGGGCAGCCGACACGTTGTCCGCCTGCTCGGCGGAACCCTGACCGGGCGCCTGCCCAACAGCATGGTTCCCGTGGGGCTGGTCCTGTGGATCACCGATGGCGGAGGGTCGCTGGCCTTCGCCGGACTGCTTGCCGCGCTGTACGGGCTGGCTTCCGGGCTGTCCCAGCCGGTCAAGGGGAGACTGATGGACCGCCACGGCCAGACCCGTGTATCGGCACCGGCGGTGCTGCTCAACGCGGGCTGCCTGGCCGCGCTCCCCTGGATCGGAGCGTGCGGGCACCCGGCGGCGGTGACCGCTGTAGTGGGGTGCGCGGGTCTGGTCACACCTCCGCTGGAGGCAGGACTACGGGCACTGTGGCCGACCGTCCTGCCCGACCTCGGGCGGCGCCGAGTCGTTCAAGCCCTCGACACCGGCTCGCAGGGACTCCTCTACATCGCCGGCCCCCTGCTCGCCTCGTGGCTCGCCACCACGCACGGGCCCAACACCGCCTTGACCGCGACCGCCGCGCTCTCACTCGTGGGCACAGCGGTCGTTCTGACCGCCACACCGTCACGGACCTGGCGTCCCGCCACCACCGGGGCGACCGGAACCGAACGGCTGACGAGCGCCGGCCTGACTGCGCTGTACACCGCACTGGCGGGAACGGGGTGCGCCTTCGGAGCGATGAACGTGTGGGCCGCTGGAATGGCCGCCACCCACGGCCTGGCCATGCTCTCCGGCGTGCTACCCGCCGCGTTCTCCACCGGCAGTCTCCTGGGCAGCCTGATCTACGCCCGCCGGGCGCGGCCCGGCACGACCCCCACCCGACTCATCACCACCAGCGCCCTGTTCCTCATCGGCTGGGGGCCCCTGCTCGCCCAGCCCGGCCCCCGCACAGCCATCGCCCTCACGGCGATCCCGGGGCTGTTCTTCACCTTGATCATCACCCACGGGTTCCACACCGTGGACGTTCTCGCTCCACCGTCCCGCACCACCGAGGCGTACGCCTGGCTGATCCTGTCGGTCGGCACCGGCCAGGCCGTCGGAACCGCGCTCGCCGCAACCCTCACCGCACACTCCGACATGCTCGCCGGGCTTCCCGCCGCAGGCGCCGCGACCGCACTCACCATCCTCACCCTCGCCCGCAGCAAGCTCGGCCCAGAGCGCCGCCCCAATCGCCACCGGCGTCACGGCCGCCACCGGAAGGACCACGTCAACCCTCCTCTGCGAGAAGCCCGCGTGGCCGTCGCCAGTAAGTGCCGCCCGGGCCAGGTCCCCGCTCTCGCCAGCCGGGTCCGGCATCGGTGATCGAGCCTCCCGCCGGCGGGGCCTCCTTTCGCGGGGAGGCCGCCGAGGTGCCGCTGGCCGGTGGCGGCGCCCGGATGCACCTGCCACTGCTGGACGGCAACGACACGGTGGGCGTGTCACCCCTTGCCCCTGATGGACCAGGACGGTTCGGCTGCAGCCTTGACAGCGTCCGACCATGCCCCGAAACTCTCCTGCAACTTCATGTTTACGTCAACATGGTCACCCGCTGGTTGGCGTGCATGATCGTCGGATCCCGACTTTCTCCCTGGACAGGAGGAGGCGGGGCGGAGGGTCGATCCCAGCCGTCCCGCGCGGGATTCACCTCAGCCATGTCGCCGAACGCGCTCACCTCACCCCGCCAACCAGCGGGAATGGTCAGTCGACCTACACGCGGTCATCAGCGACAACCGTGAAGCCGCCCGCGAGGCCGTTGCGGCCCTGACCGCGGCCGACCACCGCCGCATCGGATTCGTCTGGGGACCTCCTGTCCCGGAACAGCCCACCACTCGACGCGCGCTGCTCGCCGCGTCGGCCCGCGATCTGTGGACCGACAGCGAGCGGCTGCGGGGGTATCTCGATGCGCTCGACGACGCCGGCATCCTCTTCGACCCGCAGCTGGTGATGGTGGGCCCCAAGACCGAGAACCGGGCCACGCACGAGGTCGATCGCATGCTCAGCCTCACCGATCGGGCCACCGCCTTCTTCTGCACCGAGACCGACGCCATGACCGGAGCCCTGCGCACACTCAGGGCGAAAAGACTGTCCTACCCCGGCGACGTGTCACTGATGGGATTCGCACCGCGGCCAAGACGTGGGTGGAGTCCGTGCGCTGGGTGGTGCGCTCGCGGACGAGACCGGCCTCCTTCAGGCGCGCGAGCGCAAGGTCCAGGAGACGGTCGGCTCGGCCGCCCTCGGTGAGACGCTCGCGGAAGTCGGCCAACACGCTGTGGTGGAAGCCGGGATCGTCCAGTTCCATGGCCAGCGCGTACTTGAAATCGATGCGGCAGCGAACCGCCTCGGCCGCCTGCCGGTCCGACAGACCGAGCAGGAACTGCAGCACACAGACGGTGGCCAGCTGGGCGGGCGACAGCCCGGGGCGGCCGTCGCGCGGGTAGCAGTCGGCGAAGTCTTCGTCACGCCACAGCCCGCCCAGGTGGTCTCTCACCCACATCGCGGTCGTACCGCCCGGGTTGCTCGCTCGCGCCATCTGCACGGTCAGAGAAGGGACTTGCTCACCAGAACGGGCGTGGAGCGACAACGGGCACCTCGACAACTGCATCGGTCCTTGAACAGAGCCGAGCATGCCCGTTGATCATGCTGCCCCGCCGGGGATCCTCAAGATCCCCGACAGAGTCATGGCCGCCACGGCATCTGCGGACAGGGGCCCAGGCGGCTCCGCTTCGGCGGCCGTCGCTCCGAGCGGAAGGACGGCCAGCACGGTCGCGAGCGCGAGCGAACGCCAAGCAGCCTAGTTCATAAATCCCCTTGCGGTCACCGTGTGTACATAGCGTGTACGATGCGTGACCGTAGTGAGGGTCTGAAATGCCCGGCAAGAGCGCGCGGCTGCCCTTGGAGGCGCGTTGGGGGCGTGCGGGCCTTCGCGCGCGCCCTCGCGTCGCTGGAGTCCGGCTTCGCCGTGCTCTCGTCGACGTGACCAGCGTGAGTTCAGTCGCTCATCCACGAGGTGTATCTGGGATAGTGGCCAGCACTGCACTGCGCCTCGGGTACGACGACCGTCGGTCACGAGTTCTTCGGCGTGTCGGCAGCCGTCCTGCTGGAGTTGGCGCCACCGGCTCCCGAGGTCACCCATGTCATGGCCTGGGCGGAGTACGGGTGCAGCGCGAACCTGCGCCTCGCGGACTTCACCTCCGACCAGACCCTCATGGCCACGCACCACGACGGTGAGCCGCTCACCGCCGAGCACGGATTCCCGTTGCGCCTGGTCGTCCCCCACCCTCTACGGCTACAGCCGAAGTGGCTGCGCGCGATCGAGTGCATGACCCGGGACCGGCGCGGCTTCTGGGAAGAACGCGGCTACCACAACATCGCGACCCGTCCAGGTCGTGCCAGCCGGAAGACCGGTCGAGGTTGGCTGTGCGGCCGGCCGGGGTCAGCGGCGGACCGTGCCCGTGATCCGGGCGTACCCGATGATGTGGCGGGACATCACGAACGCGGCAATGGTCGGCGGCGTGGACGTGGGCAGGCCGAGTGTGGGGACGTCGAGTGCGTACACGGTGATCTCGTAGTGGTGGGTGAGGTCGCCGCTGGGCGGGCAGGGCCCCAGATAGCCGGCGTTTGCGGAGTCGTTGGCCCCGGTCACCGCGCCGGCCGGCAGTCCGGTGTCCAAGCCGTTGTGACCGGCGGGGACGTCCCAGACGAGCCAGTGCCAGAATCCGGCTCCGGTGGGCGCGTCGGGGTCGAACATGGTGATCGCGTAGCTGCGGGTGGCCTGCGGAGCGCCGCTCCACGACAGCCGGGGCTGTCGGTTGTCGCCGGTGCAGCCGAAGGCGTCGGCCCAGGTGTCGGCCGGGAGCGCCTCGCCGTCGCGCACATCGGGACTGGTCACCGTGAAGCGTTCGGCCGAGGCGGGTACACCCCTGCGGACCTCGCTGTATCCGTACTCCGAAGGGTCGATCGGGGGAGTGGCGGGCTCGGTGGCGGGCTCGGCGGCTGTCTCGGGCACGGTCACGGCCACTCCGGTGGTGAGCGGGGACTTCTTCATCGGATCCTCCTGAAGGTCGGTGGTGATCCGATGCTCCCGAGCGTGCGGGCAGGCGGGAAGGCCTTCCGGATGCTGGTACGCGCCGTACCACCGTCCGCTGTGGACAGGGAGCCGCGGTGCGGGGCGATGATGGGGGCGTGGTGCACATACGAACAGGGCGCAACGAGGAGCTGGCACAGTTCCTGCGGGCCATGCGGGAGCGACTGCGGCCGGACGAGGTGGGACTGGCGGACCAGGGACGTCGCCGTACACCGGGTCTGCGGCGGCAGGAGGTCGCCCAGCTCGCTGCCGTCAGCGTCGAGTGGTACATCCGGCTGGAGCAGGGGCGGGCGAGCGCGCCCGGCGCCGCGGTGCTCGACGGCCTCGCCCGGGCGCTGCGGCTGTCGCCCGCCGAACGCCGCCACCTGCACGTGATCGCCCGGGGCGAGGCGCCGGTGCCCCGCCCCGAGTGCCTGCCGGTGAGCGAGTCGCTGCGCGTCCTGATGGACGGAATGCCGCTCCTGCCCGCCTACCTCGTCGACTTCAGGTTCGACGTCCTGGCCCACAACAGCGCCGCGGCCGCGCTGTTCGGCGAGGACTTCGGCTCCGGCGTCGCGGACAACACGGCCCGGATGCTGTTCCTGTCGCCCCGCATGCGGGAGATGCAGTTGGACTGGGCCCGGGTCGCCCGCGAGACAGTGGGCAACCTGCGCGCCACGCTCGCACGCCACCCCGACGAACCACGGCTGCTGGAAGTGATCGGGGAACTGCGCTCGACCGCAACGGAGTTCGCCCTCTGGTGGGACGACCACACGGTCGGGCAGCGGGCTCACGGCACCAAGCGCATCAGCCATCCCGCAGTCGGCGAGCTGACCGTCCATTACGACACACTGGCCACCCTGGACGGGGCCGGACAGTCCCTGATCGTCCTCACACCGGCCGACACGGCGGCCGAGGCGTGTCTGCGCGCGCTGATGGTCGATCGCGCCGGCACCCTCGGCGGCCCCGGCCTGCACGCTCTGCCTGCTGCCCAGGCCCGGCACCCCGAGGTGCCCGGTGGCAGCGCTCAGCCCGGGCCGGCTCCCCGCCGCCGGCCCGGCCGGCGGTGACCGCCCCGCGGCACCGTGGCGGGATCACGCACCACACGTAGGGTGATTCCATGGAGATCAGAGAGTTGCAGTGGTTCGTGGCTCTTGCCGAGTGCGAGCACGTGACCTCCGCGGCCGAACGCCTCAACATCGCTCAGCCCACCCTCTCCCGTGCGCTCGCCCGCCTGGAGAAGCGGATGGGGGTGGCGTTGTTCGACCGCAAGCAGAACCGGCTCCACCTCAACAAGTACGGTGAGGTGTTCCGGGCGCACGCCGTACGGGCCATCAGCGAGATGGACCGCGCGGAACAGCGCATCGCCACCCTGATCGATCCCGACACCGGGACCATCACCCTCGGCTTCCTCCACTCCTACGGGACCTGGCTGATCCCCGCACTGCTCGCCGGGTACCACGCGATCGCACCGGCGACCACCTTCGAGCTGCGCGGCAGCGCCGCGGACGCCGTCGTCGACGGGGTACGGCAGGGCAGGCTGGACCTCGGCATCACCAGTCCCCGTCCCGCCGACACCACCCTGCGCTGGACGCCGCTCCGGGACGAGCCGCTGTCCCTTCTCGTGCCCCTGGGCCACCGTCTCGCCTCCCACCACCGGGTACGGCTGGCCGAGCTGGCCGCGGAGGACTTCCTCGCGCTTCAGCCGGAGTTCGGCCTGCGCCAGGTCGCGGACAAGCTGTGCGAGGCGGCCGGCTTCACCCCGCGGATCGTCATGGAGTGCACCGAACTCAGCACGCTCCGCTCTCTGGTGTCATCCGGACTCGGCGTGGCCGTGGTGCCCGCCACCGGTGACGCGTCCGCTCACCCCGCAGGCGCCGTCTCCGTCCCCCTGGCGGACCCGGGGGCCTTCCGGACCATCGGAGTGATCGCACAGGCCGGGGGCCCGCGCTCCGCGGTCGTGGCACGGTTCCACCAGTACATCCGCTCCACCGCGCAGCCATCCGACGCCTGAGGGGTACCGCCTTGTGCCGGTGACCTGGAAACATGCGCGCAGCGCATCAGGGCGCACGAGAAGCGTCATTTCACAGGGCCGATACCGGGGCCGAGGATCGTCCTATGAACATTCATGCCACCACCGTCCCCGCGTGGTCGTGTGGAAACCGGTACCCGACGCGGGAGCCGGCTCCTGGACCCGGTGCAGCCGAGACGGTTTGCGTACCGGAGCCGCGGCGGACCGCGCCCCTGCTGGGCGCGGTCTTCGTAGCGGCCGAGAAGAACATGGTCCGCGAGGTGCGTCACTTCACCTCGTCCCTGCTGGCCTTCTGGGGCGTGGCTGCCTGCGACCGCGAGTCGGCTCTCCTGGTCGTCGGCGAGCTCGGTGCCAACGCCGCTCAGTACGGGGGTGCGGAGCTCGCCGTTCGGCTGTCCCTGGAAGGCGTGATGCTCCGCATCGACGTACGGGATTGCGCTCCTCTTCCCTGCGCGCGACCCGGCGGTTCCACCACGCGTCCGGCCGGGGAGTGCGGGCGGGGACTCACCATCGTCGAGCACCTCGCCGATCGGGTCCGGACCACGACGTCCGGCGAGGGGCACATCGTCCGGGTCGACCTGCGCCTCACGCCGACCGCTCCCCACGGGGGGATGTGATGGCCCTCGCTCCCCGGTACGCCCGCTCGTGGCTGTTCACCCCGGCGGACCGTCCCGATCGCTACCCCCGCAGGGACCGGCCCGGTGCGGACGCGGTCGTCCTCGACCTCGAGGACGCCGTGGCCCCCGGCCGCAAGGTGCTCGCCCGTCACCACCTCACCCGGCCCGGCGCCGCCGGCATACAGGTCTGGGTGCGGATCAACGACCGCACCAGCGAGCACTGGCGTGACGATCTGGAAGCCGTCGCGGGCCTGCCCGCCCTCGCCGGGGTGATGCTGCCGAAGGCCGAACACGCCGAGCACGTGGCCTCGACGGCGGCCCTCCTGCCGGCCGGTACTCCCGTCGTCGCCCTGGTGGAGACCTCGCTCGGCATGGAGAACGCCTTCGCGATCGCCCGGGAGAGGGCCACTTTCGCCCTCGCCTTCGGCGTTGCCGACTTCCGGCGGGAGACCGGTCTGGGCGACGCGCCCGAGGCGTGGGCGTACTGCCGGACCCGGCTGGTCATCGCGAGTCGCGCAGCCGGACTGCGCGGACCCGTCGACGGCCCCGCCATGCACCTGGACGACATCGCCGCGGTACGCGCCGAGGCGGACGCGAGCCGGGCCGGCGGATTCACCGGCAAGCTCTGCATCCACCCGGCGCAGACGGCTGCCGTGAACGCCGCCTACAGCCCGGCTCCGGAACAGATCGCCTGGGCCCGCCGGGTACTGGAACAGGCCGCGCACAGTGAGGGAGCCGCGGTCCGGGTGGACGGCGAGATGATCGACCGTCCCCGCCTGGACCACGCCCGCAACCTGCTGGAGTTCGCGGCGGCGGTGGACGGGTAGGGCGGTGCGGCCGTCGGCGGGTCCGCTGCCGGCCGCCGTCCGTCGCCCGTACAGGGACCCGCCGGCCTCCTGAGGAAGCCGGCGGGTCCCTGTGCCGTGGGGGAACCGGGCCGAAGCACCCGGGTTCGTGGCGGTCCCGGTCAGTTGTCCAGGCCCGCCGCCGCCCTGGAGCGTTCGTCCCACACGGGCCGCACGGCGGCGAACGACGGCCCGCGGCCGCGCCGGTACACCATGAGCGTCCGTTCGAAGGTGATGACGATGACGCCGTCCTGGTTGAAGCCGACCGTACGCACGCTGACGATGCCGACGTCGGGCCTGGTGGAAGAGGTTCGCGCGGTCAGGACCTCCGACTGCGAGTAGATCGTGTCGCCCTCGAAGACCGGGTTCGGCAGGCGGACCCGGTCCCATCCCAGGTTCGCCATCACGTGCTGGGAGATGTCGGTGACGCTCTGCCCGGTCACCAGGGCCAGGGTGAAGGTGGAGTCCACCAGGGGGCGGCCCCATACCGTCTGCGCCGAGTAGTGCCGGTCGAAGTGCAGTGGCGCCGTGTTCTGCGTGAGCAGGGTCATCCACGAGTTGTCCGTCTCCAGCACGGTCCGTCCGAGGGGATGCCGGTACACGTCTCCCACCGCGAAGTCCTCGAAGTAGCGGCCCTGCCAGCCCTCCACGGGGGCGCGGTCCTGGACGGGGCGGCTGTGGTTCTCATTCGTCATGACCTCATCCTCGGAATGTCGGGGCCGGCTTGTGAAATGACGGGATGTGCGCCGGCCCATGTGTGACACGCATGGCCGAGCCGCCTCCTCCTGTCATGCGCGCCACGCATCGGACGGTGGTCATCTCGTCATTTCACAGCGGCCCACGGGCGGCGGAAGGGTGTCCCCACACATCCCGACTGCCCCGGAGGGCCCCCATGCCCGAGCCGCATCCCCCGCACCGCCCAGCCTCCGGGCCGGCAGGCGGACCTGACGACACTTCAGCCAGGGGGCCGCTCGCCGGTCTCGTCGTCGTCTCGCTCGAACAGGCCGTCGCGGCGCCGTTCGCCACCCGTCAGCTGGCCGATCTCGGCGCCCGTGTCATCAAGATCGAAAGGCCCGGCACCGGCGACCTGGCCCGCGGCTACGACCGTACGGTGCGCGGTATGTCCAGCCACTTCGTGTGGCTCAACCGGGGCAAGGAGAGCGTTCAGCTCGACGTACGGTCCCCCGAGGGCAACCGGCGGCTGCGCGCCCTCGTCGACCGGGCCGACGTCCTCGTGCAGAACCTCGCCCCGGGCGCCGCCGACCGCCTCGGCATCGGCAGCGAGCGACTCGCCCGCGAAAGGCCCGAGCTGATCACCTGTGACATCTCGGGATACGGCGGCTCCGGCCCGTACCGGGAGCGCAAGGCCTACGACCTCCTCGTGCAGGCCGAGGCCGGGCTCCTGGCCATCACCGGAACCCCCGGGACCCCGTCCAAGGTGGGCCTGTCCATCGCCGACATCTGCGCCGGCATGTACGCGTACTCCGGCATCCTCACGGCGCTCCTGGAGCGGACCCGTACCGGCCGTGGCGTCCGGCTGGAAGTCTCCATGCTGGAGGCGCTCGGCGAGTGGATGGGATACGCCGAGTACTTCACCCGATACGGCGGGGCCGCTCCCGCCCGTACCGGAGCCAGTCACGCCACGATCGCCCCCTACGGGCCGTTCCCCACGCGCGACGGTCAGAACGTGATCCTCGGCCTCCAGAACGACCACGAGTGGGCCGCCTTCTGCGAGACCGTGCTCGACCGGCCCCACCTGGCCGACGACCCCCGGTTCGGGGGCAACGCCGACCGGGTCGCCCACCGGGCCGAACTCGACGCCGTCGTACGGGAGACCACCCTGGCGCTGAGCGCCGCGGAGCTCGTCGACAGGCTGGACGGCGCCCGCATCGCCCACGCCGGACAGCGCACCATGCAGGAGTTCAGCGCGCACGAGCAGCTCCGGGCCCGTGGCCGCTGGGCCTCCTTCGACAGTCCGGTCGGGGAACTGCTCGGTCTCGTCCCTCCCGTCACCGTGGGCGGACGCGCCCCCGCCCGGCTCCGGCCCGTACCCGCCCTGGGCGAGCACACCGACGCGGTCCTCGCCTGGATCGACACGCCCCGCGAGCACGCACCCGAAGGAGGAACGTCATGAACACGGAACTGATCGGCGTGCTGGCCCTGGCCGTCGTCTTCGTCCTGGCCTCCGTCACCGGCCTCAACATGGGCGTCCTCGCCCTGACCGCCACCTTCCTGCTCGGCGTCGTGTGGCTCGGGCACCCCGCCAAGGAGGTGCTGGCAGGGTTCCCGGCCGAGATGTTCGTCGTACTCGTCGCCGTGACCTTCCTGTTCGGGATGGCCCGCGCCAACGGCACGGTGGACTGGATGGTCCACTCGGCGGTCCGTGCCGCCGGCAACCGGGTGGAGATCGTGCCGTGGGTCCTGTTCCTGCTCGCCACACTGTTGTGCGCCACCGGTGCCGCCTCCCCGGCGGCGGTCGCGATCGTGGCGCCCATCGGCATCACCTTCGCCGTGCGCCATGGGATGAGCCCGCTGTACGCCGGGCTGATGGCCGTCAACGGAGCCGCCGCGGGCAGCTTCGCGCCGACCGGAATCCTGGGCGGCATCGTGCACTCGTCGCTCGCCTCGAACGACCTGCACGTCGACGGGGCGACGCTCTTCGGCGGCACCTTCGCCATCAATCTGGCCGCCGCGTTCGTGACCTGGCTCGTCTTCGGCCGCCGGCGCCGGGCGGTGGCCACCGCCGAGCGGGACGCCGACGTCCCGGCGGCGGCCTCGCCGGTCCTGAACGCCGAACAGGGGGCGACCCTGCTGGCGATGCTGCTCCTGGTGCTCGGCACCACGGTCCTCGCCCTGGACACGGGCCTGTTCGCGCTCACCCTGGCCGCGGGCCTGGCCACCGCCTTCCGCGCCACCGCCCAACGGGCCGCGAAGGAGATCGCCTGGCCCGTCGTGCTGCTCGTCTGCGGGATCGTCACCTACATCGCCCTGCTGCAGAAACTCGGGGTCGTCGACTCCCTCGGGGAGACGATCGCCGCAGTGGGTACTCCGCTCCTGGCCGCGCTGCTGATCTGCTACGTCGGCGGCGTCGTGTCGGCCTTCGCCTCCACCACCGGCATCCTGGGTGCTCTGATGCCGCTCGCGACCCCGTTCCTCGCCTCGGGCTCCATCACGACCACGGGGCTGGTCGTCGCACTCGCCTCGGCCTCGACGATCGTCGACGCGAGTCCCTTCTCCACCAACGGAGCCCTGGTGGTGGCCAACGCGCCGGAACCACTGCGCTCGGACACCTACCGCAACCTGCTGCGCTGGGGTGCGGGCGTATGCGCATTCGCCCCGGGCGCTGCCTGGCTCGCCTTCGTGGTGATCTGACGGGCGGACCGGCCCTCCGGAGGAGGTGTGTTCCCCGCCGAGAGGGCCGAAGCGCGTCCGGCGGGGGGCAGGCGGCCTTGGCCGAGGTGTCATGTTCACGTTAACATTCTCTCTCCGATGCCGTCGCCGGCACCGGCTGCACAGCGTGTGGCAGGCCGCACCGTCGCGGCAGGACACGCCTCGAACTGTGAGATCAGCTCCGTCGGGCAGGCCCGGACAGGCCGCCCGGACCGCTTCGGCCGGCGAACGCCGGCCCCCGCACCGGGAGTCACAGTGAAACGAACCCTCCGCAGGACAGTGAGAACGGGTGCCTTGTTGTGCGCCGCCGCCGTGATCGCCGCCGGCCTCCCCTCCACAGCCGCTGCCGGCACCGACCCGCCCGGGGCGGGCGCCGCGAACGTCCGGCAGACCCCGGACGAGAACGCGGCCCTCCTCGCCGGTGCCCGTGCGGGCCGGTCGGCCGTGGCGAAGGCGCTCGGCCTGGGCGGGCAGGAAGCCCTGGTGCCCACGTCCGTCCTCAAGGACGCGGACGGCACGCTGCACACGCGCTACGACCGCACGTTCGCCCAACTGCCCGTGCTCGGTGGTGACCTGGTGGTCCACACTGCGCCGGGAGGAGCCGTCAAGGGCGTCACCAAGGCGGCGGGCGCCCCCATCGCCGTGCCCTCCACCACGGCCGGCGTGACCGCCGACTCCGCGGTGTCCTTCGCCCTCGGCCGGGCGAGGACCGACGGTACGAAGGACCCCGCAGCCCAATCCGTGCGCAAGGTCGTCTGGGCGGCTTCCGGTAGCCCCACGCTGGCCTGGGAGACGGTCGTCGGCGGCCTCCAGCACGACGGCACGCCCTCGGAACTGCACGTCGTCACCGACGCGAGGACGGGCGGCGAGGTCTTCGCGTACCAGGCCGTCAAGAACGGCATCGGCCACGGCCAGTACGGCGGCCAGGTCACCCTCGGCACCTCGGGATCCACCGGAAGCTACCTCCTCAAGGACGACACCCGCGGCGGCAACAGGACCACCGACCTGGGGCACGCCCCCGACGACGACGCGCCCGGCACCCTCTTCACCGACGCCGACGACGTCTGGAGCGACGGCAGCCCCGGGGACCGTCAGTCGGCCGCGGTGGACGCCCACTACGGCGCCCAGCTGACCTGGGACTACTTCAAGGACATCCACGGCCGCAACGGCATCAGGAACGACGGGGTCTCCGCCCACAGCCGGGTCCACTTCGGGAACGCGTACTCGAACGCCTACTGGTGGGACCAGTGCTTCTGCATGACCTACGGTGACGGCGCCTACAACACCCACCCCCTCACCTCGATCGACGTGGCCGCGCACGAGATGACGCACGGCATCACGTCCTTCACGGCAGGGCTGCGCTACAGCGGGGAGTCGGGCGGGCTCAACGAGGCCACGTCCGACATCTTCGGCGCCGTGGTGGAGTTCTGGGCGGACAACCCGTCCGACCCGGGCGACTACCTGGAGGGCGAGAAGATCGACATCAACGGCGACGGCACGCCGCTGCGCCACATGGACCGCCCCTCCAAGGACGGCGACTCCGCCGACCACTGGTACCCGGGCATCTCCCGGATCGACGTCCACCACTCGTCGGGCCCCGCCAACCACTGGTTCTATCTGGCCTCCGAGGGCAGCGGTGCCAAGCTCGTCAACGGCGTCACCTACGACTCACCGACCCACGACGGCAAGCCGGTCAATCCGATCGGCCGCGACGTCGCCGCGAAGATCTGGTACCGGGCGCTGACGACCTACATGACGTCGACCACCGACTACGCGGGCGCGCGCACCGCCACGCTGGCGGCCGCCGCCGACCTGTACGGGAAGGACGGAGTCGTCTACAACAACGTCGGGAACGCCTGGGCGGCCGTCAATGTCGGCCCCCGCACGGTCCAGGGAGTCACGCTGACCAGCCCCGGCAACCAGGTCTCCACGACCACCGCAGCGGTCGACCTCCGGATCCGGGCCGTCACAGGCAACCCGGGAGCCACCCTGACCTACGCGGCCACCACCCTGCCCGCCGGCCTGGCCCTCGACGCCTCGACCGGCGCGATCACCGGCACGCCGACCACGGACGGCAGCTCGGTCGTCACCCTCACGGCGGAGGACTCGACCGGAGCCGTCGACGTGGTCTCGTTCTCCTGGCTCGTCTATACCCCCGGCAACTGCACCACGACACAGCTGCTCGACAACGCCGGCTTCGAGTCGGGGCCGAAGGCCTGGAAGGCCAACAGCAACTCGTCGTTGATCACTGCCGACAACTCCTGGCTCCCCGCGCGCACGGGCTCGTGGAAGGCCCTGCTCGGGGGCCACGGGAGCTCGGTGACCGACACCCTGACCCAGACCGCCTTCATTCCGTACGGCTGCCGGGCCACGGTCAGCTTCTGGCTGCGGGTCGTCACCAGGGAGGAGACCACGACCGTCCCGTACGACAAGCTGACGGTCCAGGTGAACGGCGCGAGGCCGGCGACGTTCTCGAACCTGGACGCGAGCGCCGACTATGTCCGGCGGACCGTCGAACTCGGTGATTTCGAGGGGCAGTTCGTGACCCTGGCGTTCAACGCCAGGGAGGATCTGGCCGCCCCGACCTACTTCGTGATCGACGATACCGCTCTCCACATCCATCCCTGAGTCCCGCGAAGCGGCGGGTCCCGTACAGGCCTGTGTGCGCCTCCGCTCCTGCGGAGGCGCACACAGGCCGTGTCGTCAGGGGCAGTTGACCATCGTGTCGCCGGTGTCGCGGGTGCAGGAGTCGAAGGCGGGACCGCCGTCGAGGCTGTCGTTGGCGTTGACGCCGTCGGCGGCGACGAGGGTGTCGCTGCCCTCCCCGCCGTTCAGGGTGTCGTTGCCACCCTCGCCCGTCAGCGTGTCGTTGCCGGCGTCGCCGTTCAGGGTGTCGTTGCCCTCGTTCCCATTGAGGGTGTCGTTCCCCGGCCCGCCGCTGATGGTGTCGTTGCCTCCCAGGCCGAAGATGGTGTCATTGCCCGGGCCGCCGTTGATGGTGTCGTTGCCGGGGGTCGCTGCCGTCAGGCCGGTGGCTCCGGCCGGTTCGTCGCCGACGAGGCGGTCGGCGTGCGGTCCGCCGTTGAGCCGGTCCTTGCCGCTGCCTCCGTAGAGGGTGGCCGGGGCGTCGAGGTTGGGGGAGACCGTGATGGTGTCGTCGCCGTCCTGGCCGCGGGCCTGTACGTCCGTGGGGAGCGGGCAGGCCACGGTGTCCTGGGCGCGGGGTGCGCAGGGGGCCGAGGCGCGTACCTCGGCAGTGGTGTCCGAGACGAGGACGATGTCGCCCTGGCGGCGGATGGTGATGTCGTTGTCCACCCCCTGACCGGCGGTGACGATCAGGGCGCCTCCGGACATCTCGACCACCGTGGCGCCGGCGAGGTCGCGCGACGCGGAGGCGAGTGGTGCCGCCGAGGCACCGGTGCCGGCCGACGCGGCGCACAGAAGTGCTCCCGCGGTGAGTAAGGCGCAGATGTGTCGCACTGCCATGTTCGTGTGTCTCCCTCGTCGTCGGTACGCGTTCGTCGTGGGCACGTGCATCGTGGGCGGGTGCGGCCGTGGCCGTACCCGCGGGCCGGTCACGGGCATTCGGTGACGCTGTCGCCCAGGTCGGCGCGGCAGGTGTCGCTCTCGTCGCCGCCACGCACGTAGTCGTTGCCGCCGACCTCGTCGACGGCGTCGAGGGTGTCCTGGCCCGGGCCGCCGTCGACGAAGTCGTTTCCGGTTCCCGCGATCACCTGGTCGTTGCCGTTGCCGCCGCTCACCACGTCGTTCCCGGCGCCCGCGTTGATGAGGTCGCCGCCGCCCCGACCCTCGATCGAGTCGTTGCCGGGGCCGCCGAAGAGGCGGTCACGGCCGCTGGAGCCGGTGAGCGTGTCGTTGCCGCCTCCCCCCGAGAGGAAGTCGGCGCCCTCGTCGCCTTCCAGGGTGTCGTTGGCGCCGCCGCCGTAGAGGCTGTCGTCCCCCGCGCCACCGACGAGGGTCACCCCCAGGCTCTCCAGGAACGACGTGACGTCGTCGGCCTGGTCACCGGCGTGGACGACGAGCTCGGTCAGGCTGCCGGCCCCCGGGCAGACGGCCTCGTTGGCGCTGACCGGCCTGCACCCGCCCAGGGCGGTCACGGTGTCTCCGGTGTCCCTGACCCGGATGGTGTCGCCGGCCTGCCACACCGAGATGGTGTTGCTCAGCCCCACGGCGGCCGTCACCGTGACGGCCGTGCCGGTCCTGCTCACCAGCGTGCCGTCCGCCGATGCCTCGGGCGCAGGCACGCCGGGCGTCGCGGCCGCCGGGCCGGCGAGGGCCAGTGCGAGGCCGAGTACCGCGGTCACGCATGCGATGGTGCGGGGTAACGCCTTGTCCATGGTCTACCTCCTGGAGAGCGTTCGGGCAGATCGGATGGCCTGAGCGCCCGCCAGGGCATGAGAACGACGTAGGCAGGCGTCGACCACGCGAGAAGCAAGCACGATTCAACGTGTACGAACACAATCAAACGTTGGATCGGGATGAGACTGGGGGTCCGAGGGATCGGTGTCAAGGAGTACCTCATCCGTCCCCGCGCCCGTGCGGGTCTCCGACCTGCGCCGATCCGTAGAGAGCGGATCTCATGAAGAACGGGCTTCGGCCAAAGTCGGCTCGATACCGTGGGCATCAGCCGCGAGCGGCGGCGCCTGCCGCGCGGGCGGCCCTGCGCCGGCGGCGGAGCAGCAACCAGGCGGCCGACAGGAGCGCCAGGCACGCCACGAAGAGCCACGGGACCTTCAGGAAGCCGTCGGTTCCCGAACCGCGGACGTCGTCCGCGCTCGCCGTGACGGTGACCTGCCCCCAGCCCGCGAAGGGGGCTCCCGCCCAGGTCTCGGTGAGTCGGACCTTCTGCCCCGGGAGCAGCTCGGCCGGTACGTTGGCGAGCCGCCGTTCGCCGGGCCCTCCCACGACCACGCCGCCGACGCGGAGGGAGACCCTGGGGGAGAGCTGCACGTTTCCCGTGTTGTGCAGGGTGTAGGAGACGGTCGATTCGCGGGTGCCGGTCCACGGTATCTGCGGGCTCCGCGCCGTGAACCGTACGTCCTCCACGGCCAGGCCGGGTTGCCGCGGCCCCTCGACGCGCAGATAGATCCTGGCTCCGACACCGCGCTGGACGCCGAGGTGGGAGCCGTCGGCAGGCTGCACGCGGGTGTCGACCGCGACGAGGGCGCCCACGTGGTCGCCGGGCGGGGCGTCGCGGGGGACGGTGAGGGTGATGCCGACCGTCACCGCCGAGCGGGCCGGCACCGTGACGGTGTCGTGCTCGGGCTTTCCCCAGGCACCGACGTCCCGTTGGGTCTCCTCGATGCCGCGTACGGCCAGTCCGCCGTCGCGTTCCGTGTTGTGGGCGTCCGCGACGTAGAGGCGGAACGTCAGCTCCGCGGCAGTGGTGTTGGTGACGACCGCGCGGTCGGTGAGCGTCGTGCCGGGTCGGGCCGGCAGTTCGAAGGCCGCCCGCGGAGTGATCGTGGAGTCCGCGGGCCTGACCGACCACTCGCCGTTGTCCGCCGCCCCGGCCGGTGTGGGGGAAAGGCTCGTCAGGAGGAGAAGGAGCAGGGTAACGAAGGCGCTGCGCATGGCTCGTCGGCTTTCCGGGCGCCGCGGGCCGGACGCGTGGCGTCCGGCCCGCGGGCGCTGTCAGAGGAGGGTGAGGGAGAGGATGCCGGTGTAGCTGCCGACGGGGGTGTACTTCGGGATGTCGAGGGACACGGTGGCGTCGGCGGTGAACTCCCCGCCCGTCATGTCACCTGCGGCGGCAGAGGCCAGGGTCGCGCCGTCCGTTCCGACGACGCCCGGGCTGCCCGCGGCACACGTGCTGGGGCTGTCGCTTGCGGTGGAGCAGACGGGGGTCCACGTGAGCCGGTTGGCCTCGACCTTCCCGCGCGGTCCGGCGAAGTCGGTGACCTTGCCGGTGAGTGACCAGCCGGCCGTGCCGCCGCGGAAGTCCTTCACGGTGACGGTGCCCAGCTGTCCGGCCGAGGTGCCGCCGGTACCGAAGTCGACAGGGGGGAGCCGGACGGGGTCCGCGGTGGTGGCCATGGTCAGGACACCGGCTCCGACCGACGCGGTGAGCTGCCGTTCGGCCGTACCGGGGGCCGGCGGGTCGGTCGGGTCGGCCGGGTCGGCCGGACCGCCTGCGGCGGAGACCTTCCAGGCCTGGCCGGGCGAGCCGTCGCACGCGGACTGGACGATCCCGGCGCCGGCCGTCGTGGATCCGCCCCGGACGGCGAGGCACTTGCTGCTGTGCTTGGCGACGATGCGCACGTACCCGTCGGGGAGGGTCTCGAAGCGCCAGCGCTGGTTGTCCTTCCAGCCGCAGTCGTACTGCTTGACCTCAGCGCCGTCGGCGGTCGACTCGTCCGCCACGTCCAGGCACTTGCCGCTGTGCTGGGCGAGGACGCGCACGTAGCCGTTGCTGTTGTCGGTGAACCGCCACTGGCTGTTCAGGGTGCCGGCGGCGCAGGTCTCCTGGGTCACCGGCACCTGGTTGTCTGAGGAGCTGCCGGGCACGGCGGCGCAGGCGCCGCTCCCCTTGTTGGTGATCGTCCGGGGGTCCCCTCCGGAGCCGGATATCCGGCCCGTCGCGGTGTCGATCGAGACCTGGGGGTACCACGGAAGGATCATGGTCGTGGCCGTGGGGAACGCCAGCGGGAGCCACACGTACGTGGAGTCGTTGACGTGCTTCGGGTCGGACCACACGCCCGCCCAGCGGTCTCCCATGTAGAGGAAGGAGGTGGTGTCGCTGCCTTCCACGGGCAGGACGAACGCCGTCTGCGAGTGGTGGCCGTTGTGGCTTCCGACGTCCTTCATGGGCGACCACGGTCCCGCCAGGCTGGTGGCGGTGGCGTACTTCTGCTGGTTGGGGTCCCAGTAGCTGGTCCCGGAGGTGAGCATGAAGTAGACGTCACCGCGCTTGAACAGGGCCGGTGACTCGCGGTGCTGGCCCGGCCAGGGGTTCGCCACCAGGTCCTTCACCTGTGTGTAGTCGTCGCTGAGCTCGTAGATGTGCAGGTCGGCGTTGTAGTTGGCCGAGGAGATCATGTAGGCCTTGCCGGCGGCCTTGTCCTCGTACACGGTGATGTCGCGGGACATGTGCTCGGCGCCGGAGGCGTCCTTCGGCCGGAAGGACCCCTTCCAGGTGTAGGGGCCGTCGATCGTGGAAGACACCGCCACGGCGGCGCGGGCCTCGGCGTAGGAGGCGTCGGCCTCCTTGTGCATCCACATGACGAACTGTTTGGTCTTCTCGTTGTAGAGGACCTTGGGCCGCTCGATCACGGCGGAACGTATCTCCGGGTCGGCCTCCTGCGTCAGGACGTGGCCGCGGGGCTCCCAGTTCTTCAGGTCCTTGGAGCGGTAGGCGGAGACGTAGCGGAACTTGTTGTCGTCGCCGCGGTCCTCACCGAACCAGTAGTAGTAGTCGTCGACTTTGAGTACGCCGCCACCGTGCGCCTGCACCCCTTGTCCCGCGGTGTCCGGGAACTGGGTGCCGGGTTCGGTGGTGACGGGCGCCGCCAGCGCCGTCGGCGCCCCACCCAGAACGGGGAGGAGCAGGCTCAGGCCGACGAGGACGGATCTCACTCTTCGCATGCAGATCCTTGATGTCACCGCGCGTACGCCGGTACCCGGCACATGGAGAGTCCCGCTCTCCATGTGCACAGGAACCAACATTTCTGCGCGTGAACCAACAACTTTTGAGCAGAGGCTGGCCCACGCATCACCTGAATGTCAACAGCTGGTAAACAAATTCGACATTCCGTGCATGATCAACGACCGCAGCGTCACCTTCGGGGTAGGGCGCCCCGGGTCAGATCGTGGTCGCCAACGGGACGGAGATCTGCTTCAACCAGGCACCGGCCGCGAAGTCCCGGGCCTTGATGACGACGCGGTCGCGGTGCACCTCGACCTGGAGGCCCTGGTTGAAGACGCCGGGGACCGTGCTCTCGCCCCCTTGGCCGTTGTCGGCGAAGCCGGTCTGCACGGCCCCCGTGTTGATCACCGAGAACCCGTCCAGGTTCGCCGTCCCGGGCACGACGCGCCGCACGTACCAGTCGGACAGCGCCAGGTCCCAGTGCGTGTGTCCGCTGAACAGGAACACGTCGCGGTGGCGCCCCAGCAGCCCGAGGAGCGCGTTCGCCTGGAGGTAGTCGGTGGCGTAGAGCTTGTTCCGTGTGCCCGAGACCGTGTTGGGCAGGGGGTGGTGCGTGATCACCATGACCGGCTTGCGGCGTGCGCTCCAGTACCGCAGGCGCCCCTCCAGCCACCGCAACTGCGCCTCGCTCAGCCATACTTCGTCCCAGAGCTTCGGGTCGTGGTAGTGCATGTACCGCTCGGTGCCGATGGTCAGGACGGGGATGCCGCCGAAGGTGGTCTCGGCGTACACCGTGCCGCGCCCGGCGAACCGGTGGAAGCTGCGGAACAGGGAGTCCTCCGTGGCGCCGTTGGGCCAGGTGGCCAGGGAGAGCGTCTGCGGATCGGCGTACTTGGGTACGTAGAACTCGTGGTTTCCGATGGCCCACGCGACCTCGCGCGGGCGCGGGCCCCGTTCCAGTACCTGCCGTACCGCCGCGTATTCGAAGTCGTAGCCGCGCGGAGTGATGTCGCCGGCGACCGCGAGCCCCGAGCCGTGCGGGGCGGTGGCCCGGATGTCGCGCAGGGCGACGGCGAAGTCCCCCAGGTCGCCCTGGATGTCGCTGATGACGTTGAACGTGGACAGCGGCGCGGTGGGGGCGTGGCCGAGCGGCTGCGCCGCGGCGGGCGACGGGGTCGCGGTGCCGAGGGCGACGGCGCCGGCCGCCGCGGTGATCAGAGACCTGCGTTTCATGGTGGCAGCCCTTCCGGGGGGTGTGGGCCGCGATCGAGCGACCCGTGGGCGAGACGCCACATGTTTACGCAACCAAAGCGGCCGGCACGTGAATGACGGGCAACGCTTCCCCCGACCCGGCACCGCCGGTGACGGGCCGCAGGGTCCGCCACCGGCCGTGCGTGCCGCGCCGTCGGGACTACCCGCCCGCCGGGTCCGTGCGGAAGGTCCAGGACTGGTTGCGTCCCGTGTTGGGCCGGTAGGTGCCGACCGGGGCGCCGTCGGCGGTGGAAGCGCCGGTGACGTCGAGGAGGGTGCCGGTCGCTCTGTTGATCAAGGTGTGGTGCCCGTCTCCGGAGGTGGACAGCATCCACTGCTGCTGCGCGGAGGGTTCCGGAGGAAGCAGCGTGAGCGCGCCGTCGGCGACGGCGAGGGACCGCCCGCTGCCCGCGTTCGTCACCCGGTACGAGGCCGTGCTGCTCCAGTCGCCGGGCGCCGACCTGGTGAAGGCCCACTGCTGCGCGGCGTCGGACCGGTTCGGGGGGCGCTGGACCACGGCGCCGCCGGCCCCGGCCGGGGCGGCCGTGAGGGCCAGACCGCTGTGGTCGTTGACGAGGAGCCGCGGACCGGCGCCGGGGGCCGCCTGCTCGGGATCGACGCCGGACGCGCCCGGTACGACGAGGGTCGTGACCGAGTGGGGGGCGAGGGTCACGGTGACGCGTTTGCCGGTGACGGCGACGTCGGCCTCCCGGTGGACGTTGCGGGTCGCGTCCGTGGTGTAGCGCTGCACCGGTGCGGCGGAGACGTCCCGGAAGCCGGTGAGGTCCAGGGCGATCGTCCGGGCCGAACCCATGGGGTTGGTGTGCACGACGACAGCGCCCTGGCCGCCGGGACGCACTGCGGCCAGTGTGTGGTCGTCGTCCGTCCCGATGACGCGGGAACCCGGCCGGATGAACCGGCTGTACTGGGCCATCGCCCAGTACTTCTTGTTCTTGCGCAGCGGCTCCTTCGCGGCGTCGCCCGGGGTGAAGTCGGTCTGGATGAGGCCCCAGTTGGAGTCCTCGTGGGCCGGGGTCATGTTCTCGTAGTCCTCCACGGCCTGCCACAGCACCCAGGCGCGCGGTTCGAGCTGTGTGAGGTCGTCGGTGATGCGCTCGGCGAGGTCCAGCGCCGGGCTCATGTCGGTGAAGCTCTGCGGGACCGTCCCGCCGAGGTCCACCTCCGACATCCACAGGGGCTTGTGCGCGCCCTTGGCGATGTCCCGTGCCCCGCTGCGCCCGTTGGTGCCGTAGGTGTGGGTGTTGAGCCGTCCGACGGCGGAGCGGACCGTGCTGCCGTAACTGTCCCAGTTGGTACGGAACAGGTCCGGGTCCGTCTCGTCCATCGCCGCGATCGGCGTGCGCAGTCCGCTGCGGTCCAGCTCGGCGCGCAGTGCCGTGATCATGCGGGCCTGGGAGTCGCGGGACCAGTGAGAGCCTTCCTGCCGACCGCCCGCGCGCCAGTAGGCGGTGCCCGGTTCGTTGACGGGCGAGAGGGAGGCGAAGGTGACGCCCGTACTGTTCTGCACGCGCTGCAGGGCTCCGGCGAGGTAGGCGGCGAAGGGCTCGTACTGGTCCGGGCGGAGATTGTCCTGCGTGGGGTCGACCGCACCTGAGACGAGTCCGCTGCGGGTCATGAAGTAGGGCGGTGAGTTCGAGAACGCCTCGAAGGTGTCGGCGCCCCGGGCTCTGGCGGCCTTGAGCCACCAGCGCTGGTTGCCGTCGGCGTACGGGTCCCAGTGATCCGGGTTGTCCGGGTCCCACCCGCCGGGCGCCCCGGCGCCGGGGCGACTCCAGTGGCCGGGTACGGCTGCGCCGGCGCGCATGTAGGGCACGGTCTCCGGGCCGTCACCGCCGCCGATGTTGTAGCGGGCGATGGTGAGGCCGAGCCCTTCGGCGCCGTAGAGGGCGTCGGCGAGCCGGTTGCGCTGGGCGTCCGGCCAACCGCCCGTGACGTTGGCGAACCAGGAGAGTGCGGTGCCCCACCCCTCGAACGGGGCCTGCTGGTAACCGGGATCGAGGCGGACGGGGACCGCTGCCGGACGGACGGCGGCGGCTGCGGCCCCGGCTGACGCCGCACCCTCGACGAGGAGTGCGGTGACGACCGCGAGCGAGGTCGCGAGGGCGGTGCGCAGGCGGCGCCGGGCGGCGCACGGGGGCCTTCTTCTGGTACCGGACACAGTTGGTCTCCTGTCGGGAGCGGATGTGTACGCGGGGGAGGGGCGCCGGTGCAGGCGGTGCGTGTCCTGCCGGGCGCAGGGTGATGTTTACGTAAACACCACGGGGTGGGGAGAGTGTCGAAGCGGCGGGCGGGCGTGTCAAGAGAACCGGCGAGTAGCGTGAGCGCCCGCCCTTTCGGTGCGCGGCGCTAACATCCGTACGGAGTGCACCACGCACTCGGCTCGGAGTAGGGGTTCGGAGGTCCGGTTCACATGCCGCGCGAGGTCGGAGCAAGATCACCGAGGTCCCGTCCGCTGCGCCAGTCACCTTCCATGGCCGACGTCGCCGCGATGGCGGGGGTCTCGTCGCAGACGGTCTCCCGCGTGGCCAACAACCGGGAGAACGTCGACGCGTCCACCCGTGAGCGGGTGCTGGCCGCGATGAATATGCTCGGGTACCGCCCCAACACGGCCGCCCGGGCGCTGGTCACCGGACGGTTCGGCACGCTGGGCGTCATCAGCTTCGACATCAGCGCCTACGGCAACGCCAGGACCTTCGCCGCGATCTCCGACGCCGCCCGCGAAGCCGACCTCTTCGTGAACTTCATGGGAGCGCGGGCGCAGACCGGAGCCGCCGTGCGCCAGGCGTTCCAGCAGCTGATGGTCCAGTCGGTGGACGGCATCATCCTCATCGAGTCGCAGATCCTGGACACCCCCGAACTGCGGCTGCCGTCCACCGTCCCCGTGGTCTTCGCCGACGGGGACACCGGCCACCGCTACGCCAACGTCGACATCGACCAGGCCGAGGGCACCCGCAGCGTCGTGGCGCACCTGCTGGGCCTCGGCCACCGTACGGTCTGGCACGTCGCGGGGCCGCGCGACTCCTACGCGGCGCGCCGCCGGGCCGAGGCGTGGCACCGCTCGCTCAGGGACGCGGGCACCGTCGTACCACCGCTGCTCTACGGTGACTGGTCCGCGGCCTCCGGGTACCGCGCCGGACGTGAACTGGCCGGCCGCCCGGAAGTGACCGCGATCTTCGCCGCCAACGACCAGATGGCCCTCGGCGTCATGCGAGCCCTGCAGGAGGCGGGTCGGCGGGTGCCGCAGGACGTGAGCGTGACCGGATTCGACGACGTCCCCGAGGCCGCGTTCTTCCCCGCCCCCCTCACGACGGTCCGGCAGGACTTCGACGCCGTGGGCCGCCACTGCGTCGGACTGCTCCTCGATCAGATCGGCGGCGGGACGGGCGGCCCGCGCCAGGCATCGGTGGCGCCGGTCCTGGTGGTGCGCGAGAGTACGGCGGCCCCGGCCGGCTGAGCGGCCGGACGCCGGGGCACCCTCAGGACGTCCCGGCCTTCGCCGCCCTGGCGGCACGGCGCCCCGCCGCCACGGTGGCGAAGGTCTCGCGGTCGTCCAGGAAGCCCTCGAGGGCGAAGGTGGCGGCTCCGAGACTCACCGGGTTGTCCGGCACGGTGCTCAGCCGGAAGGTGAGCGCCTGGAGCGTCGCCGGTAGTGCGTGCGCCGCGATGACCTCGCGGGTCTGCCGCAGCAGGGGCTCGCCGAGCCGGTCGGCCACCCAGCCGCCCAGTACCAGGGCCTGCGGATTGAACAGGTTGAGGAGATCGGCCGCGGCCTCCCCCAGGTAGCGGGCGGTCCGCGCCACGGTTTCGGTGGCCACGGCGTCGCCCTCCGCCGCGGCGCGGGCGACCTTGCTGACCACGGCGTCCTCGTCGGGGTCCAGGAGGGGGCTTTCCGCGTCCAGTTCCCGCACGGTGCGGGCGATGCCGCGGGTGCTGACGTAGGCCTCGACGCATCCCTGCCTGCCGCACCTGCACTCGCGTCCGTCGCGGACCAGGCAGGTGTGGCCCCACTCCCCGGCGCTGTTGGTGGCGCCCCGGTAGAGGGCCCCGTCGACCGCGATGCCCGCGCCGACGCCGGCCCGGAGGGTCAGTACGAGCAGGTCGTCGACCTCGCGTCCGGCACCGAACCACATCTCGGCGACGGCGGCGGCCTTGAGGGGGTTGTCGAGGTACAGGGGCATCGGGAGGCGCTCGGCGAGGAGGGAACGCAGGGGCACGTCGCGCCAGGACCAGTAGGGCGAGAAGACGGATACGCCGCCCTCGCGCTCCACTAGACCGGGGATGCTGACCCCCGCGCCGAGGATGCGCGGGGGCGCGCCCGTGGCGTCCGAGAGGCCCTCGACCCCCGCGACGATGGCGTCGACCACGTCGTCCGGCCGGACGTCGGTCTGCGGCAGTGGCAGCCGTACGCTGCGCAGCACCGTCAGCGCCAGGTCGAACAGCTCGACCTGGACGGACGTCTCCGCCACGTCGATCCCGACCAGCGCACCGCGCTCCGCGTTGACCGCGAGGCGGGCCCGCGGGCGTCCGCCCTTGGAGTCCTCGTGGCCGGCCTCGCGCAGGACTCCCGCCTCCAGGAGCTCGGCGACGAGGTTGGCCGCGGTCGCGAAGGACAGGCCGGTCGCCGCGGCGACCTCCTGCCTGCTCACCGGGCCGGAAGCGGCGAAGACGCACCGCAGCGCGTCGAACCGGTTGCGGCGGCGGATGTCCTGGGCGGTGCGTTTCGCCATGGGTGCGTCCTTCCATGTCGTGGCAGAGGCCGTCGTCGTGTACGGGGCCGAGCTTATTCCATGCGTTGGACGATGTGTATTTACATGGGTTAGAAGAACTCCTAGAGTTTCGTCGCACAAGAGAGGAGCGACACCATGCACCTGACCGCACTGCCGTGCGCGCCCGTGCCGGGACGCCTGACCGAGGGACCCGTCTGGCACGCCGGACGCGGGGACCTGCTGTGGGTGGACATCACGGCGGGCCTCGTCCACCGGGCCCCTCTGGTGGCCCGCGACGACGCCAGCGGTCTGCCGGACCTGGGGGACAGGACGACCGTCAGCCTCGACCGGCCCGTCGGAGCGGTCGCGCCCTGCGCGTCCGGCGGGCTCCTCGCGGCCGCCGGAACGTCCTTCCTGAGGATCGACGAGGCCGGGACGGCCACGGAGTTCGCCGCCCCCGCCGTCCCCGACGACGGCACGCCGCGACGGTTCAACGACGCCAAGTGCGACCCGAGCGGGCGGCTGCTGGCCGGCACCATGGCCTACGACGCGACCCCCGGCGCGGGCACCCTCTACCGCCTCGACCCCGACGGCACCGTGACGACCGTGCTGAGCCCCGTCACCATCTCCAACGGCCTCGGCTGGAGCCCCGACGGCCGGCTGCTGTACTACGCGGACAGCCCGACGCACCGTGTCGACGTCTTCGACCACGACCCCGTCACCGGCACCCTCTCGGCCCGCCGTCCCTTCGCCGACACCAGCCCGGCCGGCATGCCGGACGGCCTGGCCGTCGACACCGAGGGCCGGGTCTGGGTGGCGGTGTGGGGAGCGGGACAGGTCAGGGCCTACGCCCCCGACGGCGCACTCCACGCCGTCGTGACGGTCCCCGCCTCCCAGGTGTCCAGCTGTGCCTTCGCCGGCCCGGACCTGGACCTCCTGATCATCACCACCGCGGCCGACGGGCTGACGGCCGCGCAACTCGCGGCGCAGCCGCACGCCGGCCGGATCTTCATCTGCCGCCCGGGTGCCACCGGTCTGCCGGTCACGCCCTTCGCCGACGACCCGGCGCAGCTCCCCGGGCCCTCCACCACCTCATACGACCTCCGAGGTTCCGCATGACGACCGACCCCCTGGTTCCCGCACTCGCCGTCGCACCCGTGATAGCGATCCTGCGTTCCCAGTCGCCCCGCCACTTCGCCGCCACGGCCGACGCCCTGCACGAAGCGGGCATCCGGGCCATGGAGTTCACCCTCACCACACCGGGAGTCCTGCACGCGTTGCGCGAGTACGCCGAGTCCAAGCCGGCCGGTACCGCACTCGGCGCGGGCACCGTCATGACCCCGGCCGACGCGATGCGCGCCGTGGAAGCCGGCGCCACCTACCTCATCACGCCGGCCGTCTGCCCGGACGTCATCAGGGAGGCCCGCCGCCTCGGCGTCCCGGTGCTCCCCGGCGCCCTGACGCCGAGCGAGATCGCGGCGGCGTGGCGGGAGGGCGCCACCATGGTCAAGCTCTTCCCCGCCTCGGCCGTCGGCCCGGAGTACCTGCGGGCCGTCCGGGCACCCCTGCCGCACGTCCCGCTCGTCCCCACGGGAGGAATCGAGCTCGACCAGGCCCCCGCCTACTTCGCCGCGGGCGCGAGCGCGCTCGGCATGGGCAGCCCGCTGATCGGGGACGCCTGCGAGGGCGGCGACCTGGACGCGCTCCGGGAACGCGCCGCCACACTGCTGGACGGCATCCGCTCATGACCGCGCTCGTCACCCTCGGGGAAACCATGGCCGTCCTGGCGGCCGACCGGCCCGGCCCGCTCGCCTCCGGCACCTCGCTCCGTCTGGGATTCGCGGGCGCGGAGGCCACGGTCGCCATCGGCGTCAGCCGCCTCGGCCACGCGGCGTCCTGGACCGGGCGGGTCGGGGCCGACAGCGCCGGCACGATGATCCTGGACGGGCTGCGCGGTGAGGCCGTCGACGTCACCCGCGCACGCGTCGACGACACGGCACCCACCGGACTCATGCTGCGCGAGCGCCGCACACCCGACCACACCCGTGTCACCTACTACCGGCGCGGACTCGCGGGCGCCCGCCTCGACCCCGAGGACATCGACCCGGAACTCGTCGCCCGGGCCCGGGTCCTGCACGTCACCGGCATCACCCCGGCCCTCGGCGACGGCCCGCGGGCGGCCGTACGGCGAGCCGTCGACCTGGCCCGTACCGTCGGCGTCACCGTCAGCCTGGACCTCAACTACCGGGCCCGGCTGTGGAACCGGGAGGAGGCCGCGGCCGAGCTGACCCACCTCGTCACCCTCGCGGACATCGTCTTCGCCGGTCCCGACGAGGCCTCGCTGGTCGTTCCCGAGGCCGACGACCCCGCCACCATGGCGCGCACCCTGCTCGACCTCGGCCCGCGCGAAGCGGTCCTGAAGCTCGGCGCCCGAGGGGCCGTTGCGGTCACGCACGGCGGCGAGGCCGTCCAGGACATCGTGCCGGTCACCCCGGTGGATCCGATCGGCGCGGGCGACGCCTTCGTCGCCGGATACCTCGCCGGACTGCTCGACGGCAGCGACCTCCCGGGCCGGCTCCTGCTGGCCGCGACGTGCGGGGCCTTCGCGGTGGCCTCGCCCGGCGACTGGGAGGGCCTGCCCCGGCGCGCCGAACTGGACCTGCTCCACGGAGCGGACGTCACTCGCTGACCGGTACGTCCCGGCCGCCCCCATCACCACTCGACGCCACCCCCACCCACTCCACCCACTCCACCCACGAAAGACCAGCCATGAACCGATTCACAGGGCGAACCGCCGTCGTCACCGGCGCCTCGTCCGGCATCGGCGCAGCCAGCGCCGTACGTCTGGCCGCCGAAGGGGCCGCCGTCGTCCTCGCCGACATCGACGAGGCGGCGGGCACCGCACTCGCGCGGAAGATCCGCGACGACGGGGGGCTCGCGGAGTTCGTGCCGTGCGACGTGTCCTCCGAACAGGACTGGCGCAGCCTGAAGGTCCGCACGCACCTGCTGTTCGGCCCGGTGGCCGTCGTGCACAGCAACGCCTTCACCCACACGCCCGCGCCCGCCCACGAACTGCCCGGCAGCGACTGGGACCGTGACATGGCCGTCAACCTCAAGGCGCCCTACCTGGCCGTTCGGACCTTCCTCGACGACCTGCGCGCCGCCCGCGGCTCCTTCGTCGCCACCTCCAGCGTGCACGCACTGTGCAGCCTGCCGGGCTACCCGGCCTACGCGGCGGCGAAGGGGGGCATGTGTGCGCTCGTCCGCCAGCTCGCGGTCGAGTACGGGCCGGACGTGCGGTTCAACTCCGTGCTGCCCGGCCCGATCCTCACCGAGAACTGGCAGGACGTGGACGAGGAGGGCCGCCTGCTCTCCGCCCGTGCCACCGCCCTGGGACGGCTGGGCAACCCCGACGAAGTAGCGGCCGCCGTGGCCTTCCTCGCGTCCGACGACGCCTCGTACATCACCGGCACGAACCTGACCGTGGACGGCGGCTGGGCCGTGAAGAAGGAGTCCAAGTGAAGATCACCTCCCTGCGGACCTACCTCGTCGCCCCCCGCTGGTGCTTCCTGCGCGTGGACACCGACGAGGGCATCACCGGCTGGGGCGAACCCGTCGTCGAGGGCCGTGCGCACACCGTCGCGGCCGCCGTCGAGGAACTGTCCGACTACCTGGTGGGCCAGGACCCGATGCGCATCGAGGACCACTGGCAGGTCCTGACCAAGGGCGGCTTCTACCGCGGCGGCCCCGTCCTGTCCAGCGCGGTCGCCGGCATCGACCAGGCACTGTGGGACATCGCCGGCAAGGCGCTGGGTGTGCCGGTGTGGCAGCTGCTCGGCGGCAACGTCCGCGACCGGGCGCGGGTGTACAGCTGGATCGGCGGCGACCGACCGACCGACGTCGCGCAGCAGGCCGCCGCCCGCAAGGCCGAGGGCTTCACGGCCATCAAGATGAACGCCTCGCCCCAGCTGGAACTGATCGATACGCCGCGGGCCGTCCGCGACATCGTCGAACGGGTGGAGAGCGTCCGCGCGGAGGTCGGCGACGGCTTCGACATCGCCGTGGACTTCCACGGCCGCCTCACCCTCCCCATGGCGCGGCGGGTGCTTCCCCTCCTGGAGCCGTACCTGCCGTTCTTCGTCGAGGAACCGGTGGTTCCCGAGATGAGCGCCCACATCGGCGAGGTCGTGCGCTCCACCAGCATCCCCATCGCCACCGGAGAACGGCTCTACTCCCGTTGGGACTTCAAGCCGGTGCTCCAGCAGGGGATCGCCGTGGCCCAGCCCGACCTCTCGCACGCCGGTGGGATCTCGGAGGTGCGGCGCATCGCGGCGATGGCGGAGGCCCACGACGTTTCCCTGGCGCCGCACTGCCCGCTCGGCCCGATCGCGCTGGCCGCCTGCCTCCAGGTCGGCTTCGCGACACCCAACCTGCTGATCCAGGAGCAGAGCCTCGGGATCCACTACAACGCCGGGTCGGACCTGCTGGACTACCTCACCGACCGGTCCGTCTTCCGCTACGAGGACGGCCACGTCGCCCTGCTCACCGCACCGGGGCTGGGCATCGACGTCGACGAGAAGGCCGTCGAACGCGCCGCCGAGACGGGCCATCGCTGGCGCAACCCGGTGTGGCGACGGGGCGACGGCTCCCTCGCCGAATGGTGACGCGTTGAGCCCCCGCGCGGTACGGGCACGGCAGCGGGCCCGGCGTCAGGAGGTCAAGGACTCCAGCCGCCGCCGAGTGGCCGGGCCGTAGACCCCCTGCGGGTCGCCACGGACGCCGTACTTCGCCTGGAAGTACCGCACCGCGTTGTCGAGGTGCCGGTCGAAACGGCCCCGCTGGGGCAGGGCCCACAACCTCAGCTGCCCGAGGCGCCGCTGCAGATCGACGACCTGGGGGCCCGTGTCGTGCCGGCGCAGCGTCGGCTTGTCCACGGGCGCCGTCGGCGGCGCGGGGGAGGGCGGCACGGTGCTCGGACTGCCGGATTGCTGTCCGGCGGCCGGTGCTGCGTAAGCACCGGCGGATGTGCCCATGGCGGGCGCGGACGGTGTACGCGCCGGGCTGTTCCCGGTCGTCGGCGGGGTGCGCCGGGGAGGGCTCGGGAGCGGTCCGGGGGACCGGGACGCCTCGGGCGACGTGCCCGGTTCGTCCTCCCCGTCGAGTACGTCGAGCCGGCTCGCGGGGGCCTGCGCCGTCGCCTCCCCGCTGTCCTGGCTCCGGGCGAAGGCGTACGTACCCGCGATGGCCGCGGAGCCGATCAGGGTGGCCAGGGCCGCGGTGACGCGCAGCGGCCGACGCTGCTTCGCGGGCCGGTGCGCCCGGTGACCCGCCGGCCTGCTCATGACAATGGGCTGGCCGACGTCACCGCCGGGCGGTGGGCCGCTCTCGTACGCGGCCTGCGCCGCGACCCACGACACCGTGGCGGTGTCCATGGTGCTCGGTGCGCCCCCCGGCGCGGGCTCGTGCGGGGCGATGTACGGCCTGACCCAGTCGCGGTCGAACTGTGCCGGGGCAGCGGTCCGGCCTGCGCTCGCGTCGTGGTGCGCGATGCCGCAGGCGCAGCGCAAGAGGTCACCGCATCGGGGGCAGAAAGGGGTGCTCACCAAACTCCAGTCGGCTGTTCCGGTTAATGCAGAATGGGCCATCGGCGTGCCACGTCGTACCGCTCTTGAATTGCCGGGCCCGTATGTCGAGGGTGTCCTGATGGTCGTCCGCTGCGGGACAACCGTGGGGTGAAGGAGGGAGTGAACGGTGAATCTACTGCGTGCGGAGCTCTTGAATCCAGTCCAGTCGGGGCCCAGTTGATAACGATCGGCTAAACGTCCGACCCGGTGCTGCCCAGGGCCCTCTCCCTGGAAGTGCACGCCGTGCCGATGTCTTGAACTGTTCGAACTTCTGTCAACAGGGCGGGTCGGCACCTCCTATGTCCGCCTTGGGTGATCGGCGGGTACCGGGGCCGATCGTGCAAGATCTTCGGTGTTGACTTCCTTGCGCGTGTGTCTGATTCTGTTCGGTGCAAGGGTGTTGCGGCTGCCCTTGTCGAGGCGCGCCGACCGGAGGGCTCTCCCCGGTGGCGACCGTGCGCTATCCGCCGACGGCGGGCGAAATCGAGACCGGACCTCTCCGTGCAGGGAGAATTCCGGTGGCTCGCCCTGCCCGGATTAAAACACGTCCGCATTTTCGAGGACGTTTCTGGAATTCTCGCTGGAAAGAACTATCGACGGGCATGTCGTGTCCTGAACAATAGGGCGACTTTCCCTCCCACCCAGGATGTCCCACGTGTCGACGAACCATCCCTCTGTTGTGGGTCGAATGACCGACCAACAACTGTGTGACACCATCCGCACCGCGGACCCGGCTGCCCCGTCGGCCGAGACCGAGTTGCGCGGACGCCATGGCCCGAGGGTCTCCGCCTTCGCGCGAACGGTCTGCGGCGACCTGCTGGCGGCCCGGCGCGCCGCGGACCGCGCGACGGAGCAGTTCCTCGACCGGCTGGCCGCCACGACCGACGCCCTGGACCAGCCCCCTCGCCTGGCGTTGCTGGCGCTGGTGTCCGCGTCCGCATCCCCCGCACCGCCCGGGCCCTCCGGGGCGGGATCCGTTCCGCTGGACCCGGGGCTCCAGTCGTTCGTCCGCAAGGGATTCGTCACCCTGTCGCCGCGCACGCAGTCCGTCCTGTGGCACTCCGTGGTCGAAAGGGAGCCGGACGAGGATGTCGCGACGATTACCGGCGATCGGCCCGAGGTCGTACCGGACCTGGCTCACCGGGCATTGGTCGCGTGCCGTGACGCCTTCCTGCGCGTCCACCTTCAGGCGCGACCGACCCCGCACTGTCCCGCGTACGCACGCATGCTGGACGCCGCCGCGGGGCGCGCCGACGTGCGGGAGAACCCCGACCTGACGCGCCATGTCGACGGATGCCCCGGGTGCGCGGCCGCTCTGCGTGGCCTGGTCGCCCTCTGCGACACCCCTGGCCCGTTGCTGGCCGGCTCCCTGCTGGGTCCTGCCGGCCCGCTCTACCTCTCCGCGGCGACCCGTACGGACCAGGACTCGGACACCGAGGACACGCTGTCCCTCCCGGTCATGACCGCGACGGGGGTCACGGGCGGGTCGGAGCCGACCGCTGGCGACCGGAAACCGTCCTTCTTCGTACGGAGGCCGGCCGGGCGGATTTCCCTGGCTGTCGCGGCGGCCCTGATCACGACGACGGCGCTGGCCGTCGTCGTCCCGACGGCCTGGGGGCCCGAAGCGCCCGCCACGGCTCAGGGGCAGCCACCGCGAGTGCACGTCGAGGCCGGCGCGGGGGCGCCGGCCCCGTCGGCGAGCAGGTCGCGGCCCTCCGCATCCGCCTCACCCACTCGTTCCCCCAGCGCGTCGCCGTCCGCGACGGGCCCGTCGCCCAGTGACGGGCCCACGCCCAGCCCCACACCGGGCACGGAGGCTGCGACGGCCGATCCTGTTCAACCCTTCAGGGCCTCGTCGTTCGTTCCGGCCGTCAATTCCGCCACCGGTCTGTGCCTGGACGTCCGCGGCGGCACCTTTGCCAACGGTGTCGACGTGATCACCGCACGCTGCCGTGCCGGAGCGCCGGTCCAGCAGTGGCGCCTGGACGAAAGGGGACTCCTTCGCAATGCCGCCAATCCGAGCTACTGCATGGACGCACGCGGTTCCGCGGGGGACGGCGTGGGCATCTGGTCGTGCTCGGCAATCGGCGGGGCCGAGGGGAACAACCTGGTGTTCTCCACCGATGCGACAGGACGCATCAAGCCTCGGATCGCACCCGGCTACGCCGTGACGTCCGGGAGTGGTGAGCCCGGAGCACCCGTCACCTTCGGCCGCACGGGCCCGGCGGCCGAGCAGCGCTGGAACGAGCCCACCGGGCAATCACCCTCGAGCCATTAGTCAAACAGATTCAGACATGTTCCGATAGGAATCAACAGAGCGGGGCCCGTCCTGGTCCAGGCCTGCGGCGGGCTGCGCCGGGCGGCCTCCCGCCCTGCACCTTTGATGGTCTCGCCCGGCGGGCCGCTGTTGAGGAGGCCCCGCTGCGCTGTGGCATCCCTGGAGGTCACAGGGGTGCATCAATCCGAAACCCTCGGTTCACGCTGTTGACTTATGGCGGAAACGGCGCTTTTCTCTGTTGCATCAAGTTTGAAAACGGCCGACTGTGGCGGATTCCCCAGTGAGGGCTCCCCCGCCGGGGACTCGTCGGCCGAGGCCGGACTCCTCTCCCTGCGAGTCTCCAGGGACCTGTAGCCCCGGGCGGCGCTCACGACGGCGGCCGGACCCCCACCCCATCGCACGTGCCCCACTGGTCGCCCGGTGCGACCCGTTCAAGCAAAGGGATCGACATGCTCACTCACCACCACCGCCGTCCGGTAGCGGCCGCGGCCCTGGGCCTGGCCACGATGCTCGTCCTGTCCTCGTGTTCCAGCGGTCAGGAGACGACGGGCGGCACCGCGGACGTCGGCAAGGTCGACGGGAAGATCTCCCTGACCTATCTGCAGAAGCAGGGCGACCAGGAGTACTTCATCGGCGAGGCCGCCGGCGCGAAGGCGAAGGCGAGTGAGCTCGGTATCGACCTGAAGGTGGTGAACCTGGGCAACGACGCGAACAAGACGGTGAGCGAGGCCCAGGCGGCCATCTCGCAGAAGAGCAACGGGCTGATCGTGGTCGTTCCCGACCCGGCCGTGGGCCCGCAGGTCGTACAGCTGGCGAAGACCGGCAAGGTGGCCCTCCTGACCTCGGACGACCAGATCTGCAGCACCGGCCCGGACCCCTCCGCCTGCGGCGCCGACGACCTGGTGCCCCGCATCGGCTTCAGCGGTGAGCAGATGGGCGGCGAGGTCGGCAAGCGGGCCGCCGAGGAGTTCAAGAAGGCCGGCTGGAACCCGGCGGAGACGCGGACCATATCGGCCTGGAAGCAGGACGTCACCGTGTGCACCGACCGTGTCAACGCCTCGAAGAAGGCGTTCGCGGAGGCCGCGGGCGCGCCGGTGCAGAACATCGACGTGCCGACGGACAACTCCCCCACGGGCGCCCAGGACAAGATCGCCGCGACGATCACCGCCAACGCCTCCGTGAAGCACTGGGTGGTCTGGGGCTGCAACGACGAGAACGTCCAGGGCGGGGTCACCGCCCTGGAGAACGCCGGCTTCACGGCCGACAACGTGATCGGCGTCGGCCTCGGCGCCTACCTCGCCTGCAAGAACTGGAGCTCCGGCAAGCCGTCCGGGATGAAGGCCGCGCTCTTCATCAACGGCAAGGACGTCGGCGCCCTGGCGGTGCAGACCATCTTCGACAAGCTCAAGAACGGCAAGGACTTCCCGAAGGAAGCCTTCGCCCCGACCAAGATGGTCGACGCCTCCAACTGGAAGGACGCGGGAGTCACCTGCGGCTGAGCCCGCGCCCGCGGCCAGGACGGGTACGGCCGCCGCAGCGGCGGCCGTACCCGCCACCCGTCCAGACCACCACCGCCGCCGCCCAGCAGCGTCGCCGGCACGAACGCCCCACGTAACCCCAGCTTGCGAGGCCCCCATGACCACAGCCGGTACAGAGCCACCCGCCCCCGCCCGGGACCCCGGCGAAGAGATCTCCGTCGAGAACATCACCAAACGGTTCGGTGCGGTACAGGCGCTCAGCGGCGTCACGCTCGCCTTCCCCCGGGGTCGGGTGACCGCCCTCATGGGGGAGAACGGCGCCGGCAAGTCGACCCTGCTGAAGATCCTCACCGGTGACCACCAGCCCACCGAGGGGAGCATCCTCTGGGACGGGCGCCCGCGGACCCTGTCGTCACCGCACGACGCCCACAAGGCCGGGATCCGCATCATCCCTCAGGAGCCCGAGATCATCCCGCACGTCTCGGTCGCCGAGAACGTGTACGCGGGGGCCCTGCCGCGCACCGCCCTGCGCCGCCTCGACCGGGCGGAGCTGCGCCGCCGCATCACCGCGGACCTGGCCCGGCTCGGATTCGAGAAGGTCATCCACCCCGATCAACTGGGATCCGAACTCACCCCCGCACAACGCCAGTTGGTGGAGATCCTGCGGGCACTGACCGGCGAGGCCAAGGTCATCGCCTTCGACGAGCCCACCTCCTCCCTCTCCGAGAACGAGGTCGAAGCCCTCTTCGGCCTGATCGACCGGCTCAGGGACCAGGGCATCGCCGTCATCTACGTCTCCCACCGCATGAAGGAGATCTTCCGCCTCGCCGACCGCATCGCCGTCCTGCGCGACGGCACCGTCGCCGGCGTGCTGGAGGCCCGCAACACCAGCGAGGGGGAGGTCGTCCGCCTGATGGTGGGCCGTGACCTGTCCTCCCTGTTCGTGCGACAGGACGTCGCCCGCGACGAAGTGGTCCTCCAATTGGAAGGCGTCACCACGGACGACGTCAGCGAGATCGACCTCCAGGTCCGCGCCGGAGAGGTCGTCGCCCTCGCCGGGCTCATGGGAGCCGGGCGGTCCGAGCTGGCTCTCGCCCTCGCCGGTGACCGGCCCATCCGATCGGGTCGTGTCTCCGTCAACGGCCGCCCCCTGCGTCTGCGCAGCCCCCGGGACGCGATCCGCGCGAGCATCGGACTCGCCCCCGAGGAGCGCAAGGCCCAGGCGCTGTTCCTCCACCGTTCGATCCGGGACAACACCTCCCTGGTGAGCCTGGAGCGCCTGCGCCGCTGGCGCTTCGTCCAGAGCCGCCAGGAAAAGGCGGTGGCGCAGGACTTCTCCGACCGGCTGCGGGTGCGCACCCCCTCGATCGAACACGAGGTGCGCAAACTGTCGGGCGGCAACCAGCAGAAGGTCGTGCTCGCCCGCTGGCTGCTGCGCAAGCCCAAGGTCCTGATCCTGGACGAGCCGACGCGCGGGATCGACATCGGAGCCAAGGCCGAGATCTACCGCATCATCGCCGACCTCGCCCGCGAGGGGGTCGCCCTGCTGGTGATCTCCTCCGAACTCCCCGAGGTCCTGGGGCTCGCCGACCGGATCGTCGTGATGCAGAACGGTCGCATCACCGGCGAACTCGACCGGTCGCAAGCCACGGAGGAAGCCATCCTCAACCTCGCCATGGCCGACGACCTCGCCTCCGTCGCATCCGACCGACCGCTCACTGACTCCGCCGATGGAGACGCTCGATGACCACCACCCAGACGCCGGCCACCACCGAGAGCCTCCCCGCCCCGGCGCGGAAGACGGCGGGAGCTCTGCTCTCCTCGCTCGGAGGGCAGAACCTCAGCCTGATCGGCGCCCTCGTCCTCGTCCTGGCCCTGTTCGGGTTCCTGAACGACAACTACCTCAGTCTCGCCAACATCCAGGTCATCGGCGAGGCGGCGACGATCACCGGCCTGCTCGCCATCGTGCAGACCGTCGTGATCATCTGCGGAGGCCTCGACATATCCGTCGGCTCCCAGGCCGGCCTGGCATCCGTCGTGAGCGCCATGGTCTTCACGTCCGGCGGATCCAACCCCTACCTCGGGATGGCCGCCGCGATCGGAATCGGCATCCTCGTCGGTGTGGTCAACGGAGTGGCCATCGTCTACGGCCGGGTCAACCCCACCATCGCCACGCTCGCGGGCCTGGCCGCCTACAAGGGCGTGGCCCAGCTCGTCTCCGGCGGCCGCGCGCAGGGCTACGTACTCAACGACCCCTTCTTCGTGTTCCTCGGCCGGGGAAAGATCGCCGGGGTACCGGTGATGATCTGGATCCTGGTGATCGTGGCGCTGGCGGTGCACGTCATGCTGAAGTACACGGACATCGGCCGCAACATCTACGCGATCGGCGGCAACGACACCGCGGCGCGACTGGCCGGCATCAACATCAACAAGTACCTGGTGGCCGTCTACGCGCTCATCGGTGTGGTCGCGGCGGTCGCGGGCATCCTGCTCACCGCGCGGACCGGCTCGGGGCAGCCCGTCTCGGGAAGCGAGGGCCTCGAACTCAAGGCCATCACGGCGGCGGCGCTGGGTGGCTGTGCGCTCAAGGGCGGCAAGGGCGGGATCGGTGGCACGCTCCTGGCCGTGGCGCTGCTCGGCGCGCTGGAGAACGGCCTGACCGTCGAGGGCATCAACACCTTCTGGCAGAACGTCGCCCAGGGCGCCCTCCTCGTCGCCGCCGTCGTCATCCAGCAGCGCCGAAGCGGTGAACGGGCCGTCGGCCTGCCCCACTGACCCGGGCGCGCACGACGGTAGTACGGCGCGGTCGGCCCGACAAGGCCCGCCCCTGGCAGGGGCGGGCCTTATCGGGCGAAACAGTCCTCCGACCTGAAACACGATCAATCACACGGAAGCCGAGGAGGATCGGGGAGAGGTTTTTCGTTCGGTACGCACCGCCGATATTCGTCGTAAGTGCCCGCACGGGCATAAAGAGATGGGACGGTCACCGGGGATGCCCACCGGATACGCAACCGGCAAATCCGCCCTTCGGTACGAAAGTTCGGCGAAGGTCCTGGGGAACCCCTTGCCCATCCTTATTGGATGCAGTGTACAATTGATCTCTGTCTGGAATTCGCTAGAGATCATTGGGTGGGACTGTGACGGATTCGGCACCGCTGGCGGCCCAGCGGCGAGAAGTCATCCTCGATACCGTGCGCCGCAAGGGGGCGGTGCGCGTTGCCGCGCTCGTGGAGCAGCTCGGGGTGTCCGACATGACCATCCGCCGCGACCTGGACGTGCTCGCGAGGGCCGGGTCGGTCGAGAAGGTGCACGGCGGGGCGGTGAGCACCTCGGGCACCACGTGCGACGAGCCCGGGTTCGAGACCAAGTCCACCCTCAAGTCGGCGGCGAAGGCCGCGGTCGCCGAAGCGGCCGCCCAGCTGGTCCAGCCCGGAAGTGTCGTGGCGATCTCCGGCGGGACGACGACCTACGCCGTCGCCCACCGTCTGCGCGACATCGCGAACCTGACCGTGGTGACCAACTCCCTGCCCGTCGCGGAGCTGCTGCGGTCGTTCGGGACGGAGGACGGCTCCGCGGCCCCGACCCTGCTGGTCACGGGTGGAGCCCCCACCAAGTCCGCCTCCCTGGTGGGTCCGTTGGCGGATCAGGCGATCCGATCGCTCCAGGTCGACCTGGTCATCGTCGGCGCGCACGGCGTCTCCGAGCGGGCCGGGGTGACCACCCCCAACCTCGCGGAGGCGCAGACCAACCGGACTCTGATCTCCGCCGCGACCCGGCTGGCCGTTGTGGCCGATCACAGCAAGTGGGGCGTCGTCGGGCTGAGCCGGTTCGCCGACCTGTCCGAGATCGACTATTTCGTGTCCGACGACGGACTCGCCGAGCAGGCGCGGACCGTCCTCGGCGAACAGGTCGGCCGGCTGATCCTGGCGGAGACTCAGGGGACGTGAGGGACGAGCGGCGCACCCGTGCCGGTGACATCGCCCGTCAGGGCTCGAAGCGGTAGCCGAAACCGCGGACGGTGACGATGCGCTCCTGGCCGATCTTGTGGCGTAACCGCTGCACGTGCACGTCGACGATCCTGTTGTCGCCGCTCCACGGCGCGCTCCACACCTGCTCCAGCAGTGCGGTCCGTGACAGGACCACGCCGGGTTGCGCTGTGAAGGCGAGGACGAGTTTGAGTTCGGTGGGCGTGAGGTCGAGCAGGCGGCCGGAGCGCCGCACCGTCAGGCCTGCCGGGTCGATCCGCAGGTCACCGAAGTCCGTCGCCGACGTCCAAGGCGATGTCGGCGACGCCGGGCCATCGGCGGTGCGACGCAGCGCGCACCGGATCCGTGCCACGAGGACCGGCAGGTCCAACGGCTTCGTGACGTAGTCGTCGGCGCCCGCCTCAAGACCCAGTACGACGTCCACGGGATCGGTCCGCGCGGAGATCAGCAGCACGGGCGTGCGGCTCTCGGCGCGGATGCGCTGCAGCAGGCTGACCCCGTCGAGGCCGGGCAGGGCGACGTCCACGACGGCGACGTCAGGGCGTAGTTCCCGGAAGCGGGCCAGCCCGTCGTCGCCGTCGACGGCCGCGTGGACCTCGTACCCGTAGCGCCGGAGGGCGAGGGATGTGGCCTCGCGTGACAGCGCGTCGGCCTCGACCAGTAGTACGGAGGTCATGGCCCCGCCCATCGTCCGCCTTCACCCGTATTGATCCGGCGCCATGCGCGCCGGCGCCCCGAAAACGTTCCGAGCCAAAGTGGCATTTCTACGCTCATGTGACGGGGTGTCCTAAGTTTGACCATGCACCAGGCGGGTGTCAAGCAATTGTGTGAGTGAGTAGCCGACCTGAAATGCATTACGCTGCAAGCCAGTTGGAGCGTCGGGCCGCGGTGCAATCTATTTCTCGATACCTCTTGGCCGCATATACGGCGTGGCGTTATGGTCCGCCATACGGGCGCGCACAGGAAAGCGGGGAAGAGCGACAGTGTCGGAACAAGGACGGCTCGTGGCCGGCCGCTACCGGTTGGTGCAGCGAGTCGGCCGCGGCGGCATGGGAACCGTCTGGCGTGCCGAGGACGAGCTCCTCGGCCGGCAGGTGGCGGTGAAGGTGCTCCACGTCCCCCCGCACGTGCCGGACGACACGCTCCGCACGCTCCACGAACGCACCCGCCGCGAGGCGCGCAGTGCGGCCCGGATCGCCCACCCCCATGTGATCGTGGTGCACGACGCGGTCGAGGACGAGGGCCTGCCGTGCATCGTGATGGAGTACGTGCCCTCGATCACCCTGGAGGAAGCGCTGGAGCAGCGGGGTGCGCTCCCGACGGCCGAGACCGCCCGGATCGGCCTCGCCGTCGTCGAGGCGCTGCGCGCGGCCCACGACATGGGGGTGTGGCACCGCGACGTCAAGCCGGCCAACATCCTGCTGGGGCACGACGGCCGGATCGTCCTCACCGACTTCGGCATCGCCGCCGTGAGCGGCACCGAGACGCTCACCAGGACCGGCGAACTGGTCGGTTCCCTCGCCTACCTCGCTCCGGAACGCCTGCGCGGCGGCGACGCCGGGGCCGCCGGCGACCTCTGGTCCCTCGGCGTCACGCTCTACCGGGCCGTCGAGGGTCGTCATCCCTTCGACCGGGAAGCGCCGATCGAGACGGCGTACGCCGTCGTCAGCGACCCGCACGCGCCGCTGGCCGGCGGGAGCACCCTCGCGCCCCTGATCGACGGGCTGCTCGTGAAGGAGCCGGAGCAGCGGACCGGCCTGGCCGAGGCGGAGCGACTCCTGCGCCGCGCGGCGGAGGGTGGGTCCGCCGGTCACGGCACGTCGTCCACCCCGCTCCACCGGGCCGCCCGTCCCGCCCGGCGCGTACGCCGGGGCCTCGTGTGGTCCGCCGCGGCGGCAATGGCTGCGGCGTGTGCCGTGACCGCGGTACTGCTGTGGCCCGGCACGCTCTTCGGCGACGGGTCCGCTTCCCGTTCGGGCGGTCGTGGCAGCACGGCAGCGCCGTCGCCCCCCGAGGGCTACCGCTTCCAGGACGGGGGCGGGCTCACCTTGCCGGTGCCCGCCGGCTGGCGCCGCGACGAGCTGGCGGGAGGAGAAATCGCCTTCATCGATCCGTCGGGCCTCCTCGGGCTGCGCGTCAAGGCCGACGCCTTCGCGGGCGCCGACGCGCTGGAACACTGGCGTACGACCGAGGAGGAGCAGACGCGCCGTGACAATCCGGGCTACGAGCGCGTGCGGATGACGGCGAGCACCGTCCACGGCAGGCCGGCGGGGTACTGGGAGTTCACCTTCAACGGCAAGGTGCGCAAGTTCCGCGCGGTCGAGGTGGCCTTCGCCGACACCGCCGGTACGCAGTACGTCGTCTACTTCTCGGCGCCGGATGCGGAGTGGGACCGGCACCGACCCGTCTTCGATACCGCCGTCGCAGGGCTGCAACTGCGCGACTGAGCCCACGACCACGCCGGTAGTCAGCCCGGCGGGCGAGCGCCTGGGAGGCGCCGCGCGTCCGGGGCACGGGATCCGGTGGACCTTCGACATCACGTGGTCCGCCCTGGCAGGAGGCGCGTTTGTCCTGCTGAGGCGGCGCACCGCGAAGGGCTCGCCCCGCAGCCCACACCGCCGGGCACGGAGCCGACAAGTCCAAACGTTGACTTTAGTTGTTTTCTGTTTACTCTTGTCGACGTATGGCTCGCGACAGCGCCGTACCGTACTCCGAGAGACGGGCACGTTTCCGTGAAGAGAACCTCGACGAAGCTCGCGGACGGCCGTGAGCTGATCTACTTCGACCTCGACGAGAGCGCAGAGCGCGACACGATCGACCGGCGCGTGCTGGAGCCCGTCGACAGTCACCCGGAGCTGCGCCTGGACCTGGCGACCGGCGACTGGGTCACGATCGCCTCGCACCGGCAGGGGCGCGTCCACCATCCGCCGACCGAAGCGTGCCCCCTGTGCCCTTCGGGGAACGGGCGCCACAGCGAGATACCGGCGGCGGACTACGAGGTGGCCGTGTTCGAGAACCGCTTCCCCTCGCTGGCGGGGCGCTTCGGACGCTGCGAAGTCGTGTGCTTCACTCCGGAGCACGGCGCGAGCTTCGCCGATCTGACCGAGGACCGCGCCCGGCTCGTACTCGACGCCTGGACGGACCGCACCGAGCGGCTGTCGTCCTTCGCCGGCATCGAGCAGGTGTACTGCTTCGAGAACCGCGGCGCGGAGATCGGCGTCACCCTCGCGCACCCGCACGGCCAGGTCTACGCCTTTCCCTTCGTCCCGCCGCGGACCGCCAAGATGATCGCCGTCGCCGACACGCACCGGGCCGTCACCGGCGGGAACCTCTTCGAGGACCTGCTGGCCGAGGCCCGGGCCGCCACCTCGCGCGTGGTGCTGGCGGGGGAGTACTGGACGGCGTTCGTCCCCTACGCCGCCCGCTGGCCGTACGAGGTGCACCTCTACCCCCATCGCCGCGTCCCCGATCTCACCCACCTCACGGAGGCCGAGCGCGCCGAGTTCCCCGGCATGTACCTGGAGCTGCTGCGCAGGTTCGACCGGCTGTTCCGGCAGGAAGGGGAGCCGGCTCGGACCGCCCCCACTCCCTACATCTCCGCCTGGCACCAGGCTCCGAAGACCAGCGGACAGGAACTGGCGCTGCACCTGGAGCTGTTCACCGTGCGCAGGTCGGCGGGCAAGCTCAAGTTCCTGGCCGGGGTCGAATCCGGCATGGACTCCTTCGTCAACGACATCGCCCCGGAAGACGCGGCCCGGCGGCTCCGCGAGGTCGCGTCATGAGCCGGTACCTCGTGACCGGGGGAGCCGGCTACATCGGCAGCGTGGTGGTGGCCCACCTCCTCGAAGCCGGCCACCGCGTGACGGTGCTCGACGACCTGTCGACCGGCACGCCCCAAGCCGTTCCGGCGGGCGCCGAGTTCGTCCGGGGCGGTCTCGGGCATGCGGCCGCCCTCCTGTCCGCCGACCACGCCGCCGTCCTGCACTTCGCCGCCTCCTCGCAGGTGGCCGAGTCCGTACGCGACCCGGACAAGTACTGGCGCAACAACGTGACCGGCTCGCTGGAGCTGATGGCCGCCATGCGGCACGCAGACGTGCGCACCCTGGTGTTCTCCTCCACCGCTGCGGTCTACGGCGAACCCGAACGGCTGCCGATCGCCGACGACGCCCGCACCGCGCCCACCAGCCCCTACGGCGCGACCAAACTGGCCGTCGACCACCTGATCACCGGCGAGGCCGCCGCCCACGGGCTGGCCGCCGTGTCCTTGCGGTACTTCAACGTCGCGGGCGCCCACGCGGGCCACGGCGAGCGCCACGCACCCGAGTCGCACCTCATCCCGCTCATCCTCCAAGTGGCCCTGGGACGGCGCCCGCACATCGACGTCCACGGCGACGACTACCCCACGCGCGACGGCACCTGCGTACGCGACTACATCCACGTCGCCGACCTCGCCGAGGCCCACCTGCTGGCCCTGGAGGCAGCCCGTCCCGGCGAGCACCTGATCTGCAATCTGGGCAACGGCGAGGGCTTCACGGTCCGGGAGGTGATCGACTCCGTGCGACGGGTCACGGGCCGGACGATCCCGGAGGTCGTGCGCCCCCGCCGTCCCGGCGACCCCGCGGTACTGGTCGCCTCCGCGGTCCGCGCGCGCGAGCGCCTCGGCTGGCGGCCCCGCCACACCGACCTGGACTCCATCGTGGCCGACGCCTGGGCCTTCGCACGTGAGGTGACCGCATGAAGGAGGCCTTCCGGCGCATCTACGGCGCCTACCCGGACAGGGTCTGGGCAGCGCCCGGCCGGGTCAACCTGATCGGGGAGCACACCGACTACAACGACGGCTTCGCCCTGCCCATCGCCATCCCCCAGCACACCCTGGTCGCGGCGCGCAGGCGCCAGGACGGCCGCCTGCGGCTGCACAGCGCCCAGGGGGACGGCCCGGTCATCGACCTCCACGTCGAGCGACTCACCCCCGGCGCCGTCACCACATGGGGCGCCTACCCGGCGGGGGTCGTCTGGGCGTTGCGCGAAGCCGGACACCGGCCCGGGGGCGCCGACCTCCACATCGACAGCACGGTGCCCACCGGCGCCGGTCTTTCGTCCTCCGCCGCGCTCGAGTGCGCGGTCGCCTTCGCCTACAACGACCTCTACGGGCTGAACTTGAGCGCGACCGCCCTCGCGCTGATCGGCCAGCGTGCGGAGAACGGCTTCGCCGGAGTGCCGTGCGGGGCCATGGACCAGTTGGCCTCCGCCTGTTGCACCGCCGGTTCGGCCCTGCACCTGGACATCCGCGCCGGCGCCCACGAGCAGGTCCCGTTCGCCCCGGAGACCCAGGGGATGAGCCTGCTGGTCGTCGACACCCGGGTGAAGCACGACCTCGGCGACGGCGCGTACGCGGCCCTGCGGGCCGGGTGCGAGCAGGCCGCCCGGCTGCTCGGGCTGGCGGCACTGCGCGACCTCACTCCCGCGGACCTGCACGGGGCGGCCGCAGCGCTCCCCGCCCACCTGGTGCCCCTGGTCCGGCACGTGGTGACGGAGAACGCTCGGGTCACCGACGCCGTCGTCCGCCTTCGGGCCGGGCACCTGGCGGCGTTGGGACCGATCCTCACGGCCGGCCACGCATCGTTGCGCGACGACTTCCGGATCTCCTGCGCGGAGAGCGACCTCGTCGTGGACACCGCCCTGGCGTACGGAGCTCTCGGTGCGCGCATGACCGGTGGCGGTTTCGGCGGGTCCGTCATCGTGCTGGCGGAGGAGGACCGGGTGGAAGCGATCGGCGCCGCTGTCACCACCGCGTTCCGTACGGCCGGGTACCAGGCTCCGCACCTGTTCCCGGTCTCCCCGGCCGACGGCGCCCGGCGCATTGTGTGAGAACACGGTGAGGCCGAAGCCCTGCGACGTAGACTGTTCGTTCGTGAGGAATGCCGTGCGACTTTGGCGGCGTACACGGACGGCGCGCAGAGAAACGGGGGACGAGATCGTGACCGAGTCAGCACGCCTTGCACCGCAGCGGCAGGCTCTCATCCTCGACATCGTGCGCCGCGAGGGCGCCGTGCGGGTGGCCGATCTCGTGGAACAGCTGGGCGTCTCCGACATGACCATTCGTCGCGACCTCGACGTGCTCGCCCGCGCCGGTTCCCTGTCGAAGGTGCACGGGGGCGCGATCAGCGCCTCCGTCACCACAGGAGACGAACCACCCTTCGAAACGAAGGCCGGTCTGGAGTCGCGGGCCAAGTCGGCGGTGGCCGAGGCAGCCTCCGCCCTCGTGAAACCGGGCAGCGTCGTGGCCATCTCCGGCGGAACGACGTCCTACGCGGTAGCGACCCGGCTCCGGGACATCGCGGGTCTGACGGTGGTGACCAACTCCCTGCCGGTCGCCCAACTGCTGCGGCCCACCGGGGCCGAGGGCCCCACGGGCCCCGCGCTGCTCCTGACCGGCGGCACTCCCACCAAGTCGGCCTCGCTCGTCGGACCCCTCGCCGACCAGGCGATCCGTTCCCTCCAGGTGGACCTGCTCATCATCGGAGCGCACGGCGTCTCCGAACGCGCCGGCGCGACGACTCCGAACCTCGCCGAGGCCCAGACCAACCGGGCACTGATCGACTGCGCCACTCAGGTGGCCGTGGTCGCGGACCACACCAAATGGGGCGTCGTCGGTCTCAGCCGGTTCATCGCCCTCTCGGAGATCGACTACTTCATCTCCGACGACGGCCTCGACCCCGAGGCGTGCTCCGTCCTGAGGGATTCGGTGGGAGAACTGCTCCTGGGCACCACCCAGCCCTGAAGGCCGGCAGCGACAGGTCTCAGGCAGGATCAAGGGCCTGGATCTCGTCGAGGTGGTTCTCGACCCAGCTCCGCAGCTGCCCCAAGGGCTCCGCCACGCTGTGACCGAGCGCCGTGAGCGCGTACTCCACGTGCGGCGGAACCGCCGGGTACACGGTCCGGTCGACGAATCCCTTCTCCTCCAAGCGGCGCAGCGTGCCGGTCAGGACCTTCGGACTGACACCCTGGAGGCGGCGGAGCAGGGCGCCGAAGCGCTGCGGCCCGTCCTCCATGGCGCCGATGGCCAGCGCGGACCACTTGTTGGCCAGGAGGTCGAGCACCTCGCGGCACGGGCACTGCGCCGCGTAGACGTCGTGCTGGTCGTGCCGCTCCGACGTACAGCCCATGACCATGACTTCCACTTCCTGTCCGGTGCGTCGTCCACCTCGATACTTCCCAATGGGAAGTAGCCTCCCTTGCAGGTTACTACGTCCCCGGGGGTACCGTCCGGAACGGGTCTCCGGCTCCCTCCCCGGCCCGGGTCAGGAGCCCGGTTCGCCGGAGTCGGAACCCCCGACCGGCGTCGCCGCAGGACAGCGTTCTGACGCCGGCGGCCGAGTCGGAGAAGAAGACCACCGTAAGAGGAAGCGGGATGAACGAGATGCCGAACGAGACGCCGGACGAGACGATGCGGGCGGTCGCCTACCGCGCGAGCCTGCCGGTCGAGGACGACGAGAGCCTGGTGGACGTCGAACTGCCCGTGCCCCGGCCCGGCCCGCACGACCTCCTCGTCCGGGTCGAGGCCGTCGCGGTCAACCCGGTCGACTACAAGGTGCGCCGCAACGACGACCCGGGCGGCCGCCCCAAGGTGCTGGGCTGGGACGCGGCCGGCACCGTCGTCGCGGTCGGCGACCGGGTCGAGCTGTTCGCGGTCGGCGACGAGGTCTACTACGCCGGCGCGATCGACCGCCCCGGCACCAACGCCCAGTACCACGTCGTCGACGAGAGCATCGTCGGGCCCAAGCCGGCCACGCTTTCCTTCACGGACGCCGCAGCCCTTCCGCTGACCTCCCTCACCGCCTGGGAGGGCCTCTTCGAACGGCTCGGCCTGCGCGAGGGAGGAACCGGACGGGAGAGCGGCACGATGCTGGTGACAGCGGCCGCCGGCGGCGTCGGGGCCATGGTGGCGCAACTGGCCCGGGCCCTCACCGACCTGACGGTGATCGGCACCGCCTCGCGGCCGGAGAGCGCCGAGTTCGCACGCCGGATGGGCGTCACGCACGTCGTCGACCACCACCGCCCGCTGCCGCAGCAGGTGGCCGAGGTCGCACCCGGCGGCCTGGACCACGTCTTCAGCACGGCCGGCACGGACCGCAACCTCGCCGCCTACGCGGACATGCTGGTGCCCTTCGGCGGGATCGTTGCCATCGACGACTTCGGGCCCGTGGAGATCGGGCTGCTGAAGTCCAAGAGCATCTCCTTCCACTGGGAGCTGATGTTCACCCGGTCGCTGTACCGCACCCCGGACCGGGCTCGGCAGCACGACATCCTCACCCGCGTCGCCGGGCTCGTCGACCGCGGCGCCCTCGCGACGACCGCCACCACCGACCTCGGCACGGTCAACGCGGCCCATCTGCGCCAAGCCCACCGGATCCTGGAATCCGGCAGCGCCATCGGCAAGATCACCCTCACCGGCTTCTGAGCCGGTGACCAGAGCTCACCCATCGCGCCGCCCCGGCGCCGTCCGACCCGAGGAGAAGGCCATGTCCCCCCTTTCCCAGCCGCTCGTCGCCCTTGCCCGCGTGCGCGCGAAGCCGACGCGGCGCCGAGCGTTGCAGGACGCCCTGGCCGCACTGGTCGAACCGTCCCGCGCCGAGGACGGGTGCTTCGACTACGCGCCGTTCGAACTGCTGGAGGAGCCCGGCACCTTCTACGTACGCGAGACCTGGGCCGACCAGGAAGCCCTTGACTTCCACATGGCCACGCCCCACTTCCAGGCCTTCGCAGCCCGCTTCGAAGAGCTCCTGGCGGAACCGATCAAGCTGATTCCGCTGCGCGAGGTCCCCGTCACCGTCACGGCCGACCCGGCCTGACGGCCGCCTGCCCGCCTGTCCGCCCGGCACAGGCGGGCAGGCGGACACCAGCAAGCCGAGGAGATCTCATGCCTCGCACCGCCCGCGTCACCACAACCGCTCCGAGCTCCCGCAAGGTCAGCCCGTGCGCACACCGCTACGAGCTTCCCGCGGACCTCAAGGCCCCACGCCTGCTCCGGACCTGGATCACGGCCCGGCTCGCCGGATGGCACCTGCACGGGCCGAGCGACGACCTCCTCCTGATCGCGACCGAACTGGCCACCAACGCCGTGCGCCACGGCGGCACCCCGGCCCGGATCACCCTGGCCCTGCGATGTCCCGACACCGGCCGACGGGTGGTGCGGCTGGAAGTCGAGGACTTCGGCCCGGGTTTCGACCCACGCTCCCGCACCCACTCGGTCCGCGTCGAGAGCTGCACGGGCCGCGGCCTGCTGCTGGTGGACACGCTGAGCAGCGCCTGGGGAGTCCGGCCGACGGCCGCCGGCCAGCTGGTCTGGGCTGAGCTGCCCACCTGACCGTCCGCAGCAAGGACTTGCCATCGCGCCAATGTTTACGCAAACATTCAGCACGGCGACAGTCCCGCGCGCGATCCGCGCATCCCTGCTCAGTTGAGGAGCACGCGCATGCCCCTTCTCCAGATCGAAGACGACGGATTCCGGCTCGACGGAGATCCCTTCCGCATCCTCTCGGGCGGACTGCACTACTTCCGCGTCCATCCCGACCTGTGGGCCGACCGGCTGCACAAGGCCCGTCTCATGGGACTCAACACGGTGGAGACGTACGTGCCGTGGAACCTCCACCAGCCGCGGCCCGACGAGTTCCGCATGGACGACGGGCTCGACCTGCCCCGGTTCCTCGATCTCGCCGCCGCCGAGGGGCTGCACGTACTCCTGCGGCCCGGCCCCTACATCTGTGCCGAATGGGAGGGCGGCGGCCTGCCCTCGTGGCTCCTGGCCGACCCGTCCATGCGGCTGCGCAGCCGCGACCCGCGGTTCCTCGCCGCGGTCGACGACTACTTCGGCCGGCTCCTGCCCCCGCTGCACGACCGCCTCGCCACCCGGGGCGGACCGGTGCTGGCCGTGCAGGTGGAGAACGAGTACGGCGCGTACGGAGACGACACCGCCTACCTGGAGCACCTCGCCGACTCCCTGCACCGCCACGGCGTCGACGTCCCGCTCTTCACCTGTGACCAGCCGGCCGACCTCGAACGAGGGGCGCTGCCGGGCGTGCTCGCCACCGCGAACTTCGGCAGCCGGTCGGCGGCACACCTCGCGACCCTGCGCACCGCCCGGCCGTCCGGGCCGCTGCTCTGCACGGAGTTCTGGATCGGCTGGTTCGACCGGTGGGGCGCACACCATGTCGTCCGCGGCGCGGAGCAGGCGTCCCAGGAGCTCGACGAGCTGCTCGCGACCGGGGCCTCCGTGAACTTCTACATGTTCCACGGCGGCACGAACTTCGGCTTCATGAACGGCGCCAACGACAAGCACACCTACCGGCCGACCGTGACCTCCTACGACTACGACGCCCCCCTCGACGAGGCCGGCGACCCGACCGAGAAGTTCGCCGCGTTCCGCAAGGTCATCGCCAAATACGCCCCGGTCCCGGCAGAGGTACCGCCCCCACGTGCTGCGAAGTTCAGCCTGGAGGCGGTGGAGCTGACCGAGAGCATCGGTCTGCTGGACGCCGCACCGGCCCTCGGGGACGCCGTCGCCTCGCCTCGTCCGCTGACCATGGAGGAACTCGGACAGGGCTACGGTTTCGTGCTGTACGAGGCGGACCTGCCGGATGCCGGGCCCGCCCTGCTCGAACTGGAGCAGGTACGCGACCGCGCCCAGGTCTTCGTCGACGGCCAGCCGGTGGGGGTGCTGGAGCGGGAGAGCCACGAGCACGCCCTCACTTTCGCGGTCCCGCGGCCGGGCGCCGTCCTGAGCGTTCTCGTCGAGAACCAGGGGCGGGTGAACTACGGCTGGGGCATCCACGACCGCAAGGGACTGCTCGGCCGCGTTTCGCTCGGCGGCTCCCCGCTCGACGGATGGACCAGCCGTCCGCTGCCGCTCACGGCCCTTGAGGACCTGCCGTTCGGCGCCGGGGCGGCCACACCGACCGGACCGGCCTTCTACCGGGGCACCTTCGACGCGGACCGGCCGGCCGACACCTTCCTCCACCTCGACGGCTGGCGGAAGGGCAGCGTCTGGGTCAACGGCTTCGCCCTCGGCCGCTACTGGTCCCGGGGCCCCCAGCACTCGCTGTACGTCCCCGGCCCGGTGCTGCGCAGGGGCGCGAACGAAGTCGTCGTACTCGAACTCCACGCACCCGGCCCTGACCGGAAGGTGGCCTTCCGGGACGCGCCCGACCTCGGTCCCGTCGAGGACTGAGCGCCCCGGCGGCCGTGCGGGGCCGTGTCCCACGTCGTGGGTTCACACGGCCCCACCGGTGCCGGGGCGAAGGGGAGGGGCGGGTCAGACGGCCGAGCGCCGCCACTTCTGGTTGTCGCCGCCGTTGCACGTCCACTGGACGAGCCGCGTGCCGTCGGCCCATGACTGGTTCGCGACATCGACGCACTTGCCGCTGTGCTGGGCGACGAGGCGCATACCGGTCGGGCCCGCCTGGGCCGTCCTCCACTTCTGTCCGGGCCCGTCGCCGCAGGTGGTCTGGACGACCGCGGCGCCGTCATCGGGGGACGCGTCCCGCACCGCGAGGCACTTCCCGCTGTGACGGAGCATGATCCGTTCCCCCACGCCCTGGAACCACACCTGCTGGTTGACGCTGCCCGCCGCGCAGGTCCACTGGATCAGCGCGGCGCCCTCGGCCACCGACCAGTCGGCGGCGTCGGCGCACTTGCCGCTGTGCGCGGCGGTGAGGGTGTTCCAGTCCCCGGTGCCCCGCACGGTCCCGTTCTCCGTGGAGACGATGATCTGCGGGTAGTAGTCCATGGACAGGGTGGTCCTGGTCGGGAACTTCAACGGGAGCCAGATGTACTGCGAGTCGTTGACCGTGCCGCCCATCGAGTTGCCCCAGCGGTCGCCCATGTACAGGTGGGTGGTGACACCGGACGTCCCCTCGACGGGCAGCACGAAGGCCGTCTGGGAACCGTAGGTCCTGCCGTCGCCCAGGTCCCGCAGCGAGCTCCAGGTGCCGGTGATGCTGTCGGCCGTGCCGTACTTCTGCTGGTTGGGGGACCAGCCGGTGGCGCCGGACGTCACCAGGAAGTAGACGCCGTCGCGCTTGAACAGGGCCGGAGCCTCGCGCGACTGGCCGGCCCACAGCTTCTGCACCCGGGTCTCGATGCCGGTGTAGTCCGCGGTGAGCCGGTAGACGTGCAGGTCCGCGTTCTCGTTGGCGGCGGAGATCATGTAGCCGGTGCCGTCGGTGTCCACGAAGGTCGTGATGTCCCGGGACATGTGCCCCAGCGGCCGGAAGCTCCCGCGCCAGGAGTAGTCGCCGTCGACCGTGGAGGAGACGGCCACCGCGGCACGGGCCTCGCTGTAGTCGGTGGCGCTGCCCTCCTTGTGCATCCACATGACGAACTGCCCGGTGGCGCGGTTGTACATCACCTTCGGGCGTTCGATGTTGGCGGTGGCCAGCTCCGGGTGGCTGGCCTGGGACAGGACGTGGCCGCGGAACTCCCACGTCTTCAGGTCGGTGGAGCGGTAGGCGGAGACGTACCGGAAGCTGTTGTCGGGGTTCCGGTCCTCTCCGAACCAGTAGTAGTACTCGTCCACCTTGATGACCCCTCCGCCATGGGCGTGGACGGGCCGGCCGGCGGGATCGGTGAACTGCGTCGCGTTGATGACGGTGACGGGGGAGGGGGAGGCCGCGGCGGTGCCGAGACCGCCGAGGAGGCTCGCGATGAGGGCGACCAGAACGGCGAACAGGGCTGCGATGCAGGGGGGATGACGTCGCATGAGTACCTCGCGATGGCTGGCGGGCAAGGAGGTGTCCGTGGGTGGACGGGCCCATGGCTCCGGACCCGGCGGAGAAGCCGGCCCCGGTGAAATCGGTGTTCCACCTCTGTAATGTTTACGTAAACACTCAGCGGTTGGCTGCGAGTCTGGGAGCCGCGTCGGGGACTGTCAAGCAATCGGACGCGAATCGTCACAACCGGCCGGGTGCCGCCTTGCCGCCCAACTCCGCTTTGCTCGTTGAGGATTGGCCAGAAGGTCTGCGGCCGGGTGTACGTGAAGGGCGCCCCGGCGGGCGGCATGGCCGTCCGGCGACTCCTTTTTCGGCCAGCGGGCGCAGAATGCTTGACGCTCCCCACCGGGAGTGCCACGATCGCCGGACCGATGGTTACGTAAACATTTCTCATCAGGTCCTGCCCCATGGAGGCCGATTCCGGCCCGGAGGCCAGTCATCCCTTCCTCCGTCGCGGACCTGTAGGTCACTGACGCAAGGACCCACCATGTCGCTCCTGCCGGCACCGGCAAAGGCAGTCCCCCCATCCCGTTCCCGTTCACGCGCACGTCGGAACGCCCTCGTCGGCTGGGGGTTCGCCGGACCCTTCGCAGCGGTGTTCGCCCTCGTCTTCCTGGCTCCCATCGGGTACGCGTTCTATCTCAGCCTGATGCGCGACCGACTCGTCGGCGGTACCTCCTTCGTCGGCGCGGACAACTATCTCCAAGCACTGACCGATACGCGGTTCTGGGAGGGATCGGCCCGGGTCGGACTTTTCCTGCTCCTCCAGGTGCCGGTGATGCTGGGGATCGCGTTGCTCGTCGCGCTCGCCATCGACAGCGGCCGGCTGTACGGCAAGGCATTCTTCAGGGTGGCCGTCTTCCTTCCCTACGCCGTACCGGCAGTGGTGGCCAGCCTGATGTGGGGGTTCATCTACGGCACCCGGTTCGGCCTGGTGGGCAACCTGAACGACGCCTTCGGCCTGGCGCTCCCGGACCCGCTCTCGCCCCCGTTGGTCCTCGCTTCCATCGGCAACGTCGTGACCTGGGAGTTCGTCGGCTACAACACCTTGATCTTCTATGCCGCCCTGAAGGTGGTTCCGCGCTCCCTCTACGAGGCGGCGGCCATCGACGGCGCCGGGGAGTGGCGCATCGTCACCGCGATCAAACTGCCGGCCATCCGCAGCGCGGTGGTCATCGCGACGATCTTCTCGATCATCGGGAGCTTCCAGCTGTTCAACGAGCCGAACATCATGCAGAGCCTCGCTCCCAACGCGATCACGACCGACTACACCCCGAACCTCTACACGTACTCGCTGGCCTTCTCCGGGCAGCAGCACAACTACGCGGCGACCATCGCCATCGTGATGGGCGTCTTCACCGCGGTCATCGCCTACGCGGTCCAGCTCCGCGGCATGCGGAAGGGCTGAGCACATGATCACGGACCCCACCGGTGTCTCCTCGGACACGAGGGAGCGCACCGCCGACTCCTCCGGCGCGGACGCGAGCGGCGCTGCCACCGGATCACAGAGGCCCCCGGCTGCCGCACCGCCCAGAGCGGCGCCGAAGCGTCGCCGCCGACGGGCCCACACCCCGCTCGATCCCAGGCCCAGCATCCCGCTGACCCTGGTGACCGGCCTGGTCCTCGTATACACCCTCCTGCCCCTCGTGTGGCTGGTCATCAACGCGACCAAGGACCAGGAGGACCTCCTCGACTCCTTCGGCCTGTGGCTCGGCGAGGACTTCCAGCTCTGGGACAACATCTCCCGCACGCTGACCTATGACGACGGCGCCTTCGTCCGCTGGACGCTGAACACACTGCTCTACGTCGCCGCCGGCGCGGGCGGTGCGACGCTGCTCGCCGTCCTCGGCGGATACGCGCTGGCCGTGTACGAGTTCCCGGGCCGCCGAGCCGTGTTCGCCGTCGTCATCGGGGCCGTGGCCGTCCCCGGCACGGCCCTCGCCGTCCCCACGTTCCTGATGTTCAGCGGCATGGGCCTGGCCAACACGCCGTGGGCAGTGATCATCCCCTCCCTGGTCTCGCCCTTCGGGCTCTACCTGATGTGGGTGTTCACCGCGCAAGCGGTACCTTCCGAACTGCTCGAGGCCGCCCGCATCGACGGTGCCGGCGAGCTGCGCATCTTCTTCCGGATCGCCCTGCCGCTGCTGATGCCGGGAACCGTGACGGTGCTGCTCTTCTCCATGGTCGCGACCTGGAACAACTACTTCCTGCCGCTGATCATGATCAAGGATCCGGACTGGTATCCGCTCACCCTCGGTCTCAACGCGTGGAGCGCCCAGGCCAGGACCGCGGGCGGCGAGCCCGTCTTCGACCTCATCATCACCGGCTCCCTGCTCACCATCGCGCCGATCGTCGTCGTCTTCCTCCTGCTCCAGCGCTACTGGCAGTCGGGCCTGGCCGCCGGCAGCGTCAAGGAGTGACGCGTCCGGCTGCGCGCTCGGCCCCTCCCGTCCCACTTCATCCGCACACCGAATCAGGAGCACCACCGATGAGAACGAACAACCGCCGCCGGATCGTCGCCGCCGTCGCCGTGACGTGCGCCCTGACCCTCGGCGCCACCGCCTGCGGATCGCCGGACCCGGGGGCCGACAGCGCCGCGAAGGACGTGGCGGCAGCACTCGAAGCCGGAGGCAAGGTGACGGTGTGGGCGTGGGAGCCCACGCTCAAGAAGGTGGCCGCCGACTTCGAGAAGAAGTACCCGAAGGTGGACATCGAGCTCGTCAACGCGGGCACGAACAACAAGCAGTACACTGCGCTCCAGAACGCCATCGCCGCCGGCTCGGGAGCCCCGGATGTGGCCCAGGTCGAGTACTACGCGGTCGGTCAGTTCGCCATCGGCAAATCCCTGGAGGAGCTCTCCCCCTACGGCGCCTCCGGCCACGACCAGGCCTTCACCACCGGTCCCTGGAGCGGGGTGAAGTACGGCAAGGGCATCTACGCCCTCCCCATGGACTCCGGACCCATGGCGCTGTTCTACAACAAGAAGGTGTTCGACCGGCACGGCATCGCCGTCCCCACCACCTGGGACGAGTACGTGGAAGCGGCGCGCGCCCTGCACAAGGCGGACCCGAAGCTCTACATCACGAACGACACCGGGGACGCCGGCGCCACGACCAGCCTGATCTGGCAGGCGGGCGGACGTCCGTACAAGGTGGAGGGCACCGAGATCGGCCTCGACTTCGGGGACGCGGGCACGGCGCAGTACGCGGGTACCTGGCAGAAGCTGATCGACGAGCGACTGCTCGCGCCGGTCACCTCCTGGAGCGACGAGTGGTACAAGGGACTGTCGGACGGCAGCATCGCCACCCTGTCCATAGGTGCCTGGATGCCGGCCAACTTCGTCACGGGTGCCCCCGCCGCGTCGGGGGACTGGCGCGTGGCTCCCCTCCCGCAGTGGACCAAGGGCGCCAAGGCGGGCGCGGAGAACGGGGGTAGCTCCCTCGCCGTGCCGAAGGCGTCGAAGAACAAGGCGCTGGCCTACGCCTTCATCGAGTACGCGACCACGGGGGCCGGCGCCACGGCCCGTGTGTCCGAGGGCGCCTTCCCCGCCACGCGGGCGGACCTGGAATCGCAGGCCTTCCTGGACACCCCGTTCCCCTACTTCGGGGGTCAGCAGGCCAACCGGATCCTGGCCGAGGCAGCCCGTGACGTCGCCGCGGGCTGGTCGTACCTGCCGTACCAGGTCTACGCGAACTCGGTCTTCAGCGACACCGTCGGCAAGGCGTACGTCTCCTCGACGACGCTGACCCAGGGCCTGGAGGCCTGGCGGGCCACCAGTGCCAAGTACGGCACGGACCAAGGGTTCACCGTCGCCCCATAGCCGGCATCGGCGAGGGCGTGAGCCGAGGTCGCGCCCTCGCCGGCCGTTCATGCCGTGGACCATGATGTTGAGATGTGTTGATTAGGTTCCGATTCTGATCGGAATCGGGCAGGATTGGGACGTGAACTACCACGCCACGCGGGACCGCTACGCATCCATGACCTACCGCCGGGCCGGACACAGCGGTGTCCGATTGCCCGTCGTCTCGCTGGGCCTGTGGCACAACTTCGGTGACGGCCGGCCGTTGGAGGTGCAGCGGGCGGTGCTGCGCCGGGCGTTCGACCGGGGCGTCACGCACTTCGACCTGGCGAACAACTACGGCCCGCCGTACGGGAGCGCGGAGCGCAACTTCGGCCGTCTCTTCGCGCAGGACTTCCGTCCGTACCGGGACGAGCTGTTCATCGCCTCCAAGGCGGGCTACGACATGTGGCCCGGTCCGTACGGGGACGGCGGCGGCCGCAAGTACCTGCTGGCGAGCCTGGACCAGTCGCTGCAGCGGATGGGCCTGGAGTACGTGGACGTGTTCTATTCGCACCGCTACGACCCCGAGACCCCGCTCGAGGAGACCATGGGGGCGCTGCACACGGCGGTGCGCTCAGGTAAGGCGCTGTACGCCGGCATCTCCAACTACCCGGCCGAGCGGCATCGCGAGGCGGTGGCGATCCTGCGCGAGCTCGGCGTACCGGTACTGCTGAACCAGGCCCGCTACTCGATCCTCGACCGCACGCCCGAGGGCGGACTGCTGGACGCGGTGGGCGACACCCGAACCGGCCTGATCGCCTACTCGCCGCTCGCGCAGGGCCTTCTGACGAGTCGCTACCTCGCCGGCGAGGTGCCCGCCGGTTCGCGGATGTCGGTCGGGCACTTCCTCAAGGAGGAGGCGCTGACCGGCGCCAAGCTGGAGCAACTGCGGGGCCTGGGCGAACTGGCGGAGCGGCGCGGACAGAGCCTGGCGCAACTGGCGATCTCGTGGGTGCTGCGCGACCCGCGAGTGGTGTCCGTGATCATCGGCGCGAGCAGCGTGAACCAACTGGACCAGAACCTCGACGCACTGCACGGGGGACCGCTGTCCGAGGAGGACCTGGCGGAGATCGACGCGCTGAGCCGCTGAAAGAAGACGCCGGGGAGCCGCGGGCGGTCCCCGGCGGCGTGCGGTGGGCCCGTTCGCAGCCGGTCAATTGTGGATGGGTTTCGGTCAACCGGAGGTGCGGTTTTCAGCCCCATGGTCCGATGTCCCCTTCTGAGGGATCCGGCGAGTGCGAGGCGCAGCATGGCAGCGACGACCGAAGAGCCCTTCAGGGCCCTGTTGGAAGCGGCACCGGACGCGATGGTGATCGTGGACGACGCCGGGGTGATCCGCCTGGTCAATGCCCAGACCGAGGCCCTGTTCGGGTACCCGCGGAAGGAACTCCTGGGGCGGCCCATCGACGTGCTCGTGCCCGAGCGGTTCCGCGGTCAGCATCCACGCCACCGGCTCGGCTACGCGGCCAGCCGGCAGGTACGCCCGATGGGGGCGGGACTGGAGCTGTACGGCCTGCGCCGCGACGGGCGCGAGTTTCCCGTGGAGATCAGCCTGAGCCCGCTGGAGACCCCCGAAGGGCTGCTGATCTCGGCCGCCGTGCGGGACGTCAGCGAGCGCCGGGCAGCCGAGGAACGCTTCCGCGCCCTGCTGGAGGCGGCCCCCGACGCGATGGTGATCGTCGACGAGAGGGGCATCATCCAGCTGGTCAACGCCCAGACCGAGGCGCTCTTCGCGTACGCGCGCGAGGACCTGCTGGGGCGGCCCGTCGAGGTGCTCGTACCCCACCGGTTCCGCGGCCACCACTCCGACTTCCGCAACGGCTACTTCGTCAACCGGCAGGTCAGACCCATGGGGGCGGGGCTGGAGCTGTACGGGCGGTGCCGGGACGGGCGCGAGTTTCCCGTGGAGATCAGCCTGAGTCCCCTGGAAACCCCCGACGGGACGCTCGTCTCCGCAGCCATCCGCGACGTCACGGAGCGCAAAGCCGCCGAGGAGATGCTCGCCCGGCTCTACGAGCAGCAGCGCCACGTCGCCCTCACCCTTCAGCGCAGCCTCATGGGCTCACCGCCGGACGTCCCGGGGATGCCGACTGCGAGCCGCTACTTCCCGGCCCGGCAGGGTGGCAGCGCCTGACCTTCCGCGTCAGTGGCCTGGCCACGATCGGCGGGGGCGGCTACTGGGGGCTGTGGGAAAACCAGGACTCCACCGTCGCCACCGTGTGCGACGTCTGGGAGAACCCCGACCCCGCCATCGCGGCCGCGGAGACCAGCGGCATCGCCGCGGCCTCCGCCCTCGCCGTCGGCGGCCTGGCGTACGGGCTGCTGACCCGCAAGCGCCGGGCGTTCATGCGGGAGTGGGTGACCCCGCTACACGAGGCGCTCGCCGTGCCGCTGGGCATGTCGGAGCTCACCGACCCGCGCCGCTACCTCCACGTCCCCAGGAAGTTCTCCGACGACGACGCGGAGATCCGCATCGACACCCCCGGACACCTGCGGTTCAACGAGGACCTGGTCGCCGACCTCATCGTCAAGAAGCTCGCCCTGGAGAACGTCTCCTTCACCTGGCGCCGCGCGGGCAAGGACACGCACGTCATCGTCAGGAAGCGCAAGGCCCCGCCCAAGAAGCTGACCCTGTCCGACCCCGGCGTACGTGAGATCCTCGCGAAGATGCCGGAGTCCGCCCCGCTGATCGGCCTGGGAGCGGGCAAGAGGAAGATCTCCGTCGACCTGGACGCCGATTCCCCGCACGTCCTGATCTCCGCAGGCACCGGCGGCGGCAAGTCCACCATCCTGCGCTGCATCACCTGCCAGTTCATCCACAACGGCGCGCACGCCTACGTGCTCGACTTCAAGCGGATCTCCCACACCTGGGCCCGCGGCGTGCCCGGCGTCACCTACTGCCGCGGCATCGCCGAGATCCACGACGCCCTGGTCCGCCTCGCCCAGGAAGGCCGGCGCCGACTCGCCCTCGCCGAGCAGCTGGCCGACGACGTCCTCGAACGCGAACCGTGGCGAGTGGGTCCGAGGATCGTGTTTCTCCTCGAAGAGGTCAACGCCACCATGGCGCAGCTCAAGCGGTACTGGGCGAAGATCCGCGAGTCCGGCGACCCGAAGACGTCCCCGGCCGTCGAGGCGCTCGCCGAGATCCTCTTCATGGGCCGCCAGGTCCGCCTCCGCGTCCTCCTGGTCGCCCAGTCCGCCACCGCCCGCGCCATCGGCGCTCACGGCCACCGGGCCGACGAATCCCCGCAACTCACCCGGGCGCGACCTCCCAGCTGATCTGACGCTTCGAGGTGTTGCCGTCGCAGTCGGCCGCGGTGAACGTGACCTCGGAGCTGCCCTGCCGGGTGGGCCTGCCGGTGACCACACCGGTGGCCGCGTTCAGAGTCAGCCCCGGGGGCAGTCCGGTGGCGGTGAAAGTGACGCGCTGACGCTGCGGGTCGGGTGCCACCAGCCGCACCAGGATCTCCGCACCGACCACGCTGTTCTGGAAGTTGACCCACTTCAACGACGGGGCCAGCGGTGCCGGAGGCACCGGGTCGCTGCCGTCAACCCCGGCTGCGAGCCATGCCGCGGTCACGGACTTGGCTTCCGTGCTGTTCTTGCCGTACAAATCGGCCGCGGCTCGCAGGGTCGCGGCGCGGGCACCGGAGAAGTTGGAGTTGGGCATCAGGTAGCGGGTCAGCGCGCGATACCAGATCTTCCCGGCTTTGTCGTTGCCGATGCCCTTGACCGCTGGCGCTCCGCCGCAGGTCGGGCTGTCCCCCCACTGGGACTTCCCGCTGCCCACGGCCAACTGGTAGAAGAACTTGTTGCTGATCCCGGCGATGTGGTGATTGGGTTCCTCTCCCTCTCCGACACCCGGTGACCAGCAACCCTTGGACGCTCCGTCCTTGGTGGGATCGTCCATGTACCGCAGGGGTTTGCCGCTCACGCCCTCACCGATGGTGTAGTCCGGCCGGTCCTTGCCGTTGTTCGCCGAGAACTCCACCAGGGTGCCGAAGATGTCGCTTGTGGACTCGTTCAGGCCACCGGACTCGCCGTTCAGATTCAGGCCCGCGGTCATGCCGGTGATCCCGTGGGTCATCTCGTGTGCCACCACGTCGGTGGTGTTCCATGCGGCGTTGCCACCTACCGCCGGGCCCAGGACCATACAACCGCACTCCGGGTCGTACTGGGCGAAGAATTCACCGTCGGGCGGGCCCACGTCGGTGAACAACCGGGGCCCCACCCCGTCGTCGTGAATGCCGCGCCTCCCGTGCTGTTTCAGGAAGTAGTCCCAGGTCTGCGTGGCGGCGACGTAGGCGTCCACGTCCGTGGTCCGCCGGTCGTCCTTGCTTCCGTTGCCCCAGACGTTGTCGGCGTCCGAGGACGGCCTGCCCCGGTCCCAGCCCTGGTAGTAGTCGTTGGCCAGATTGCGCACCTGGAGACCGCCGCGCTCGGGATCCACCAACACGTGGTCACCGTTGGTGTCCCGGCTCGTGCTGATCTTGACTTCACCGTTGTGATAGCCGTGCCCGAGACCGGTGTTCGGTGTGCCTGCCTGGGCCACCCCGGTCGTACCCAAGGTGGCGGCCACGGCCGCTGTCGACATGAGTGCTTTCCATGTGGTTCTCACGGCGAGTAGGAAGGCCAGGAGTGAGATGGGGTTGCTTTTCCGGTGAAACTCGCGGGGCGAAACCATCGCAAGTCGGGGGCCGTGAAACGAACGGTGTTACTCCTGATCATGGAAGATGTGCCGGTGACCAGTAACAACATGCCTGAACTGGAAACCGTCGAGGTGGCCCAGCCGCAGTGGGTGATGGCTGTGGATGACCAGCTGATCGAGGAGTTGGTGGTCTGGGCCCAGGCCGAGGGGCTGCTGCGGGACGAACCCCATCACATCGCCCGCGCACCGCCCCGCGAGCGCCTCCAGCAGCGTGGTCTAGCCCGGCTCCGCTGCCACCCGATGGCGGTCACCTGCAGCCGTTGTTCGAGCTGGTGCGCCGAACCGAGGGGCTCAAGCCCTTCGGGCACGGCTTCACCGCGCCGGTCGTCGAGATCGCGATCGAGCCCCTGGGCCTACGCGTGCCTGTGGTGGAACGCTGCCGAGGAGAAGTTCGACGTGATCCTTCGCCCGGGGGTTGACGAGGGCAACCCCCACATCGCCGAGACTCTCGAGCGGTGCAGCTAGGCTCGTAGGCATGGGATTCGACTGGGAGAACATGCTCGGCACAAGCGGCAACGGCCTCGGCGATGCCTACGACGGCGCGGTCTCCACAGTCATCTACAGCGAGGACCCGGGGGGTGATCGTCGGCCACTCCCGGTCGGCGAAGAGCACGACGACTCAGACGGCCTGCGCTGACCTCATCGCAGGTCAGGGGGTCGCCAAGAGACGGCCGAGCTCGACCCTGCGCTCCATGGGGAGTTCCGGCCAGCTCGCGACGAGATTCGCAACCAATGCATTGAGGTCGTCTGTGACCTGTTCCTGTACCTGCTTGTCGGGGCGGGAAGGGATGACCGGCATGGCCAGCGGCGGCAGGTCCGACTCGTGAATCTTCAGATTGCCGCCGACCCGGACAGCAGGGATCGCGCCATCGGTAATCTGCCTACGGATCGCGATCGAGGGACCGCGGTTCGCGTCCTCCTGCAGAAGAGGCATGGGAGGCCAAGCTCGCCGCGCTCCGCTCCTACCATCGTGTCACCGGGCACCTCGCACCCCGACAGGGCGCGGTATGGGGCGAAGGCGACGAGATGGTGCCCATCGGGCAGCACATGGCCAACCTCCGCAGGAAGGGCGCGAAGAACGGCCTGGGCAAGGACCCGGACCGGGTCGCGGAACGCGCGGCGCAGCTCACCGCGATCGACGAGGACTGGGACTGCCCGTGGCCGCTCGACTGGCAGCGCCACTACCGCGTGCTGGCGGACCTGATCGACGCCGACGGCCAGCTGCCCGACATCGCACCCGGCGTACTCATGGACGGCGACGACGTCGGCAATTGGCTCCAACAGCAGAAGCAGCCGGCCATCTGGGCGCGGCTGCTGCCCGAGCAGCAGGCACGGCTAACCGCGCTCGGCGTGCAACCAGCCCAGGCGCCGCCTCCGGCCCCTGCGGCCAGCCGCGGGGCGAAGGGCCCGAGCAAGGCACAACAGGCTTTCCAGCGGGGCCTGGAAGCCCTCACCCAGTGGGTGGAACGGGAAGGCGCCCACCGACCGGTCCCCAGGGCCCACGGGGAGGAGATCACTGTCGACGGCGAAGCGGAGCCGGTCGTCGTGAAGCTGGGCGTATGGATCTCCAACACCAAGACCCGACGCGACAAACTCACCCAGGAGCAACTGGACGCCCTGCGGGAGCTGGGCCTCGACTGGGCATGACCGCTCCCTGGGCCGGTCCTGAATCCGAGGCCCCGGGCGTCATGCCTGGGGCCTTCCCCTTCCCTGGTGCACGGCGGGGTGCAACACGGAACCAGGCCGACCGTTGCCGGTGTTTGTGCAGCTCAGGGGCGCAACATAGGGGTGTGTTGCACCTGCCACGTGGGGGCCGTCACCTTGTCGTTGGTGGCGGCCCTGACCCGTGACAGTGAAGGTGGGCGCTTTGCCATCGAAGTTGAACCACCGGCTGTTTGTGTCAGCGAAGATGGGTCACTGCGTAGTTTGTGTCAGGACACCCGCACCGTGGCCATCATCTGGATCATCACGGGCCCCTGGGCGTCAGGGGAGGTAGGCGCCCGAGACGGCGGCGGCCGCAAAGGAAGTGCCGAACAAGCGGGTCCCGTCGGGGAGGGTGCCGAGCGGCTGGGCGTCGCTGCCTCCGTAGGCCTCCTCCATGATCGCTCCCGGGGGCGGTGTGCAGTTGTACGAGGCACGCGCGCCCGTGTCGTCCGTCGCGAGGGCGACGACCGCGTCCGGGAGGCAGGCCGGGTATCCGGACGTCTGCGCCGAACCCCAGTTCCCTGCGGCGGCTACCAGCACGGGCGGTGCCACCTCCGCGGAGCAGTAGCTCAGCAGGTAGTCGACGCTTCTGCCCAGCGAGGTGGCGCACTGTCCCGACACGTCGGTGGTCAGACTGGCGTTGACCAGGTCGTACTCGCCTGACCACAGTGTGTATACAAGGCCGGCCAGCACTTCGTACGACTCGCCCTGGTTGTCCTCGCGGAGCACGCGCAACGGGTGGATGTCGGCGCTGCTCCGGACGGCTGTGATGACCGCGGCGACCGCCGTGCCGTGTCCGTGCGGGTCTGCCGCTGGCGTTGTCGTGATCCCCACGTCGTGGCAGTTGATGAAGTCGATCATGTCGTGGGCGGCACCGCGGACACCGGTATCCAGCACCGCGACGCGGTGGCCGTTCGCGGTTGGCCCGCTCGGCACCGCTGGTGCGCTTTGTACGAGCGCGTCCAGCTCGTCCGCGTCGAAGGCGTCGTCAGGGATGCCGGCGACTCCCTGCTGAGCGGAGCGGAACCGATAGCCCGGCTCCCACAGCAGGTGAGGCCCTTCGTGGTAGGGGTGTGCGTCCCAGAAGGCAGACCGCCCGCGGGGGCCCCGCATGAGCTCGGCCTGCAACTGCGCCGTCGCGCGCATACCGAGGCCGGGATGGTGGTGCGCGACGGCGATGGCCGGGCTCCACTCGTCCTCGAAGCGATGGGCTGCCTCCCGGTGGACGTCGTGGAACCTCACCATCGTTGGCCGCTCGATGCGGAGCCGGTCCGGTGTTCGCAGTGTCTCCCAGCGCCCGATGAGCCATTCGATCTCCCACCGTGGCCCAACCACGGTCGAGTAGCCCGCCCAGTCCTCGCACATGGGTGCCCTCCTCTTCTGCGAGCAGCGTAGGTTCGCCGCGAGCGCGGGGCGTGCGGACTACGCCAGCTGGCTGCATGCCCGGGCGGGTCCCCGCGGATTCCCGGAACCTGGTGCCATGGCGGAAGACGCGGTGCCGTACCGGTACGGGCAGTACATGGTCACGGACGACGAGCTGGCCGGGTGGACGGTGTACCGGGCCAGGTTCGACAACAAGATCCTGGGGATCGAGGGCCCCTGCCCGAACTGCCGCCACCCCACCAAGCTGAACGTGGACCGGTCCGTCGTGGCCCGCGGCCAGAGCGGGCGGAAACCGGCCCTCGCCCCCAGCGAGCGGATGACCAGGATCTGCGAGTGCGCCTGCGAAGAGCTGCACGCCTCCGCCGACGCCGGGGAACCGGTGAAGACCTGCGGGAGCTGGTGGCTGGTCACGATGCCGCTGGACCCGGACGCGGATCCGCCGGTGCGCGCGGCGACGGACGCCTCGATGCTGCCCGCGCTGCGTGCCATGCAGGAGGTGACGGCAACGGAGGAGGGCACGGTCCGGTCGTCCGCGGAGAAGTGGATCGCGGCGGTGACCGCGCTGCTCGGCCTGTTCGGGCTGGCAGGGGTGCTGATGGGCAAGGACGCGTTCACGGGCCTGAGCGGGTGGGCCCGCCTCGTCGGCGGCGTGTTCACCGCGGCCGCGGTCGGCGGGGCGGCGTTCGCCGTCGTCTCGGCCTACAAGGCGGCGTACGGGTGGCCCGTAGAAGTCGATCTCGGCAACGACCACCTGCTGACCACCTGGTTCCACAACCGGCGGGAACGCCTGAAGCAGGCAGCGAGCCAGCTCGGCCGCGCGGTGGTACTGGCCCTGTGCTCCCTAGGTGCGCTCACGGTGGCCATCGGGTGCATCTGGTTCTGGCCACGGTCGGGCCCGAAGGAGGCTCTCGTCGAGGTGACGCGCGGCAACGACGCCAAGGTCTGCGGCACGCTCCTCAGCTCCAAGACCGACCGCGAGCTGCGGATCAGGCGGCCGAACGGCGACGTCGAGACCTTCGGCGCGGCCGACCTGAGGTCGGTCAAGACCGTAGGCAACTGCCCCTCCTGAGCCCCGCGCCTCCCCGGTCGCCCGCTGGACGAGTGGGCCAGCACCAGGAGGGCCTGACGGCCAGCCGGCAGTCGTCGCCACCGCGTCCCGATCTGCCTCTGCCGCCCGGAGAGCTGCCCGGCCAGGAACCGCAGGGTGCGGCTGAAGAGATCAATCGAGGACGGGTAGACAAGCACGCGAAGCTCCTGGCGGACACGGGTGATCTTGGTCGAGAACACGCCTACCAGGAGCTTCGTCGTTCCGTACAGCCCACACCCGCCAGCACCCCAGCACCGCCGTCAGGTTGGAAAAGGTTCAGTGAAGTTGGGTCGATATCGACGCGCGGTCGCGGAGTTCCCATCGCCAGCGGAGTGCCCTCTGCCGGCAGGTGTCCGAGCACCACTTGCGGGTGGAAGCCGACCTCAGGTGCGTCATCGATGTTCCGCAGGCCCGGCATTCCTGCCGCTCGGATCGCCTGAGGACTTCCTGGTCAAAGCAGTCGTCCGAGCACCACGGGTTGGGCCTGAGGGGCTGATAGACCCGTTCGCAGCATCGGCAGGTGGGTTGTACCGGCTCTGGCCAGGACTCGCTGGAGTTGATCATTTGCGCTCGGGCCCGAAGCTCTGCGTTCCAGCGGGTGGATCTTTGGCGACATGCGTTCGAGCACCAGATGCGGCCGGTGCCCGGCTTGCGGTGGGCCATCGAGAGTCCGCATGCCCCGCATTCTTGCAGTTCAGCATGTTTCACGAGCTCACGGTGCAGGCATTGGCGAGAGCACCAGGGGTTGGAGCGGAGAGGCTGGAAGCGGCGCTCGCAGCCCCGACAGCTCTGACCGCCGGAGGTGGCAGCGGCCTCTGGCGTCTCCGAGGAAGCGTGGTCGAGTTCGGCCTCCGCCTCCTGGGGCGGGATCGCGGCCGCGCCCGGAGATTGCTGGCCGTGCCGTTCCTGGGTTCTGCACTCGCTCGAGCACCACTCGCGGAGCTGGCCGTCCGCTCTGGGAAGGAGCGGTTCCTGACAGTGCCGGCAGCCGGCCGTCGGCAGCGGGTTGCGAGTCCAGTGGGCGATCTTGGAACTGCAGCGTCGCGAGCATCCCTTTCGCCTGGTGGAGCCTTTCATAGGGCCTTCGCAGGCCAGGCAGAGACCGGTGTGCTCGTTCGTCTCGGCCGGCTCGAAGTTGTTCCTGGCCTTCGGCGCCCTGGGCAGTGGTTCACCGTGCTGGCCGAACTGGAAGGCGAGTCGGCGGCAGTGGGAGGAACACATGCGGCGACTCTGGCCGAGGCGTCGCATCAGCTGTCCGCAGACGTGGCACGGCACCTTCTTCCAGTCGCTCGCTGGGATGCCCTTGCGGTAACGCCGCTGGCGGCAAGCCTTGGAGCAGGTCCGGGGAGTGACCCCGAAGCTCACGAGGGGCCGGATCGGTTTGCCGCACTCCGTGCATTCGACGGTTTCCAGGATCTGCCGGAGCTCGGCCGGCTCGCGTCCTGTGACCGCGGCGATGCGGTCCCAGGTCGGGGTGCCGCGGTGCAAGGGCGGCTGAGTGAGGTATTTGCGCAGGTAAGCGGGTGGAAGGCAGTTCGCCTGGGCGAGCCGGATGATGAACGAGCGAGGGCCTTCGCCGCTTTGGGGGCGGACCTGGAACGGCAGCCGGAGCACGGGGGCTTCGCCAGCGGGCCGGTTCACCGAGCCGCGGCCGGACGCTTGCGGCTGGAGGCGATGTCCAGGTCGACGGCCAGCAGGGCTGCCTTGGTGATCTTCTCGGTGCGGCTGAGGATCGCGTCGACGGCGGCCCCGCGGATCTGGTGGGAGAGAGTGCCGATCATGCCGTTGGTCCGGGTGTGGAGGAAGCGGTCCAGCCGGGTCAGGGTGCGGGCCTGGTGCTCGTGCAGGATGAGGTTGGCCTCCATCTGCGCGACCAGCGACTTCCATTCGGCGTTGTAGGGGAAGGAGTGGGTGGCCATCGAGGTGAAGCGGGCGGCGATCTGGTCGCCGCGGGTGCCCGAGAGAAGGCTGCCGTCCTCGATGTCGATGCCCGCGTAGGCGAAGGTCGCCGGTATGCGCTCGGAGAAGTACTTCAGGGTGTCTGAGGCGTCGGCTCCGTGGCGGGTGGTCAGGGAGATGTTGTGGATCTCGTCGACCAGGATCAGGCCGGTTCCGGCCTTGGTGCAGACGCCGACGACGGCCTCGGTCAGGTCGGTGATGTTCGAGCTCCGCAGGACCGGCAGGCCCAGGAAGCGGGCGAACTCGGCGGCGATCATGCGTGGTGTCGCGGCCGGCGGGACGGTGATGTAGATGACCGGGATGCGGTTGCCTTGGCCGAGGTGCCGGCGGCGGTCCTGCAGTTCGTGTGCCAGGCCGAGCTGGGTCAGCGCGATCGTCTTGCCGGTGTTCGCGGGCCCGGAGACAATCATGCCCCGGCGGGCACTGACGGCCCCGCGGTTGAGGATGACCAGCCGACGGCCGCAGGTCACCGTGTTGCGGACCGTGGAGGTGGCGACGACCTGAAGGCGGGCGTGGTGGTCGAGCCGGTCGTCGTCGTAGGCGTCCCGGTCCTCCGCCTCCAGCGCGTCGTACTCGGCCCTCGTCAACGGGGCCATGGGCTCGCCCAGGGACGCGTCGACGAACCCGCGCCAGCCCGGCAGGCTGGTCAGCTGCCGTCCGAAGTCCTCTCCGGAGTTGTCGGCAAGCAGTGCGGTCATGAGCGTCCCCAGGGGTCCTCGAGCGGGTTGAACAGGCCCAGCGGGATCACCTCGGCGAGATCGCCTTCGGCCTCGTCCAGCACGTCAGGGCCGTCCTCGACGTCACCTGGCGGTTCCGGCGCCGGGGCAGGGACCGTCGGTGCGGAAGCCTTCGTCCGGGCGGCGATCCGCCGCCCGTCCTTGGCCGCCCCCGTCTTGGGCTTCCTGTCCTTCTTCCCCGCCGCCCGGCCGGGGCCGGCGTGCGCGCGGGTCAGCAGGTCCGCGACGGCCTGGGCGAGCTCTTCCTCGGTGGCCTTGGGCAGCTGGTGGCTGACGTGGTCCCAGGCCAGGTCCCCGAAGGGGACCGGGGCCCGGTTCAAGTGCTTCCAGGTCGCCTTCACCCAGCCGCCGTCGCCGCGGTGATCGCGTACCCAGACGTAGGAGACGTCGTAGGGGTCCCGGTGGACCTCCCAGAGCCCCCGCTTCGCGGTCACCCCGGAGTCCTTCAGACGCATCGGCCCCAGCTCGGGACTGTCGTAGGTGCGGTTGTTGATCCGGATGCCGTAGGAGTTGACCGCCCGCCAGGCTGAGGGCAGCAGTTCGACGTAGTCCTGCCCGCTCAGCGCGACCGGAACGTAGCCGCATGCCTCGACCAGGGCAGCGTACTTCTGGTTCGGCGTGAACAGCCGGCCGGGATGATCGGGGTCGCGCAGGCCGTCGTGCGGGCGGTTCTGCCACTTGGCGATGATCCACTCGTCCAGCAGGTCCTGCAGCTCGGGCAGCGACCACACGTTTTCCTGCTCCGGATGCCGCCCGCGCTGGTCGGTGTTGCGGCCGGTGTACCCAGGCAGGAACTGCGCGAACATCAAGGCCACCGAGCCCAGCATCTTCTCGATGTGGCCCTTCTGGAAGGGCGCCCCCTTGTGCGTAGGCTGGAAGTCGATCTCCAGGAACCGGCAGGAGGATCGGAAGTTGCGGGAGATAAACACCTTCCCGTGATCGCAGACGATCATCTCCGGGACGATCACCGGCTTCGCGGCCGCGTGCTCCAGTCGCTCGTCCAAGGTCAGCAGCCTGCGGTGCGGCAGCACCGAGCGGGACATCTTCAGCGCGTCGACCCAGCCCGGCCGCATCAGCTCGGGCGTGACGGTGCGGGCCAGCAGCACGCTCGCGTCCACCGACTTCGTCGTCGGCCGCAGCACCGCCGCCGACAGCGTGCGGGTTGCGACGTCGATCATCCCGGTCAGCTCAACCTTGCCGATCACCCCGTTGTCGAGGCGGACCATCACATCCAGCGGGGTGGAGTCGATCTGCATCACCTCGCCCGGAGCCGACACGGTCAACTCGCCGAACGGCGCGTTCGCCCCGTGGGCCTTCGAACGCCTGGTGACCGCCGAGCCGGTCGCGTGGGTTCCCTTCGTCAGCTTCGCCAGCAGCCGGTAGAGGGTCTGGCGGGCCGGCAGCTCGGCCTCGCCGCCCGCCTCCCGCAAGATCTCCCCGGTCCGCCAAATCAGGTAGGCCCCGTTGCGCGTCGAGGTGTCGACGCCCTCCTTGATCGCCTTCCGCATCGCCTCAACCACCGCCTCGGGAACCGACCCGAACTCCGCCCGCCGGCGGACCGGACGGCGGTCCGCCAGCCCGACCAGGCCCTCAGCCTGGTAGCGGCGGCGCCGGTTCGCGATCGTCTTGGCCGCGACAGCATGGCCGGCGGCGGCCAGCTCTGCCGCCTTCGCCCGCTCCCGCGACGTCACCGAGGAACCGGGTCCATAGCCTGGCCGCGGCTGCGTGCCGTGCTCCGCAGCCGGCACGACTCCATGCAGGACCTCCAGGATGTGCCCCTCCCACCACAGGGCCTGCTTCACCGCCTCGGGTGGGAACGCCTCCAGCAGCCCGACCTGCGGCAACGGCATCCGTTCCGGCTGGAACAGGACCTCGAAGTCCGGCGCCTCGAACAGATCGATCAGCGCGACCACCCGATGCCCCGCGTTCGCGTCCTCCACCACCGCCGCTTGTGCGGTGACCTCGAGAACCCCCCGGACCTGGCCCTGAAGCTGGATCCTGTGGCCGACCGCCAAGGCCGGCGGTCGTTTCAACTCGCTCATCCGCTTCTCTCCGTCCAGACCACGCTGTCGGTCTGCATCAAGGCCCCCGCCAGGTCCGTCTCCAAAGCTCCGGACCACAGCAGGTGGAACAGCACCGGCAGCACCCGCAGCCGGTCCCCGACCAGCCCGGCGCCCTCCCACAAACCCTTCGGCTCCCGGAACACCTCCAGCAGCCGGGCCGCCACCTCCGCCGGCCGGCCGCAGCGGGCCCGCCGGTAGCGGGCCAGCCAGCGGACGTTCGCCATGAACACCGGATCCGGCCGCCCCGCCCAGGTGAACTCCCAGCCCACCGCCCGGCACGCGCGCTCGGTCGCGGCGAAGGCTTCCCGCGTCTGCTCGTCCAGGTCGTCCTCGGCGCGGACATCAACGACACGGGCCCCATCGTCGGCGAGCCGGACGAAGTAGTCGGGCGCGTGCCGGCGCCCCCGGCCCCCGTCATCCCAATGCAGCCAGAACGGCTGCGAGGCGATGCCCACCACCTGCGGATCCCGGTCCAGCAGGACCAGCCGGTCCCGCTCCAGCCACGACTCGTAGCCGACGTGGTCCCTCACCGTCGCCGAGTAGTACCAGCCCGCGAAGCCCCGCGTGTACCTGTGCCACGAGAACTCACGGACCGGCTCCACGCCCTCGAATCGGACGTCCCAGCTAGACCCCAGCGGCCGACGTCTGCGTACCGCGTCAACAGAAAAGTCCAGCTCAAAGCCCGTAAGCGCAGCCTGATCAACTGCCTGGGCAGGTGCCCCCACCACGTCCCCCACCCAACGAGTCCCCCACCGGCCCAACTTCGTTGTCACAAAGTAGCGTTGGCTCAACTTGGGTGGCAATCAGCCCATCTTCACTGTCACAGGTCAGGCCCCCAGTGCTTGTTCGCTCTGAGTCAGTTCAGTTCGTCAGGATAGAACCGTCCGTACCTGTTGATCACCTTGCTGGTGCTCCAGTCGATCCGGTCGACCCAGTCGGAAATGCGGGAGTCCGCCATCTTCTGGGTCTTGGTGACCCTTTCGAGGTCTCCTCCGAGAAAGCCGGCGCGCAGCAGCGGGTGCTGGTCGCCCGATGCGAGTTCACGCTCGAGCCAGTGGGATGCCAGCGGCCGGTAGTCGCCGCGCGTCCCGGAGACCAGCAGGTGCGGCGTGCCGATGTAGTTCCCGGCGTCCTCCTGGACGAGCAGGCGCAGGTACTCGAAGTGCTCCCACGCCCTCGGTGAAGGCGTTCTCGTTGGCCACCACGTGCCCGGTGAAGATGGGCTTGAGGTACTTGTGTACCCGTGCTGCGGAGGTGGGCAGGCTGAGAACCGTGTCGGGTCCGAGCAGGGCCGCCGCAGGCATGTCGAGCCTGCTCATGATGTCCTCGGCGCGGGGGCCGGTGAGCAGGCGGGCCGCCAGCGGCCAGCGTTCGGCCGCGGCCGCGGCGATACCGGCGCTATGGAGGAGCAGGGTGGCCGGCGCGCGGCGCAGATCGTTGAGAGCCCTGTGCCCGGTACCCCACGTGACGGTTGCGAGACGCTCGACGTCGGTGAACCAGTAGCGGTCGGTGGTATCGGTGCCCCAGTAGGCGGTGACCGCAGCGAGAGCGGCCAGCGTCTCGGTCTCGGCCTCCCACGCCGTAAGGCGCCGCTCGTGCTCGGCGTCCAGATCAGGCTGGGGGAGGTCAGCGGTGTCCGTGCGCAGCGGGTGGTCGGCAAGGCGGGCGGCTTCGCGGCGCAGGGTGTCATGGAGGTTGATGGCCGGGCCGTCGCCGCGCAGTTCGCGCTTGGCGGTGGCGATGGCGGTGGCGATGTTCTGGGGGTTGGCGCGGTTGTGCTCGGCGAGGGCGGTGACGGCGTCGGCGGTGCGGGTGAGGAAGCGGTCGGCGTCGGCCGGCACGTAGGTGCCCTGGCGCTGTTCCATGAGCTCGATGGCGGTGGTGGAGAGGGGGTACGGGTCTGCCCAGTAGGTGTCGAAGCGGCGAGTGGGGCAGCGTCTGAGGGCGTTCACGAGGGCCGGGTTGTACTTGGCTGACCATCCGGCGATGATCAGGCCGTACTCGTCGAAGACCTGGTCGAGGAGCTTGTCGACCTCCTCCTCGTACGAGCTGAGCTCCTCGGGGGTGTTGCGCATGCTGTCCGGGTCGAGGTAGTCGCCGTGGAGGTGGATGACCACGCCCTGGCGCTGTGCGTGCAGGGGGATCATCCCGGCCATGTCGGACGGGCGCCTGATGATGGTCGGGCGCAGCCCGGCCTCGCGCAGGGCGTCCTCGATGAGGTGGTCGAAGTTCAGGGTGATGATCACCCTGATGTATCCGTCGGCGACCAGGCGTGCGAGAGCGCGGTGCGCGTCCGCGGGCTGCTTGATGCCCTGCTCGCGCTCCGTCTCGTCGGGCTCGAAGTTAGGAGCGGAGCAGCACCTGGCGCCCGCCCGTGGTACCGGAGAGGTCAGCCAGGAGGGTGTCGTAGGCCGGGTCGCGCTCGAAGCGGTTCACGTACCAGTCGTACGGACCGTCGTCTCCATCGGGGATCTCGACGCCCTCGACGCTGGCAATCTGGCGGATCAGATCGCACTGGACGCCCCAGGCGGAAAGCATGCCGGCCGATACGGAAGCCCCGGCACCGAGCAGCACCGCGTACCCCCCGGGTACGGCCCGCAGACCGAGGGCAAGATTCACATGGGGTTCCGTCGACTGTTCGACCACGGCACGCCTCCTTGGGCACGCGGGAGCAGAGCGGCCGGAGTTGACCGCCCAGCACCAGTTTACGTCAGATGGACGAGAAGGGTGCGGTCTCGGCCACTCACAACCCTGAGGAACCGCTCATCTGACCGGCCTTCCAACAACCGCCGAGAACACGGTCTGGCAGCCGGACTCGCCAGCATCGGCACTCACCTACGGGGTGGCTTCTGCGTGATTACCTACGCCCTCGTCCGCGGCACCGTCGGGCGCCGCTGACCCGCCCGAGCCGGGGCAAGCCGTCCTGACAGCGCCGCCAGCCCCGGACACGGACAGGCCCCTCTCGGTGCGCCTCTCCTGCGCCTTAGCGCGCCCTGTTTCGGATTGCGTACGTCTCGTATGGCACGACGGCCCCATCGGCGGCAGGCTGGTCGGTGGTACCGCTGCGGGAGAAGCCGGCCTTGGCCAGGACACCGGCCGGAGGCCGGATTGGCGGGGTGGTGCATGGCTTCCACCCGCTCCAGGCCAGCGGTGGTGAAGGCGAAGGCGACGACCTGCTGGGCGGCGTCGGTGGCGTAGCCGTTGCCCCAGGTGTCCTCGCGCAGGATGTAGCTGATGGTCCCCATAACGGGCGAGCGGCGGCGCAGAGCGATGAGGCCGATCATCTCGTCGGCGGCGAGGATGCCCCAGCTCCACTGCGCCCTCGGAGTCGCGGCCGCCCGTACGAGGGCGCTGCGGATCTTCTCCGGGGCCTGGTCTAGAGAGAGCGCGCGGCCGGTGGTGTACCGGACCGAGGCGCCGCTGTAGATGCGGGTGAGGGCGGGGGCGTCGTCGAGGGTCAGGGCGCGCAGGGCCATGCTGCGATCAGTTCCTTGGCGGTTGGGCGGTCGGCGGGGTCAGGGGCCAGGCAGGCGGTGATAGTGGTCTCGAAGTCGGGGAACGGCCAGGGCCGTACGTCGGCCAGCGGGCTGGCGCGGCCTGTGGCGATGACCGCCAGCTTGTCCAGGCGGTCGAGGCTGTCGTCGTAGGGGACGGGGCGGTGGCCGGTCCAGCACCAGAACAAGGAGGCACCCAGGCTCCACACGTCGGCAGCCGGCTGCGCCTGAACGTGTATGTCCGCCGCGGTCGCGAGAACGGCGGCGGCGATCTCGGGGGCGGTCGTGTGGGTTAGAGCGCCGCGGTACGGCAAGCGCCTATCCGGTTCGGGGCCGCAGGCGAGGGCGTAGTCGATGACCTCGGCGCGGCCGCCTTCGGCGATGAGGGTGTTGGTGGGCTGGACGTCGGCGTGGGCCCAGCCGGCCAGGTGCTCGGCCCAGGTGCGGACGATGCGCTGGAGCCAGGTCCGGACCGACGGGCGGTCGCCTTCGGGGCCGCGGGCCAGGGCGAGCGCCCGCCACAGCGGGACGCCGTCGACCCAGCCGACCGCGAGCCACCGGCCACCGTCCCAAGGGCCGGCGGCGACGCGGTAGTCGGGGCGAAGGGCGCCGGCCTCGGTGAGGCGGAGGAGGTGCTCGTCCTCCTGGGCAATCTCGGCAGCCTTGTCCCGGGCGGTCGCCTCGTCGGGGCTGTTCGCCTTCAGGGCCACGGTTCCCCGAGGCCCTTGGATCTTCCAGGCCCGGGAACCGCGCCGGTCACTCAGGAGTCTGGCGGTGATTGGGATCACCGAGCCGTTCGGTGAGGCGGGTGAGGGCTTCACCGGGGGGAGGAAGCGCTTGGCCCACGCGTCGCCTGCGGAGCGCTGTTGGGAGCACGACGCTGCTGGCCCCGATCCGGAGGCAGCCGGACACGAGTCCGTCCGGAAGACCACCGCACCGCGCACGTCGGACTGGGGTCACCGGATCGGGGGAAGGTCCCCGAACTCCCGTGCCCTCCCACAGGGCGGAGGGGTTGAGGTTGTGGCATGGGCTCGATGCGGTGCAGGGAGGACCGGAGTGTCGGCGGTAGCCGGGACGGCAGCGGCCGTTCAAGAACTCGACGCGGACCAGCGCGCAGCGCTCGACGCCTGCGTGGTCGCAGCGCTCGCCTTGAGTAGCAGTGAGGGCGAGGCGCAGGGACGGATGCGGCTGCTGATGGAGTGCCATGGTCGCTACGTGCGCTCGTTCGGGGTCCTTGAGCAGGCACCGTCCTACGAGGTGTTCGCCCGTCGGCTCCGCGGAAGCCGGGTGGCCGACCTTCTGCCGGGACGTCCCCAGGGATCAGTGCTCGGCAAGCTGTGGCTGCTCGATGACGACGGCATGCCCAGTTCGGCGCTGCACCGGCTCGCGGTGGAGGCCTCTGAGCACGGCCACCAGGCCCCGGGGATCGGTGCCGACATCCGCCATCTGCACAGCCTGCTGCGGGCGGTGGGGATGCTGCCGGTGAGTACCGGGCTGTCGCGGATCTCCGGCGAGACCGTCCAGCACGCCGTCTTCCGCGCGCTGAGGGCCGTCGGCTTCGAGGCGTACACCCAGGGCCGGGAGGCGATGGTCCGCACGCCCGTCCTGACACGGCGCGTTTTGTCCCGGAACACCGCGTTGGTCGAGCTGGGCGCGTACACCGATATCTCCCCGACCCGGCAGTTCGGCGGCCTGTGGGCAGCGTGTCCGATGTGCAGATGGACGATGCGGGCCACCTACCGCACCAACGGCGTGGTGAATGTCGAGTGCGAGGACGAGCGCCACAGCCTGCTGGGCGCCCGGTACCGGGCCGAGCCGACTGCGGTGGCGGGCTGGCGCCTGGTCCCGTGCGGCGAACTGCGCACCGTGCCGGAGCTGCTGCCCGTGGAGGGCTACGTGGCGTTGCCCTACGCCCTGTGGCTGTGGGTGACGCTCCCGGGCCTGCTGGAGGTCGAGCTGCGCGACCGGCTGGTCGCCTTGGGCGCGGAGGTGCGGCTGTGGCCGTTCGGCGACGCCTATGACCTGCATGTCACTCGTCCCGGCCGGTCCAGGGCGTGGCGCGTCGACGTCAAGACCTGGGCCGACCCGTACGGGCTGGCCCAGAAGCTGCGCGAGGATCCCGAGGGGCCCGGCGATCTGTGCTTTGTGGTGCCTGAACACCTGCGGGGGTACCTGCCGCTGCTGCGCCGGGTGGTGCGGGGCAGCGGGGCGCGCGTGCTGACCGATGGCGACCTGGTGGCGGAGGTGGAGGGGGCGTGAGCAGGACGATTGCCGGGGCTCTGGCCTTGGCTGAGTATCTTCTTCCCGCCCGGTTCCGCGACGGGCGGCAGGTGGTGCGCGTCGCGGACGCCCATGTCCTGCTGAGCGGGCACGCGCCGCGTGTCGTGGCGGGCTGGGAGCAGTGGTCGGAGGCGGACAAGCAGCGCCTCGGCGCGCTGTTGGGCACCCGCCATCGGGGGGAGGCACTACTGCACCACGTCGAACGGACCGTCTACGACGTCTTCCACACTCCGGACGTGGACGACCCGCTGCCCGCTCTCTACGCGCTCGGGTACAGCGCGCGGGGGCGGGCGCTCGAGGTGCTGCCGGCTCACGGGCAGGACCCTTCGGACGTCGCCGAACGCCTGCTCGCGCCGACCAGGCGCGGGCGGATGCTGCGGGTCGCGAGCGGATCGGGCTGGTCGGCGCCGACATCGCGTGGGCGGGTCCAGCTCGCCTTCCCCGACGAGCAGGGGGTGTACAGGCCGCCTCAGGTCGTGACCGCGCCGTCGGTGGAGTTGGTGGTAGATGCCGACGAGCTCGGCTGGCAGAGTCGGGACACCGACCAGGGCATGAAGGGCCCGGCCTTCCGGGAGAAGCAGATCGCGCTGCTGCTGCGCGGGACCATCGGTGGCGGACAGCGCCCCGTGGAACCTGTCGTCCTGCCGCCGGGCCGGATGCACCTGCTGAGTGCGCCTCCGGGCGTGGGCAAGAACGTCTTCGGCCGGGGGCTGGCGATCCAGCAGGCGGGCCAGGGCCGCACCACCGTGCTGGTGGTCAGCGACAACGGCGACGTCTACGCCGAGGCCTCCACCCTGCAGCAGGAGCTGCGGGCGGCTGGCGTCAAGGAGACGGCCACGCCGTTCATCGCCCCCAACAGCCGGTACAACTTCGCGCTGCGCTCCGCGGCGAAGCTGGAGGGCACCGGCGTGCCGCTGGCGCACGCTTCGGCGAGCATCGCCTTCCTCATCGACAACTCCGCCTACGGGTGCGCCGTGCAGGCGCAGCTCGAGGGACGCGACGCCTTCGAAGCCGGCAGGGAGCCGTGCACGGTCGCGGCGTCGGATGCTTTCGGCCAGCCGGAGCGGGCGCTGTGCCCTTATGTGTCGTCCTGCGGGAAGTTCTCCCATGTCGAGGCCGCGACGACGGCCCGGATCATCGTGACCACCCATGCCTGTTTCCAGTCCGGGATGATCAAGGTTCCGGTGGAGGTCGACGGGGAGGTCCGCAACAGCATCAGCGTGCGGGAGTTCCTTCTGCGCCTGGCGTCCTATGTGGTCGTCGACGAGGTCGACGCCTACCAGTCGCGGGGGTTCGACGCGTGCGGCGTGCTGGAGCTCGCGTCCCGCTCCCGCCCAACCACGGTGCTGCGGCGCATCCGCGACAGCCTTCACCAAGCGCCGCCGCGGCTGGCGATGGCCGTGCGTCGGCCCTTGACCCGGGCGGTGTTCCTGGCCGAGCAGCTGCTCGACCTGGTGGCCGGGGAGGAGGTCTGCACCGAGGTCGCCCAGGCGCGGGCCCTGGCCCGCGGGCAGGACCCGCGCCGGACGCGGCAGGTCCTGCAGGACCGCAAGCGCTGGTATCAGCCCCATCAGTGGGACCGGCATTTGCTGGAGCACCTGATCGGGGTGGACCGTGACGCTGCGGCCACCGCCGAGCAGGCCGACCGTCTGCAGGCCTTGCTCCCGCGCGTGGCCACCCGGCCGGGCGACCGCCCTCCCAGCGCCGTCCTGCCGGACCGGCTGCGGCCCGTCCCGGGCCTACTGGAGCGGATGCTCACGATCGACGAGGGCGGGGAGTGGCAGCTTGCCGCCCTCAAGGACGAACTGCGGGAGATCCTCTCCGCAGCGCTGCCAGCCTTCTGCGCCGCCGAGGACGGAGGCGACGGAGCACCTGCCGAGTCCACGGTGCCGGCGCAGCGCAGTCTCGACCGGCCGGAGCCGGTGCGGGCGCCCACGCGCACGGAAGTCACCGCGGGCGTCCTGCACGCGCTGATCATGAAGACGTGGCTGACGGCCATCGTCCACACGATGTTCACTCTGACGGACAGGGTCGGCGAACTCGCCGGGCACGGCATCGACGCGGCCTCCGAGCTCGCAGACGCGATCGGCCACCAGGGCGCCGGCACCGTCGTCCCGTTCGGGCCACTGGGCCGCCAGCCGGGCGGGTTCCGCTTCGAGGGGCTGGACGACCCGGGTGCCCATGCGAGTTTGAAGATGGAGGTGCTGCGCGCCGACCCCCACACCGAGACGCAGTTCCTCGGCAGCATCGTCTCCCTCGCCCTAAGCGGCCGCCAGCGTACTGTCCTGGGCATGTCCGCCACCGGCTTCATGCCGGGCGCGGCACGTACCCACCTGCTCGCCCGCCCCGACTGGGCGATGCCCGACACCCTCCGCGGTGGTCTGACCATCTTCAACAGCACCCCCGTCTCCGACGGAAAGCTCTTGGCCGTCGGCAGCACTCCCTACAGTGAACGCGACCATCGGGTCATCTCACTGGCCGCCGGCTACGCACCGTGCCTGGTGCGCGACCTGGACCGGCTTGCGGCGGAGGCGCGCACCCGGCATCGCGCGCGGGCCCTGATCACCGTCAATTCCTACCGGCAGGGGCGCCTGTTCGCCCAGGCCCTGTACGACACCGCGCTCGCCCTCGGGCGGCGGCTGCGGATCTACGTCGCCGTCGCGGACACCCCTGATCCGTCTCTGCCGCCGGTCTGCGACGCGATCGGCCAGCTCACCCGCGACCGTTTCGCGGAGCTGGCGGACCTCGACGGCGAGGTGCTCATCTCACCGCTGCCGCGCACCGAGCGGGGCTTGAACGTGCTGACCGTGTTCGAGGGCGTCGCCGTGTCGGCCATCACCCTGATCGCCATGGGTGTGCGGCCGGTCATGCCGGCCGACGACCCGGCGGTGCTGGCGGCCAGCGTCGCCGCCCGGGCTTGGCGCGGCACCGTGCCCGGCGACGACCCCGCCGCCGTCCTGGCCCAGGCCCGGGCGGCGGCCGACGCGCACCTGCGCCTGAACCTCAACGCGCCCAAGCGCTTCTCCGCCCTGCCCGACGAGCTGAAGTACGAACTCGTCGCCACCCTCCTCGGGCAGAGCGTCCAGTTGGCAGGCCGCGGACGCCGCGGGCAGACCCACGTCGAGCTCCACTTCATCGACGGCGCCTTCCACGACCCCACCTGGGGATCCGACCTGCCCACCCTGGTCCGCGGGCTGCTTGAGCAGTCCCCGCAGGACGACCTCGTCCAGCTCGGCGCTTCTTACGGCTACACCATCGAGGAAATCGCCGAGTACGCCCACGTCCAGCATCTGCTCCCCGCGCTGCGCGCGGGCTTCGACGCCTACCTGGGAGAGTACGCATGAGTCGCCCGCTCGACAGCGTCGCCCGCAAGCAGGCCCGCCTGCTGCAGTTCCGCACCGCTCCCGCCGACCTGGGCAAGGTTATTGCCTACCGGCCAGACGCCCCCGTCATGGACCTGGCCATGGAGCTCTCGCGCGAGTACAAACGCAACGTCAGCACCAGTCTGGACGTGCAGCCGCCCTACCGGGCGCTGGAATGTGTCCTGCGCGCGGCGGCAGGCACCTGGGCGCGCTGGCAGTGGAACGACGGCTGTTACGAGCTCCTGTGCGCGGCGCCGATCAGCGCCGAGGACCGGCGCGACGTGTTCCGCTACTGGGCCGAAGCCGTGGTCCCGGGCCCCGACGGCCGGCGCATCGGCGAACAATTGGCCGAACTCCTCGCCCGGGCCGAGCCCCGCTCCGCCGTCCTGCCCCCGCCGCCGAGCGCCGGCAAGCGCTCGCGCGGCTGGTGGCCGGGCGAACTCGCACGCTGGCGCCTGGCCGAGGAACTCGCCACCCTCGAGTGGCCCCGCAACAACGGCGCCCCCGTCCGTTTCGCCCTGTGCACCGACGGCCGCCTGGCCGCGATCGGCCACGAACTGCCCGCCGAACCCGACCGCAAGGGCATCGTGCGCCACCTGCTGCCCCGTATCACCATCGGCACCGCCGCCAGCGGGCACTCCCGGCGCCACGCGCTGACCGTGAACGCCACCACCACCCTCCTCGCCACCTCCTGGAAGGGTGTCGCCACCGTCCTGCTGGCCAACCCCGACCAGCCGCTCACCGTCGCCGCGACCACCGACGGCCCGCCGTGGAAGCGCCGCCTGAACGTCCCCGCGGTCGCCGCCAGCCGCCGCCTGGCCGCACTGCCCCGCCTGAGCTCGAACGTGCCGCCCTTCCCCGAGCACCTGGCCGACGACGCCCTAGCCGACACGTCCCCGGGGCCGGTCTGGGCCGTCGCCCCGGCCAGCGTCCGCACCCCCGGCCTGGGCCGCGGACACGGCATGGAGTTTTTCCGCCGCATCGAGGAAGCCATCGACACCCGGTGCGAGAAGTACAGCCACCGCAGCCCCGTGTTCATCGAGGTCCCCGGCATCAAGGTGCCGCCCACCGAGAGCGGCTCACGCGTCAGCGGACCGATCCCCCTCGAACGGATCCCCGCCGCCCTGGACGCCGCCGGCGTGGGCACCCTCCTCGTCCCCGTCCTGTGGAGCACCGACGAGGTTCGCGCCCGGGTGAAGGCCGCGATCGCCGCCCAGTGGGGCACCCGCGAGGACTGGAAGGCCGTGGAAGGCGGCGTCGAACCCGCCGCCGGCGGGCGTATCGAGGTCGTCTTCCTCCACGACAAGGCCAGTGCCCTCGGCCACGGACCGCGCACCAGCGCGGAGCGCGAGCGGGACCTGGCGCAGATGCTCGCCCCCCACACCCGCGAGGACACGCTCGTCGCGGCGATCTGCGAGACCGACTGGGACCCCGAGCGCTGGTATCCGAGCGTCGAAGCCCGCGAGAAGGCCGAGGCCGAGGACGGCAAGTGGCCCTCCAAGCAGGCTCTCGCGCGCCTCGCAGCGACCTCCCAATACATCAAGCAGGCCCCGCCGCCGGTCCCCACCCACACCCGGGAGGGCAAGCCCTACAACGAAAAGTACCGTGCGAAGAAGGTCGCCTCCCGCCAGAGCGGCCTCGACAGCTCGACCGCGAACGTGCTGCGCGAGATCCTCAGCGGCGTCGGCGCCACCGACCACCGCCTCGGTGCCGCGTTCGGCAAACTTCCGCTCGAGAACTGGTGGCACATCGGCATCCACGTCCGCCGCCACGCCCAGCGCCGCACACCCGGCAAGCGCCGCAACACCGAACCGGCACCGATCACCGCAACCCTCACCGCCATGCGCCCCACCGGCGGAAAGGACGCCCCCTGGCAGATCTGGGCCTACAGCCCCCAGGCCGGACAGTGGCAGCCCCACAGCCCGGCCACCACCGCGCTGCACGCCGCCGACCTCGCCTGGGACGTCAGCGGATACCGCGCCGCCGCAGACGAGACACTCCAGGCCCGCGCCGCCGCGGACATCGTCGAGCAGGCCCTCATCGCCACCCGCACCCAACTCCCCTCACCAGCCCCAGCGGTGCTCTACGTCGACGGCGACGCCGCCGAGTACATCTGGGCGGGCCTCACCGACGAAGCCCTGGGCCAGAACCCGCCGCCCGGCATGCCCCGGCCGGCGTCCTGGCTGTCCGGCCACAGCCTCCCCCGCGCCCAACGCCCCCTGGCAACCGTCCGCGTCATCGGCGACCTGGAACGCATCGGCCGCCCCACCGGGGCCCACATGCGCACCAGCGACGGCACCTGGCGCGCCACCGACACCACCAACAGCCTCTTCCAGCTCGCCACCGACGACGGCGCCGTCACCTACCCCGACCTCCTGCTCGTCAACGTCCCCCGCACCTGGGCCGCCGGCCCCGCCGGCCGCTTCGGCAAGGACGAGACACGCTTCGACAGCGGCAGCCAGAGCAAGAACGGCTACGCCCACACCGCCACCCGGTTCACCGTCATCGCCCAGAGCCCCGACGCTGACTGCGACCTCATCGGAGCCGTCGCCGCCATCCTGACCAACCAGGGCATCACCTCCGACGTCCGCCAAAGCACCCCCACCCCCCTCCACCTCGCCCGCAGGATGGACTCCACCCACCCCTACTACCGCCGCACCGCGGAGAGCGCCGAGGACGCTCCCGATGCCGCCGAAGACGAGGACACCGCGCAGGAGGAGACGACCAGCCTGTAGCCAAGGCGCGCTAACCCCGACGAGGAGGCGCTGAGAATTTCCGGGCCCGGTTGAACAGGGGCGGCCTGGAAGACAGAGGGGCGCCTTGACCAGAACTGTGAAGCCCAGATCAGCCTCCGGCTGACTGCGGCACTCGCAAGCCGGGTGGGCAGTCAAGGAGCATCCCGAAGAAGTCGGCAAGCAGGGGCTGAGCACGGTCGCGGTCGCGGAGTTCGTCGTGGCCGAACCGGAACACCTCGTAGCCACGGAACTTCAGGGCGCGGTCGCCAGCCATGGTCGCGGCGTACTTCGTACTGTCGGGTTCGGCTCCTGCGTTGCGGGTGAAGTGCTGCATGCCGTCGACCTCCAGGACCACCCGCCGGTTTCCGGGGAGCAGCATGAGGAAGTCCATGCGCAGGTTCTGCATGGCCTGCGGTCCGCGTTCGCGGAGGGTCTTGGGGTCCCAGTGGAGCCAGATCTCCGGCAGGAGGGCGGGGACCTCGTTCAGGTGGTCCCGGTGGGCGTGGTGGTAGTGCCAGAACAGGTTCTTCTGCCCTGGAGACTTCGGGGGCAGGGAAGCCTCCATGCGGCTGTAGAGGGACCGGGCCGCCTGCTCGTGGTCGGTGATGTTCCGGGTCTCCTGCCACCAGGCCAGGAGGTGGCGCCAGAGCAGTCCCTCTTTGCCGACGGGGTGGTCGTAGACCAGGACCTTGTCGTCGCGTTGAGCGACCTCGATGTCGTTGTCGAGGGCGCTGGTGAAGCGGATGTCGGGCTTGCCCAGGGTGGCGAAGATGAGGTTGCGCGGCCGACGCGCGGTGCCGCGGCCGTGCTGGACCAGGTGGAACCGGGGGTAGCCGTCGGCCTCTCCATCCTGGCTCAGGATGGCGCCAGCCGGTTGTAGATGCCGGTTGGCGAGCTCGACGAAGCGGCGCTGGGCTTGCTCGTCGGGAAGGACGGCGGCGGAGGCCAGCCTCTCGAGGAAGACGCCGAAGCGGGGGTGCGGTGCTTCGAAGGCACCGAGCTGCTCGAAGAACTGCTCGGTCGTCCAGTCGTCCGGGAACCGGATCACGTGGCGCTCGATCTGGCTGCGCAGGCTGTTTGTCGGGGTGGTCCAGCCGCCGAGTGGATCGTTGTCCAGGTGCCACATGCGGCCCAACAGCGCCATGAAGCGGTCCGGGTAGCTGAGGTGATCGGACAGATCGAAGTCTCTGGCCAGCTCGCGCCTGGTCCGGCTCGGGATCTGCACGTGGTGACGACCGAGCCACAGAACGTCCTGCAGCGCCATACGTTCGGCCTGGCCCAGCTCCTCTTGGTCGAGAACGGCGTCGGCGACGTCCGGCAGGCGGTCGTCGGGGCAGGCATTCAGGCTGGCCACCAGGCGCTCGTGCTTGCTGCTGCCCGCACTGGGCGGGGGAAGGCCGAGGCGCTCGCCCAGCGCCGGCAGTTCCTTTTCGGTATAGCGCCTGTACAGCGTGGAGAGCACGCCGTCGATCAGCCTCCGCAGCAGCGCCATGTCCATCTGTTCCCCCATCCCCTGATGATGAGCGACGCCCGGACACGATTCCACCCCGTCCGATCGCCTTGGTCAGGAGGCAAATTCGCAGTGCACTCCCGCACCACCCCTCTACCTTGATGCGCATGTCGCACGAATCGATCCACGAGCACCTGCTGATATCGGCCCGGAAGTGGGCTCGCACGGCTGTCGACGCGTACCTGGAGGAGCCCATAGACCAGGACTTCGCCGTGCACCACATGGCGGTCGCGGTGGAACACGCGTCCAAGGCGTTCCTGGCGTCCATCGCTCCCGTGCTCCTCGCGTCGGAGAAGCAGCCGAGCCTGGATGACCTCCTGGTCCTGAGTGGCAACGAAGACAGGACGAAGAAGGGGCGCGCCGGCCTCAAGACCATCAGCGGTGAGGGGGCCATCCTCAGGGCAGCCCAGCTCCTCGGCCCCGGGCACCAGACGCCTGCCGGGCTCAAGGAGCTCCGGGAGTCTCGCAATGGCATCACCCACATGGGGTGGGGTCAGCCGGTGACGGAATGCCGCAATCTCCTGAAGGCGGGCATCGAGCACATCAACGCCCTGCTGAAGGCCCTGTCGGCCGAGCCCGAGGGCTTTTGGGGGCCTCACTTCGAAGCCTGTACCGCGCTGGTGGCCCAGGCCGTGACCGAGATGGAGATCCGGTACCACGCCAAACTCCGGCAGGCCCGCGAGCACTTCGCCCAGACCACCCGGCGCCTGTCCGAAGCCGAGATCGCCGAACTCGTCAGCAGTCTCTCCGCCCTGCCGACCGCCGCTCCGTGGCCGATCGCCGTACCCGCAGAATGCCCCGCGTGCGGACACACCGGCTTCGCAAGCGGCCGGGACAAGCAGGACGGGGACTATCTGCAGGTCTGGTTCCTCCCCCGGCACTTCGGGTGCCGCCTGTGCGGTCTCATACTCACGACGTGGGAACTCGATCTCGCTGGAATCAAAGCCCAGATACTCAACGACGACGAAGAGCCCGACCCGGACTGGGAACCCGACTTCGAAGCGTACTAAGAGCTCAGGCAGAGATTCATCCGCTAACCGTGCCCCTCCACCGAGCTCTGACGACGCGCGGCGCTGCTGTTCCTCGCGGGCGATCTGCTGCGCGAGGACGTCGCGGTTGATGTACGGGTCGACGGCGGCGCCCGTATCGTCCTGGCATCGCGGCCCCATTAGGGCGGCGTGAGGCGGCCCCTTGGTTCTGACGCACCGTCGGATTCCGGGCACTCCCGGGCACCTGGCGGTGCGCGAGATCGGGGAATCCACGGGGTGACCTGGGGCTACTCCGGGCACACCAAGTGTGGTGATATCCCGAGGGATTGCTGTGAAACCGCAGGTCAGACGTACTCCCTTACTGCTACCTGCTCCCTTCCTCTGGTACGTCACCCCCGGCCCGCGCGCCTTCGACGTCCAGCCGATCCGCTACGACCTCACTCCCTACGCCGCCCTCCTCAACGACGGCCGACCGCACCGCATCGAGGTCTCCGTCGCCGGGGTTCCCGCCGGACAGAGCGGCTGGAGCACCCCCACCAACCTGCTGCTCTGGCAGGACGGGGCCCGGGAGGTCGTCACCGGCGCCCTGACCCGGTACGAGCCGGGCGATCCCACCGGCCACTCCCGGTGGACCCCCGCGGCCCCCGGTGCGCAGCACCGCCTGGACACCGAGGGCGGACACCGGCTCACCGTCGCCGGACACCTGAACACCTCCCACGGCCGCGTGGCCACCACCGTCACCCGCGCCGTACGGGGCACCTCCGTGCACCGCTGGACCGACGGCGAGAACCAGGACGCGCTCACCGCCACGTGGACCGACGAGGAGAGCGTGACGCGAGGGCCGGCCACCACGCGGACCGACCGCACCTACACGATGGACGGCGAGACCACCCTCGGCGCCGGCGACCGGCTGCGCACCGTCCTCTCGCTCGGCGACCGCGCCGACACCGTCACCCTGCGCGGCGGCAAGGTCGTCGACCGCTCCCGGCTCGACGACCGGTACGCGGGCGACGCCACCTACACCGCGAACGTCCCGCGCGACCAGCGTCACGCGGTCGCCACCACGTCCGCCCGCTACCGGTTGTACGGGTCCGCAGCACCTGGTGGGTGTTACGACCGGACGGTGGCCACCGCTCAGGGCACGCTGACGGTGGACCGCCGACGCTGCTGATCCGGTCGCCCCCTACGATGAGCGCCCATGGATACGAGTGAGGCCGGCAGACAGCTGATCGACGGCCGTTTCGAGCTGGTCGCACCGCTAGGCAGCGGGGGCATGGGTACGGTGTGGCGCGCCCGCGACATCGCCCTCCACCGCGAGGTCGCGCTCAAGGAGGTGCGCCCGCCGGACCCGGCGACCGCCGCAGCCCAGCCGGGCCTCGCGGACCAGATGCGCGAACGCGCCGTCCGCGAGGCCCGTGCCCTCGCCCGGCTCGCCCACCCCCACGTGGTGACGATCCACCACATCGTCGAGCCCGCGGAGGGTACGGACGGGCACCCGTGGATCGTCATGGAGATGGTCCGGGGCGGTTCCCTGTACGACCGCCTGGAGTCCGGCCCCATGCCGCCCGCCGAGGTGGTGCGGCTCGGCCTCGACGTGCTGTCCGCGCTGCGCGCCGCCCACGCCGAGGGGATCCTCCACCGTGACGTGAAGCCCGCCAACGTGTTGCTGCGCCCCGACGGGTCGGCCGTGCTGACCGACTTCGGCATCGCCGCGCTGCACGACTCCACCGGACTCACCGCGACCGGCGTGCTGATCGGCTCCCCGGAGTACATCGCGCCCGAACGGGTCCGCGGGGAGGAGGGGCTGGCCGCCTCCGACCTGTGGTCGCTCGGGATGCTCCTCTACGTGGCCGCCGAGGGGACCAACCCGCTGCGCCGGGCCACCAGCCTGGCCACCGTCGTCGCCGTGCTCGACGAGCCGATCCCGGCGCCCGTGCGCTCCGGCCCGCTGGCACCCGTACTGGAACGGCTGCTCGTACGGGACCCGGCCGCCCGGCCCGACGGGGCTCAGCTGGAACAACTGCTCCGGGCCGCGAGCGCCGCTTTCGGATCCGGCTACGGGACGCCGGGCGCTGCGCCGGCCGTCTCCGTACCGGCGGTCTCCGCGCCGTCCGTCTCCGCGCCGGCGGTCTCCGCGCCGTCCGTCTCCGCGCCCGCCGGACCGGGCGCACCGGCCGCGCCCGGCGTCCCGGGTCAGTACGGCCCGTACGGCGGCCCGTACGGATCGCCCACCCCGCCGCCGTTCGGCCAGGGCGCCTCCCCCTACGCGGCCCCCACCACGCCCGTCGGGCTGACGCCCGCACCGCGCAGGCGCCCGGCCCTGATCGGCGCTGCGCTGACCGTGGTGCTGGCGGCCGCGGTGGTCGGGATCGTCCAGTTGATGCCCGACGGGAACTCCGGGAACGACGACGCGGCCGACTCCCGCGCCACCCGGCCCGCCGTCGCCACCTCGGGCGGTACCCCGGCTTCCACCCCCGCTGCGAAGGCGAGCACGTCCAAGGCTGGCACGGCCCGCGGCAGCATGCTCACCCCGGAGA